>NZ_SLYF01000006.1:0-353894 GCF_004343105.1 Sphingomonas sp. PP-CC-3A-396 | reverse complement strand
CCCTTGAGGAGCCCGAGAACCGCAAGCCGCCGCCCACATGTCCCTTCATCTTAACCTACAATGTCAAAGAGCCGACAAAAATACCGACACTCGCATAACCCTCCCTTCCGAGAAAGCTTGCAGCATCTGGTTTTTTGCGACCGTCGCAGAAGCCGTTAGGCACTCCGCTGCGGTGACACCCCTCTAAGCGGGGTTCCGATTCGCGTCAAACACAATCTTTCACATTTGTGGCAATTTTCTCGAGTTGGCGCGTTTATGACGCCCCACACCCCCCTGCCGGTGCTGACGAAGCACTTGTAACTGCACTTCATTCCACCGCCGGAGATTTCCAAAGGATGCCCCCGCGTCCTGTGGCACGCACCATCCGTCTTTAGGGCCTCGCCTTAAGCGCTTGTGAAGGCCCATATCGCTACATGCCCGATACGATGGATACCGTGATCCCTGCCCCCCCGCCGGCGAACGTGCCCGAGACCGTGTCGGCGCCAGGGCCGTCGGGCGCTTTGGGTGCGCCTTCCGCACCAACCTCGCTCGCCGGCCAAGTCCGTAGCGCACTCATATGGCGGTCGGGCAGCCAGATCGTCGCGCAGATGGTACAATGGTGCGCGACCTTTCTCGTTATCCGCATCCTCGCGCCCGCCGATTACGGCCTGTTCGCGATGTGCCAGGTGGTTCTCACCTTCATGGCGATGCTCAACGGCTATGGCTTGGCGAGCGGGCTGATCCAGCAAAAGGAGATCAGCGAGCGCGAAGTCCGGCAGCTGTTCGGGATGCTGATCGTTTTGAACGTCGGGCTTGCCGTCGCGCAGCTCTCACTCGCACCACTCGCCTCCGCCTATTATCGCCAGCCGATCGTCGGCGACATGCTCCGCGTCCAGGCGCTGCTCTATCTGACGACCCCCTTCATCGCGCTCCCGTATGCGCTGCTCTCGCGGGCGATGGATTTCCGTCACCAGGCCAAGGCTAACATCACCGCGTCGATCGCCTCGGCCAGTGCGGCGCTCGGCGGTGCGCTCTATGGTCTCGGGGTATGGACTTTGGTGCTGGCGCCGATTGTGCTGTTTAGCGTGCGCGGCGCGATGATGACGTGGAGCGCGCGGTCGCTGGTCTGGCCGAGCTTTGACTTTCGCGGCGCCGGGACGATCGCGCGTTATGGCGGGGTGATGGCCGCGGGGCAGCTGTTCTGGTTCCTGCAGAGCCAGACCGACGTGTTCATCGCTGGGCGCAGCTTTTCGCCGCACATGCTCGGCATCTATACGACCAGCCTGTTCCTCACGCAGATCTTCGTCTCGAAATTCGTGCCGCCGCTGAACGAGGTCGCCTTCTCCGCCTATGCGCGGATGCAAGCCGATCCCGCCGCGATCGGGCGCGCGTTCGTGAAGGGGGTGCGGATGGTGATGATCGTCGCGATGCCATTCTACATGGGGCTGGCCGCAACCGCCGAGCCGCTGGTGCTGACCGTGCTGGGCGACAAATGGCGCGAGACGGCGCCCATCGTCCACCTGCTCGCGCTGGCGATGCCGTTCATGACGTTGCAGGTGTTGTTCACGCCAGCATCCGACGCGCGCGGCCGTCCGGGGATCGGCGTCCAGAACGGCGCGGTCGGTGCAATGATCCTGACCACGGCGTTTCTGGTCGGCGTGCAATGGGGCCCTACCGGCATGGGCATCGCGTGGATCACCGCGTATCCGCTCTACCTGGCGATCAGCGCATGGCGGACGCTGCCGGTAATCGGGGTGCGCGCGCGAGACGTGGCGCGGGCGGTCGCATCACCGGCGCTGGCGGCGATCGCGATGGCGCTGATCGTCGG
This sequence comes from Sphingomonas sp. PP-CC-3A-396, assembly GCF_004343105.1. NCBI lineage: Bacteria > Pseudomonadati > Pseudomonadota > Alphaproteobacteria > Sphingomonadales > Sphingomonadaceae > Sphingomonas > Sphingomonas sp. PP-CC-3A-396. Next base: position 352,087 of record NZ_SLYF01000006.1, on the reverse strand, counting down.
GCTGGTGGATCGCGGCCTGCCGCCGCTCGACGCGCATTGGCGGCTGTTGGTCCTCGTGGCTATCGGCGCAGCGGTCTATGCGGCGTCGATGCTGATCTTTGCGCGGGCGACGGTGCGCGAACTGATCGCCGTGGTGCGAAAGCAACCTGTCGCCGCCTAGTTTAGCCCCCCTGATCTAGGCGGACTGAATGTATTCGCGCATCGCTGCGGCATCGGCTTCGATCCGGTCGATGCGGTATGCGACCAAGTCGCCGATCGAGACGAAGCCGACCAGCGTGTCGCCGTCGATCACCGGCAGATGGCGGATGCGGCGCTGAGTCATCAGCGACAGCGCGCCGATCGCGGACTCGTTTGGCCCGACCGACTTCACCGCGGTAGTCATCACATCGGCGATCCGCCGGTCCAGCGCCGCGGCCCCGTCCGATTGCAGGCAGTGGATGACATCGCGTTCGGAGAATATGCCGACCACCCGGTCGCCGTCGAGCACCGGTGCCGCGCCGATCCGCTTCTCTGCGAGCAGCGCCACCGCCTCCGCCACAGTGGAGTCCGGGTGGAGCGACTCTATGCCGCCCTTTCGGTCCTTCAGGATCGCCGCGATCGTCATCTTCGCCTCTCCTCATATGCGTCTGGTGCGCCTGACTTGAGGAAACCATGTTTGCGCGGCAATGTGAAGCGATGACCGATCGACTGCCTGAACCACCGGCCGGGTTGGACGACCCGCATTATGCGGCGTTCGCATGGGCGCGGTTTCGCGCGATCATGGCGTGGATGGTGCTGGCGGCGGCGATCTGCGTCGCGGCGGTGATCGCGGCGATGGCGCATCTGCAGGGGCCGCTGCATCTGGTGACGATGCTGGCCGTGATCGGCGGGGTCGGCGGATCGGTGATGATGGCCGGGCTGCTGATGGGGCTCGCGTTCCTGAGTTCGGGAAGCGGTCACGACGAGGATGTCGCGCGGATCGATTGAGCGGACGCCGATCATGACGTCGATCAGACGTCGAACATGACAAAGGCCGGTGTCGCGTGACGCGGCACCGGCCCTTTCAGGTCTCAGCTATGCCCCGGACCAGTCCGGGATGACGGCTTCAGCCCGCGACCTCGTCCGGTACCGCACGAACGCGGCGACGACGGGGCTTTTCTTCCGGCGCCGTATCACTGGCAACGGTCGCTTCGGTCGCCGGCGTTGGCGTCGGCGTTATGGCCGAGATGCCGAGCGATGGCGGCAGGCGGTCCGCATCGAATGCGGTCGGTGCTGCATCTTCGGTCGCAACGGGTGCGTCGAGGCTGCGATCGCGGCGCGGACGACCGCGACGGCGGGGCTGCTCCTCGGTGGCTGCGGCGACAGGCGTCGTCGTCTCGACGGCTTCGATCGGCTGGGCAACCTGCTCTGAAGCTTCGGTTACCGAACGGACCGCGTCGGCTTCCGAATCCTGGTTGGCGTTGGCGACCTGGACGCTGGTGCGCGGCGTGCGACGGATCGTCTCACGCTGCGGCGCATCGCGGTAGTCGGAGCGCGGCTCGCGGACTTGCTCGTCGCGAGGCTGGGTCTCGCGCGCCTGGTTCTCACGGGCCTGGTTCTCACGGGCCTGGTTCTCACGGGCCTGGCCCTGCTCTTCGCCGCTACGCTCGTCGCGCTGCTGCGTATCGCGGGGAGCGTTGCGCTGGTTGCGCTGGCCTTCGCCACGAACGCGGTCTTCGCGCTGACCTTCGTTGCGCGACTGGCCCTCGTTACGCTGGCCCTCGTTACGCTGACCTTCGTTACGCTGGCCCTCATAGCGGGTGTTCTCGTACCGCGGGCGCTCTTCACGCTGCGGCCGGTCATCGCGCTGCGGACGATCTTCGCGGTTCTGCGTGTCGCGATTCTGGCGGGGCGCGTTCTGGTACTGGCCGTTCTGGCCGCCATTCTGCTGCTCAGCCGAAGCCTGCCCCTGCTGCTCGCCGGAGCGGATCGGTTCGCCCTCGTCGCCGTAATCGTCGTCGCCGTCGAGATCGAACGGCTGCTGGCGACGCGGCTGCTGCTGCGCCTGCGGCTGGCTCTCTTCGAACCGTGCGCGCGTCTCGCTCAGGACGCGGAAATAATGATCCGCGAACTGGAGGTAATATTCGATGTTGACGCGGTCGCCCTGCTGCTGCGCGTCGCGCGCGAGGTTCTTGTACTTCTCGTACAGCTGGCTCGCGTTGCCGCGCGCGCGGCTATCGATGCGGTTGCCGGTATCGCGACCACCCTGGCCACCGCCGCCGCCCTGGCGTTGACCGCCACCACCGCCACCGCCGCCATTATTATTGTTGCCACGACCGCGACGGCGGCCGGCTTGCCGGTTGTTGATCAAGCTTGTGTCCTCAGTCGTCGAACCAAAATCTGGTCGTGCTCCGAAATGCGGTGCAAACCCCCCGCCGCGCACCGACGATCTAAACGAGATCGGTGCGTCGAACTTGCCAGGGCCGCCGGACTGCAGCGACCTCAAAGCGAAGGATGCGGGTCATCGCTCTAAACCGACCAATCGTCGAGAGTGCGTGCCCCTGCCCGCGTGATAGCGGGCGCAAGGGCCATACTACAAGCGAAAACTGCCGGTTAGCGCCGTATTCCTGTCGTCGCGACCAGCGCACGAGGGTTGTTTCCATAGTCGTGGTGGAGCGCGACGTGCAAACCCTGCGCTTCGAGCAGTGCGGTGACAGGCTCGGCTTGCGTCGATCCGATCTCAATGACGGCCGCGCCGCCGGGCGCGATCAGCGCCGGGAGTTGCGCGGCGAGGATGCGGTAGTCGTCGAGCCCGTCGCTGCCGGCGAACAGAGCGGCGTGCGGTTCGTGGCCATGGACTTCGGCCGGGAGCATCTCGTCGGTGGCGATATAGGGCGGGTTGGCGAGGATCAGGTCGAACTGGCCGGTGATCGCGCTCGCCCAACTCCCGCGGATGAAGCGGGCGCGGTCGGTCATGTTGAGGGCAGCGGCGTTGGCGCGGGCGTAGTCTAGCGCTTGGGGCGAATAGTCGACGCCGAGGCCTTGTGCCGGCCATTCGTCGAGGGCTGCGAGAAGGAGCGTGCCGGGGCCGGTGCCGAGGTCGAGTACCGTCGCGGGCGCGCGGCTGGCGAAGTGCGCTTGCGCGGCGATCAGGAGCGTTTCGCTGTCGGCACGGGGGACGAGCGCGCCGGGGCCGACGGTGAGGTCGATCGACCAGAAGCCGCGGGTGCCGGTGATGTAGGCGATCGGCTCGTGGTTGAGGCGGCGGTCGACGAGCGCGGCGAAGGTGTCGGGGACGGCGTAGCGGGTCGGGTCGAGGAGGATCGCGTTACGCTCGACGCCGAGTGCGTGCGCCATCAGGAGTTCCGCGTCTAGGCGCGGGGTGGCGGAGAAGCCGAACCGCGCAGCGGCGGTGGCAAGCGCTGCACTCACTGCTCCCCTCCCGCTTGCGGGAGGGGTCGGGGGAGGGGCTGTCACCGAGCGATGCCGTTAGCAAGAAGCCCCTCCCCTAACCCCTCCCGCAAGCGGAAGGGGAATGGCGTTGCGGCTGGGGTGAGCTCAGCCATCCAGCTGCGCCAAGCGGTCCGCTTCGTCCTGCGCGACCAGCGCGCCGATCAGTTCGTCCATTTCGCCCGCGACGATCTCAGGCAGGCGGTGCAGCGTCAGGTTGATGCGGTGATCGGTCACGCGGCCTTGCGGGAAGTTGTACGTGCGGATCCGCTCCGAGCGATCGCCCGAGCCAACCATCGACTTCCGCGCGCCTGCCCGCTCGGCATGCAACCGGTCGCGTTCCGCCTCGTACAGCCGCGTCCTGAGCACGCGGAGGGCCTTGGCCTTGTTCTTGTGCTGCGACTTCTCGTCCTGTTGAATCACGGTCAGCCCGGTCGGGATGTGGACGATCCGCACCGCAGAGTCCGTCGTGTTGACCGACTGGCCGCCGGGGCCCGACGAGCGATAGACGTCGATGCGCAGGTCCTTGTCGTCGATCTTGACGTCGACCTCCTCCGCCTCGGGCAGCACCGCGACGGTCGCCGCCGAGGTGTGGATCCGGCCGCCCGCTTCGGTGGTCGGAACGCGCTGGACGCGGTGGACGCCGCTCTCGAACTTCAATTTGGCGAACACGCCCTGGCCGGTGACGCTCGCGACGACTTCCTTGAAGCCGCCCGCGTCGGACGACGAGCCGGAGATCATCTCGACCCGCCAGCCCTGCGACTCGGCATAGCGCTGGTACATCCGGAACAAGTCGCCCGCGAACAGCGCCGCCTCGTCGCCACCGGTACCGGCGCGGATCTCGAGCATCGCCGCGCGCTCGTCGGCGGCATCGCGCGGCAACAGCGCGAGCGCGAGTTTGCGATCCGCGGTCTCGAGCAGCGTGCGGTTCTCGTGCAGCTCGTCCGACGCCATCGCGCGGAGTTCGTCGTCGGCATCCTCGGCCATGAACGCGAGGCTCTCCGCCTCCTGCCGCAACCGGCGCACTTCGGTGGCGGCCTGGGCTACGGGTTCGAGCTCGGCATATTCCTTCGATACCGCGACGAAGCGGTCGGAGGGGAGATCGCCGGTCGACATCAGCGCCTGCAACTCGTCACGCCGAGCCTCGATCGCGCGGATGCGGTCGGGGGAGATCTGGGTCATCAAATCCTCCCCGGCACGGGGAGGGGGACCGCCCGAAGGGGGGTGGAGGGGGCGGGCCCCAGGGGTTGCGCGACGTGGAAGCCCCCCTCCGTCAGTGCCGCGCACTGCCACCTCCCCGTGCCGGGGAGGATTTGCGGATGAGCCATCACGACAGCAGCGTCTTCAATTGGGCCTCAAGCGCTTCGGCTTCAGACCCGAGCATCTTCAACTTTCGAACGACTTCGCCGTCGGCACGACGAACGCTCACGATTGCCTGTGGGACTGCCTTGACGGCCTTGTCGAAGCGTTTTTTCGGCGAACCGGAAGCAACCATATCTCCGGACACTCCATTTCGCCTGAGGTCGGAAATCAGGGCGATCGCATCGAGACTTGAGTCGTCGTCCTCTGCAACGACGATGACTTGGGCGCGCTGCTCAGCCGGTTCATCCAGCAACATAGCCAACCGCTCGACACCCGCAGCCCAGCCGACGCCCGCCGTCTCCGGCCCGCCGAGCGACCCGATCAGCCCGTCATACCGGCCGCCGGCCAGCACGGTCCCCTGCGAACCTAGCCGGTCGGTCACGAACTCGAACGCGGTGTGGCGATAGTAATCCAGGCCCCGCACCAGGCGCGCGTTGCGCTCCCACGCTACCCCCGCCGCATCGAGCCCGGCCGTCACCGCCTCGAAGAACGCGCGTGCCTCGGGCGTCAGATACGCGTCGATATCGGGCGCGCTGTCGGCGATCGGGCGGTCGCGCGGGTCCTTCGAGTCGAGGATCCGCATCGGGTTCTTTTCGAGCCGCGTCAGGCTGTCATCAGACAACTCTCCACGGTGCGCCTCGAAATGCGCGACCAGCGCCTCGCGCCACGCATCGCGCGTCGCCGCGTCGCCCAGCGTGTTGAGCTGCAACGTCACGCCCTCGGAAATGCCGAGTTCGCGCAGCAGTTGGTCCGCCAGCACGAGCAGTTCGACGTCCGCCGCTGGTTCAGCCGCCCCGATCACCTCGGCGTCGATCTGGTGGAACTGCCGAAACCGCCCCTTTTGTGGGCGTTCGTAGCGAAACACAGGACCGCTGGTGGTGAGCTTCATCGGCGCGAACTGCTGCCAGCCTTCGGTCAGATACGCGCGGGCAATACCGGCGGTGAACTCGGGGCGGAGCGTGAGCGAGTCTCCGCCGCGATCCTCGAACGTGTACATCTCCTTCGACACGACATCGGTCGTCTCGCCGAGCGAGCGCGCGAACACCGCGGTCGACTCGAACACCGGGATATCGACGCGCTGGAAGCAATACAGAGCCCGCACGCGTTCGAACGTCGACAGGACGTGCGCGAAGCGGCGCTGCTCGTCGCCGAAAATGTCCTGGGTGCCACGGATGCGGCGTGGGGTCTGCAAACGGGGGGTTTCTGTCTTGGCCATGATGCGCGCGTATCTAGGCGACGTGCCCGCGAAGCGCTAGCGCTGTGGCATGACCAGCAAAGCCAGATATTGGGGCCTAGGCCAACGCGTTGCCCCGCCGCGCTTCATCCTGTTCGTGCTGGTCTTCGCGATCGGCCTCGCCGCGCTGATCCCACGTATCGGGTTGGGCCGGGGGACGATGGCGGCGTTCGACGTCGCTGCGGTCGTGTTCCTGATCGCGGTTTCGACGCTGTTCCGCAACGCCACCGCGGCACGGATGCGCCGCGCGGCGGAAGAGAACGACGCCAATCGCGCGGTGCTGCTCGGGTTCAGCGGTATGATCATGCTCGTCATCCTGGTCGCGGTCGCCAAGGAACTGCAGGGCAAGAACGACGCGGTCGGGATCGCGCTGACGATCGCGACGCTGGCGCTGGCGTGGCTGTTTTCGAACATGATCTACACGCTGCACTACGCGCATCTTTATTATGTCGACGATCCGGACGGGAAGGACGCCAAGGGCCTCGATTTCCCGAGTTGCGACGAGCCCGATTACTGGGACTTCGCCTATTTCGCGTTCACGCTGGGGATGACGTTCCAGACCTCCGACGTCGCGATCACCTCACGCCGGGTGCGCAAAGCCGCGCTTGGCCAGTGCATGGCAGCGTTCGTGTTCAACATCGGCGTGCTGGCGTTCACGATCAACGTGCTGGGGAGCGGTGGCTGATGTGAGCTCGTGTCGTCATGCCGGAAGGGCTCCGGCATGACGGCATGGGGGAATTATTTCGCCGTCCACTTATCCATCCAGCCGAGCACCTCGCCATACCATTGCCGCGAGTTCTTCGGCTTCAGCACCCAGTGGTTCTCGCCTGGGTTGACCAGTAGCCGCGACGGGATGCCGCGCCGCTGGAGCGCGGTGAACGTCGCCAATCCCTGCGTGTACGGAATCCGGAAGTCCTTCTCGCCGGTGATCACCAGCATCGGCGTCTTCCACTTGGCGACGTAATTGACCGGGTTCCATTTCTCGAACGCCTGCGGGTCCTCGTAATAGGCTTTCCTGCCATGCTCCCACTCGTCGAACCAGAGCTCCTCGGTCTCGTACGCCATCGCGCGCGCGTCGAACACGCCGTCATGCTGGACGATACACTTGAAGCGATCGGGCCACTGCCCCTCGATCCAGTTCATCATGTAGCCGCCGTACGACGCGCCGAGCGCACACGCATTGTCCGCATCGAGCCACGCGAACTTGTCGGTCGCGGCCTTCAGACCCTTTTGCAGATCCTCGAGCGGCCAGCCGCCCCAGTTGTTGCTGATCGCATCGGTGAAGCCCTGCCCGTAGCCGGTCGAGCCGTGGAAATCGACCGCGACCAGTCCGTAACCCGCGCCCGCAAATACCGCGGGGTTCCAGCGATACGACCAGCTGTTGTTGCTCGACCCCTGCGGTCCGCCGTGGACCATGTACGCGATCGGGACCTTCCCCGTGCTGCCATACGGCTTCACCGCATAGCCCCAGACGGTGTCCGCGTTCGCGCCCTTGAAGTTGAACCGCGTGACGGTCGGCATGTCGATCCCGGCAAGCTTCGTCGCGTTGACCTGGGTCAGGCGCTGCGGCGCACCGGTGCCCGCGACGCGGTAGAAATCGGCGGGTGCGGTGAGGCTGTCGATCGCCACCACGGGACCGCGCGGGGTAATCGCGACCGCGCTGACATGACCCTCCTGAGTCAGCCGCGTGACCGCGCCGGTGGTCGCATCGACGCGAAACAGCGGCGTCTCCTGCGTGTCGTCCGCCGTCACGTAGAGCGACTTCGAATCGGGCGCCCATGCGATCGAACCGACCGAGCGGTCCCAGCGCTCGGTCAGCGACACCGTCTTGCCGCTGGCGATGTCGCGCAGCGTCAGCACCTGGCGATCCGCCTCGAACCCCGGTCGCCGCATCGCGAAGAACGCGAGCGTCCGGCCATCGGGCGATACCGTCGGCAGATTGTCGGTCGCCTTGTTCGCCGCGGTCAGGTTGACCGGCGCGGCCGAACCGTCCGCGGGCGCGGAGAAGATATCGAGATTGGTCGACAGCGCCTCGATCCGGCCAGCCTCACGCATCGCGAAATAGACGGTGCGGCCGTCGGGGCTCCACGAGATTTCCTCGCCGCCGCCGTTGGGCTTCGAGGGCGTATCGCCAACCAGCGCGCCGACGATCGCGACGCCGTTGCCGGGCGCGCCGGTCGCGGTCAGCGGCAAGACGAACAGCTGCGATCGTGTGCCATCCGCCCACGTATCCCAATGCCGTACGAACAGCTGGTCGTAGGTGCGGCCGGCGCCCGCGTTCGGATCCTTCTTCACCATCGCCGGCTCGAGGCTCGGCGCGCCGGGCTTGCGATCCGCCCAGACGAGCAGCCTGTCGCCGGTAGGCGCGACCTTGAAGCCGCTGAACCCACCCTTGAAGCTGGTCAGCTTGCGCGGTGTGCCGCCCGTTACGGGCACCGACCAGACTGCATCCTCGCCGCCCTTGTCTGAGGTGAAATACACCGTGTTGCCCACGATCTGCGGATCGTTCTCGTTGACCTGCGGATCGGCGAGCAGCTTTACCGGCGTCGCGCCCTGCGTGCTCAGATCGAGACGCCAGAGGTCGTAGCGCCCCTTGTCCGCGGCGAGATCGGTCTCGCGTTGTGCCCAGACGAGCCAACGCCCGTCCTGCGACGCGGTCGGCGCGCCGACGCGGCTGAGCATCGTCACGTCGTCGATGGTGAGCTGCCGGGCGGCGGCGGGGGCACTCGCAAAGGCGAGCACGGCGAGGCTGGCGGAGAGCATGATCTTCATGCGCGTGTGATAGGACGCTTGCGGGATTATGCGCAATCACCGGGGTTTGTTCGGGGTTCGATTGACGACATCACAGGAGCACCACCCCGGCGGAGGCCGGGGCCCAACCGGGGAACGTCGCCAACCAAGCGTTGCGCTCCGTTACTTCCACTCTTCCAATTGGGCCCCGGCCTCCGCCGGGGTGGTGCAGTGGTGGAACACGTCGTTTCGTGATCGGCGTATGTAGAGGGTTGGGTTAGAGACACCCCATGTCCCTCAAGCACTCCTTCCCCCCGATCGCAGCACCCGATGCGCGCCTGCTCGTCCTCGGCAGCCTGCCAGGGGATCGCTCGCTCGCGGCGCAACGCTATTACGCACATCCGCAGAACCAGTTCTGGCAGCTGATGTCGCCCGTCGTCGGTCGCGACCTCGCCGTGCTGGACTATGACGACCGGCTCGACGCGTTACGCGAGGCCCGCGTTGCGCTGTGGGATGTCATCGGTTCGGCCCGCCGCGCAGGCAGCACCGATGCGGCGATCGTCGATATAGAAGGCAACGACCTCCCCAGGCTGATCGCCACCCTGCCGCATCTCCGCGCGATCGCGTTCAACGGCGGCACCGCGCTCAAGCAAGGCATGAAGCTCCTTGGCCGCGACGTCGCTGGCCCCGAGATCGTCGCGCTCCCATCGAGCAGTCCGCTCCACACCGTCGGCATCGCGGCCAAGCACCCCGCCTGGAGCGCACTGGCGACGTTCCTGCTCGACCCGCCTGCAGAGCGCGCCTAGCCTTCTCGCATGACCAGCCTCTACGACCTCACCGTCCCCGCCTTTCGCCGCGGTTTTGCCAGCCTGTCGACGATCCTGACCGTCGGCGAGACGTTCGCGCGTGACCACGGCATCGCGGAGGCGGACATGCTCGACATCCGGCTGACCGCCGACATGACGCCGCTGACCGCGCAGGTGCAGCGCGCGAGCGACACCGCAAAGGGCGCGATGGTGCGGATCGGCGACATCCCCAATCTCGCCATGGCGGACGACGAAGCCAGCTTCGTCGCGCTCCAGCAGCGGATTGCCGCGACGCTCGCGTTTCTCGACACCGTTCCCCGCGCAGCGATCGACGGCAAGGAGGACGCCCCGGTCACGCTCGTCACGCCGGGTGGCAGCATCGACTTCACCGGCAAAAGCTACGTGCTCGCCTTCGTCCTGCCCAATTTCTATTTCCACATTACAACGGCCTACGCGCTTTTACGGATGCGCGGCGTCCCGATCGGCAAGATGCACTATCTGGGCCGATAAGCACGGCTGGCCAAACCCCGTGCGGTCCGGCAAGGGCGGCGAATGTCGATCGAAAGCTTCATTTCGCAGTACGGCCTTGCCGCGATCTTCCTCGGCGCAGCGTTCGAGGGTGAAACCAGCGTCGTCACCGGCGGCCTGCTCGCGCACCAGCATCTAGTATCGCTGGTCGGCAGCGCCGCCGCCGCGGTGACCGGATCGTTCTTCGCGGATCAGCTCTTCTTCTTCGCCGGCCGCCGTTATCGCGATACCAAGCGGGTCCGCCGGATCGCCGAAAAGCCCGCCTTCGCCAAGGCGCTCGACACGCTCGATCGACATCCGACGATCTTCATCCTCGGCTTCCGGTTCCTTTACGGACTGCGTACGATCAGCCCGATCGCGATCGGTACCTCGCATATCCCCGCACGCACCTTCGTGGTGCTCAACGCGATCTCGGCGCTGGTCTGGGGCGTGTTGTTCACCGGGATCGGCTACGTGTTCGGCGACGGGCTGATCGAGCTGGTCGACAAAGTCATGCCGAAGCAGAAGCTGGTCGGCGTCGCGATCCTAGTCGCGGTCGCGGCGCTGGTTATCACCGCGATCCGCTTCTGGCGGGGCCGCCACGTCCGCAAGGCGAACGCGACGACCGCCACGTCAAATGCCGCTGTCAGTCGAGATCGTTCTCGCTGATCACGACGATCTCCTGGTCGGGATCGCGGGCCAGCGCGACGACGCCGAGGTCGGCAATTTCGTCGAGATGCTGTTTGAAGATCGCCACCGCATCACCCTCGGGCGCCACCGTGCTCAGCGCTTCGAGCACATCATATTGCACCGCGAACTGATAGCGTTCCTCGCTGACTTCGCCCTCGAACTCGACCTGACGCAGGTCGCTATTGTCCTCGAGGGTCTCCATATCGATGTCCAACCGGTCTTCGGCCATGTTCTACGCTCCTAGATAGATGGCCGTTAAGCGCGGTTGGACGTTCGATGTTCCGTCCTCAGACGTCGAGGTTGGCGACGTTGAGCGCGTTGTCCTGGATGAACTCGCGGCGGGGTTCGACGACTTCGCCCATCAGCTGGGTGAAGATCTCGTTCGCGCTCTCGGCGTTGACCGCGGTGACGCGGAGCATCGAGCGGACCGACGGATCAAGCGTGGTTTCCCAGAGCTGTTCCGCGTTCATCTCGCCCAGGCCCTTGTAGCGCTGAATTGCAAGACCTTTCCGCCCCGCGGTCAGGATCGCGTCGAGCAGGTGGCTCGGACGCGAGACCTGCGTCGAGCCGCGCGTCGCGACGACGGTCGCGGAGCCGATCACGCCGGCACCGGTTTCCGCGCCCTCTTCGGCCTCGGGCTCTTCGGCCTGCGAGGCCTTGCTTGCGGGGACGAGGTTCGAGGTGTGCGCGTAACTCTCGGACTGTTCACCCGACAGTGCGTGCAGCTTGCGCGCCTCGGCCGACACCAGGAAGCTGGCCTCGATGATGTGGTGATCGGTGACGCCGCGCCACGCGCGCTGGAAGTGGATGCCGCCGTCTTCGGTCAGCACCGCGCTCCAGCGGGCGTCGCCGTCGTCAAGTTCGAGACGGTGCGTGACGATCTCCAGTCGCGACGTCCGGTCCTCGACCGACGCCTCGGGATCGAACACGCCGCCGAGCGCCAGTGCCTCGATCATGCCAGCATCGTAGCGCTTGGGGACGTAGCGCATCAGCGTGCGCATGCGGCGCGCGTGATCGACCAGGTCCTTCAGGTCGCGACCCGAGCGACCGCCGCCGGGGCCGTCGAGCACCATCGTATTGACGCCGGCATCGACCAGATACTCGTCGAGCGCCGCGTCGTCTTTGAGGTAAACCTCGGACCGGCCCTTGGTCGCTTTGTAGAGCGGCGGCTGGGCGATGTAGAGATACCCGCCCTCGATGATCTTGGGCATGTGACGGTAGAACAGCGTCAGCAACAGCGTGCGGATGTGTGCGCCGTCGACGTCTGCGTCGGTCATGATGACGATCTTGTGGTAGCGCAGCTTGTCCGCGTTGAAGTCGTCGCGGATGCCGGTGCCCATCGCGGTGATGAGCGTGCCGATCTCACGGCTCGACAACATCCGGTCTTCGCGCGCGCGCTCGGTGTTCAGGATCTTGCCGCGGAGTGGGAGGATCGCCTGGAAATGGCGATCGCGGCCCTGCTTTGCCGAGCCGCCTGCCGAGTCACCCTCGACCAGGAACAGTTCGGACTTGGCGGGATCGCGCTCCTGGCAGTCGGCGAGCTTGCCGGGGAGCGAGGCGATGTCCATCACGCCCTTGCGACGCGTCAGTTCGCGGGCGCGCTTGGCGGCTTCGCGGGCGGCGGCGGCGTCGATGATCTTGGCGACGATCGCTTTCCCGTGCGCGGGGTTCTCTTCCAGCCATTCCGCCATCTTGTCGGCCATCAGGCTTTCCAAGGGCTGGCGGACTTCGGACGAGACGAGCTTGTCCTTGGTCTGGCTGCTGAACTTGGGATCGGGCAGCTTTACCGAGACGATCGCGGTCAGGCCTTCGCGCATGTCCTCGCCGGTGAGCTGGACCTTTTCCTTCTTCAACATGCCCGATTTCTCGGCGTAGTTATTAAGTGTGCGGGTCAACGCGGCGCGGAACGCGGCCATGTGCGTGCCGCCGTCGCGCTGCGGGATGTTGTTCGTGAAGGCGAGGACGTTCTCGTAATACGAATCATTCCACTGCAGCGCGACGTCCATCGTGACATCGTCGCGCGTGCCGCTGATCGCGACGGGCTCGGGCATCAACGGCACTTTCGCGCGATCGAGATACTTCACGAACGCGGCGATGCCGCCCTCGTAATAGAGCTCGACGGTCTTCATTTCCTCGTGCCGCGCGTCGCTGAGGAACAGGCGGACGCCCGAGTTGAGGAACGCGAGCTCACGGTAACGATGTTCGAGCTTGTCGAAGTCGAAATCGGTGATCTTGAAGGTGGCGGGCGACGGGAAGAAGGTGACTCGCGTCCCCTTCTGGCCTTCGGTGGCGGGGCCAACGACCTTCAATGGCGCGACCGCATCGCCGAACGCGAAGCGCATGTAATGCTCCTCGCCGTTGCGCCAGATCGTCAGGTCGAGCCATTCGCTGAGCGCGTTGACGACCGAGACGCCGACGCCGTGCAGGCCGCCCGAGACCTTGTACGCGTTCTCGTCGTTGGTGTTCTCGAACTTACCGCCGGCGTGGAGCTGGGTCATGATGACCTCGGCTGCGGACACGCCTTCCTCGGTGTGGATGCCGGTCGGGATACCGCGGCCATTGTCGGTGACGCTGACCGATCCGTCGGCGTTGAGGACGATGTCGATCCGGTCGCAATGCCCGGCGAGCGCCTCGTCGATCGCGTTGTCGCTGACCTCGAACACCATGTGGTGGAGGCCCGAGCCGTCGTCGGTGTCGCCGATGTACATGCCGGGGCGTTTCCGCACCGCGTCGAGGCCCTTGAGGACCTTGATCGAGTCGGCGCCGTAGTCGCCCATGTTCGGGAGGTTGGGATTATTGGATTCAGGGTTGGATGCCATGACAAGTATATAGGCATCCGAGGGCCGAAACGGAAGCGAAATGGCCTGAAGGGCTGAGGCGTCGGCGAGTGAAGTATAGGAAGTGCAGACGCTGGAAGCGTTTTGGCGCGGGTGTGCACTTCGGATGTCGGGCGTGCCGGTTTCGCGGAGGTTGGGAGCGCCATGCGGGGATGGTGACAGCGTCTGGCTGTGTAGGACAGCGCGCTCGCCCTAGCACCGCCCAGGCGAAGGTAGCACCGCCCCGGCGAAGGCCGGGGTCCAATTGGAAAGGTCGCAGTAACGACGAACTGCGCTTCGTCAGCAATGTCCCCCAATTGGGCCCCGGCCTTCGCCGGGGTGGTACAGGTTGGGTCGGGCGTGTCCCTCTCCCCTTGGGGAGAGGGAGGGAGGAGCCGTAGGCGACGGGAGGGTGAGGGGGAGTTGGGATCAGCGTCGCGAGCCTCACTCCCCTCTCCCTTCCCACGGCAAGGGCCGCGGGCCCCTTCCCTCTCCCCGGAGGGGCGAGGGAGACGGTCCTCAGAAGCGGTCGGCGCGCTGGCCTAGCAGGGTCACTTCGACGCGGCGGTTGAGGCGCATGCCGGCCGGCGTTGCATTCGTGGCGACAGGGTCGCGCTCGCCGTGGCCGACGACGCTGAACCGCGCGCGGACGACGTCCATGTCGTCGAACGCCTGGCGGACGCTCGCCGCGCGGCGCTCGGACAGGCCCTGGTTATGCGCATCCGTCCCGCGTGAGTCCGTGAACCCGTCGATCGCGACGCGGACGCCGGGGTTGCCGCGCAAATAGCGCGCGAGCGGCCGCAGCTTCTCGATCGCGCCGGGACGCAGCACGGCGCTGTCGGTGCGGAACAGCACGTCTTCCTGCAGCGTCAGCGTCGCGCCGCGCGGGGTCTGACGGAAGCCGTAGTTGCGCATAGCGCCACGATCCCACGTCGTGGTGGTCTCGACCACCGTGGTGCCGCCGCCGCGGTCGCCGCGATAGCCGCGCGGGTCACGGCCGTATGCATCCCAGTCGAAGCGGTCGCGGCGGGGGCCTGCAATGCGTGCGAATTCGCGGTTGGCGTCGTCGGCTTCGCGCGGGCTGATCCGGCCATCGCCGTTCGCGTCGAAGTTCGGCATCACGAATGCGATGCCGCGCCGCGTATTGCGCAGTTCGGGGAAGAGCACCGGCACGCCTGCGCCTTCCAGACGATAGCCGGGACGCGACCAGGGGGCGCGGCTCATGTCGTAGCGACCTTCTGGGCGTCCGCCGTCGCGGACCTGCGCGAAAACTGGGGCGGTGGTGGCTGCGACCATCAGGACGCCAAGGGCTGCGCGCGTGAAATTCCGGGTCATCATGATCTCTCCGTGTCTTCGATGGACGGAGCTTTGCCCGCGCCCGCTTGAACGCGCGGTGAGCCTGCTCGACAGCGCGCGTTCAGCCTAACGCCCGACCGCGATCCGCGTTGCCTGGGCGCCGATCGCGTCGAACAGCGCGTCTTCGGTGCCCGTCATCCACACCTGTCCGCGACCTGCGAGACGGGCGAACAGCGCCGCGCGGCGGGATGGGTCGAGATGTGCGGCGACCTCGTCGAGGAGCAGGACGGGCGGTTGGCCGGTGCGTTCGGCGACGAGGTCGGCGTGGGCGAGGACGATGCCGAGCAGGAGCGCCTTTTGTTCGCCGGTGGATGCGAGGGAAGCGGCTCGCTCTTTGTCGAGATGCGTGACGATCAGGTCGACACGGTGCGGACCGGCGAGCGTGCGGCCGGCGGTGGCGTCGCGCGGGCGGCCCTGGGCGAGGTCGGCCTGGAGGCGGGTGGTATCGCCGTTCCAGCCTTCGAGCATGAGACCGGCCCGGGGGAACGGGCCATCGTCTTGTTCCGCCAACCGCGTTCCGAGCAGCATCACAGTCTCGCGCCGGGCGGCATCGACTGCAGCGCCGTGCTCGGCCATCTGCGCTTCGAGCGCGGAGAGCCAGTCGCCGTCGGGGCGCCCCTCGTCGGCGAGCAGGCGGTTTCGCGCGCGCATCGCGGCGTCGTAGCGCGCGGCGTGGTGGGCGTGGGTGGGGGCGAGGGCTAGCGTGAGGCGGTCGAGAAAGCCCCGGCGTTCGCCCGCGGGGGCGACGAAAAGGCGGTCCATCGCGGGGGTCAGCCAGAGGATGGTGAGCCATTCGGCGAGCGCGTTCGCGGTGGTGGTGGCGCCCTGGATGCGGACGATGCGGCGTTCCGGGGCGGAGGCTAGCGTACCGGTGGCGACGTCGACTTCGGCTCGCGCATCTAACTCCCCTCCCGCTTGCGGAAGGGGTCGGGGGAGGGGTGCGCTTTCCTCGACGCCGGACGCCAGTACGTACGTCGCGCCCTCCCCTGACCCCTCCCGCGAGCGGGAGGGGAATAAGGTGGCCGCGACGCCGAAACCCCCTGCCCCACCTTGTCGCGCCATCTCGCCGAGTGCGGCTCTCCGCAGCCCACGGCCGGGCGCTAGCAGCGACACCGCCTCCAGGATATTCGTCTTGCCCGCGCCGTTCTCGCCGGTCAGCACGACGAACCCTGGTCCCGGCGTCAGCGTCAGGTCGGCATGATTGCGGAAATCGGTAAGGACAAGGCGCGAAAGCATTGCCTTGGCCTTAGAGGAGTTTCGCAGCCGGTTGCATCGCCCATTTCGGTTCGGCCCGAGCGAAGTCGAACGGCGCGGCTCAAGCTACGGTGCTTCGACTTCGCTCAGCACGAACGATGGAAGTGGATCATCCAAATCCGAACCGCGCACGCGACAGTTTGCCCGGCAACCCCCGGTCAGGCGGCGATCCGCTCGGGCGCGACTGCCGGCGCGGCGGCCGCGATCGCAGCCTTCTGCGTGCTGAGATACGATGCCAGCGCCGGCCCAAGCTCGCTCTGCGCCCGCAGATACGCGACCGGGGTCACGATCCCGAGCCGTTCGCGCGCGGCGTCCAGCGGTTCGTGGAGCAGTTCGAGATAATCTTCACCCGACACCCACTTCGCCTTCCGCCCGTTGCGATAGCCTTCCCAGACCGCCTTGGCGAACAACTTGCTGCCGGTAACACGCATGCTCTTCAGCGCCGCCGCGGAGCCGATCAGCGCCCAGCCGAGCCCGCCGACCTGCGCGTAGCTGAACGCGACGAGCGCAGCTTCGCCCATGCTTTCGTCCGCCTTGTAACCGGTCAGCACGTGCCAGATGTCGTGCGTGTCGCGCACCCGCCGGCCGAACCACGCATAGGGATGTGCCAGATCGTCCTCGGACGGCTCGAGCCGCGACACCTCGACCAGCCCGTCCGCGGAATAGCCCGTCGTCTCGAGGAAATTGCGATAGGCCGCCCCGACCGTGCCGAGCGCGAAGCTTGCGACGAACGCGGGGTCGGAGAAACGTTGCGCCAGTTCGACGCGGTCATAGGCGATCCGCCCGCCCTGTTCGGTGGCGATCAGCCGCGCGTAATTCATCGGCGCATTGCCGACGTTCAGCGCGCGCATGATCCGGAACACCTGCGTCGTGTCGTCGCCGTTCGCGAGCAGTTTCCTGATCGCATCAAACGCGGTGCGCCAATCGCGACGACCGGTCGTACCGGGAAACGGAGGAAGCTTCGCCATCGAGTCGACTCCTTACTGACATTGCTGTTAGTATGGCAGCACGTGCGGGGCGTCAAGTATCGCCGATAGCGGCGACCATGACGTCGACGGCGCGAGCACCCTCGACCATACCCTTGTCGAGCGTGGCGAGCGCGAAGCCTCTACGTTGCGCGATCGCCACATGCAGTGCGTCACTGGCGCGCAAGCCCCGCGGTCCGGCATCAACCAACGTCCCGGCACGATCGAAATCGGCGGCTTCGACTTCGACGATCGCCATGCCCAGCGCGGTCCTGCGCCACGCCTCGGCCGCAAGGTCATGTCGATCGCGCGAGAGCACACCCATTCGGTGTTTCATGGCAAAGGCGCTGGCGACCTCGGTAGTAACCCAGCGGCTGATAACGAGGTCGTTCTGCCGTTGGCGTTCGATCCAGGCTGCGGCAACACCGCTGCGTGTTTCTTCGACGAGTAGCGCGACGATCAACGATGCGTCGCAATAGATCATCAAAGGAGGTTCTGTCGGCGCAATTCCTCGACCGTGGTCGTATCATCGGCGGCGGCCCCAGCGCGAACCTGACGGAGGACCTCCCAATCGATCACTGGCCGTGGGCACTCCACTGGCACGAGTCGCGCGACGGGTCGACCGCGTCGTGTGATCTCCAGCGTCTCGCCAGCCTCGGCGCGGCTGACGAGTTCGCTCAGATGCGCCTTGGCATCCGCAAGCTTGAAAGCCTCCACGACTCGCTCCTGACCAGTTGGATGACCAACTTAGTCATGAGCGAGACGATCGGCAATCAGCTCACACCCGCATCGGCATCAGCACGTAGAGCGCAGGCGACTTGTCGTTCTCGCGGATCAGCGTCGGGGCGGCGGCATCCGCCAGATGCACCTCGACCATGTCGCCGTCGATCTGCGCGAGGATGTCCATCAGATAGCGGCTGTTGAAGCCGATCTCGAACGGCAGCGCGACGTAATCGCCGGGGACTTCCTCCGCGGCAGTGCCGTTTTCGGGCGAGGTCACCGACAGCGTAATCTTGTCGCGGTCGAGCGCCATCTTCACCGCACGCGTTTTCTCCGTCGCGATCGTGGAGACGCGGTCGACGCCTTCCATGAAGCTCTTCGGATCGATCTTGAGGATCTTGTCGTTGCCAGTCGGGATCACGCGGCTGTAGTCGGGGAAGGTGCCGTCGATCAGCTTCGAGGTCAGGATCGCCTGGCCGAGGTCGAAGCGGATCTTGGTCGGCGACAGCGAGACGCCAACCGAACCGTCGACCTCGTCGAGCAACTTGCGCAGCTCGCCGATGCATTTGCGCGGCACGATCACGTCGGGCATCGATTCGGCACCCTCCGGACGCGGCAGCGTGACGCGCGCGAGGCGGTGGCCGTCGGTCGCGGCGGCCTTCAGCACCGGGTTCGAGCTGTCGCCGTCCGCCACATGCAGGAAGATGCCGTTGAGGTAATAGCGAGTCTCTTCGGTCGAGATCGCGAAGCGAGTCTTGTCGATGATCTGCTTGAGCGTCTCGGCGGGCAGCTCGAACTGGGTCGGCAGTTCGCCCTCGGCGATCACCGGGAAATCGTCGCGCGGCAGCGTGCCGAGCGAGAAGCGCGCGCGGCCTGCGACGATGCTCATCCGGCCTTCCGACGCAGCGAGCTGCACCTGAGACCCCTCGGGGAGCTTGCGCGCGATGTCGAACAGCGTGTGCGCGGATACGGTGGTCGCGCCGGGCTGGTCGACCGCTGCTGCGATCGATTCGTTGATCTGGAGATCAAGGTCGGTCGCCATCAGCTTGAGCGTGCCCTCGGCAGTCGCCTCGATCAGCACGTTCGACAGGATGGGGATGGTGTTGCGCCGCTCCACCACGGACTGGACATGGCTCAGCCCCTTGAGGAGCGTTGCGCGTTCGATCGTCGCCTTCATCAAAATTCCCCCGGCCTCCACAGCCGGACTCGGGGCTGGGGGCAATCCGCAAATGGCTTACCCAACAACAAAGGGTCGGAGCAAGCGCCCCGACCCTTCTTTGATCACGGTAAACGTCGCGTTAAAACCCGCGTGCCGTTCCGATCAGAAACGGAAGCCGTAGCTGGCGACCACCTGATGACGATCCGTGTCGACGTCGAAGCGGCTGCTGGTGCCGCCGGTTGCATAGTCGATGTTGCCGCGCTCATAGTTCGAATAGCGGTATTCGAGCTTGGCGTAGCTGTTCGGGCCCATCGCGTGCTCGGCGCCTGCACCGACCCGCCAGCCGTCGAGCTTGAAATTGTTATCGGTGGTCTGGCTGGTGCTTCCGGCAAGCACTTCGAGCTTCGAGTTGGTGTAGCCGCCCTTGACGTACAGCATCGTCGTCGGTGCGATGACATAGCCTGCACGCGCGCCGACATAGATGTCGCGGCCCTGCTTGACGCGGCCATAGCCGAAGTCGCTGGTGTAATCGTTGCGGTCGCTCTTTGCGGTCGAGCCGGTCAGTTCGGCTTCGGCGCCGAGCACGATGTTTTCCGAGGTCGCGATGTCGTAGCCGATGCCGCCGCCGTACAGCAGGCCATCGATCTTCTGGTCGTCACGCCCGTTGTTGTTGGACACGCTGCTGCCGGCGCCAGTGTGGTCGTAGCCGAGCGTGGCCTCGACGCGGGGGCCGGTGAAGGTCGGGTTGGTCTGCGCGAGGGCGGGTGCCGCGACGGCTGTCGTTGCGAGCAGCGAGACGGCGATAAGCGTACGCATTGGGGTTACTCCTTACTGAACTGGCACCCCATTAGGCGGGGCGGACCGCTCCAATGGACCAGTCAGCGAGGCGTTGCATGAACCCCAGATAAACACGGAAATCCGTTGCTTTTACGCCACAGGGGGTTGAAACGCGGGCCATGATTCCAAGCCAACGGCAGGGTGAAGCGGACGCCCGTTCAAGCGATACTCCGGCCCTTCGCAAGGGGCGCGATTTCGTCGCGCGGCACGGCGAAACCGTGTTCAATGCGGCGCATCGGTTGCAGGGGGATGCGGCGCATACGCCCCTCACGCGCGCTGGGTTCGCGCAGGCGGACGAGCTTGGGCGGGCTTTGCGTGGGGTGCTGGGGGTGAAGCCGAAGTTGTCTTTGTGGGCGTCGCCGACCGGGCGGGCCTTGCAGACGCTGGCGGTGATCTGCGAGCATCTGGAGCTTGATTGGCATGAGGCGCGGACCGATGCTCGGTTGGTCGAGATCGGCATGGGATCGTGGGGCGGGCGTTATTATGCGGACGTGATCGACGAGGTCGGGCCGGTGATGTTGCCGGGTGGTACGTTGAAGCCTGCGCCTGACGGCGAGACGTATTCGCAAATCGCGGCGCGCGTTGGTGGCTGGCTGGCCGATACCGCGGAGGATCCGGGCGATCGGCTGGTGATCATGCACGGGATCTCGAGTCGGGTGATGCTCGGCATGATGACCGGTGTGGCGGTCGATCCGTTGCTCGGCGCGCCGGTTGCGAAGGGGTTGCCGCAAGGGTCGGTCACGCTGGTAGAGAACGGACACGCGATGGTGCCGCATCTTGGTACGGGATTCGCTCCGGCGTGAAATTCGCAGTCCTGCTGGCGTTGGCGATCGCTGCTCCGGCGGCGGCGCGCGACACGATCGGCATCTACAAGGGCTGGGGCAGTTTTCGCGATGCTAGCCCGGCGCGATGTTACGCGATCGCGCGGCCGGTGATGGCGGGGGGGCGTTCGTCCGGGTTCGCCAGCGTCGCGACGTGGCCGAGGCGGGGTTTGCGCGCGTCCTTGTATGTGCGGCTCAGTCGAGAGCGGGATCGGTCGGCGGGGGTGACACTGACGGTTGGCGAGCGGCGATTCGCGTTGGTGGCGAATGGGCTGGATGCGTGGGCGAGCGATGCGCCGAGCGATCGCGCGATCGTTGCGGCGATGCGGTCGGGACGGAGCATGAGTGTCGAGGCGGTCGGCGCCGGCGGGCGGCCGTTTGCGGATGTGTATGCGCTGTCGGGCGCGGCGACGGCGATCGATGCGGCTGTGCTGGCATGTAGCGGGGGGTGAACTGTAGGCGTTCGCCCTCACTCAGTACCACCACCCCGGCGAAGGCCGGGGCCCAATTGGGGGACGGGTGTAACGACGCTCAGTCCTCCGTTGCGACGACCTTTCCTATTGGGCCCCGGCCTTCGCCGGGGTGGTGGTTATTTTGGGTGACGTTCGGCCTGACTGCGCCGACTCCGCTCCCATCCAGCAGCCAGTAGAAAAATCACGAAAATTCCGCTACGGGCCGCGTCATGCAGACCGCCGCGAACCTCATGCCTATTCCGGGGCACATCGATCCCGTGCCCGTTCCCCGCAGCTTCGTGCCGCGCAGCGATGGGCGGATCGACCTGCTTGGGCTGTCGCTCGCCGATCTGCGGATGGCGCTGGAGACGTCGCAGTTGGAGGAGAAGCAGGCCAAGCTGCGCGCCAAGCAGCTGTGGCACTGGATCTACAATCGCGGCGCGACCGAGTTCTCGGCGATGACCGATATCTCGAAGACGATGCACCCGTGGCTCGAGCAGCGCTTCGTCATCAGCCGCCCCAACGTGGTCGAGGCGCAGGTGTCGACCGACGGCACGCGGAAATGGCTGCTGCGCTCGGACGACGCGCAGGATTACGAGATGGTGTTCATCCCCGACGCGGACCGCGGCACCTTGTGCGTGTCGAGCCAGGTCGGTTGCACGCTCAACTGCACCTTCTGCCACACCGGCACGATGCGGCTGGTGCGCAACCTGACGCCCGCCGAAATCGTCGGGCAGGTGATGCTAGCGCGCGACTCGTTGGGCGAATGGCCGAGCCAGCCGGAAGGCCGCATGCTCACCAACATCGTGATGATGGGGATGGGCGAGCCGCTCTATAATTTCGAGAATGTCCGCGATGCGTTGAAGCTGGTGATGGACGGCGCGGGCCTCGCGCTCAGCCGCCGCCGGATCACGTTGTCGACCAGCGGCGTAGTGCCGATGATGGCACGTGCGGGGGCCGAGATCGGCGTGAATTTGGCCGTGTCGCTGCACGCCGTGACCAAGGAAGTGCGCGACGAGATCGTGCCGCTCAACCGGAAATACGGCATCGAGGAATTGCTGCAGGCGTGCGCGGACTATCCGGGCACGAACAACGCGCGCCGGATCACGTTCGAGTACGTGATGCTCAAGGACAAGAACGACTCCGACGACGATGCGCGCGAGCTGGTGCGGTTGCTGCGGAAGTACGAGCTGCCGGCGAAGGTGAACCTGATTCCGTTCAACCCTTGGCCGGGCGCGCAATACGAGTGTTCGACGCCCGAGCGGATCAAGTCGTTCTCCAGCATCGTCTTTGGCGCCGGGATTTCGGCGCCGGTGCGGACGCCGCGCGGACGCGACATCGATGCGGCGTGCGGACAGCTGAAGACCGCGTCGGAGAAGAAGAGCCGCGCGCAGATCGATCGCGAGGCCGCCGCCGAGTCTGATGCCGCCTTTGTCTGATCTGGCTTCGCTGGGATTGGCGGCGGGTGCGGGGATGCTGGGCGGCGCGATGAACGCGCTGGCGGGCGGCGGCAGCTTCGCGACGATGCCGTCGCTGATCGCGCTCGGCCTGCCCTCGCCGATCGCCAACGCGACCAGCAACGTCGCGGTCCAGCCGGCGGCGATGGCCAGCGCGTGGGCCTATCGGGCGGATCTCGGGCCGGTCGGTGGCGTCGGTATCCGCACGTTGGCGGGGATAACGTTCGTCGGCGGGCTGGTCGGCAGCCTGCTGTTGTTCTTCACCCCGGCGACCGCGTTCGACGTGATCGTGCCGTGGCTGCTGCTGATGGCGACGCTCGCGATCGCGTTCGGCAAGCCCGCCTCGACCTGGCTGCATGCACGCGTCGCGATCGGGTCGCGCTCGCTGATCGCCGCGCAGACGTTGCTGGGGATCTATGGCGGCTATTTCGGGGGCGGCGTCGGGATGATGCTGACCGCCGCCTGGGGATTGTTGTCCGGCGCATCGCCCGCCAAGCTCGCTGCGCCGCGCACGCTGATGCTGGCGACCGCGAACGCCGCCGCGACGATCGTGTTCGCGGCGACCGGCATGGTGGCGTGGACATTGTGCCTGCCGATGATGGCGGGCGGCGTGGTCGGCGGGTATTTCGGCGCACGGTTCGGGCGGAAGCTGCCGGATGGGGTGATCCGCGGGTGGACGCTGCTGGTGACGGCGACGACGACGGTGGTGTTTTTTTACAGAGCATACGCCTGAACCACGATGTTTCCCGCGAAGGCGGGGACCCAGTCTGGGCTCCCGCCTTCGCGCGTGAACACGCTTGGTTGGCCGTTACACATTTCCTAAAGAAGCCGTCACTCCAGCGAAAGCTGGGGTCTTGTGCGGCAAGGGCGCGCTCCGTTACCGGGATATCCCAGCTTTCGCCGGGATGACGGACTTTGGGGTGATGACGGACTTGGGGTTCAGCCCGGCCGGCGCATCTGGAACAGTGCGTCCTCGGTGATCTCGAAATAATCCGCGGGGCCGCCGCCGCGCAGGATCGGTTGCGCGCGCGCCGTCTGGTAGACACCGTCCTCCAGCATGGCCGAGTCGATGTGGATCGCGACCGCCTCGCCGAGCACCAGCCACTGGTCGAGCTCGCGGCCTTCCTTCGTTTCCAGCCGGATAAGCTGCGTCAGCTTGCACTCGAATTGCGCGCGGCTGGCGGCGACCCGTGCCGGCTTTACCTTGGTCGAGGCGGCCATATCGAGCTTGGCCAGCGCGAACTCGTCGACGTCGGCGGCGACGTTCGCGGCGGTGGTGTTCATCGCCTCGCTCAGGTCGCGGGATACCAGGTTCCAGACGAACTCGCCGGTCGCCTCGATATTGGCGACGCTGTCCTTCCAGCCCATCGACGAGAAGCCGATGATCGGCGGCGCGTAGTTGAACAGGTTGAAGAACGAATAGGGCGCGAGGTTCGCCACACCATCTGCGGACATCGTGCTGACCCAGCCGATCGGCCGCGGCGCGACGATCGCGTTCAAGGGATCGTGCGGCAGGCGATGGCCGTCCGCGGGCTCGTAAGAATGCCATTCGGTCATACACTTATTCCTGCTATGTCACGGTCCGACTGCCTATAGCGAAGGTCGAGCATGAACGATCCCACTGCCCCGACTATCAGCACCCCGATCATCAAGCGCCATCGGCTCGCGACGCGCATATGGCACTGGGTGACGGTGGTGACGATGTTCATCATGATCGGCAGCGGGATCGGCATCCTCAAGGCGCATCCGCGGCTGTACTGGGGCCGGTACGGCGCGAATTTCGACACCGCGTGGACGACGCTCGACCAGTGGCCGAGCTGGCTGGTGTCGCTGCTCAACCTGCTGACGATCCCGACGAGCTATAACCTGGCGCTGTCGCGGCGCTGGCATCTGTTGTTCGCGCTGGTGCTCGCCTTCGCGCTGCTCGGGTTCATGATCGTCAGCCTGATCAACAAGCATTTCCAGCGAGATCTCCGCGTCCGCGCCGCCGAGCTGTCGCCGCGCGAGGTCGGGCATGACGTGAAGGAACATCTCGCCTTCCGCTTCCACGATCCGAAGCGGCCGGGTGCGTACAATATCCTCCAGAAGCTGTCCTACGTCGCGACGATCTTCGTGCTGATCCCGGTGATGATCCTGACCGGGTTGACGATGTCGCCGGGAATGGATGCGGCGTGGCCTTGGCTGCTGGAGATATTCGGCGGGCGGCAGTCGGCGCGCTCGATCCACTTCATCGCCGCCACGGGCCTGGTGCTGTTCATCATCGCGCATCTCGCGCTGGTGATCTTGGCGGGGACTTGGAACGAAGTGCGGTCGATGATCACCGGGCGCTGGCATGTTCCCCAGCCCCCCTCGGAGGACGTCGCATGAGCTCGCTGATTACCCGTCGCTCGCTGGTTGTAGGCGCGACCATCGGTGCGGGCGCGCTGCTGACCGGCTGCGACAAGATCGCCGCGAACCCCGAGGCGCGGAAAATCCTGTTCATGGGCGAGGACATGAACCGCGGGCTGCAACGTGCGCTGACCAACCGCAACGCGCTAGCGCCCGAGTTCAGCCCGGCGCAGATGTCGCCGATCTTCCGCTCGAACGGCACGAGCAATCCGGGGACGGCGGACTATACCGCGATGGTCGCCAACAACTTCGCGGATTATCGGCTCAAGGTCGGTGGGCTGGTCGATCGGCCGCTGTCGGTCAGCTTGCCGCAGCTTCGCCAGATGCCCGCGCGCGCGCAGATCACGCGGCACGACTGCGTCGAGGGTTGGAGCGCGATCGGCAAATGGCAGGGACCGAAGCTTGGCGCGCTGCTCGACGCCGCCGGCCTGAAGCGCACCGCGCGCTACATCGTCTTCACCTGCGCCGACCTGTACCGCGGCGCGAATTATTACGAGTCGGTCGATCTGGTCGACGCGTTCCACCCGCAGACCATCCTCGCCTGGGCGCTCAACGATCAGGTGCTCGACGTCGCCCACGGCGCGCCCGTCCGGCTGCGCGTCGAACGGCAACTAGGCTACAAGCACGCGAAATACGTCACGGCGATCGACGCGGTCGCCAGCCTCGAAGGCATTGGCAAGGGCAAGGGGGGCTATTGGGAAGATAACGTCGATTACGACTGGTATGCGGGAATCTGATCGGCCGCGGGGGTGGCGCAATTCCGTACCAATCATTAGCTAACGCCTCATGGCACTTTTCGATCGTTTCCTGGCCCGGCAGGTAAAAACCGGCGAACTCACGCTCATCCACGCGGACGGCACCACCAAGCATTTTGGCAAGCCCGACCCCGCCTATAACCCGGTCACGATCCGGCTGACCCAGCCGGGAGTCGCAGGGGCGATCGTCCGCCACCCCGCACTCGGCGCGGCGGAGGCGTTCATGGACGGCCGCCTCGTGATCGAGCGCGGCGATATTCGCGATCTGGTCAATCTGCTCAAGGGCAACAGCCCGTGGGAGCGTGGTGGCGGGCTCAATCCCTCGCTGCCGATCAAGCTGCTCGACAAGGTCGTGCACCGCGTCGACCGCGTGAACATGGCGCGCCGGTCGAAGAAGAACGTCGCGCATCACTACGACCTCTCGGACCGGTTGTACGACCTGTTCCTCGATGCGGACCGGCAATATTCGTGCGCGTATTTCACTGATCCGGGCAATAGCCTGGAGCAGGCACAAGGCGACAAGAAGGCGCACATCGCCGCCAAGCTGGCGATCCAGCCGGGCATGCGCGTGCTCGATATCGGTTGCGGCTGGGGTGGTATGGCGCTGTACCTGCACGCGAAGACCGGCGCCGAGGTGCTCGGCGTAACGCTGAGCGAGGAGCAGTTGAAAGTCGCGCGGCGGCGAGCCGAAGAGGCTGGGGTCGCCGACAAGGTGAAGTTCGAGCTGATCGATTATCGTGCGCTGACCGGAACGTTCGACCGGATCGTTTCGGTCGGGATGTTCGAGCATGTCGGTCCGGCGCATTACAAGGCGTTCTTCCGCAAGTGCCGCGACCTGCTGACCGACGACGGCGTGATGCTGCTCCACACGATCGGCCGGATGGGTGGGCCGGGCGTCACCGACACCTTCACGACCAAGTACATTTTCCCGGGCGGGTATAACCCGGCGCTGTCGGAAATCGTGAAGGGGTATGAGGGGCTGCGGATGTTCCCGACCGATATCGAGGTGCTGCGCGTCCATTACGCGCTGACGATCGACCAATGGTACGATCGGACGGTGGCCGCGAAGGACTCGATCGTCGCGCTGTACGACGAGCGTTTCTATCGGATGTGGACGTTCTACCTGGCGGGCGCTGCGGCGGCGTTTCGGACCGGGGGGATGGTCAATTACCAGATCCAGCTGTCGAAGAGCCGGATGACGCTGCCGCTCACGCGCGATTATATGATCGAGGGCGAGCGGGCGTTGCGGGAGTAAGTCCGTTCGTCCTGAGTAGCTGCTGAGCTTGTCGAAGCGGCGTATCGAAGGATCCGCCCGGGGCAATGTCCTTCGATACGGGTCTTCGGCTTCGCTCAGCCCTTACTCAGGACGAACGGACTTTTGGCAATCATCGGGTGAGGTTCAGCGCGGTCCCTGCACGTCGGCCTTCGCCGCGGCACGCTCGTCGCCGCCGATCTTGCCGTCCTTGTTCGCGTCATATTTGGCGAACGTCGCCGCCAGCAGCGCCTGTGCTTCGGCCTGCGTGACCTTGCCGTCCTTGTTCTTGTCCGCGCTCGTGAACCACAGGTCCGCGAGGCGCTTGGCGTGGACCGGATCCGGGCGGCCCGGCCCGACCTTCATGTTGCTGATCCGGCCCTGCACTTCGGCGCGCGTGAGGACACCGTCCTTGTTCGTGTCCGACGCAGCGAACTCGGTCTTGAACTTGGCCGAGGCGGACGCGCGAGTTTCCTGCGCGAGCGCTGGCGTCGCAAGGCCGGCGAGGGCGAAGAGGGTGAGGCTTTGGCGTAGCACGATGCGGTAACTCCAGAGGATTTGCGGCGCGAATAGACCGGTTCGGTTGTACGCGCCATTAACGCGCGCGGTTGCATGCGCAGGTTGCATGAGGGGCCCCCAGCGCATAGGGGCGCGGGCATTGGATATTGCCCGAAGGATTCTGCCGTGACCGATCAGATCAACCGCGTCGTATTGGCCTATTCCGGTGGCCTGGACACGAGCGTGATCCTGAAATGGCTCCAGCAGACCTATAATTGCGAAGTCGTGACCTTCACCGCGGATCTCGGCCAGGGCGAGGAACTCGAGCCGGCGCGCGCCAAGGCCGAGATGATGGGCGTCAAGCCCGAGCATATCTTCGTCGACGACCTGCGCGAGGAGTTCGTCCGCGATTACGTCTTCCCGATGATGCGCTCGAACGCGCTGTACGAGGGGCTGTACCTGCTCGGCACGTCGATCGCGCGGCCGCTGATCGCCAAGCGCCAGATCGAGATCGCCAAGATGGTCGGCGCGGACGCGGTCAGCCACGGCGCGACCGGCAAGGGCAACGACCAGGTCCGCTTCGAGCTCGGCTATTACGCGCTGTCGCCCGACATCAAGGTCATTGCACCGTGGCGCGAATGGGATTTGACCAGCCGCACCAAGCTGATCGAGTTCGCCGAGCAGCACCAGATCCCGGTCAGCAAGGACAAGCGCGGCGAGTCGCCCTTCTCGACCGACGCGAACATGCTGCACACCTCGTCCGAGGGTAAGGTGCTCGAAGATCCGTGGGACGAGGTGCCGGACTATGTCTATTCGCGCACGGTGAACCCCGAGGACGCGCCAGACGCCCCTGAATACATCACGATCGATTTCGAACGCGGCGACGGCGTCGCGATCAACGGCGAGGGCATGAGCCCGGCCACCCTGCTGTCGACGCTCAACGAATACGGCCGCCGCCACGGCATCGGCCGTCTCGACCTCGTCGAGAACCGCTTCGTCGGCATGAAGAGTCGCGGCATGTACGAGACGCCGGGTGGCACGATCTATCACCTCGCGCACCGCGGTATCGAGCAGCTGACGCTCGACCGCGGCGCCGCGCACCTGAAGGACGAGCTGGCACCGCGTTATGCCGAGCTGCTCTACAACGGCTTCTGGTTCAGCCCCGAGCGCGAGATGCTGCAGGCGGCGATCGATCACAGCCAGGAGAAGGTATCGGGCACCGTTCGCCTGAAGCTCTACAAGGGCGGCGTGTACGTGGTCGGCCGCAAATCGCCGAACTCGCTCTATTCGGAGAAGGTCGTGACGTTCGAGGACGATCAGGGCGCGTACGACCAGCGCGACGCGGCCGGATTCATCAAGCTGAACGCGCTGCGGCTGCGGTTGCTGGGGCGCCGCGACCGGTAAGACGGCGAAAGTCGCCACATACCGCGCGTTAACCAAATATCATCGACTCAACGGCAAGGTCGCATCTCTGATTCGGGAGATGCGACGTGCTGGGTGCGGTTCATGACAAATTGGTGTTCGGCCGTCGAATTCGGCGTCTGGCCGCGGTGATCGCCGAGCGATTGCCCGCCGATGCGCGGGTGCTCGATGTCGGCTGCGGCAGCGGCGATCTGGCCGTGCTGATCATGCAGACGCGGCCAGACGTGACGATCGAAGGCATCGACGTGCTGGTGCGCCCGGACACGGCGATCCCGGTCCATGCGTTCGATGGGGCACATATCCCGTTTGCAGACAACGCCTTCGACGCGGCGATCGTCGTTGACGTGCTGCATCATACCGACGACCCCGAAGCCGTGCTCGCCGAGATTGCGCGGATCGCACCGATGGTCATCGTCAAGGATCATCTGCGCAACGGCATCGCCGCAAACACCACGCTGCGCTTCATGGATTGGGTCGGCAACGCCGCGCACGGCGTCAGGCTGCCGTATAACTATCTGTCGCGCAAGGAATGGACCAGCATCTGGCGGACGCTCGATCTGGGCGTCAGCAGGTTCGCGACGCGGCTGTCGCTGTACCCGCGCCCGTTCTCGTGGGTATTCGATCGCGGGCTGCACTTCGTGACGGTGCTGTCACACTGAACCGAAGCGCGTGATCAGCATGAAAAAGGGGAGGATACGGCGATCGTATCCTCCCCTTTTTCATGCCCATCGCAACCTCAGCGATCGGGTCGGGTGTCGATCAGTCCGATCAGGAAACTGGTAAACATCGTCTGCAACCCGATGACGCACGCCACCATCGTCGGGATCGCCAGACGCATGAGATGGACCGGCTCCATCGGCCCGAATCCCGCCCGCCCCCATTGCGCGAGCAGCGCTGCACTACCGGCCATGCCAAGCAGCAGGAGAAGACCACCGAGGATGCAACCGCGCTCGACGCTGAAGTGGCGGCGGAATTGATCGACCCGCATGCTGGTCGGCCACAAGGCGCTGGCGACGCCGTAGAGTCTTGCGAGGATTCCGAAGCCGATCAACTGGCTACCCAGCAGCATCGCCATCGCCGCAAACAGCATCGTCGTCGCGC
This sequence comes from Sphingomonas sp. PP-CC-3A-396, assembly GCF_004343105.1. NCBI lineage: Bacteria > Pseudomonadati > Pseudomonadota > Alphaproteobacteria > Sphingomonadales > Sphingomonadaceae > Sphingomonas > Sphingomonas sp. PP-CC-3A-396. The sequence goes on along the minus strand of NZ_SLYF01000006.1, from coordinate 322,097 downwards.
TGAGTTCGATACCGCCGAGTTCGACCCCGCCGGTCGCGAGTACCGCGACTCCCGCCGCGCCGCCAGCCGCGGCGATCAGGCCGGGATAGACGAACAGGAATCGCGGAGCATAGGTCAGCAGGAAGCGCAGATGCCGCCAGCCGTCGCGCCACGTCCGCAAATGCGGCGGACGGCTGCGACCGTCGGGCGACAGCGTGGTCGACACCTGGCGGACATCGAGCCGGTGCATGACCGCCTTGACGACCATCTCGCTGGCGAACTCCATGCCCGACGATCGCAAGCCAAGACCAAGGACCGAATCGCGGCGGAACCCGCGCAGACCGCAATGGAAGTCGCCGATGCGCGCGTTGAACAGGCGACGCCCGAGGAAGCTGAGGACGGGGTTGCCAAGATATCGATGCAGCGGCGGCATCGCACCGGGAGCGATCCCCCCCTGGAACCGGTTGCCCATCACCAGTTCGCCGCCATCTCGGAGCGCGGTGACGAACGGCATCAACGCGAGAAAGTCGTAGCTGTCGTCGGCATCGCCCATGATCACGAAGCGTCCGCGGGCCGCCGCGATCCCGCCCAGCAGCGCCGCACCATAGCCCTTCGTCTCGACGCCGACGAGGCGCGCGCCCATCGCATTCGCGATCTGGCGCGACCCATCGGTCGAACCGTTGTCGGCGATCACGACCTCGCCGGCAACCCCGCTCGACCGCAGGAATTCCTGCGCCTTGCGAATGCAGAGGGCGAGCGTCTCGGCTTCGTTGAGGCAGGGCATGACGATCGACAGTTCGACCGCATCCTCCGCTTCCACCGCTGACGTTCCGCGTTCGACGATCGGCGATTGATAGGCCAGCACTGTCGGCATGGATGATCCTCCCTTGCCCGAAGGCATACGGACCGAACGCTAAAAAGAGGGTTAACTATTCGCCGCTAAGCCGGCGACGTTCACCGCAGGATGACCGCATGCCAAACCCGCCGCCAATCGACGACGCACCCGCTTATGTCGCACGCCGCGACCGTGCGATCCGCTTCGACGTGATCGTCGCGGTGGTGCTGGCGACATTGCTGTCGACCTGCTGGGCGATCACCGACTGGCACCGCGTCGGGCAACTGATCCTGCCCGATGCGGACGACATGATGCGGCTGGCGCAGGTCCGCGACTGGCTCAATGGCCAGGGCTTCAACGACTGGACGCAATACCGCATGGCGCCCCCGCTCGGCGCACCGATGCACTGGTCGCGGCTGAACGATTTCGGGATCGCCGGGATCATCCTTGCGGCGACGCCGCTGGTCGGCCGTCACGGTGCCGAACTGACTGCGGTGCTGCTGTACCCGGCGCTACTTTTTGCCTGCAACATATTCCTGTCGGCGCGGATCGCGCGCCGGCTATGGGGTAACGAGGCGGCGGTCGTGGCGGCCATTCTGGCAGACCTCGCCTATCCCGGCATCACGCTGTTCATCCCGGGACGGATCGACCACCACGCGCTGCAGATCGTCATCATCGAAATCATCATCCTCGTGATGATGCGCCGACCGTCGATCGGCAGCGGCGTCGTCGCGGGGCTCGCCGTTGCCGCCAGCCTGGTGATCGGGCTGGAAACTGCGCCGCAGGTTGCTATCCTCGTCGCCACGCTGGCGTTGTTCTGGGTCGTATCCGGCGAGCGCGAACGACGGCGGCTTGCCGGGTTTGCGGCGGCGCTTGCAGCGACGACCGGCGTCTTTCTGGTGGCGATGCGTCCCGGTTATTGGTCGCCTGCGCTGTGCGACGCCTTCACGCCGGCGTCGGCGACAGGCACGCTCGCCGTCGCCGCGGCGCTTGGCGCACTGGCAGCGGCGACACCGTGGCTGCGGACATGGCCATCGCGCATCGTCGTGGGCGGCGTGCTCGGAACGCTTGCACTGGGCGGGACGCTGGCCGCCTATCCGGGATGCCTGACCGGGCCGTACGGGATGGTCGACCCCTTCCTTCGTGCCGCCTTCCTCCCGCACATCGACGAAGCGAACAGCATTTTTGCGCAGGCGACGTTCGCCCGCACGCTGTCGATCGGCGGACTGCTGCTCGCGGGGTGCATCGCGTCGGCCTGGATGGTTGCACGCACGCCGAAGCGCTGGGCGGTTATGATGCCGCTCGTCGGCGTGATCGGCGTCTCGGCGCTCGTCTCGCTGTCACAGGCGCGGGGGACCTATATCGGCGCACCGACCGTCATACCGGTGCTCGCCGGCCTGATCCTGGCGGCGCGGCGTCGAACGACTTGGTCGACGCCCGCGCTGATCGGCGCCTGGCTGGTCTCGGCGGGTATCACCTATGCCGAGGCGCCCGTCATCGCGGTCCGTGTCCTCAATCCCGGCGTGCGGATCCCGCCTGCGACGACGCCGCAGATCCTCTGCAACACCGGCGACGCCTGGGCGCAGGTCGATCGGTATCCGCCGGGCGTGGTGATGGCCCCGACGAACATGGCGTCCTATCTGATCGGCGCGACGCATCTGTCGACCGTCGGCGCCGGCTATCACCGCAATAACCGCGGCAACATGGCGATGTATCGCTATTTTCTGAGCCGCCCCGACCGCAGCGCGACGATCGCGCGCGCGTGGAACGTGACCTATGTCGCTTTCTGTCCAGGAGATTTTTCCGAGATCGACGTGACGCACAGCTATCCGAACAGTCTTGCGACGATGCTGCAAACCGGCCGGGCCCCGCCGGGCTTCGTACGTCTCCCCTTGCATGGGGCAAGACTCCGCCTCTATCGCATCCGATGACGACGTTGCGGTAGCGGGGAATGAGTGGACGACGGTAAGACGGGGCGGCTGAACTGGTGGCAGACGCGCGGCTTCGTCGTCGCGGTGGCGCTGGCGTCGATGATACCGTTGCTGTGGCCGGAGATTCCGCCGCTGGTCGATCTGCCCGGCCATATGGGGCGCTACCGCGTCCAGCTGGCGATCGGCGACAATCCCTGGCTTTCTCAGTGGTATAACTTCCATTGGCAGATGATCGGCAACCTCGGGATCGACCTGCTGATCGAACCGCTGGCGCCGATCTTCGGGTTGCAGCTGGCGGTGAAGCTGATCGTGATGACGATCCCGGCGCTGACCGTGACCGGGCTGCTGTGGATCGCGCGCGAGGTGCATGGGCGAATCCCGGCGACCGCGTTGTTCGCGTTGCCGCTCGCCTATAGTTACCCGTTCCAGTTCGGATTCGTGAATTTCGCGCTGGCGATGGCGCTTGCGCTCAACCTGTTCGCGCTGTGGCTGCGGATGGGGCGGCTTGGCCGGACAAAGCTGCGCACCGCGATCTTCATCCCCGTCTCGTGCCTGTTGTGGCTATGCCATACGTTCGGCTGGGGCGTGCTGGGCGTGCTCGCCTTCTCCGCCGAGCTGATCCGCCAGCATGACATCCGCCGCGACAGCGATCCCAAGAGCTGGGCGCATGGCTGGTTCAGGGCGTTCGTCCAGGCGGGACTGAACTGCCTGCCGCTCGCATTGCCGATGGTGATGATGGTGGTGTGGCGATCGGGCGACCATGTCGGCGGCAAGACGCAGGACTGGTTCAATTGGCGCTGGAAGATGAACTGGATCACGATGGTCCTGCGCGATCGGTGGATGGCGTTCGACATCGCCTCGGTGACCGTGCTGTTCGTGATCCTGTTCCGCGGCGTGCGCGACCAGACGATCGAATATTCGCGCAATCTGGGGCTGTCGGCGCTGTTCCTGGCGGCGGTGTACGTGCTGTTGCCGCGGATCGTGTTCGGGTCGGCCTATGCGGACATGCGGCTGGCGCCGTTCGTGCTGGCGATCGCGGTGATCGCGCTGCGGCCACGGCATGGGCTGTCGTTGCGTGGGGCGGCGGTGCTCGCGGTGCTGGGGTTTGCGTTCTTCGGGGTGCGGCTGGCGGGGACGACGGTCAGCTATCTGATGTACGATCGCAGCTACGACCAGGCGATCGCGGCGATCGATACGGTGCCCGAGCGCTCTCGCGTGGTGTCGTTCGTCGGGCGGCGGTGTCGCGACGACTGGGCGTATTCGCGGCTCGAGCATGTGCCCGCGTTGCTGCTGGAGCGGCGTCTCGCCTTTACCAACGATCAGTGGTCGATGGCGGGGGCGCAGTTGCTGACGACCAACTATGCGGCGGCGAAGGGCTTTGCGCACGATCCGTCGGAGGTCGTGAGCGACGTCAAATGCCGCGGCCAGTTCTGGCGGCCGATCTCGATGGCGCTCGCGAAATTCCCGCGCGATGCGTTCGATTATATGTGGCTGATCCACCCGCAAAAGTTCGACCCGGCGCTGGTCCAAGACCTGACGCTGATCCGCCGCGATGGGACCAGCCTGTTGTACCGCGTCAACAAGCCTGCGGTTCGCCCCGCCGGAACGGAGTAAGCTCGCCGAGATACTCCTGTTGCTCGGCGACCGCCTCGCGCTCGCGAACAAGATAGTCGGCGATCGCGCGGCGGAAGCTCGGGTCGGGGATGTAGTGCGCGGAATAGGTCGCGACCGGCGCATAGCCGCGCGCGAGCTTGTGTTCACCTTGCGCGCCGGCCTCGACAGTCTTCAGGCCGCGCGCGATGGCGGCGTCGATCGCCTGATAGTAGCAGAGCTCGAAATGGAGGAACGGCACCTCCTCGGTCGCGCCCCAATAGCGGCCGTAGAGCGTGTCCGCGCCGATCAGGTTGAGTGCGCCAGCAATGGGGAGGCCGTCGCGCTCGGCAAGGATCAGCAGGATCTGGTCGCCCATCGTCTTGCCGATCTGGTCGAAGAACGCGCGCGTCAGATAGGGCTGACCCCATTTTCGCGCGCCCGTGTCCTGATAGAAGACCCAGAACGCGTCCCAGTGCGCGGGGGTGATCTCGGCGCCGGTGAGTTGACGGATCGTCAGGCCCTCTACCGCGGCGGCGCGCTCCTTGCGGATCGCCTTGCGCTTGCGGCTGGCGAGGACGGCGAGGAAGTCGTCGAAGCCCGCGTACCCGTCGTTCTTCCAGTGGAACTGCGTGCCTTGCCGGATTAGCCAGCCGGCAGACTCGAACAGCGCCACTTCGTCGGGGTCGATGAAGGTCGCATGCGCGGAGGATAGCCCGCTCTGATCGGTCACCGCTTCCAGTGCGGCGATCAGCGCGGGGGCGTGGTCGCGGTCCTTCAGTAGCAGACGCGGGCCCGGCACCGGGCTGAACGGCGCGGCGATCTGGAGCTTGGGGTAATATTGCCCCCCTGCCCGCTCCCATGCATCCGCCCAGCCCTGGTCGAAGACGTATTCGCCCTGGCTGTGACTCTTGGCGTAGGCGGGCGCGATTCCCGCGGGCTTGCCGTCGGGGCCGTCGACCACGACCGGCAGCGCCTGCCAGCCGGAGCGGCCACCGACGCTTCGCGACGTTTCGAGTGCGGAGAGGAAGGCGTGGCCGACGAACGGGTTGGCGGTGCCGGAGCACGCGTCCCAGTCCTCGGCCGCGATCGAGGTGACGCCTTGGGCGATGCGGGCTGTGACGGCGTTCATTGCCGCCTTAGGTAGAGACGCGAGGGCGCGCCTCCAAGACGGTCAGGCGGAAACCTGCACGATCGCGTCGATCTCGACAGCAGCACCGAGCGGGAGGACGGCAACGCCAACGGCCGAGCGCGCGTGCTTGCCGCTATCGCCGAAAAGCGCGACCATCAGCTCGGAGGCGCCGTTGGCGACCTTGGCCTGGTCGGTGAAGTCGCCGGTCGAGTTGACGAATACACCGAGCTTCACGATCCGCTCGACGCGGCCAAGCGTGCCGAGCGCCGCCTTCATCTGCGCGACCAGCATGAGCCCGCACAGCTTGGCGGCGTCCTGCGCGTCTTCGATCGAGACGTCGTCTCCTACGCGGCCCTTGACGAGCTGGCCGTCCTTGAACGGCAACTGGCCCGAGATGTGGAGCATGCCGTTCGCCAGCACGGTCGGGACATAGGCGGCGACGGGCGCGGCGGCCTGCGGAAGGGTGAGGCCCAGCTCTTCGAGCTTGCGGTCGATACGATCGGTCATGGGGGAAGGTATCACCACAGCGGTGGGGGACGGGTCAAGTGCGTGGGCTTACCTATCATTTCGAACGCCGTTCCTCCCCTGCAAGGGGAGGTGGCAGCGCAACGCGCTGACGGAGGGGTGACCCGCTCTCGATGGGGCGTCACCCCTCCGTCGCTTCGCGCCACCTCCCCTTCCAGGGGAGGATCGAGGGAATCAGGCGTCCGCCGGCAACCCAGCCTCGAACCGCGTAGAAATCCAGTCCGCCGCCTCGCGCCAGTCGTCGATCCGCGCGTGCGCCTCGGGCGCCTTCGGCACATTCACCGCCAGCGTCGGCTCGGAGACCATGTGCAACCGGTGCACCCCCGGCGCGTGCTTCGCGACCGACTCGTGATGCACCGCCAGATCGTCGACGAACACCGTCACCGGCGACCCGTATTCCTCGACCAGTCGCGACACCGGCGTACCCTTGCCGCCCTGGTTGCACTCCACCCGATGTTCGATGCCGAACTTCGCCAACTGTTCGATCCGCGGCTGGCGGCACTCGTCCTGAAGGTTGGTGAGGATCACGATGTCCGCCACCCGCGCCAATCGCTCCAGCGCCTCGACCGCATGCGGCACCAGCGTCTGGCGGTGCATCTCGGCGGGGAAGAACTCGCCGAGCATCGCCCACATGTCCTCGCGCGACGGCGGCGGACCGCCATCGCGGCGAGTCATCGCGGTCGAGAAATCGCCGTGCTGGATCGCAAAGTCGATGTCGTGGCGCTCGTCGAGCCACACGCCGAAATGCTTGACCATGTGCAGCAGCACTTCGTCGCAATCGCTGATCAGCAACGGCCTCATGCTTCGAAATCTCCTTGGTCCAGTCTGGCATGCGCGCGGACCAGCGCCTCGGGCTTCACACCGAGCGATTCGGCGCACGCAATCAGATCCGGCTCGTGGTTTTCGAGAAAGCCGAGCGCCGCCGACAGCACGGTCGGGTCACTCGCCCTTGCGCGGAGATCGTGCGGCTCGAGGCCGGTGACCGACAACAGCCGCATCGCGCGGTCGGGCTCGACCAGCGTCCATACCAGCGCGCGCAGGGCGAGCGCTTCGGCGTCTTCGTTTGAATCGCGGTCGCGCATTGCCTATCGTGCCCTCTTTCCGGATAAGGTGCGGCGGTGACAAAGAAGGTGCTCGTTGTCGAGGACAACGAACTGAACCTCAAACTATTCTGCGATTTGCTGCGCGCGCACCAGTTCGCCGTCGAACCCGTGCGCGACGGCCGCGAAGCCGTTGCGCGGGCACGGGATTTCGTACCCGACCTGATCATCATGGACATCCAGATGCCGCACGTCACCGGCTACGAGATCATCCTCGAGCTGAAGGCGGACGAGGAGCTGCGCGCGATCCCGGTGATGGCGGTGACGGCGTATGCCGGGCGGGAGGATCAGGAACGGATACGGGCGGCTGGCGCGGATTCGTATGTGTCGAAGCCGATCAGTTTGGCGCGGTTTATGGATGCGGTCGGGGCTTTGGTCTAAGGCGGGAGGGGGACCCCGCCCCACACCGTCACCCCAGCGAAAGCTGGGGTCTCCCCGATACGGGCGCACCCTCGCGGCGGGAGATCCCAGCTTCCGCTGGGATGACGGACGTTCCGATCACAAACGCCAAAAGCCGCGGAGTTACCCGCGGCTTTCCGGATCTTCGCAATCAGTCGGCAGCCTGAGCTGCCAACCCGATTACTTGATCTTGGCTTCCTTGAACTCGACATGCTTGCGCACGACGGGATCGTACTTCGAGAAGGAGAGCTTCTCCGTCTTGGTACGGGGATTCTTCTTGGTGACGTAGAAGAAGCCGGTGTCAGCGGTGCTGAGCAGCTTGATCTTTACGGTGGTCGGCTTGGCCATGAGCCCAATTCCTATGGCTTGAAAATGCGAAAGCGGCGAACTCGCGCCGCCGCTCCATCAGGGGCGGCGCATGGCGGACGTGAGCAGCGAAGTCAAGCTTTACGGCCCCCGCATCCGCCACGACGCCGCATTTAACCCGCTATTCACCACCGCAAGCGCATCATATCCTCAGATAAAAAGGAGCGGGATGATGGGGCAGGCGCTACGACTCACCGAGATGGTACCCGCGGACATAGGACGAATCGACGCCATGATCGCGGTGAAGGCCGATCTCGCCGCACGAATCGCCGCGATCGATGTCCGAGCGCCCTATTCCCGCCCGTGCGACATCGCCACCGAGATCGACGCGATCCGCGTGATCGCGCATAGCAACGGCCTCAACCCCGCGGTCACCGTCGCGCACTTCGTCGATTCGGCGCTGTCACGCGGCGAGCATGGCGCGCTGGTGCATGGCTGGCTGGCGATCCTGCGCGATGCGGTCGGCTGCGAGCGGCAGGACGTTCAGGCATGCCATGCCTTCGCCGCCGCCTGTTCGGTGCGTCTTGCGGGATAGTCCATGGACGCCTTGATGGCGGCCCTCGTCGCGGCCGCGCTCGCGCAGGTCGGCGACCGCACCGCGTGGCTCGCCGCGATCCTGTCGGACCGGTACGCGAAGCCGGGACTGGTGATCCTGATGGCCGCGGTAGCATTGCTCGCGGCGAGCGGCCTCGCGGCGACGCTCGGCGCGGTCATCGGGCCGAAGCTCGCGCCCAACGCACAACAACTCATGCTCGCGCTCGCGCTGCTGTTGCAGGGCGGCGGGTCGTTCTTTCCCGCCAAGGCGCCCGAGCGTCTGACCGGCTGGAAGATCGGCGCGCTCGCCACCACCGCACTCGGCCTCTTCATCCTCGCGTTCGGCGACGGCGTGCAGTTCATCGTCCTGACGCTCGCCGCGCGCACCCCCGTCCCTCCGCTGGCCGCGATCGGCGCGACGATCGGCTCGCTGGTCGTGATCGTCCCCGCAGCCTTGATGGGCGAGACCGCATGGCTGAAACTTCCGCTCAAGCCGGTCCGTATCGCCATCGGCATCGTGTTCGTGATCTTCGGCCTCGTCCTCGCGCTCGGCGCGCTCCGGCTCGTTTGACGGGAGGAGCATTTTCGCGTTCGGATCGTTTACGCAACGATTTTTCAAGAACCGGAGCTAGCCATGGCCGATATCAACCCCGCCCTCGACACGCCGACCGACCTGCCGAGCAACAGCACCAAGTCGGTCGCCGACGCGCTGAACGCTGCGCTCGCGGATTGCTACGCGCTGTATCTCAAGACCAAGAACTTCCACTGGCACATGTCGGGGCCCCATTTCCGCGATTACCACCTGCTGCTCGACGACCAGTCCGCGCAGATCATCGGCGTGACCGACGCGATCGCCGAGCGCGTGCGCAAGACGGGCAACACCACGCTGCGCTCGATCGGCGACATCTCGCGACATCAGACGATCGCGGACAACGACATGGCGTTCGTCGGTCCGACCGAGATGCTCGCCGAACTGCGCGAGGACAATCTGAAGCTCGTCGAGCAGTTCCGCATCGTCAAGGACGCCGCCGATGCGGCCAAGGACAACGCCACCAGCGGCATCGTCGACGAATGGACCGACCACGCCGAAGAGCGCGCATGGTTCCTGTTCGAGGCCAGCCGCAAGGGCTAAATCACGCGGACCTCACGATCCTCCCCCGCAAGGGGGCGGTGGCGCGAAGCGACGGAGGGGGAGGACACGGAGCAGCGGTAATCGCCAACCTCCCCCTCCGTCAGGCTGACGCCTGCCACCCCCCCTGGCGGGGGAGGATCGTGAGGCCATCCACCGCCGACGGTCGGCTGACCGGTAAGCATCAAAGCGCGATAACGACCGTCGCGGGGACCAACCGGCGGCAGTCGTTTCGCATGTGCATCCCTTCGCGCGGCAGGTGCGTTGAACGACGATGCATGCTTTCGCCGCCCTGCTCGACTCGCTCACCTACACCCGGTCGCGCAATGCGAAGTTGAAGCTGATCGCGGATTATCTGCGCGCGACGCCTGATCCGGATCGCGGCTGGGCGATGGCGGCGCTGACCGGGGATCTCGATCTCAAGGGCGTGAAGTCGGCGGTGATCCGCGGGCTGATCGAGGAACGCGTCGATCCGGTGCTGTTCCGGATGAGCCGCGATTATGTCGGCGATACCGCGGAGACGGTGGCGCTGCTCTGGCCCGAGCCGACGGTGCCGGTCGATCCGACCCCGCTGTCGATCACCGACGTTGTCGAGCGCTTGGCGGCGTTGTCGCGTGCGGATGCTCCAGCGGCGTTGGCGGACATGCTCGACCGGTCGGATGCGGAGGAGCGGTTCGCGTTGCTCAAGATGGCGACCGGCGCGCTCCGGATTGGCGTATCGGCGCGGCTGGCCAAGACCGCGCTCGCCGACGCGTTCGGGCTCGATGTCGATGCGGTCGAGGAGGTCTGGCACGGGCTCGATGCGCCGTATCCGAGCCTGTTTGCCTGGGCGGAGGGAACGGGCGAACAGCCGACACCGGCCGACGTGCCCGTGTTCCGGCCGTTCATGCTGGCGCACGGACTGGAGGATCTGCGTGTCGATCTCGCCGACTATGCGGCCGAGTGGAAATGGGACGGCATCCGTGTGCAGATCGTCCATGTCGCGGGCGAAACACGACTCTATAGCCGCACAGGCGACGACGTGACGGGCAGCTTTCCGGAAATCGCCACCGCATTCCGGACGCCGGGGACGGTCGATGGCGAACTGCTGGTGAAGGGCGAGCATCAGGGCGGCACGCTGGAGGATGGCGGCGGCGCGGCGAGCTTCAACGCGCTCCAGCAAAGGCTTGGCCGCAAGACCGTGTCGGCGAAGATGCTGGCCGAGTACCCCGCGTTCGTCCGGCTCTATGATCTGTTGATCGATGGCGAGGAGGATCTCCGCGCGCTGCCGTGGACCGAACGCCGCGCGAGGCTGGAGGCATTCATGCCGCACCTCGATCCCGAGCGGTTCGACCTGAGTGCGGTCATAGTAGCGCAGGACTTCACCGCGCTGGAAGCAATCCGCGCAACCTCGCGCGATGCCGCAATCGAGGGCGTCATGCTCAAGCGCCGCGACTCGCCCTATGTCGGCGGGCGCCGTGCGGGTCTCTGGTACAAATGGAAGCGCGATCCGCTGACCGCCGACTGCGTCATGATGTACGCGCAGCGAGGCTCGGGGCGCCGCTCGTCCTATTATTCGGACTATACCTTCGGCTGCTGGACCGAGGACGGCGAACTGCTGCCCGTCGGCAAGGCCTATTCCGGGATTACGGATGAAGAGCTCAAGATGCTCGACAGCTTCGTCCGCAATCACACGCAGAACCGTTTCGGCCCGGTGCGTGAGGTCGAGAAGACGCTGGTGCTGGAGATCGCGTTCGATTCGCTTCACGATTCGAAGCGGCATAAATCGGGCGTGGCGATGCGTTTCCCGCGGATCGCGCGGATCAGGACGGACAAGCCCGCGGCGGAGGCGGACCGGATCGAGACGCTGAAGCGGATGATTACGTAATCCGCGCGTCATCGAAGCGCATGGCGGGGCGGCCTATCGCCGCCCGATCTTGGTACGCGTAAGGACGGTCCGGTGAACATGACGAAGCATCCCCGCACGGTCGTGGCACGGCGCGTCCGCCGCGGCGCCTGGGTCACCGGGATCATCTCGGCGATCGTCGTGCTGTTCGTCTACCTCGCCGGCTATTTCGACCGCGATCCGGTGCATGTGTATCCGGCGCTCGGCGTGCACGCGTCCGGACCGCCGCCGATCGCGGTGGTGAACTTCTCGGGCGACATGGGGCTGCGATTCCTGCTTGGCGCGTCGACCTCGCGGGGGCTGACCGAGCACGGCATTCCGGTCGTCGGGATCACCACGCCGGCGCTGTTCGCACATCATGTCACGCGCGCCGAGCTCGATGCGATCATCGCGGAGGGCATCCGGACCGCACTGAAGCGCACCGGAGCGAAGCGGATCGTCGTGATGGGACAGTCGTACGGCGCGGACATCGTCCAGACCGGTCTCGCCAACCTGCCGGCGGCCTTGCGCCCCCGCGTTGCCGCGATCGTGCTGATCCTGCCGGGGGACACGGTGTTCTATCGCGCCGATCCGTCCAGCCTGCTCTATGATCATGGCACGCCCGACAGCATGGGGGTGACGACGGGGAACCGGCTGACCTGGGCGCCGGTCACGTGCATCTATGGGGTGGAGGAAACCGACAGCCTGTGCCCGTTGCTGACGACGCCGAACGCGCGGAAGGTCGGGATGCCGGGGGGGCATAATATCCGTCACGATGCCGATGGCCTGCTCGCGCATGTGCTGACCGCGATCCGGTCGGTTTCACCCTAGGCCGGCGAAGCGTTCGACTGATGGTCAGGTCGTGATGCGCGCGATCAACGCCATTGCGGCCTGGGGAGCACGCACCTTCGCACCGTTGATGAAGAACATAAACGTCTCACGGGGCTGGTTCGGCGGCGTGGTATCCTCGACATAGGGTAGCCCCTGCGGTCTGCCACCAGCAGCCCAGATCTCCGCTTTGCCCGCCCAGTCGTCGAGCGCGGTCGGGGCGTAGCCGGCGACGAAGCGCTCCTCCGCATCCTCTAGTCGCGCATAGACGAAATCGCCGGTGATGTCCGCGATCGCCGGGTATTCGGCGGATTGCGCGAACACGATCGCGACCCCCGCATCGCGGCACATCGCGACGAATTCGGGCACCGCGAAACTCTCATGCCGGACCTGGACCGCATGACGCAGCGCGACGCCGCCCTGCCGATCGGGCAACAGTTTCAGGAACGCGGCGAAATCGTCCGCATCGAAAGTCTTGGTCGCCATGAACTGCCACAGGATCGGCCCGAGCCGGTCGCCGAGTTCGACGATCCCCTGCCCGGTGAACTTGGCAATCGACTCCCCCGCCTCCGCGAGCACCTTGCGATTGGTGCAATAGCGCGAGGCCTTGAGCGAGAAGACGAACCCGTCGGGCACCGCCTTGGCCCAGGCGGCGAACGTCGCGGGCTTCTGGCTGCCATAATAGGTGCCGTTGATCTCGATCGCGGTGACGTGACCGGCCGCATAGTCGAGTTCGCGCTTCTGCAGCCATTTCTCGGGATAGAAGGTCCCGCGCCACGGCTCGTAAGTCCAGCCGCCAATACCGATTCTGATGGTCATGCCGCATGTGTAGCGCGTCGGCGGCCGCCCTGGCGACATCGCTTCGGCGTTTTGGCGCAAAACCCCAAAAACCCCGACGGCCTGCGCCATCGGGGTTTCGTACCGCCTGAACGACGGGGCGGCGGATCCGATCGGCATCGTCATCCTTTGGGGGGCGATGCCGATGCCGGGGCTCGGATTACTGAAGCAGCTTCAGGACGCTCTGCTGGCTCTGGTTCGCCTGGCTAAGCATCGCCGTCGACGCCTGGCTCAGGATCTGTGCCTTGGCGAGCGCAGTCGTTTCCGACGAGAAGTCGGTGTCTTCGATCCGGCTCTTGGCGTCCGACAGGTTGGTCGAGTTGGAGGTCAGGTTGTTGACTGCCGACTGGAGCTGGTTCTGCGCCGCACCGAGGTTCGCACGACGGTTCGAGACGTTCGAGATCGCCGTGTCATAGTCGGAGAGCGTGCCGGCCGAACCGGTTGCCGTGACGACCGTGCCGAGGCCCGTGCCCGCAGCCTTGAGGTCGCCGCCGAGTGCGAGATCGATCGCGTCGGTCGAATTCGCACCGGCCTGGATCTTCACCGTGCCGCCGGTACCTGCCGAACCGTCGAACAGCGCCACGCCGTTGAACTTGGTGTTCGTCAGGACGTTGGTGATCTGGGTCGACAGAGCGTCCTGCTCGGCCTTGATGTTCAGGATGTCGCTGGCGGAATACGTGCCGTTGCCCTTCTGGACTTCGAGTTCGCGCATACGCTGCAGGTTGTTGGTGACCTCGTCGAGCGCGCCTTCAGCGGTCTGCGCCATCGAGATGCCGTCATTGGCGTTGCGGATGCCCTGGTTCATGCCCTTGATCTGCGACGTCATCGACGTCTTGATCGCCATGCCGGCTGCGTTGTCCTTGGCCGAGTTGATGCTCTTGCCGGTCGACAGGCGCTCCATCGAGGTCGACAGCGCCATGCTGGCTGCGTTCGAAGCGTTCGCGGCGCGCATGGCCGAGATGTTGGTACCGATGACAGTCATTGCGAAATCTCCGTGAATGTTCAGACGATCCGCGCCGCCCCCATGGCGAAGTCCCGTGCCGTCAGAGTGAGTAACGGCCGGGTCGAAGCGGGCTTTAGAAAAAAAATTGCAGGCCCCGACCGCGTTCGGATCGCCTCGCACGTAGGCGGGACGCGTGCTCGCAGGCAGGACGCGCGCGGGCAGGTGAGCCCGTGTGTCCGCGCGAACGCGCCCGGATAAAATTTGCCGGCAGACGGCAGCGTTTAACCACAAGTTTACCACCAATGCCCCAATCGACGAATCGTCCAGGGGGAACACCATGCGTTCGATTTTTCCATCAGCCGCAGTCACTTCGCGGAAATACGCGCTCGTCTCGTCGCTGCGCGCGCAGGGTTTCGGCGTGGGCTCGTTCGCCACCACCCAACCCGGCCCGAACGATCTGTTCCTCGTCGCGGATGGCGAGGGTATCACCGCCCCTGCCCGCACCGTGGTGATCGGCTGCGAAGGCCGCGAGGTCACCCCGTCGCGTGCTGGCGCACCGGCGCGGATCAGCTTTGCCGCCGAGGATACCGCGGTCGGCAACGGCTTCGCCCGTGCCCTGATCGGTGGCCCGGAAATGCCGACTGCCGCAGACCCTGAGTCGCTCGCGCTGCTCGCTCTCGCGGAACGCGTCGCCACCGCCGACATCACCGTGCTGATCAACGGACCGACCGGCACCGGCAAGGAAGTGCTCGCCCGCGCCATCCACAATGGCTCCGCGCGGAAGGACAAGCCGTTCATCGCGATCAACTGTGCTGCGCTCCCCGAATCGATGCTCGAGGCGCTGCTGTTCGGCCACCAAAAGGGTGCGTTCACCGGTGCGTCGTCGGGCGGCGACGGATTCTTCCGCGCAGCCAATGGCGGCACGATTTTGCTCGACGAGATCGCCGAGATGCCGCTGCAGTTGCAGGCCAAGTTGCTCCGCGTGTTGCAGGAGCGCGAGGTCGTGCCGCTCGGCGCCTCGGTGCCGCAGCCGATCGACGTGCGCGTCATCGCCTGCGCCAACCGCGATCTCCACGCCGAAGTCGCTGCCGGTCGGTTCCGCGCCGATCTCTATTACCGCCTTGCCGTGTTCCCGCTCGCGACCAAGTCGCTGGCCGAGCGCCCGCAGGACATTCCCGCGCTCGCCGCGACGCTGATCCTGCGTCACGCCGGCAGCCGCAATGTCATTCCCTGGCCGAGCCATGCGGCGATCGAGCTGCTGATGCTGCACGACTGGCCGGGCAACGTCCGCGAGCTGGAGAACGTGATCCAGCGCGCGCTGCTGTTCTGCGGCGGCGACACGATCGAGGCGAACCACATCGTGTTCGACCGGCCGGTAACGATGACGTTCCAGCGCACCGTGGCCGTGACACCGCTCGCGCCTGTCACGGCACCGTCGGAACCCGAAACGCCCCCCGGGACTCTGGGCAACATCGTCCAGATGAGCGAATTCGCCGCGATCCGCGAGACGCTGAGGGCGTGCAACGGCAGCCGGATCGAGACCGCCAAGCGTCTCGGCATCTCCGAACGCACGCTGCGCTATCGCCTCGCCAAGGCGCGCGAGCAGGGTGACGATATCGGCAACGCCCAAAACTGGAACAACGCTAACTGGGCAGCCTCGGCATGAGCGGCGTCTCGGGCATTGGCGGCGGCGCGATGAGCGTCGATCGCGTGATGGCGCTGCGCTCGCAGATCCTCGAACGCAACCAGGCGCTCTCGCGTGCTGGTGCAACCGGGAACGTCGCGCCGACCGAGACGGTCAAGCCGACCAGCTTTGCCGATTCGATGGAAACCGCGCTGAAGAGCGTCAACGACGGCCAGACCCAGGCCGCCAAGCTCAGCGAAAGCTATGAGCGCGGCGAGACGGTCGACATCGCGAAAGTGATGCTCGCCCGCCAGCAGGCGTCGGTCGGGTTCGAGGCGACGTTGCAGGTCCGCAACAAGCTGCTGTCCGCCTACAAGGATATCATGAGCATGCCGGTCTGACATGAGCACCGCACTCATCCCCACTTCGCCCGGCGGCGCCGAACGGTTCGCCAATCCCCTCCAGCAGATCAAGGGCGCGTTTGCGCAGCCTGCGGTCCGTCGTTCGCTGCCGATGGCGCTGATGGTCGGCTTGATCGCCGCCGCCGCGCTTGCGTGGATGAGCCTGTCGACGCCGACGCAGAAGACGCTATTCAGCGGCCTGCCCGATTCGGACAAGGCGGCGGTCACGTCCGCGCTGACGACCGCCAACATCAAGAGCCATATCGACGAAGGCACAGGCGCGCTGACCGTCGGCGAGGAAGACTATAGCCGTGCGAAGATGTTGCTCGCGGGCCAGGGCCTGCCGAAAGCAGCACCGGGCGGCTATGCGATCCTCGACCAGTTGCCGATGGGCGTTTCGCGCGCGGTCGAAGGCGAACGCCTCCGCCAGGCGCGCGAATCCGAGATGGCGAAGTCGATCGAGGAGATCGACGCGGTCGCCGAGGCGCGCGTGCATCTCGCGATGCCCGAAGCCTCCGTGTTCGTCCGCGACAACGCCTCGCCGTCCGCGTCGGTCATCCTGAAACTGCAGGGCGGGCGTTCGCTGAGCGATGCGCAGGTCAGCTCGATCATCAACCTCGTCGCCTCGTCGGTGCCCGGCATGAAGCCCGAGGCGGTGACGATCGTCGACCAGATGGGCGCTTTGCTCACCAAGGCTGGCGGCAACGACGGCGCAGGGGCGGCGAGCGACGCGCGGATCGATATCCAGCGCCGCGTCGAGGACAAGTATCGCACCCAGCTGATCGCGCTGCTCACGCCGCTGGTCGGCGCGGGCAATTTCACCGCCGAGGTGCAGGCCGACGTCAATCTCGACGAGAGCCAGGCGACGCGCGAAAGCTATGAGAAGCAGGGCGTGCTGCGTGCCGAGACGGGCAACTGGACCGGCAACCAGAAGGACGGCGCAGGCGCTGCCCCCGGCGGTATCCCCGGCGCGCTGAGCAACACGCCGCCCGCCGCCAGCACCTTGTCGACGCCGCAAGCTGCCACCGGCAATCCCGGTACGCCCGCCGCACAGCCGGTTGCCGGTGGCCCCGCTCCCGATGCGATGAAGCAGTCGGACCAGTATCAGCGCGCGTATGATCTCGGCCGCGAAGTCTCGGTCACGCGCGCCACGCCCGGCGGCGTGAAGCGCCTGTCGGTCGCCGTCCTCCTCCGCGATCCCGACAAGACCCGCCGCACCGCGATGGAGATCAACCAGATCACCGATCTCGTGAAGAGCGCGGTCGGCTTCGACCAGGCACGCAACGACAACGTCACGGTCATCAGCCGCAAGTTCGCCGGCGCGACCGATGCCGCCGCTGGTCCCGCCTGGTACGACAATGCCTGGCTGCCGGTGCTCGCGCGCAACGGCACCGCGATCTTGATCGCGCTGCTGGTCTTGCTGCTCGGCGTCCGCCCGATCGCCAAGGCGCTCATGAAAAAGCGGGACGAAGCCACGTCGCGCCCCGCGCTCGGCCAGCCGATCGGCGGCGTCGATGGCGAGGGTGGCGTGACCGGGATCGGTGTCGCCGCCCCAGTCAGCCTCGACCAGCTCGAGAACACGCGCGGCTATGACGACCGGATCGGTGCGGTCCGCGGCTTCACGCGCGACAACCCGACGCGCGCCGCGCTCGCCGTGCGCGACATGATCAAGGCGGACGCGAAGTGAGCGAAGTCGCCCTCCGAACCTACACCGGCGTCGAGCGCGCCGCGGTGCTGATGATGCTGGTCGGCGAGGAGGAGGCCGCCGCCATCCTCCAGAAGCTCGACCCCGAGGAAGTGCGTCAGCTGGGCGCGGCGATGTTCAAGGTCGCCGACGTGTCCGAGCAGGAAGTCGAGGACGTGCTCGACGATTTCGTCGGCCACGCACGCGAGCGCACCGCGATCGGCTTCGACCCGCGCCCGCAGATCGAGGCGGTGATGAACCGCGCGCTTGGGCCGGAGAAGGCGGAAAGCGTGCTCGCGCGCATCACCCCGCCCGAAGCCGCGTGCGAACTCGAACTGCTCGACTGGCTCGACGCACCCGAGATCGCGGCGATGATCGAGAAGGAGCATCCGCAGATCGCGGCCGTGCTGATCGCCAATCTCGACGCGTCGATCGGCGGCCAGGTGCTCGAACTGCTGCCCGACGCGGTGCAGCCCGACATTCTCCACCGCATCGCGCGGCTGGGACCGATCACGCCCGAAGCAGTCGAGACGCTGAAGATCGTACTCGCCAACCGCACCACTGCGGCGCCGGGCTCGGCAGGGGTCACGCTTGGCGGCACGCGCGAGGCAGCCAAGATCCTGTCCGGCGCGCGCAAAGCGACCGAACAGCGCGTGATGCCGAAACTGTTCAAGATCGACCGCGAAGTGGCGAAGGCGATCGAGGAGGCGATGTTCGTCTTCGACAACCTGCTCGAACTCGATGACAAGAATCTCGGCACGCTGATCCGCAACGTCGACAGCGAGATCCTGACCAAGTCGCTGAAGGGCGTCGACGAGACGATCCGCAACCGTTTCCTCGGCTGCATGTCGGCGCGCGCCGCCGATGGCATCCGCGACGAGATGGAGGCGCGTGGGCCGATGAAGCTCGCCGAAGTGCTCGAAGCGCAGAAGGCGATGATCGCGATCGCGCGCGGGCTCGCGAAGGACGGCACGATCCAGATGGGCGGGGGGGAAGACGATTATGTCTAACGGCTTCACCGCAGGCTTCGCGTCGCGCCACACGACGACCGCGCACATCCTGGCAAGCGCGTTCGCGCCGCCGTCGGGCTTCGCCGCCGCGGACATTCGCGAGCGTGTGGCAGCGCGGCCGACCGATGTCGCGTCCCCGAACTTTACTTCGGAGCCGAGTGCCCCGAAGCATTTCAGCCCCGCGGACAAGGACGTGAACCCGACCGCTGGCTGGGATCCGCTCGACCCGGTGAGCGAATCGTCGTTCATCGATCCGCTCGCCGACTCGCATGCCGCGGGGTACGCGGAGGGTCTCGCCGCTGCGGCCGCCGCCGCGCAGGAGACGGCGATACGCGACGGCGCGCTGCTCGGCGACCTCGCCACGGCGCTCGGCAACGACCGGATCGACCGCGACCGCGTCGCCGCCCAGCTCCGCCAGACGGTGCTCTTCCTCGTCTCAAAACTCGTCGGCGAAGTCGGCATCGCGCCGGACGTCTTGGCGGGCCGGATCGAGACCGCCGCCGAACTCCTGTCCGACTCCGCCGAATCCGCGCTGCTCCGCGTCCACCCGGACGACGTCGCGCTGCTCGACGGCCGCCTGCCGAAGACGATCTTCGCAGCGGGCGATCCGGGCGTCGCGCGTGGCAGCTTCGTGCTCGAAAGCGCTTCGACGATCGTCGAGGACGGCCCCGAACTCTGGCTCGATCAACTCGCGCAGGCGATCGATCGCGTGCCGGTGCCCAAATGCTGAACCGCTTTACCGCCGACTATCTCGAAACCCTCTCCAACGCCGATTTCGTCGCCAAGCCAAAGGTCTCCGGCCGCCTCGCCTCGTTCGACGGGCTCCTCATGGAAGCAGTCGGCCTGACCCTCCCGGTCGGTACCGTCTGCCAGGTCGGCGAAGGCGCGGCGAGCGTCGAGGCGGAAGTCATCGGCTTCCGCAACGGCCGCACATTGATGATGAACCTCGGCGGCGCCGCGGCCCTTCTTCCGCGCGCACCGGTCAAGCCGATCGGCGCGCCGGGGGAAGCCGAAGTCGGGGCTGCCATGCTCGGCCGCGTCGTCGACGGCGCCGGCAAGCCGATCGACGGCCTTGGCCCGATCCGCGGCGCCGGCCGCTGGCCGCTCGCGGGGAAGCTCCAGTCGCCGCTCGATCGTGGCCGCGTGCTCGAACCGCTCGACGTCGGCGTGCGCGCGATCAACGGCCTGCTGACGATCGGCCAGGGCCAGCGCGTCGGCATCATGGCCGGCTCGGGCGTCGGCAAGTCGGTGCTGCTCGGTATGATCGTGCGCGCCGCGCAGGCCGACGTGATCGTGATCGGCCTGATCGGCGAGCGCAGCCGCGAAGTCGCCGACTTCCTCGAAACCAAGGTCGCCGGCGACGCGCGCAAGCGCTCGGTGGTCGTCGCCGTCCCCGCCAACCAATCGCCGGTGCTCCGCATCCGCGGCGCGCTGCGGGCGCACGCGATCGCCGAATCCTTCCGCGACGAGGGCAAGAAGGTCCTACTCATCATGGATTCGCTGACCCGAGTCGCGCATGCCGGTCGCGAGATCGGCCTCGCGCTCGGCGAACCCGCGTCCGCGCGCGGCTATCCCCCGAGTGCCATCGCGATGCTGCCGAACCTGATCGAGCGCGCAGGCGTCGACGTCCACACCGGCGGATCGATCACCGCGATCTACACGGTGCTGGCGGACGGCGATGACGGCAACGACCCGGTGGTCGATTCGGCCCGTTCGATCCTCGACGGCCATATCGTCCTCAATCGCCAGCTCGCCGAGCGCGGCGTATACCCCGCGATCGACATCGGCCCCTCGGTCAGCCGCGTGATGACCGACATCGTCGACGCCCCCCATGCCGCGGCCGCGCGGACGCTCCGCCGCCACCTCGCCACCTACGAGGAGAACCGCGATCTCGTGCTGATGGGCGCGTATCGCCACGGCGCCGATCCCGCGATCGACGCGGCTATCGCGTGCCACCCGGCGGTCATGGAATATATCCGCCAGGATGCCGACGAAACCGTATCGCTGAACGACGCCGTCGCCGAGCTGACCGGCGTGTTCGGCGGCTGAGATGGACAAGCGCGGCAAGACCCTCGCGCGCATCCACCGCGTCCGCACGCTCCAGCTCGGGCTGACCCGCGCCGACGAAGCCCGCGCACACGACAAGTTCGCCAGCGAACAACTCTTGTCCGGGCGTATCGCGCTGCTCGTCGAAGCGGTCGCGCCGGTCCACGAGACGCAGGTCGCGGTGTCACTGGGCGCCGCCGCGCATTACCGCGAACGCCTGCAGAAATCCGCCGACGCCGCAGTCGAGCGCATGCAGGCGGCCGAACACCATGTCGACCGCGCCGCGGAAGCGACGCGCGCCGCCAAGCGCGATCAGACCGCGGTCGAGAAGCTGCTCGCACGCGCCGACGCCGATGCTGTGCTGAAGGCGATCCGCGCGATGGAGGAATCGCCCGCCTTCCGAAGGGTTCGGCACGATCCTTGCTGAGCGGGAGCCGAGCGGTGCCGTGCCGCCACCCGAACGAGTATCCTGCATGATCCAGACCGCGACTCTTTCTCCCATGCTGCCGGCCCAGGCGCGGTCGACGACCGTGCCAAATGGTCCGACGCCGGGCGATTTCGCGGGTTCCTTCGCGCAGGCGAACGACGACGCTGCCGCGGAGGGTGCGCCGACGACGCCGGCTCCGATCATCGCGATCCCGGCGCTGTCGGCCGGCACGATCGTCCGGCAGGACGCCGCCGCGACCGGCAACACCTTGCCGACCCCGATCGTGACGGAGGCCGCACAGCCGATCGTCCCGGCGATCGTCACCCTCCTCGCCGAACCGCTTGCGGCAGGTCTGCGCCCGACATCGCCAACGCTCGTACAGCCAATAATCCCGGTAACTCCGGAGCCCGCGACGCCTGACATCGTCAAACGCACCATCGCTCCGCGTCCGAGCCCCAATGCGGCGCGTCCCGCGGCGTTCGCGATCGCGCCCCGCGGCGGCAAGGCCAAGAACGACACCCCGACGACCCCGTCGGACGACACCGCCGACGCGACACTCGCCGATCAACCGGCCCTGCCCGATCAGCCCATGATCGCGCAGCCCACGCTCGCTCCTCCCCTTGCGCAGGCAAACCCGGACATCCCGCTCGTCGCGTCCCCCGCACCTTCGCCGCCCCCCGAAGCCGCCAAGATGATCGTGGCCGAGAACGCCGTCGCCCCCGCCGGATCGGCGATTATTGGCGCGAAACCCAGCGCTACCGGTGCGGCAGACGCAAAGCCTCTCGTGGCGGCGGAACCGGACCTCACGACCTCGATCACCCCGGCCCCCCGGCAATCCCGCAGCGCGACGAAGCTCGCACAGGCCGAACGGGCTGTGCCAACAGCGATCCCCGTCGCGCCACCCGCAATTCTGAAAATCCCGATCGCGCTACGCCCAGTCGCGCAGCCCAGCGCCCTACCCGTCGCTACAGTGTTGCCGCGACCTGCGGTGGAGATGGTCGACCGTAGCCAGATCTCACCGCGGGAGGTCACGCCGGTCGCCTTGACGCCTGCCATCCCGGTCACCGCCGCGGCTCCGCCGTTGCAGATCGTGGCGCTAGCGGCGACCGTGCCCGTCGCACCACAAATCTCGAGCGTGAGTCCCCCACTTGGTCTTGCGAGCGAACCCGGTTCGACCGCGCAATCGTCGGTGCCAGCGCCGGCCACCAACGCCGCGCCCGCCACGCCGCGCTGGGTCGCGACCGACGCGACGACCCCGGTGGCGCTCGCGCTCGCGCAGCCTGCCGCGATCCAGCCGCAACCGGGCACCGTCGCGTCCGCCAGCCAGGTATTCGGCGCCGCGATCCAGGCCGCCACCAAGGCGCGCGACGAGCGCGACACGACCGATCCGACCGCGCCATCGATTGCCGCTGGCACGTCGGTATCGCCGCTGACGATCAAGACCCCCGAGGCGCAACAGGCCCCGCTCGACATGCGACAGGAGCGCTGGCCGCACGCGATGATCGAGCGCATCGAGATCCTGCGCGACGCCGCCGATGCGACCGATACGCGGATCCGCCTGGTCCCCGACGCGCTCGGCGCGATCAACGTCTCGATGCGCAAGGATGGCGACACCGTCCACGTCCATTTCAACGCCGAGCAGGCCGCGACCCGGACGCTGCTGGCCGACGCGCAGCCGCGCCTAGCCGAGCTGGCCGAAGCACGCGGACTTAAGCTTGGCCAAGACGCGCTCGGTGACGGCAATGCCGGCTCCAGCCGGCAGCGTGCACCTACCCCATCACAGATTCCGAATCGCACGACGACGACGGCCGCGATGATCGCGGACGCTGCCGAAGACACCCGAATCGCTTGACCCGAAGGACCCTGACATGAGCGACAAAAAAGAAACTTCAGACGCCGCCCCGAAGAAGAAGGGCAAGATGAAGACGATCCTGATCGGCGGCGTTGCGCTGTTGGTACTGGTCGGCGGCGGCGTCGGCGCGGGTGTCTATGCGTCGAACGCCGGGTTGCTTGGCGGTGGCCATGCCGAAGTCGACGACGGCAAGCCCAAGCTGGTTCCCAAGAGCGAGCAGAAGCATGCCGGTGAGGGTGGCGAAGAGGGCGGTGGCCATGGCGGTGGCGAGGAGGCTGCGCCTGAAAACCACGGGATGAAGCCGCCCGCGGGCGAGGGCGGCGACAAATACGCGTCGACCTATTACCCGATGGAGAAGGAATTCACCTCGAATCTCCAGGACTCGGTGCACTTCGTCCAGGTCGGCATCGCGGTCGCCACGCCGTACGACGATACCGTCATCTCCAATCTCAAGACCAACGATATCGCGGTCCGTTCGGCGATCCTGATGGCGCTCGGCGACACCACCGAGGAGCAGGTCATGAGCAGCGACGGCAAGCGCCAGCTGCAGGTCCGATTGGCCAAAGCGATCAACGATACGCTCAAGCAGAAGGAAGGCTTCGGCGGCATCGGTAACGTTTACTTTACCAGTTTCGTTGTTCAGTGAGGCATGGTTAACGAGGCCTCAGCAAAGACACGCGAGCGACGCGACCGGGATCGCTCCACCGCCCCCCAGGGCGGCGCGATGCATCAAGGTATGCTCGGCGGGGCCAAGCTCAATCCGTTCGGCGACCTCCATTCGCTGCAGCATCTGTCGGCACGGTTCGCACGCGGTTTGCGCGGCGTGTTCGAGCCGCTGCTGCGCCAGGAAGTCCGCTGCTGGGCCGAGCCTCTCGTGGTCCAGCGCTTCACCGATTACCGGGCCGAGCGCAGCGATGCGCTGACCGCGTGGCTGCCGCTGATCATGACGCCGGGGATGGCGCAGGCGCTGTGCATCATGGACGGCAAGTTCGTGCTCGAGATGCTCGACATGTTCTTCGGCGGCACCGGCGCCGCGCCGCACACGCTGCCGACCGAGTTCTCGCCCGCCGCCGAGGCGATGGTCGCGCGGATCGGCCAGATGATCGCCGCGCCGCTGAAGACCGCGTGGGAGCCGATGGCGCGGTTCGATTTCCTGCCGACCCGCGTCGAGGTGAACCCGGCGATGATCGCCGATCTCGACGGTGAGGACGCGATGATCGTCACGCGCTTCGGCATCGCGGCAGGGGCCGCAAAGCCGGTGTTCCTCGACCTCGTCTACCCCGTCTCCGCGCTGAAGCCGCATGCGCCGTCGCTGACCGCGAAGGTCGTCGGCAAGTCTGCCGAGCCCGATCCGGCTTGGCGCACCGAGCTGACGCGGGCCGCGATGAACGTGCGCTTCCCGATCCGCTCGGTACTCGCCGAGCCGGTCGTCAAGCTGACGATGCTGATGGACCTGAAGCCCGGCGACGTGATCCCGATCACCATCTCGGGCGACGTGCCGGTGATGGTCGGCAACAACCGGCTCGGCTGCGGCACGGTCGGCACGTCTAACGGCTTCGCCGCCATCCAGCTCACCTCGATTACAAGTTTCGACGAAGGATTTGCAGCATGAACGACATGACCGGAGGCTTCCCCGTAGATGCTGCCGTCGCCGCCAATTTCCGGCTGCTCCAGGACGTCGACGTCAAGCTGACCGTCGAGATCGGCTCGACCAGCCTGACGCTGCGCGAACTGCTCGCGCTCGGCGAATCCAGCGTGATCGAACTTGATCGCCAGGCCAACGAGCTGCTCGACGTCTTCGTCAACGGCACGCTGATCGGGCGCGGCGAAGTCGTCACGGTCGGCGAGCGCTTCGGCGTGCGGATGACCGAGCTTGTCAGCCCCGACAAGCGCGGCTGAACCACGATGCTCTGGACCTATATCCTCAAGCTCGTGATCCTGCTGCCACTGGTGTGCGGCCTGATGTTCGGCTGCCTGTATCTGTGGCGCAAGTTTGAGAGCCGGATCCCGGGCAAGCCTTCGACGCGGCTGATCGGCGTCAAGGAAACGATGATGATCTCGCCGGGGCTGCGTCTCGCGGTGATCGATTTCGAGGGCCGCCGGCTGCTCGTCTCGGTCGGCCGCGGCGGCGTGCACCTGATCGACAAGGTCGACGCATGAGCGCGGTCGCTCGTCCGACGGTGACGCGGAAAGGCTCGGGCCCTGCCCTGTTCGCCGCGTCCTCCGCCAAACCGTTTTCCCGCGTACGCGGGAATCCAGGAGCCAAGCGCGCGAACGCGTGGCTGTGGATAGGCCTCGCGGTTCTCTTGGCCCTGTTCCTCGCAATGCCCGCCTTCGCGCAGGGCGTCCCCGCCCCAACCAACCCCGCCGTCGGCGACGCGGTCGATCGCGCGCTCGGCCAGCTCGGCGGCCAGGCTGCGGGCAACACCGGCCAGAGCGGCTCACTCTCGCTCAGCCTGCAAGTCCTCATCATCATGGGGCTGCTCACGGTACTGCCGGGCATCCTGCTGATGATGACCAGCTTCACGCGGATCATCATCGTGCTCGCGATCCTGCGCCAGGCGCTCGGCCTCCAGCAGACGCCGCCGAACCAGGTGCTGCTCGGACTGTCGCTATTCCTGAGCTTTTTCATCATGGCGCCGACGATCAGCCAGATCAACACGACCGCGATTCAGCCCTATGCCGCCGGACAGCTCGCCGGCACGCAGATGATCACGACGGCGGGCGTTCCACTGCACGCGTTCATGGTCAAGCAGACGCGGATCAAGGACGTCACGATGTTCGCGCAGATCGCCAAGTCCGGGCCGTACGCGACGCCGACCGACATCCCCTTCTCGGTGCTGCTCCCCGCGTTCGTCACGTCCGAGCTGAAGACCGCGTTCCAGATCGGCTTCCTGATCTTCCTGCCGTTCATCGTCATCGATCTGGTCGTCGCGACCGTGCTGATGTCGCTCGGCATGGCGATGCTGAGCCCGACGATCATCTCGATGCCGTTCAAGCTGCTGCTGTTCGTGCTGGTCGACGGGTGGGCACTGACGATGGGCAGCCTCGCCAACTCGTTCGCGACCTGAGAGCATGGACGCGCAGTATTTCCTGACCGTCGCGAACCAGACGATGTGGGTGCTGGCGCTCGCCAGTGCGCCGATCCTGATCCCGGCGCTGCTGGCGGGGCTGATCCTCGGGATGATCCAGGCGGCGACGTCGATCAACGAGCAGACGCTGTCGTTCGTACCGAAGCTGGTCGTGGTCGCGGTGTCGATCCTGATCTTCGGGAGCCTGATCCTCGGGCTGCTGAGCGATTTCACGATCGGGATCTTCGAGCGCATTCCGGACCTCGTAAAATGAGCGCACTTACTTCTCCCCTTCCGCTTGCGGGAGGGGTCGGGGGAGGGGCGTGCCTCACCAGCCGGTCGCCAGTACGTACGTCGCGCCCTCCCCTGACCCCTCCCGCAAGCGGGAGGGGAATCTAGTCATGTTGGGCTTCGGCCTCTCGATCGAGCCGCAGCTTTGGGCACTCGTGTTCGTGATGATCCGCATTGGCGCGACGTTCATCGCCGCACCCGTGTTCGGCTCCGTGTCGGTCCCGCTCACCGTGCGCGTCACCTTGTCGGGCGCGATCGGGTTCCTCGTCCTCGCGGCCCACCCGATCGTCCCGCCACAGAACATCTTCGCGGTCACCACGATCCTTTCCGCCGCCGCCGAAGCGTTGGTCGGCCTCGCACTCGGCTTCGTCCTCCAGATCGCGTTCGCCGCGCCGATGATCGCGGCCGAAGTGATCGGCGGCGCGATGGGGCTCGGCTTCGCGTCCTCGATCGACCCGCAGAACGGCAAGTCGTCCCCTGCCCTCGGCCAGTTCTTCTCGATCATGCTGACGCTGCTGTTCCTGTCGGTCGACGGCCACCTGATCCTGATCGACCTGATCGTCCGAAGCTACGACGTGCTCCCGCCCGGTGCCGCGTGGATCGGCGTCGAGCGGCTGAAGGCGATCGCGTTCTTCGGCGGCTATGCGTTTCTCGCCGGGCTGTTGCTCGCACTACCGGTCGGCTTCCTGCTGCTCTGCCTCAACATCGTCGTCGGCATGCTGAGCCGCGCCGCGCCCGCGCTCAACCTGTTCGCGGTCGGCCTCCCCGCCAGCCTCGCGGTCGGCGTCGTCACGCTGGCGATCGCGTTCCCGACGATGGGCGACTACATGCTCGTGATCGTCCGCGAAGGCCTCGCCGCCACCGAAAACCTGGTGCTCGGCTGATGTCTGAAGACTCGGGCGAAAAAACTGAAGCACCAACCGCAAAGCGCAAGAAGGATGCGGTCGAGAAAGGCGACATCCTCAAATCGCGCGATTTCGCCACCGCGCTGAGCATGCTCGCCGGAGTCGCCTGGCTGATCTACGCCGGCCCGACGCTGATCACCGCGTGCAAGGCGATCATGAGCTCCAGCTTCCAGTTCACGCATGCCGACGTCGAGGACTTCTCGCCGTGGCGGCCGCTGATGGAAGCCGGCGGCAAGCTCGCGCCCTCGCTCATCACGCTGTTCATCGTCAGCATCGGCGCCGCGATCTTGAGCCAGGCGGGGCTCGGGTCGCTTGGGTTCAACGGCGGCCTGCTCGCACCCAAATACAGCCGTGTCGATCCAGCGGCTGGAATCAAGCGCATCTTCGGCGCGAACGGCTGGATCGAGCTCGGCAAGTCGCTGCTGAAGGTCATCCTGCTCGGCACGATCGGCGGCTGGATGCTGTGGAACGCGGCACATTCGACGATGGGCCTCGCCTCGTCCGCCGATCTCAACCAGGCGCTGTCGACGCTCGGCGGGATCTTCAAGGGGATCCTGATCGCGATGGCGTTCGGGCTGTGCGCGATCGCCGGGATCGACCTGCCGATCCAGATCATCCGCCGGCTGGGCAAGATGCGGATGTCGAAACAGGAGATCAAGGACGAACACAAGTCGACCGAGGGCAATGGCGAGGCGAAGGGCCAGATGCGGGCGAAGATGCGCGCGATGGCGAGCGGGGGCCTGCGCAAATCGGTCGCGGAGGCGCATGTCGTGCTGACCAACCCGACGCATTTCGCCGTCGCGCTGCGCTACGATCGCGGCAAAGATCAGGTGCCGGTGGTGGTCGCCAAGGGGCGCGGCGCCACCGCGCTCGCGATCCGCGAACTTGCCGCAGAAGGCCGGGTACCCGTCCTCGAATATCCGATGCTGGCACGTGCGATCTATTACACCAGCAAGGAGAATCAGGAGGTCCGCGACGACCTGTACATGGCGATCGCGACGGTGCTCGCTTTCGTATTCGGGCTAAACGCGGCGGCGGGCGGTACGGCCGGCGGGGTCCAGCCGTTCGTCACCGTACCGAAGGACGCCCGCTTCGACGAAAACGGCATGAAACAGGCCTAAACATCGCCGCCAAACGGTCGTTCTTACAGACGAGCGCGCACGTGCAGGAATTTCGCCATGGTAACATCGACCACCAGCACGACGGGGACACCCACCCCAACGTCCACCGCGTCCGCGGCACAGACCGCGATCAACACCGCGACGCAGGCGCTGCTGACAGGGCTCAGCGCAGGGTCGGGCGTCGACACCGGGACGCTGGTCACATCGCTGGTCGAAGCGCAGTTTGCCGCCCGCTCGGCAACGCTGAAATCCAAATCCGACACGCTTACCGCGCAGATCTCGGGCGTCGCGTCGCTCAAGAGCACGATGACGGGCTTCTCCACCGCACTCGCCAATCTGGTGAAGGGCGGCAGCTTGCAGACCCAACCAACCAGCTCGAACGCCGCAATCCTGTCCGCCACCGCGCAGTCGGGCGCGAAACTGTCGGGGCTGTCGGCCAGCGTCACCGTCACGCGCCTCGCCACCGGCCAGGTCGCGCGGACGACGAACCCCGTCGCCGCCGCCAATCGCACCGCATCGCTCGGCACCGGCGCGCTGACGCTCAACGTCGGCGGGGGCGCAAACGTCGCGATCAATATCGGCGACGGCAGCATCGACGCGATCGCGGCGGGGATCAACGCGTCGAAGAGCGGCGTCACCGCCTCGGTCGTCACCGATGCGCAAGGCGGCGCGTATCTGTCGGTCAAGGGCGCAACCGGCAGCGCCAACGCGTTCACGCTGAAGGGCGCCACCGGCAATGCGCTCGACATCGGTGGCAGCACTGCGACCAAGACCAGTCTGGTATCGACCGCACAGAACGCCAAGCTCACCGTCGACGGGATCGACGTCGAACGGCCGAGCAACACCGTCAGCGATCTGGTTTCCGGCGTAACATTGCAGTTGAGCGGCGTGTCGACCGTCCCCGTCTCGCTGACCAGCACGGCGCCGACCGATGCGCTGACGCAGGCGGTCAACGACGTCGTCACGACCTATAACGAGGTCCTGAAGACGATCACCGAGCAGACCGATCCGATCACCGGCAATCTCCGTGCCGACCCTGCCGCCAAGTCGTTGTTGAGCTCGCTGAAGGCGTTGACCTCGAAGCCACTGGTTGGCGGCGCGACCGCCGGTCTCCCGCGGACGTTGGCGGAACTCGGCGTCGCGACCAATACGGACGGCACACTGCGCGTCGATTCCACGCTGCTCGCGAAGCAGCTCGCGGCCTATCCCGACACCATCGAATCGATGTTCGCACCGTCGGGCACCAATGCGCTCGGCCTCTCGGCGACGCTGACCGCGCTGACGACCAGCGCGACCAGCACGCTGACCGGGCTCGGCGCCTCGACCGTGCGCTACACCGCGGCGCAGTCCGATGTGACCAAACAGCAGGACAAGGTGACCGACCAGTCGGCGCAGCTGACGACCCGGCTGACGCAGCAATATGCCAGCATGAACTCGCGCGTGTCGGCGTATAAGTCGACGCAGACGTTTCTTACCGGTCAGATCGCCCAGTGGAACAAGAGCTCGTGACCTACGCCTCCACCCTCACGCGCGACCCGTTCGCGACCTATCGGCAGATCGACGCGGTCGGCCACACTGCGACGGCGGACGGCCCGGCGCTGGTGCAGCTGCTGTACAAGGAGCTCGTCGCAGCACTCCGCGCCGCCGCCTGGGCCTGCGAAAAGCGCAAGTTCGCGGTCAAGAGCGAGCGCATCACGCGTGCCACCGCGATTCTGTTCGCGCTGGAGGCCGGCCTCGATTTCGAAAAAGGCGGCCAGATTTCTGAGACGCTGGCGCGGCTGTATGGCGGCGCGCGGAAGACCGTCATCAACGCCTCGCTCGGCCATGACCCCAAGCCGTTCCGCGATTCTGCGGACATGCTCGACGAGATCGCCCAAGCCTGGCGGACTGCCAGCGCCGCCTGAGCTTCCAATGCTCCCCCGCCAGGGGGAGGTGGCTGGCGCTTGCCAGTCGGAGGGGGCGGACACGGAACAGCAGTTGTCGCCCCCTCCCCCTCCGTCGCCGTTGGCGCCACCTCCCCCTGGCGGGGGAGGATCGAGGTTAGAAGTCCTACCTCTTGAACCAGTGGCGGGCGGAGAAATACCCGATGACGCCCACCGCGATCACGAGGCAGGCCGCGGCGATCGCATCGAACGCCCATGGCTCTTCGGCATAGGGCAGCCCCTTCACGTTCATGCCGTACAGGCCTGTGAGGAACGTCAGCGGCAGGAACACCATCGCCGCGATAGAAATGATCAACGAGCGGTTGTCGATCTGCTCCGCGCGCAGATCGGTCAGCGTCTCGTGGACCAGTGCGGCACGCTCACGGATCGATTCAAGCTCCTCTGCCATCCGCGCCGCGCGGTCCGCCGCCGCCGCGAGATGCAGACGGTCGTCGTCGGCGAGCCAGTCGCCAGGCAACGCCGCCAGTTTTTCCAGCGCCGCACGCTGCGGGCTGAGGAAGCGTTTATAGCCGATCGCCGCCACGCGGACCTTGCTGACGGTGCGGCGCAGTTCGAACACGCGGTTGGCGTCGAGCTGTTCCTCGCAATCGTCGAGCTCGTCGCCGAGCGTCGCGACGTCGGGATCGAGGTCGGCGGTGATCGCGGTCGCAAACGCTGCGATCAGATCGCCCGGATCGCGGATTTCGCCGCGCTCGACCATCTTTTCGACCTCGCCGACCGCGATCAGCGGTTTGCGCGTGACCGAGAAGACCCGCCCCTTCACCGCCCAGATCCGTACCGAGGCGAGCATGTCAGAGGTGTCGAGCTCCTCGTGCGAGCGCCCGCGCAAATTGAGGAACGCGCCCTCGCCGACCGCCTCGCACCGCGGCCGCGTCTCGGTCGCGGTCAGTGCGTCGACGACGTAATCGAGCAGCTTGGCCTCGTCGCGCAACCATGTCTGCGCATGCTCGGCGGTGGTCGACAGATGCACCCAGACGAGGTCGGCGGTACAGTCGAGCGCCTCCTTCACGCCAACGCGCGTCGCTTCGCCGTTGGTGATGCGGAAGCCGAAACCGCTCATCGCGCCATCTCGACCGCGACGGTGAGGCCCGTGCCCGGATCCGCCGGCATCGCAGCGCAATACCGCGCGGCGTCGGCACGCGCACGGTCGAGGATCGCCGCGGGCACGTCGGGGCCGTGGTAGACCCGGTCGGCGCTGGCGAGCGCACGCGCCTGGCGCAACGTCAAATCCTCGGGATCGTCAGACAGCAGGACGAGGGTAATCGCCACGTCACGCACCGCAGCGGCCGCGTCCGTCGGCGCCAGCCATGCAGCGACGTCGTGCGTCGGTGACAGCGGATCGAGCATCCCGCCCGCCGCCATCGCGGTCGCTAATGCCCGGCGGCGCTCGCCCATGTCAGGCCAGCGCTTCCGCAACGCGCCCCGCGCCGCCTGCAACGCGAGCGCAAGTTTGCCGAGATCGGCGGGCACGATCGCCTCCAGCCGCTGACGCAACGCCGCCGCCAGCCCGGCCGATACGCCGCTAGTGCCGATCGCGATCAGCACCGGTGCGCGGTCGACGATCGCCGGCAACGTGAAATCGCACAGCGCCGACCGGTCGACCGCATTGACCAGGATCCCGCGCGCCTTCAGCCGCGCGACTGCCGCCAGCGCCTCGTCCTCGTCGTCGATCGCGACGATCGCTAGAGACGCCGCCGCATCCTCGCCGACCACATCGGCCCCAGCCCTATCGAGCAACCGCCGCTTCGCATCCGCCGCCTCGCCCTCGCCCAGCAGGATCACCGGGCGCCCCGCTAGCCTTACGAACAGCGGCAGGCTTTGTAGCGGGGGGGGCAGCGGAGCGGGCGATGTCACCGCTTGAGCCATTCCGGCACGCGCTCGGCGGCCAGGATCGTCTCCGGATGAATGCGATCCGCAACCACTGCGAACCGGTCGCCGTCGACCAGCACCTCAGGCACCAGCGCGCGGCTGTTATAGGTCGACGCCATCGTCGCGCCGTATGCGCCCGCGGTCCGGAAAATCCCGAGATCGCCCGACTTCACCGCGTCGATATCGCGCCCCATTGCGAAGGTGTCGCCGGTCTCGCACACCGGCCCGGCGATGTTCGCCATCATCCGCTCGCCGCTCGGCTCGACCGCGACGAAATCGTGATACGCATCGTACATTGCGACGCGCGCGAGGTCGTTCATCGCCGCGTCGACGATGACGTACGGGTTCACGACGCCCGGCTTCACCCAGATGACCTCGGTCAGCAGCACGCCGGCATTGCCCGCAATCACGCGCCCCGGCTCGAACATCAGTTCGACATCCCAATCGGCGGTCGCGCGCGCAACCATCGCGCCATAGTCCGCCGGCGACGGCAGTACGTCGTCGGGCTTGTAAGGCACGCCGAGCCCGCCACCGAGATCGACGCGGCTGATCGTGTGACCCGCAGCGCGCAGTTCCGCGACCAGCTCGCCGATGCGCGCATAGGCGGCTTCAAGCGGTGCGAGATCGGTCAGCTGGCTGCCGATGTGGATAGCGACGCCGCGCAGATCGAGCCCGTCATGCTGCGACAGCCGATTGAACATCGCCACCGCCTGATCGATCGCGACGCCGAACTTGTTCTCCTTGCGCCCGGTCGAGATCTTTGCGTGCGTCCCGGCGTCCACGTCGGGGTTCACCCGCAGCACCGCCGGCGCGCGTTCGCCGCGAGCATACGCCAGCGCGGCAAGGACTTCGCCCTCCTCCTCCAGCTCGAGATTGAACTGGCCGATCCCGGCGTCGAGCGCCTGCGCCAGTTCGCGCCGCGTCTTCCCGACGCCCGAGAACACGATGTCCGACGCCGGAATGCCCGCCGCCAGCGCGCGCTGCATCTCGCCCGCGGAAACGACATCGGCACCATAGCCTTCGTCGGCCAGCACCCGGAGCACCGCGACGTTGGGGTTCGCCTTGATCGCATAGGCCAGATGCACGCGCCCAGCGCCCTTCAGCGCATCGCGGAACACCTGCGCATGGCGGCGGAAGGTGGCGGTCGAATAGACGTAGACGGGCGTGCCGACGGCCTCGGCGATCGCCGGCAGGGCGACGTCTTCGGCGTGCATCACACCGTCACGATAAGCGAAATGGTCCATGGATCAGGTCTTCAATTTGGCGGCGGCAGGTCGAACTCGTCGCTGCGGCGCTCGTCGGATTGGGTGAGCAGCTCGTCGCTGCGCTGCGGGCGTTGCTGCGTGGTCGGCGCGAGCAGCTGCGCGGCGGTCGGCGGGGTCTTCGCACCGTAAGGCGCGACCGGGAGCGTCTTGCCCTCCGCCGGCACCAGGCCGTCCGCCGCACCGCAGCCCGTAAGGGCCAGCACCAGTCCCGCCAATCCCAGAAGCCGTTTCATGCAATATCTCCCCGCGCAGCCCGGATCGCCGCGCGCACATTGTCCGGCGCGGTGCCCCCGAAGCTGGTCCGGCTGGCGACCGACGCATCGACCGAGAGCACGCCGTACACGCGTTCGTCGATCCGCGCATCGATTGCCTTCAGGTCCTCGATCGGCAGCGCATCGAGCGCGACCTTGCGCTCCTCCGCCAGCTTCACCGCGCGCCCCGTCACATGATGCGCCTCGCGGAACGGCAGCCCCGCCTCACGCACCAGCCAGTCGGCGAGATCGGTCGCGGTCGCGAAGCCGCTCTCCGCCAGCCCGCGCATCCGGTCGGTGCGGAACGTCGCGCTCTCGACCATGCCCGTCATCGCCGCGATCGACAGCGCAAGCAGGTCGTGCGCCTCGAACACCGGTGGCTTGTCGTCCTGCATGTCCTTGGAATAGGCGAGCGGCAGGCCCTTCATCGTCACCATCAGTGCGGTCATGCAACCGAGGATGCGCCCGGCATGCCCGCGCACCAGCTCAGCCGCATCGGGATTGCGCTTCTGCGGCATGATCGAGCTGCCGGTCGACCATTGGTCGCTGAGCGCGACGAACCCGAACGGCTGCGACGCCCACAGCACGAACTCCTCGGCGAGCCGCGACAGATGCAGCGAGGTCTGCGTCGCCGCGGTCAGATACTCGATCGCGAAATCGCGGTCGCTGACGCCGTCGAGCGAGTTGGTCATCGGGCCGTCGAAGCCGAGGGCGGCGGCGGTCATCGCGCGGTCGATCGGAAAGCCCGTCCCCGCCAGCGCGGCCGAGCCGAGCGGCGACCGGTTCATTCTTGCGCGGGCATCGGCAAACCGGCCGACGTCGCGCGAGATCATCGCATGATACGCCATCAGGTGATGGCCGAGCGTCACCGGCTGCGCGGACTGGAGATGCGTGAAGCCCGGCATCACGCTCGCCGCATGCTCTTCCGCGCGGGTCAGCAACGCGGCCTGGAACCCGGCGAGCGCCGCCAGCGCCTGGTCGATTGCATCGCGCACCCAGAGCCGGAAGTCGGTCGCGACCTGATCGTTGCGCGAGCGTGCGGTATGCAGCCGCCCGGCAACTGGCCCGATCGCATCGGCCAATCGCGCCTCGGTTTGCATATGAATGTCTTCGAGGACGAGATCCTCCTCGACGCCGTGCTCGGCATAATGCGCCGCTACCGTATCGAGCCCGGCCGCGATCGTCGCGGCGTCCTCGGCCGAGACGATGCCCTGCTTGCCGAGCATCGCGACATGCGCCTTGGAGCCGGCAATATCCTGCTGCCAGAGCCGCTTGTCGAAGGGAATGGAGGCGTTTATCTCGCGCATGACCGCTGCCGGCCCCTCGGCGAACCGCCCACCCCACATCGAATTGGAACCGTCCATGGTCTTGCGTCCTGTGTTCACTTCGCGCCCAATCGCCCGTCTTCCGACTATCGGTCTGGTGGGAATGGGCCTGCTGGTCGCCGGCTGCGATAGGAAATCGCCCGCGCCGGAGCAAGCAAACGTCGTTGCGGCAAACACGGCCTCCGCTGACGAGGTTACGTCCGCCCCCGCGCCCGACGAAGCCACCGGTCCTGCCACCAGCACCGAAAAGCTCGACCGCAGCCACAAGGGCGAGACCGGACCGACGGTTGCCTTCACCGCGCCCGACGGCAAATCGGTCACGCTCGCCGCGTTCAAGGGCAAGCCGCTGCTGCTCAACATGTGGGCGACCTGGTGTGCGCCGTGCGTCGCCGAGATGCCGACGCTCGACGCCGCGGCGAAGTCGCTCGCGGGCAAGGTCCAGGTGATCGCAGTCAGCCAGGACTTGCAGGGCGCGGAGAAGGTGACGCCGTTCTTCGCCGCGAAGAAGTTTTCGACGCTGAAGCCCTATCTCGACCCGAAGCTCGGTCTCAGCCTCGCCTATCAGGCGAACCTGCCGACCACGATCCTCTACGATTCGGCAGGCAAGGAAGTCTGGCGGATGACCGGCGGCTATGAATGGAACACGCCCGAGGCAGCCAAGCTGATCGCCGAGGCGTCGTAGCATTTGAAAGAGTTGGGATTTGTGCCGACCCGCCTTGGTGACGAGCCAAAGGTTGATGGCGAGCCGGCACGTGCATCCTAACGCATGATTGAGGGAAAAACGTGCAAGTCGGATAGAGAATGGTTCAAATGCGATGAGCCGAGCCTTGTCGCGGGTGTTCTTTCGAAGTGCCGCCATCGGCCGCGAATGCGCAGGTGGTTGCTTGCCCGACCGTTAACCCTTTAGGGGCATGCTCGGTCTGTTATGCCGCCAGCCCGGTGAAGGGGGGATGAGATGGAAGAACCCCGCATCGATCGTCTGTCGAACCGGCACCGCGACGTGCTGCGCGGCGTGGCTGCGTTGCGCAAGACCAAGCAGATCGCCGCGGAACTCGGTATCGCGCCAGGCACCGTAGACGGCTACATCGCCGACGCGGTCCGGATTCTCGGCGCGACCGATCGCGGCGATGCGGCCCGCATGCTGGCTCGGCACGAACGTATTGATCCGCTGTCGGACCCAAGGCCGCCAGCCCCCGGGCAATCCGGGGGGCAATCTTCATGGGTGGCAGCTCCCGCGGCATCGATGCCACAGATCGCTCAGCCGGTCGTCGAACCGGAAGCTTTCCAAGATGCCGGTGCGGACCGGGTGGGCCAAGATGCCGGTGCACCCCAAAGGCCATCGTTCGCGGGACTGCTTCCGATCAGGCGTACAGGACAACGCAGCAACGACCTACCGGTCGCGGCCCGCTTGCTCTGGATACCGGCTATCGCAGTGATCCTCGCGGTGGGCTTCGGCATGCTCGCGAGCGGTCTCAACGTGCTCGCCGAGCTGATCGAACGGCTAGGGCACGTGTCCGGCTAATCGATCGAGAAGGCCGCCATCGGCGGATACTTGCATGGACACTCAGCTGACGCAGACCGCCACCGATATCGGCACCCTGCTGAACCGGCTCGAAGCCCAATTGACCGAGGCCTTTGCGATCTGCTCGCACCTCGCGGTTGCCACGACGACGTTCGGCGGCAGCGCCGGCGTCACGCCGCGGATCGCCCAACCCGTCGTCCAGGAACTTGGCGGCGCCATGGCGGCGATCGCTCAGGCACAGGGTCATGTGATCGCCGCGCATCGCAGCGCCGAACGGATCGGCAAGTTCGTCGGTTTCGGCGATGGCCTGCCCAAACCGGATCAGGCATTCTTCACCGGTGCGGACATCAGCCATCTCTCGATCGTCGCCGCGGCGGCCTGACCTCGAACTCGGTCGCGCCCCGTGATCCACGTCCTGGTCTATTACGCGGTTGCGCTGGCGACATGCTGGTTCGCGTTTCGCCATGGTGGGCTCCCCGAACGGATCGTTGCGGCGGCGTTCCTGCTCGCCGCGATCCTGTCGAGTCTGCTGGCGTTCACCGCGCGGCCCGCGTTCCGGTCGGTCGATACCGCATTGCTATCGATCGACCTGGCCTTGCTGGCCGGATTGATCGCGGTGGCGCTGTTCGCGAACCGGTTCTGGCCGATCTGGATCAGCGCGCTTCACCTGCTCGCGATCGCGGTGCACGGCGTCCGCGCATACGACCCGGACCTTGTGCCCTGGATGTACGCCGCGGCGATCAGCAAGATCGCCTATCCGATGCTGGCTCTGTTGGTGGTCGGCACCGAACGCCACCGCCGGCGACGATGGTCGCATGGCTGCGATCCGGACTGGTCCAGCGCGTCAAAATCGCCCTGACCGCCGAATTTACACCGACACCGACACCGACTTCAAAATATGGATCGACGCCGATGAGCGACCCCCTTCGTTTGCGTTACCCAGCGCACCACCCCTTGCCCGACACCTTACCGCAGGAGGGTACGCCACCACAGATGCCGCTTGGTGACGCTCCCCCCGGCGACACCCCCCCGGGTAACGGGGCTGGATCGGGTATCGAGCCGCCATCGCCGACCGAACTCGACCGCGCCCGCGCCCTGCTTCATCAGCAACGCGCCCGATCGGCCGCATTCGCGTCGGCTCGGGCGCTGTTCCAGGATCCGGCATGGGATATATTGCTAGGGCTGTTCGTCGCGTACGAAGAGGGCACACCGCTGACCATCGACGCGGTGCAGGCCGCCACCGGGCTGTCCGAAGTGACGATCCGACGCTGGCTGCTGACACTCGAGCATCGCGGGTTGATCACGTGCTGGCCGCACACCGCCGCATGGCCGCAACGTTCGCTCGGCCTGACCGACGAAGCCCTGACGATGATGCTGCAATTCCTGCAGGAAATTTAGCAAGCGTGTCCTTTGACACGAAAACTTGCCCTCTCAGGTCAGAACATATCGTGATCTGTCAAAACCAAGTGACAAAGCTTTTGACCGATCAGCGAGAATTCTGACACCGATTTGTCCGGCGCGGTTGAGTTAGGATTCCATCCTACAGGCCGGTTGTGGGAAGGTCGGCATTATGCCGCCACCGTCAAAGCCGTCAGTGCCCGGTAGAGCGGGGCATGTTGGCCCTCGAAAAGCTTGGCTATTCGTGCACCGACTTGCCGGCGCTCGCCCAACGCGGTCCGATCAGATTTGAGCTTGGGCGGGCGTCCGAATCGGACTCCCCTCGCCTCAGCCGTCAACATACCGAATGACGCAAATTCCATCGTTGCATTGACCACTGGCCTCGCCACGCGGTTCGATGTCCGCCTTCGAGCGAGCACCACCTACAATTTGCTGCAACCGATCCATACCTGACAAGCCCGCAATTGAGTCCATGCTGTTGGCAAGGACTGTGCGTCGATGCTCGTTGCGGGATCCGCGTCATTCCGGACCAAGATACTCCAGCAGCATCGTGATTAGTGAACGCAGCTCCCCCCGGAGCTTCTCGCTCTTCGCTGCGTGTTGTATCTCATACCGGTCCGCGAGTTCGAGAACGGCTAGCATGACCGCATCCGAATGGCGCATCAGCACCACTAGCCCCGCTCCGCTCGGACCGTTCCTCCCATAGAGCCAGTTTTGCACCGTCCGCGCGTTCGCTCCCGTAAGACGGGCGATATGCTTCACCTTCGCCGGGGATGTGCCGAAATCTCGACGCAGCGCGTCGGCGATGACACTGGCGAATGACGCCACCGTGTCTGCGGCCGGATCAATGGGAAACTTGTTTCCGTCTCCCGCGCGAAGTTTTCGGTCCTTATCCGACAACGACATTCCATCCTCCCGCGAATAGAAAGACGTCAGTCGGACACGGGAGCGACACGCCCGTGACAAGCGTCAGGAAAAGCGGTGCGGGAAGAACCTCCGGACATGAAGCTGGTGCGGGCCGCTCAGTACATGCGCATGTCGACCGACCTCCAAAAGTACTCGACCGAGAACCAGGCCGAAGCGATCGCGGCATATGCCGCCAGGCGGGGCATCGAAATTGTCCGCACCTATGCGGACGAAGGTCGTAGCGGACTGAACATCGCCGGACGCGATGCGCTCAGACGTCTCATCGACGACGTGCAGAGCGGCAAGGCCGACTACGACGCGATCCTCGTCTACGACATCAGTCGCTGGGGGCGCTTCCAGGACGCGGATGAGAGCGCCTACTACGAATTCATTTGCCGGGAACGCGGCATACACGTCCACTACTGCGCGGAGCAGTTCGACAACGATGGCAGCTTCCAGGCGAACGTAATCAAGACCGTCAAACGGATGATGGCCGGCGAATATAGCCGTGAACTGTCCACGAAGGTCTTCGCGGGGCAGTGCCGCCTAATCACTATGGGCTATCGGCAGGGCGGCCCCGCAGGATACGGCCTGCGTCGACATCTTGTGAACGAGCGCAACGAACCAAAGACGCTCCTCGCAGCCGGCGAACGGAAGAGCCTCCAGACGGACCGCGTCATCCTTGTGCCGGGACCGGACATCGAGATCGAAACGGTGCGCCGGATATACCGATGGTTCGTACTCGAGCATAGGTCGGAGCGCGAGATCGCGACCGCCCTCAACGGCGAAGGCTTCGTCACCGATCTGGGCAAGTCATGGACCCGCTCCGTCGTCAGGCAGATTCTGAGCAACGAGAAGTACATCGGGAACAACGTCTACAACCGCGTCTCCTTTAAACTGAAGAAGCAGCGCGTGGTGAACTCACCGGACATGTGGATCCGGCGGATCGGTGCGTTCGAGTCGATCGTCGATCCGGGGCTGTTCGAAGCCGCGCAGAAGATCCTCGCTGAGCGCGCCCGGCGCTTCTCGGATTCCGATCTCCTGACCATGCTGTCGGACCTGCTCTCCGCCAAAGGCGTCCTGTCGGGCATGATCATCGACGAGGTCGAGTCGATGCCATCAACGGCTGCCTATAGACATCGGTTCGGCAGCCTGCTGCGGGCATACCAGCTGATAGGCTACACCCCCGACCGCGACTTCCGCTACGTCGAGACCAATCGCCAGCTTCGCCTGATGCACCCCGAGGTGGTCGCCAGCACCGTCTTGGGCATCGAGGCGGTCGGCGCCCATGTCTCGGTCGACGGAACGACCGATCTGCTCGTCGTCAACCACGAGGTGACGATCGCGCTCGTTATCGCTCGATGCCGGACGACCGCCGCTGGATCGCTACGCTGGCGGGTCCGCCTCGACGCTGGCCTGCGGCCCGACATCACAGTGATCGTTCGCCTTGCGCCGGACAACAGGACGGTGCGCGACCACTATCTCCTTCCGTGGATTGATCTCGGTGCCGAGCCGCGTTTCGGCATGGGAGAGGACAACGGCATCATGCTCGATGCTTATCGCGCCGAAGACCTCTCGCCGCTGTACCACCTGCTGCGCCGTCACGCCGTGGAGTATGCTCTGTGACGCCCGACATAATCGACATCTCCATCGCGTCGATCGAAGTGCTGAACCCCCGGGTACGCAACCGGAAGGTCTTTGAAGAGCTCGTCGAAAGCATACGCGCGGTCGGACTGAAGCGCCCCATCATGGTCAGGCGTTCACCAATCGGCCAGGGCTTCGAACTAATCTGCGGGCAAGGTCGCATGGAGGCATTCGTCAAGTTGGGCGCGACCGCGATCCCAGCCATCGTCATCGAAGCCACGCGCGACGAATGCTACGTAATGAGTCTCGTCGAGAACATGGCGCGCCGCAACCTGTCCCCGCTCGAGCTAATCCGCGAAGTGGGCGTGCTACGGCAGCGCGGCTACAGCCATACGGAGATAGCGCGGAAGGTGGGCTTCAGCCCCGAGTACGTCTGGACGATCAACTTCTTGCTTGAGAAAGGCGAGGAACGGCTGCTGGACTCCGTTGAACGTGGTGTCATTCCACACACCATCGCCGCCGAGATCGCCCGTGCCGACGACGCGCAGGTGCAGCGGGCCCTTACGGAGGCGTACGAAGCGGGGTCGCTACCGGGCGCTCAGGTTCTCGCGATCCGGAGGATCGTCGATCAGCGGAACCTGATCGGCAAAGGCATCAAGTCCGTTCGAAGCGGACCGAAACGCAGCCAGCCCACAACCGCCGCTGCGCTCGTCCGCGCCTACCAAAAGGAGGTCGAGCGCCAGCGGCTTCTGGTGAAGAAGGCAACGCTAACGGAAGGACGTCTCACGTTCATCGTCGGCGCGATGGGCAAGCTGCTGGCGGACGAGCATTTTGTCACGCTTCTTCGAGCCGAAGGGCTGGCCAGCCTCCCTCATCCTGTCGCTCAGCGCCTTGGCATCGCCGGGGACCCGACGTGACAGATCCGATCCGGATATCGTTCGCTCGCGAGGTGTTGGACCTTCGTCTTGACGCGATCCTGCCGGTCCGCCCCATGACGGTCCGCATAGTCGAGTCGAAGCGCTATGTCCGCATCGCGACATCGGTGCGTGAGATCGGCATCGTCGAGCCACTGGCCGTCACGGTCGCCGATAAGAACGGACGGCACATGCTGCTCGATGGCCATCTTCGTCTGCATGCGCTCCGCGAAGCGTCCGTGGAGTCGGCTCCGTGCATCGTCGCTGACGACGACGAAGCCTTCACCTACAACAAGCGGGTGAATCGTCTGGCTACGGTGCAGGAGCATTACATGATCACGCGTGCCCTTGATCGCGGCGTACCGGCCGCCATGATCGCGGCGGCGCTGGGCATGGACGAAACGCTGGTAGCCCGCCGACGGACCATGCTCGACAGAATATCCTCCGATACCGTCGAGATACTCAAGGACAAGCACGTCAACGCGGTCGTCTTCGACATCCTCCGCAAGCTGAAGCCGGAGAAGCAGTTTGCCGCGGCCGAGATGATGGCGGCGATGAACAACTTCACCGCCAGCTACGCTCGAGCGATCTTGGCCGCGACCCGCCAGTGCGATCTCGCCAAACCCGATCAGCCGAAGAAGATACTTGGCGTCACGCCGGAACAGATGGCGCGGATGGAACGTGAACTCGAAACGCTCAATGCCGATTTCCGTGCTCGGGACTCCAATTTCGGCGACGACGTCCTCGAACTCGTGCTGTCGTCGCGCTACTTGAAACGGTTGATCGGCAACGACAAAGTCGCAAGCTATATCACTTCAAGGCATCCTGAAATTATGAGCCAGTTCCAAGCCATAGTTGACGCGACCTCTCTGGACGCCAGCTGAGGCATTGCTCGGAAGTCGCCTGAGCCGTATTCAACATCTGTACTGATCGACGATCACCGTTGGGCCGGAGCTCGAAGATTTAAGACGAAGTTGCCCCGGTTCTGGCGGCTGTAACGGTAGGGTCGCTACGTTCAGTTAAATCTTGACCGGCGCGGTCCAGCCGATCCGCGCAAGCGTGCCGAGCAAGGTCGAGCGCGGCACCTTGAAGCTTCGGCAGACTGACGCCTTGCTGGCCCCTCCCTCCAACGCGGCAGTAATCCGTTCGAGCGTTTCGGCCTCGATCATCGGCGGTCGGCCACCTTGGCGTCCTCGGCGTTTGGCTGCGGCCAGTCCTGCCATTACCCGCTCGCGTGTCAACGCCCGTTCATATTGCGCCAAGGCGCCAAACAGCGAGAACAGCAATTCGCCGTGCGGCGTGGTCGTATCCATCTGCTCAGTCAGCGACCGGAACGCGATGCCCCGCACTTTAAGGTCTGTGACGATCGTAAGCAGATGCGGCAGCGAGCGCCCGAGGCGGTCGAGCTTCCACACGATCAGCGTGTCACCCGCGTTCAGATAGTCGAGACAGTCTTTCAACCCCGGCCGATCGTCGCGCGCGCCTGATGCTTTGTCGGTATGGAGATGACGATGATCGACGCCAGCTGCGACTAGCGCATCGCGCTGGAGATCGACCGTTTGGCGATCGTCGACCGACGACACCCGCATGTATCCGACCAGCATGTACGACAAACCCTCAAACGCATGTTTCCGAACAAACTATCAAAGCGACAGGGTTTGTCGACTTTTATGAACTGAGAGGGTCTAGGGTTTAGCAAAAGCGGGCGCCGGGGTGTCGCCTATCATGTGTTTGCCGACAGGCGGCAATCGACCAGGCCGAGGCTTACACGTGGGTCCTAAAAACGTCCGATCCGGATAGAAGCTACCGATCAGACTATTCTAATTAGCAAATCGATGAGATGCCGTAGTCGTCGTTCTTCGACGTCGCAGAAACGTTCGCGACCGAGCGCTCTTCAACGACGTCTTTGCCGCGGTGGCAAGCCGAGCGGAGCAAAAATCGTTATCGTACATAACCGGGCATGGTAAGAGATCGCGATGTGGATCTGGCCTACGAAAAACACACCCGCGATTATTCGCAATAATATGATTTCGGTGTCAGGCGGCAATGACGCCGCACCGTCCGTCCACATTGGGCATCGTCGGGCGGTCTGTTGGTGGGAACCGATATACTCTCCCGCTTTGGAAATTGATAAAGCCCCCTATGATTGGAACGCTACCCGCGATGCGGGGCCAGCTAACCGTTTTATCTCAGGATCAAGTTTGAACAGCCAGATATCTCCAGGAGATACCTACACAGTAAAGGGAAAGACGTTTAAGAATTGCGATTTCCAAGGAATGTTTTCACCGACCCCTTTGGTTATGTTTGATGAATGTAACTTTATAAACTGTGACTTTGCATACTCGAAATGGCAAGACGCACATTTCCGCAAGTGCAACTTTTCCGATTCCTCGCTCTCACTGACGGCCTTTAGCGGGTGTGATTTTCGAGAATGTAAATGGCATAACATTGGCATATCTAGCAGGATCGATCTAAACAAAACCTATATTAGTAATCCAGATGATCTTATTAATGCTTCAGTCAGCAGTCGAAATCCGAAGGATAAGACGATTAAGCATCGTCTCAAT
Source organism: Sphingomonas sp. PP-CC-3A-396 (assembly GCF_004343105.1). NCBI lineage: Bacteria > Pseudomonadati > Pseudomonadota > Alphaproteobacteria > Sphingomonadales > Sphingomonadaceae > Sphingomonas > Sphingomonas sp. PP-CC-3A-396. The sequence continues at coordinate 278,129 of NZ_SLYF01000006.1, read as the reverse complement.
CAGTGGTTTAGACTGAAAGGAACTAGGGCACACTTCCTTCGTACGGTCATGATAAGCCATCAGTCGGTGGGCGACGAAAGAACATACTATAACACCGTGAAACTTCATGAGCTTCGGAGGTCTACTGAGCGAATGTCGCAGGATATCTTTGAGATCTACACGGAGCCACCATTAAATAAGATCACGTCGGTTTTGAAACTTGCCTTGCATATCATTAATTATGCAATCATGCGCGCATTTGGCTGGCTTAATGGGTGGGGCGAATCCGCCGGCCGACCATGCATCGCGCTGGGCGCCTGTTTTCTACTATTTGGAAGTATTTACAGCTATTTCCCGTCTTTGAAATTTACTGGCCACCCTTTTCAGAAAAGCTTTGATATCACCTTTCTAGTGGGATTTACTAACCAAGGCGAAGCTGTAGGAAGTGACTTAGCCACAATACAAAACGTTCACGTTCTCATTTCTATAGCAATATACTCAGTATTTTTTGCTACTGTTATTTCAAAACTATCTAGAGCACGTTAGATGGCAGATTCTCTAATACTATACGGAAGTCGAGCTCGTGGTGATTCACGTGCTGGCTCCGATGTTGATCTAATATCTGCATCCGACGGCCAAGGCATCGTTTCACCAGTCGAGCTGAACGGTATCAGCGTTCATCGATATTCTAAAGGGTGGCTTGAGCAGCAGGCGTGCGAAGGAAGCCTATTCGCCTATCACGTTGCCTTCGAAGGCATCGGCCTCTTGGATCCCGACAGCTTTCTTTGCCGGCTGAAAGCTGCGTATCGCCCGAAGCACTCATATCGCGATGATGCCAGGATAGCTGCGTTGATTTTACGATTCTTTATGGAGCGAGATTGGAACAAAAGTGACGAGGCAAAGCGCCGGCTATTTTGGGCAATCCGAACGATCTTGATTTGCGCCTCCGCAGACGCCGGCACACCTTTGTTTTCGTCTAGGGCACTTGAGCAGTTCGCTGATCTGGACGGCCTAAGCAGCCTAATTGACCGCCGCTCCTTAGCGTCGTTGGCAGAGGTGAACGCAATGGGCACGCGGGTGTTAGATATGTTTCAACCAGCGCTCGACGATATCAATGGCGAGCGCCTCGCCAAGTATCTTGCTGAAACTGGAGGAATTGCGCGCGACTCTGTGCGGATATTAGGCGAGATTGAAGCCATCGAGTTAATCGGTTTGTCGATCTACATGTGATAATAACGATAAGCCACCAAAACGATTTATTGCTCTCGAATATAACTATCAAAACAAATAAGTAATCTGCACCTAGCTTTGCACATCGCAACGAAAGCCGTTGGACCACATAACTTCGGTAGGCGTAAGACTGACCACCTTAGCGGTATTTAACGATCCTTCGATCGGGTGCCAATCCTCAGCTATCATGGATAACGCATCGCCGACCTGGCGACTTGTCATACCCGAGGCGATCGTAATGTGAGGGAACCAAGTCCCTGGACAGTAATGAGGCAAGCTACCGTGTTGCGTGCCGACTAGACCATGATACAACTCATGGAATTCTATCATTGCTTTCGTGGGCAACGGCGCTGCAAATAAGACCGAACTTGTCCCAGGGAAGCATCCTATACTTGGTATAATAATATCTATAGCTGAAAAGAGAGATAATGAATAGGCTAGAGCTTCAGTTATTTTATCTAAGTCTATGTTTTTATATACACCAATTGTAAGATGGTGAGAATGTCCGAAACGCCTAGGAATGGAAATTGACGGATCTATTTTTGCGATAACGTCGCTCAGCCAATCGAACTTATTCGACGTATCGGGGTCAACTTCAAGATAGACGGCATACGCCACGATACTGGCCTCAGTCTCAGGTACGATGTAAGCTGAACTAGCATCTAGTTTGAAAAATAGCATCCTTCATCCGGATCAATCCCTCAAGTCGATCAAAAACGCATCGTTAGGTGCAAACGAACTACCGCAATCTGGTGTGGGCGGGGCCTAAGGCAGACGCAAGCCTGCTCCTGCTCCTGCTCCTGCTTCGCGCGAGCGCACGACCGGACAAGCGGAGGAATCACGGGCTGGCGCCCTCGATACAGGGAGCTAGCCCGTGATTACGTGCCATTTATCGCTGACAGAACCGTGCCAATTAGCGCTGATATCTACAGGTCTGTTCCATGCCACCGAGTGCGGCTCGTCCATGTCCAGGGGCTCAACGCGCATCATGCCGGTCTTTCGAGCCGCTTCATCCTAGACGAGCAGAAGTGCCCTAGTTTCCTCCGCGGCAGCCTTAGAGAGGCGGTCTGCCTTAGCGCGTACCTCTCTGTCGCCGAGTAATTGTTCGCGTGGGCCCGGGACCATTGGATCGGCAATGCTGGCGTATAAGAGACGATAGAGATCTCGCGCGCGTTCGGCGGTTTGAATCGCGTAATCAAAATCTGCTTTGCGGTAGACCATGATTTTCGTGTCATCGATAGGCATTGGTCTGATCACGCCTCTTCTGTCCGGCAGTTCGAGCACCCGCTGTCTGAAACTGGCGTTGTGCTCGACAATTGTTTTGGGGTGCGTGAGCAGAAGGGCATCCGGAACTTCCGTGCAATGGCCCCAAACCCAGTGTGCGAATTGGTTGCGTTCCGTACGCAGCGGGTCCGTGACGCTCAAGATTACCCGCAGCAAGATTTCTTGCCATTCAGGCAGCGCGGCCTTTGCAGCGGCCTTAAGAGCCGACTTCTGACTGCCCGAACTAACTAGCGCCAGATACATGGCGGTACCAACTGCGATATCCGCTTTTAGCATACGGCTGAGAATAGACGCGATGTCACCATCAGTATGCGCCCAAAGAGCGATTACATAGGCAACGTCGCCTGCGAACGGAGAGCCTCGAAGAACGCCTGCTGAGAAGAACAACTCTCCTTTAATTGAGACGTCGCAAAGGGGTTGTGGCATGTGGTTTCTCATTTGCTAGCAAGCGGCAAAAGGGATCTCTTTCGCGACAAAAACGTCAGAAGGAGATTATTGAATCTAGGTCCTATTTGAGGGGGGCGACCCGCCGTGGCTAGCAGATGCACGACAAACAGATATTTTCGGACGGTAGCCTCTAGATCATCGCAAAATGCTGTCGCCAACCTCGATCGGCGACTATCGTGTGTTTTACGACGTGGGGTTGCGGAAGCGTTCGACCGACTTATGCCGTTCCCCGATCCGGGCGTGAATGGCCGCTCCTCTCAGAACCTGCCGTTTTCGTTCCGCTGAGCGGTCAGGCCGCAGCGCGCCCTAATCGACCGTTCAAAGAACTTTGCACTGTTCCTGAAAGCGCTCGCGATGAGATCAGGGCAGCCGTCGTCATGGAACGGGCGGCCAACAGCTTTGCGCTTGGTTACGTCGCCGCCTCGATGGATATGGCGGCGATGAGGGTCGTTCAGGTAAGACGATGCTATGAACAAACAAGCCATAAAGACGAAGACCGGAGCTGCCAAGCGGTCCATCCCGCCCAAGCCCGCCGCCAGCACCGCAGCGAAGTCGCCCAAGGCGAGGAACGAGGCTGAACTCGAAGCTCGGATCACGCGGGCACTCGCGGAGGCGTTCCCCAACATCGCCGACGATGCGATCGTGCTGCAGCGACATTTTACCGTGCGTCTTGGACACGAGACCCGTGACTTGGACAGTGCAGCACTATGGCACAAGACCGGCCGCGCTGACATTTTGCTGTTCCACGACGATCGGCCGCTAGCCGTACTTGAGATCAAGCGCGACACCGTCGCGATCACGCGCCAGGATTACGAGCAGGCGCAAAGCTATGCAAACATGCTCACCCCGCGCCCACCGTTGGTGATTGTCAGCAACGGCAACGACACCCGATGCTACGAAGCCAATACCGGCGCGGAGTGGAAGCCCGACTCTGACGCAGGCGCTAAGGTGCAGAAGCTGCTGGCCAACACGGCTAAGATTGCAGCGGCAGACATGCGCTGGGCGATCGAGGCGCTGCTGGGCCGTGACCTCGATCTCTGGCCGAGCGCCATGCGGAGCTGCACCGCGCGGTTGCTCGGCGACCTGACCGATCCGCCGGGCGCGAGCGGGCGGCCGGTTGCGCGCGATTTCCTGTTCCCACGCATCGCGACCGCGCAGGCCGCGGCCGCGCTGAAGACGGGCACGCTCTTCACGTTGATCGATGGCCCGCCGGCGGCGGGCAAGACCAACCTGCTGCGCGAGCTGGCGCAGGACACGGCGGCCAGCGACGAGCTGGCGGTGCTCATGCTGCGCGGGAGCGGCCCGGGCCTGTTCCAGTCGATCGCCAACCTGTTTGCTGCGGCGTTCGAATGGCCGCTGACACCACACGACGCGCGCCAATGGATGCGGCGGATGTCGCAAGCCGATGCCGGCCCGAGCTTGGTAATAGCGATCGACGGGGTCGAGCCCGGCACCGTGATGGCGGCGGATCTACACGAACTGGCGAGCATCGAGGTGGGGCCGAAGCTAAAGGTTATCCTGACCGCCGACCAGCGCGAGGGCCTCACGCGCACGACAAACGGGCGCGCGACCACGGGAATCGGCGCCCTGGGCACCGAGATCGAGCTCGGTACGCTCGGCCTGGAGGAGTTCCGCGTGGCCCAGCGGATCCTGGCGGAAGCCCGGATCGGGTTCGTGCCGGGCGCGGAATATTGCCAGGACTATCGCGCGCCGTGGGTGTTGCGCGCGCTATACGATGATGTCGCGCGCGATCCCCGCTACGGCGATGGACGGAGCGGTGTGATCTTGTCTGCGGCGCTCGGCCTGCGACTGGTAGATACGACGCGCGAGACCTATGCCGGCCAATCCGATCTGCTGCGCGGCTATCGCGTGCTTGCACGCGACGCAATCGCCGACAATCATTCGGGCGTTGGCGACTTGGCTATTGCTCAGTCCAACGCCTTCGTCGTGCGGCAGGACGCCTTGTCGCCTGAGTCCCGCGAACGGCTGGCAGGACTGCGTGCGGCAGGACATGTCCGTGTGTATCGCCAAGGCCGCGAGGACGTCGTGCTGCCGACTGTCCCGGCGGTGTTCATGGTGGAACTTGCGGACGCCGCGGCGGCCATCCTGGAAGCGCGCGGCGCTGCCGATGCGAAGGCGGCAGGCGAATGGCTCGGTCGCCGGCTAGAAGGTGTCTATCTCGGCGACCTGGTCGGTGCGCAAGCAATTCGCACTTTGGCCGAGACGACCGGCCGGTTTAGCGAGGGCATTGTCCACGGACTGTTCTCGATCAAACCGCGGGAAGAGCTGGTCGAAGACCGGCTGATCGCGTTCGCGACGCCCGATGGCGAAATCGTCCACCTCAAAATCGAGCGCGGCAAGGCATGGGTGTCGGACCGGTTCGGTAATGTTCGAGGCGAGCCGATCAACATGGGGTCGGAGCGCAGTCAGATGATGGGCGACGTCACCGGCTGGATGATCCTCGGGCAGCTGGCGCAGCTGCCTACCGCACGAGTCGGTGACGATGCCGATCGTATCGACGCGAAGATCCTGTTCGAGGTAGGGCAGTGCCCGTTTCCGCTATTGCGGGCGAACGAGCGCGGCCTCGGCCATCTTGAGCATGATCTCGGCGACCATGGTCGCGTGCTGTGCACCGAACAGGGCGCGATCGAGGCCACGACGCAGGCGATGGCGGAGATGCTGTCGCGTCCTTGGGAGGGGGCGGAGGATTTCGTCGCTGCCGTTCTGGAGGAAGGCTCACTGCCGCTGCTCCACCGGCTGATGATCGCGCTCCGCACCGTGCGTGGCTACCGGGAGGACCGCACGGAATGGGCTAGTGAAGTGCTGCGCGATCACGTCGCGCCGGAGATCAAACGCCTGCTGAAGACCGCGGCCAAACCGAAGCAGGCAACTAGATCCAAGCCATCGATCAAGCGCAAATCGGCTAAGCGGCGATCGCGCAAGCGCTGAAGCGGTCAGCCTGAAGCTCCTGCCACTGTGTGCGATGCGTACTTCCAGTTCGACCGGTTCGCCGAGCCGCATCCCGTTGGGGACCGGTTAGAGGATGTTCGGAAACGTACGCTAAGCGTCGCGGGTTGTCCGTTGGAGGCGTAGCGGCCTGAAGCATTCCCGGAGTTTGTCCATCTCGCTCCACAAATAGTCGCCGGTAAGGCCGATGTGCTCCCAGCCCAGCGGCGCGACATGGGCGAGCAGTTCGTCCGGCACCTCGACACCGCTGGCGCGCAGATGCCGGACGGCGCGGTCGAGATAGACCGTGTTCCAGAGGGTGACGGCTGCCGTGAGAAGGGTCAGCCCGGAGGCACGATGGCGCTGGTTCTCGAATGTGCGGTCTCGCAATTCGCCGAGGCGGTTGAAGAAGATGGCGCGGGCGAGCGCCGGCCAAGACCAGGATTCCCATTTAAGGTTCCCTTTCGAAAGGGCCGGATCGCATGGAACAATCCGGCCAACGAGGGAAAGGACCAGCCGTTACGCGACCTTTGCAGCAAGCGTCACAGCATCAGTACCGGCAGGGATGCGAAACGGTGAGGACGCATCGGTAACGGCCTGCCAGATCGCTTCCGCCACATCAGCCTTAACGGTGACTTCGGCGGGTTGCTGTGGCGCTGCGGAAAACACTTGCTTGGCCCATGCGGCATAGGCTTCGGGAATGCCGTTCTGCGAACGGGCGCGGGCGGTCGCGCTAAACGACGTTTCCGGAGCGCGGCCGGGAATGACTAGCCGCACGCGGACGCCGAACGGCTCTACCTCAAGGGTGAGGTTTTCGCTGAACGCCTCTACAGCCGCCTTGCTGGCGGTGTAGGCGGACAGCATCGGCAATGGCTTGAGCGTTACGGCCGACGAAACGTTGACGATCACGCCCGACCCTTGCGTACGAAAGCCTGGCAGAACGGCTTGCGTCATCGCCATGGTGCCGAACGTGTTCAGCTCGAAGAGCTGGCGCATCGCGTCGATCGACACGCCTTCCAGCGCGCCCATGAGTCCGGCACCGGCATTGTTGACGAGGGCGTCGATCGGTCCTGCTTCCTCTACGGCGCGGGCGATGCTGGCGGCGTCGGTTACGTCGAGCGCGACGACGCGCAGCCCCACAGCTGAAAGTGCACATTGAGGCGGGATTGAACGTCGGGCTTACACGCGATGAGGTCACGGAGATCCTCATGCAGATGGCAGTCTATGCCGGGTTCCCTGCCGCACTCAACGGCTTGTTTGCAGCCAAAGAAGTGTTTGCGGCCAAAGCCAGCATTGCCGACTAGCTCTTGGAAGATGCGCCGACCCTAGCGATGACGAAAAACCCTGTCGCCATCACGGATGCGCGACAAACAGGTGATTTCGGACGGCAGCCCCTTGATGATCGCAGAACGCCGTTGCCAACCCCGATTGGCGACTATCGTGTGCTTCCCGTCATTACCCAGATAGCATCTAGTGCCCGCAATATACGCCATTCGTCATCGACGTTTCACAGCGCCGTTCCTTGCACAGATGTCGCGAAAATCAGGACAAGCGACGAAGGACTGCGACGATCATGCCGCTGTCGTTCCTACCGCGGTGTCAGCTAACGAGCAGACCCGGGATAAGCTGTTCGGCCTCAGTACGGCTGAACAAGCCCGAAGCCTGAGGTTTAACTCCATGAATTCTAGCGAAATTGCCAACTGCGCGCCGGTACAAACGTAATTTTCGGCTCATCTCACTCGTGCAGATATACCTTCGGGCTAATTCATGGGCTGTATCCATAGTTATCTCCCGAAAAGCGGGGCCTGGCCCAAGGAGGAACTCCGAATGCCGACTAAAGTGCGGGGGACTGATGTTCATGATTTCAGCAAGATCGGATTTTGTTACCATGCAGGCGCTCCAATCCATGCCTTCGGTAGGCTGGAAACATTCGAGTGAGAGTATCGCCTCCGATCTTATTGTTATACGATCTGCCAAAGGTGCGTCCCCGTCAACTGCGCTTGCCGCCAAGTCGCCCTCCGCAATCGCTTCAAGCACTCTCGCCCAAGGCTTTGAATACCCGCCAATCCCCCGCATCGCCTCTGTAAGCCTAATTGGATACCCCCCTTTTGACGGGCTTAAACGGCGAGACAACTTGCCGTGGAAAGCCTCCAAACTGTCTCGGCACACGGCAAGCTGCTGAGAGTCTCCACGGCCCGGCGGTACGGATGCAACTGCTACCAAGCCGAGATGAGCCAATTCGCGGATAGCGTACGTCGGCGTACCGAGCATCTCGGCGGCATGAACTAAACGCAGGCGAGGCTTTTTGCGGGTGAGCATTGGCGCCACCGCTTCTCGATCGACGAGAACCTGCAACCTGATCCCGTCAAGCGCCAGGAACGAAGGCAGCTTGCCCGCCTTGCGCATTTCGAAAAGGGTTGGCCGGTCCGCACCGGTCAATTTCGTCATTTCCGCGATGGTAACGCCATTTGAGCGTGCAGCCCGGCATCGCTCAACGAGTTGGGAAAGAAGCTTCTGGACGACAGGCGATAGTCGCGGATCGTCGCGATCGCACAGCACCTGATAAAATGCTTTGCGGGTACTCCCACCTTTCTCGCGACCACCGACGTTAAGCTTTTCGGCGACATGCTGCTCGATCGCGCCGGGCCAGCCAGCTAGAAAGGGCCATGTCGCTGCAAGGGCCGGAACGACATGGTTCCGAGCGCTGTCGATACAAAGCGATCTGTCGCCGAACAAGGAACTCACCCGCCGGTCGACGACTGGAGCGAGCGTGCAAGCGAGTTCGAGCAGATGTCCACCGTTCAACTCGGCCAAACCAGGTGGCAGATGAGACCGGGCGATTCGTCGCCTGTCCGGGTCATGGTGTATCAAGCCGACGAGCATCCCGAGGCATTCACGCAGGTTTTCGGGCACTGGTATTGCCTGAGCCCGCGCAAGTGGTTCTGCGCAATAATCACATAGGTCAATGCCTGCCGTGCGTCGCCAGATCTGACGGCGACGGCAGGACGGGTTCGGACAGTGCTCTTCAAGATACTCCCATGTTTCGGTGCAAATCGGCAATTGGCGGACTTGCCATAGGCCACGATGATGCGCGGACATCGCCAATGCCTTTGGGGAAAAGCGCCTGTACGAAAATTGTAGAAAATCCCGAGGTACGGCCGTCCCGAAGAGATTGAGCATTCTCGCATCGGGTGACCATAGCGGGGAGTGCAGCCGGGTGATTTCAGTACTGACGCCCAGACAGTCGGCAAGGATCTCCAAGCCCGTATCGTCGCAGAAGGAGGCGTGAGGGCGATCCGATTGAATGTCACCCGTGACCTCGGTGATCTTTGCCATTCGCGGCATGTGATGCGCCGCCGCAACGCGCGCGACATAGCCATCCAACGATTCCCCTGCGATTATCGGAAGAACACGCGTCACACGCCATGGCGAACGAGCGGTGCTCATTGCCCAGGCTGCCTGGCAAACGGGTTGCTCTGGCAAAAATCGCGCGGGATGCAGTAGCTATCGACTGCTTCTGCAAGATCGTTCCGATCGATGGAGGCCCGTCCATCGTGAAGGGCAACAGCCATAGCAGCGCGGACGATTTTGCAGATGCGCCGCACTCGGCCCGCCGACGCCTCCCAAAGCGGCCGCGCAATATCCTCGTGCGTAAGACCGGACAGGCAAGCCAGAATGCCTGCATCCACCATCGCGTCGTCGAGATCAGCCAGGAAACTCACAAAGAGTGCCCGATCCCCCTTCGTGTCCCAGCGTAGGGGCGAGAGATCGATGTCATCGTCGAGCCGCTCCATCAGTTCGGGCACCTGCGCCAGGACCGATCCGGCATCTTCCGATCCAACAAAGGCTACCGGCGCGATACCTGCGTCCATGATCTTTTCGCGGATCGCCGTGGCGATAGCACGGCTCATTCGGGGTCTACGTGCGGCGCGGTTGAACTCATCGAAGACGACGATCTGCACACCGCAGCGCTGCATCTCCGAGATCGCTCTTGGCCAGCGCGCCTTTTCAGTGCCAACATCCGGCCTAGCTGCCCCGAGAGCCTGCAGGATTGAGGTTGGCAGGGAGTCGGTCGTCCCTGCCCCCGCCGTCTCGACATGGAGCAACGGTTTGCAGCCTTCATCGGCCGCTACTTCCAGACGACGGCGAAGTGTGACGATGGATTCGGTTTTGCCGCAACCATGTGGGGCTACAAGCATGGCTCCTCCGCAAGGAGCATGTGCCGGGCGGCCTATCGCCGCAACGCGCATCTCATCAAGCGCTGCAACGACCGCCGTTTGAGGTGGGTAATCTACGCGAATCGCATCAAACCTTGCCTTGGCGTTGCCCACGCGGTTGGCTGCGCTGGAGGTCGTCTCTTGCTCGGGTGCAGAGCTGAAATGCTCAGTCATTGGTAGCCCCCCTTGGTCATAGGCAGCCGGCGCTTGCGAGCCGGGGCGTCGAGTTCGATTTGCCCCGCTGCAGCGTGCTCACGGCGACGGTCGAGCGCCGATTTGGCCGGTTTGGTACGCGGATCAGGTCGTGATGAGAGGATGTCCTGGTCGAGCGAGGTCAACCTTGCCCGGTCGTTGGCGATGAAATCACCAAGCGTGACCGAAGAGGGCGTCGCATGAACCAGATCAACTATGTTTCCTGTGGCTTGCCTTATGCGTGGAACTTCGATGAGGGTGGCCAGGCGCTTTCGTGAAGCTGCAAGGTCGCCAGGGCTGATGTTGCGGATAGCGTCAATGAGATGCCCGCGGGCGTTCATCCGCTCCTCCTGCGTGTTGAACGCCAACCCCTGCTTTTGCGCCTCGCGTTCGATCTGCTCGTGCAGCCACAAGGGCATGCCGCTGCTGTACCTCTCGTCGGCGCACATCAGTTCGACATATTTCCGGGTCTTACGGTTCCAGACATGGATGCGACTGATATCCATACTGTCGTAGCGGAACTCGACGGTCGCGGTGGCATCGCTGCGCCGCTGGCGGCGCGGCTCGATGGGCACAAGGTCGCGCAACAGTTCCGGCACCGCCTGAATCTCATGATAGCGCAGGTTGAAAGCGCGGATACCGGAGGGAGAAAGCTGCGCGCCGGAGCGCACCTCCATCACGTCGCGCGCAAACGATGCGAAGTCCGCGAAGTCGTTGATGCCGAAGCGATTGATGTCACGTTCGAATACAAGCGCGGGCTGCTGGCTACCCAGGCCGTCATGCGGCTCGACATTGTACGATGCTATGATCTGGTTCGCGATCGCCTCCAGCTCATCGAGCATGACGATGGCTTGAGCCTCAGCATCGTAACCCCAACGTCTGGCATCGTTCAGCGTCAATGCTCGCCCTGGCAACAGACGGGTTGTCTGATCATTCAGGGTTTTGATCGCACGCTCGCCGATCGCTCGGTAGGTTGGCTGCTTGATTGGGCAGAACCGCACGGAAAATCCCGCGTCCCGCGCTGCCGCTTCGAGCGTATGGCTACGGAATTCGACGGCGTTATCAAGGATCAGGCAGCCTGGCTTGCCGCAAAGCATGGCAAGAACCGGATACCGGCTGGCCATGGCCGACGGGGGACGTTTGGGCAGCACAATGCGCCGTAATATCTCGCTGACCGACCATCTGCATGGATCTTGGAAGGTTATCAGATGCCCGACGATGGCGCGGCTTTTGACGTCGATAGCGAGTGTCAGCCACGGTCGTCCGAGAACCATCTGAAGGGCTGGACATACGACATGTACGTCGAGCCAGGTGTGGTCCACGATCACATACTGCATGACGAAATCAGCCGCGAGCGGCTTGCCGGCTCCTGACCAATCCTGCTTGACGGCCTCTACCTCTATGGAGGTGGCCAAGGTCTTGTCCGACTCTAGTTCGTTGAAACGGCGTCGCACGGTGCGCTCTGAGCAGACCTCAAAAGGCTCGTGCGGCTTGTCGATGGACGGGTGACGCCCGTCATTCACCAGATTGAGCCGATAGGCATAATCGGCATGGATGTCCGCGACGTGGCGCCCCGCCTTCCTGCCCTCGAGCACGCATGTCCAGAGGAGCTGCTGATCGATGCTGCCGTTCGGCGAACGCACGATGCGCCTGCCGGACAGCGGGACCATGTGACGAGGATGGCGATTTCCGATGCTGCCGCGGTTCTTTCGCCAATTCTTCACCGACGATGCAGAAGGTTTTTGTCCGAATCGATGGGCCAACTCGGGCGTCCAGCAATCGTCGAGGGCGGCCTCAATAGCGCCGATGCCTTGCGGAACGCCCCGTTCGTCCAGCATTTGGCAGGCGGTCGCCATGCGCAAAGCGCGGGAAGAGATCGCACCCGCCTGATCGCGTGTCCATTCTGCGCTATCGTTGTAATTGCGGATTGTGTCGGATGAACGCGGCGTCCGGGTCACAGCATCTCCACCGTGCTGCATAAGCTGGAATTGCTCGACGGTCGGCAATTCGAGCGATCCGTCCTTCTGCTCGTACTTGAGGATCTCGCCCGTGATCAGGTGGGTAAGCTGGACCCGGCCGTGAGCATAGGCAGGATGATATTCGGCTCCGCGAACATCGACGATCGCGCCGGGAGAAAAGCGGATGTGCGCCATGGAATTCTAACCTTTCGGAACGCGCCGGTAGGTGGCCGGCATCGAGATGATGCCGGCGACAGGCGCTTCGGATCGAGATTGGATAGTGGCCCAGACCATTGAGGAGATCGGAGCCCGGGCAAACACCGGCGCCTCAGTGAATGGTCACCGGCGTCGTATCCAAGAGCGAACAGGTAAGGTCGATTTCAATGCGCCGAGCAACCGTCAGTGCTTGAATTAGGGCTTCGCCGGTGCGGGGGCAGTTAGGCGCGATCGCTTTGGCGGTACTTCCGAAGGTAGCACCCGTGCCCACCTGCCTTTCGTGAGCTTCCAGACGCTCCAAATGCTCCGGTAGGATCGTCACGAACCTGCGTGAACAAAACAGCATCGCATTGCGACGATGAACTAGACTGTCCCATATCTGGTGACGAAGGATGACCTTGAACCGGATGCCGTGCTCATCACAAATTTCGTGGACCGCCGTCAGCTTCGCGCGGTACTCCGGGTCGGCAAGGTCACGCTGATCTCGCTTGATCTCGATGAGCGTGACGGTGCCATCAGGTGCAACCAATTCGACGTCGATGGTGTAAACCTGCTTTTTGCCTCGCCGCGTGAATTCGAAACGTACCGACTCCGATGCGACCCGAACTACGGCGAACTCCACCTCGGCGCGCGTCAGGAAATCGTACTGCGCCGCACCCTGCCAATGGAGAACACGTCCGGCCTTGCGGCTTGTGTACCAGCCATTTTCATGGGCGAGTCCGCCATTGAAGGTGCGCAGGGCACCTCCATCGTCAGCTCGGATCATTCGGACATGGTGCGCATCGCTATGTTTGTCGCGGGTGAACTCTGGCGTTGGGTCGCCAATTGAGCTGAGCAATAGCTCCGGCAGGTGATCGTGGTCTGCGGCATCGAATGTCATCGATCGTTCCTTCCATCTCGCAATCGGATGCGATGGACGTGAGGGGACATGATCCGGGACGGCCCCGAACCTTGACAGGTTTCACGGAATGAACGAGATCAAGAGCAGTTAGGTCTCTGATCTTCTATAGGCCTCGCTGGTTGCACCCGGCGGGGCCTTTTCATTTCCGTAGCTTGGTAATGTTTCCACGTGTTGGCGCGGCCATCTGCTACGACATCATCTATCTCCTCCCGCTGGTTGCGGATAATGCGCGGGCCAGAGCTGGGCAGGCGTAAAGGCTGCCGCAGCGGCTATGGCCTCTTCGACCCGGCGCGAGCGCACGAGGCCTTTGGAAACTCTGGTGACGGTGCTGGGACTGACGCTCAAATCACGGGCGATTTGCGACAGCGAAGTTCCGCGGCGTTCCAGCGCCCATTTGATGTGCCCGTGCCAATCTTCGCCGCCCATTGCTTGCCTCGCTTGGAACGTGATTTGCGCCAAGTCGCAACGGCTATTTGCCCCGGCGACTTCCATGCGATTCGAATCATGAATCGTTACGACCGTCAAGTTGTGCAAAATAGTATAGCAAAGACATACATAGTATGTCAGTTGAGATAAGGCTATTATAAAAGATATTTTCCGAAATACTCATGGGCTTTTTGTAGTCTGCATAGATAGTTTTATTTTCTTATAGCCTTTTGCGAATAATACAGTTGAACCGATAAAAGACTGCTCATCTATCATTCTTATAACTTAATATGGCTTTCGTTGAGAATTTATCTCTGCGATGCATTCAAATATCGTGAATAAAAATGAGTCCACCTTATCCGTACGCTTAGCAAAAGCGTTTCCTTGGACCCTCTTCCCCGGTGGGTTTTCTAGAATTATTTTTCGCACATGCAGGACTGGAACCACGGCAGAATGCACGAACGGCCGGTCTCGACCCGCGTGGCGCTCTGTCGAAGGCCGGGTGTGGGCAAATGTAAAAGGGGTACTCCCCCGCCCAACAGCTGCCGGTCGCGCCGGGAGAAGCCACTGCATATGCGTCGCCTCAGCACAATTTGGTGGATAGCGGAATGGCCGCGTTGGAGCAGCACACGGTTTAAGCGACCTTGCGTTCAGACTTTCACCTCCGGCAGACCGAAGGGTCGGGAATGGGCCCAGTTAGTCGTAGAGGGGCCCGCGGCGGGCTTCGATCGAGCCGTTCACGGTTTTACATGGACTATCGATGAAGAAACGGCCGTATGGGCACTAACCGTTGTTTTGCCCAAATCGCCTGATTGTGATGCGCGCCTCATCAAGCGTAAGGATAAAAGTCGCCGCTGTCCGTTCGATGTTCACATTCCCATAATGCATCTGGCGGTGGTGGTTGGCGCACAAAATCATGATGTTCGTGGCTGACAATGAGCCAATTTCCAACTCGGACACCGGCGTCGCGTGGTGTGCTTCGACATACGGCTCACCGTTCAACTTGATAAACCCGACAGTTTCTAGGCCCAGTGCGTCGCAAATTTGACACCTGAAGCCATTTGCGCGCTTCAAGCGCGCGCCGATGCTACCTCGTTCTATGGACTTGCTGACGCGCTCGCGAACCATTGGTGGCCTTGTTAGCAACTTCCGTTCTGTCTTTTCCAGATCCTCAACTACCGGCTGCGGGATCGTAGCCGTGCCTGCCTGTTCAAAGGGTATCAGCAGCCCTTCGGCCCAACGTCGGACATACGTTTCGCGCTCGTTCAATTCCTTGCGCCATGGGATTGCGGCTTGCCCAGGCAATAGACGCGCATTCGCCCGGACTTTCGCAAGCGTTGAGCCGGACCAATTGTAGGTTTGAGCAGCCAGGCGCATGTCCGGCACCGGAAAAGCCCAGCGTCGTCCCTCCCGCGACCAGGCATTCGCAAAATACTCGACGACGCACAGCCCAAGCGGCGGAACGCCAGCCTGATAGCAGGCGAAATCGAGACGTGACTGGACATTACCCAGCACGCGCCCGTGTCTGGTCAGGTCATCAAACCCGAGCAATGCCCCCACGTCGGCGTTTGAATATAAGTTCAATGCTCCACTGTGCTGATTGGCACGATCCGCCAGCCAGTCCAGAACGCGTTCCGTTCGCTGCTGGGTCAACGTGCCGAGATCGGCCGGTGGCTTATCACTTTCATTCGCCACGCCCAGAGTCCGGTTGGCATACCAAAGCGCACGGGCGGAAAATTCTTCGGGATTATCGACGATGATCTGCTCGAACGAAAGCGCACGCATTTCCGCTTGGTTGAGCGTTTCAAATCCCTGCGTCACTTTGGAGCGGGCAACGGACACTTCCGCTGCGTCAATCAGGCCACGATTGCGCAAGATGCGGAAGGTATATTCCGCATTCTTGCCGTCGCGCTTTTGCAGCGCAACATAGCGGCCGATCGCGTTGACGATGCGCTTTTCGGCAGAGGAAAGATCGGCTAGGTCAAGGCCGGTTTTCTGCTCGACCATGATACGGCCAAATTCGGCGTATTTGTCCTGCAATGCCTGTTCGATTTCGGGCGTTCCCGCGCCCTTGGCTTGTACATTCCGCTCAAGGGTGTCGAGCTTACCGAGACTGGGCACGCCCCCAATAATGGCAAGAATATCCTGAGCCATTAGGCCGCCGCGATCTTGGACTGGATGAAATCGAAGATAGGGCGGAACGGCTCAAAATTCTGGGCATCAAGACCTGGAACCACTTGCTGGGCAAATGGAACCTTGTCGCCGATGAACTTCACCGGCTGCGCCAATTCGGTCAGATCAGGCGCAAAGTGACCTTCGAGGCCAGGAACACCATAGAACAGTAGCTCTATGGCAAACCGAGCCTGGGAGCCGAAAACTTGGCCGTCGGGCCGAATAACCTGATTCCGCAAGGCATGGGTGGCTGCGACGGGAACAAGCATAGCATAGCTTTGGCAGTTCGCACGTTGTCTTGTCAGGCAGCGCGCCACGTCGGCTTCAATCTCATTCCCCAATTGTACCCAGTCACTGTAGGCCCCGTCGAAATCGAACAGGGCAAAAAATTTCCGGCCTGGATGCCCGTCGTACAACGTCTGGCGCTTCATGAGATTGCGCAGGAATGAGCAGTCGAAGGCTTGGGCGATCTCGAACGGACAGTGCGCATCGTCATAGAGCTTGCGCCATGCCGTTTCGAGGATGGCCACATCCGAAATGCCTTCAGTAAACAGTACCGGCCCGGTTGTGTTGGTAAGCACGAAATCGACGCTCAGCCGTGCTTCCGTCTCGGAAAACGTAATCAATCCAGCTGAAAGCGACCTAACGATTGTGGCCTTGTCTGGCTGATCAGTCGTTACGCCTGTGGCACCTGATGAGAAAAGGCGGACGCGGCTCTCGGATTGAGCAGCTACGGTTGAGGCGCTATGGCTGCTCAGCAGGATGTGATTGGTCCGCGCTGCCTCCGATGAAATAGCGCTCACCTGATCAAGGAAGTCGAATTGCCATTCGGGGTGCAAGAAGGCGTCTGGCTCGTCCAGCAGGATTAGGCAATTCCGCTGCTTGAATAATTCGGACACGGCAAAAACATAGACGGATTGAAACTGACCATCGCTAAAGCGGTTCAGTTCTGACACTTCCAAACCATCAAGTGCGATCCGGATGCTGATGTCGTCCAACATCCCTAAAACACGCAGGGCATCGAACGACCGGAAGATTGTTTCCGAAGTCAAATCGCCATAGGCCTCTCGGAACTCGTCAAGCTCGCATTCCAAGACGTAGCGATCGTTCTCTCTATTGTAGAGAGTGCCGGGGGTGAACGCGCCCGCCATGCAAGCGACAAGCTGATCGAGGAAAGAACGGACAACGCCCGTCGCTCCCCAGAAAAGCTGCTTATCCTCGAACGGGTCGAAATCCGCGGTGCCTGCAAATTCAGGCCGTTTGAGCACGATCGTAACGATGCGGCTGTTGCTGAGAATCCCCAATTTCTGACAAAGATAGCCGCGCGCCAGACTAGCTTCTGGCAGTAGCATCAGCACAACGATGAGCAGCTTTTTGCAGGCCGGGCCAATCCCGACAAAGCGCGGGAGCATCGTTGCGTTCGCCCGGCGGAGGTTGCGACGATAGCGGTCCTCATACCGCGCGACCAGCGCCGTCACGTTGTTGTTCTGACCCGAATAATAGACCAGAACATTGTCCGGCAGTGGTGTCGCTCCAATCGTCCGCCGCCCGGGATTATCATTGATGTTCAGAAGGCCGTTGCGCCATTCGATCCGAGTTTCGGCCCCGGCGATCTCGAAGCCGATAGCATATTCGAAGCCAGGCCCAGCGGCCACGGGATCGAAATCGAAGATGTGGTCGAAAATCTCGATCAGGGCTTCGAGGAAATTGGATTTGCCCGACCCGTTCTTGCCGACGAAGATGTCGATGAACCCGTCGCCATCGAAGCCGATCGAGAAATCGCGGAGGTTCTTGTATTGACTGACCCAGACCGAGCGGAGGCGCATCAGGCGGCAGCCCGTTCGGTGATGGCGTCGGCAAGGTGGCGCTGGGTCTGGGCGGCGTCGGATAGGCGGGCCTTAAGCGCATCGCACAGCGCCATCAGGGCTTTTACCTTGGCGACGATGCGGCGTTGTTCGGCAAGAGGCGGGACTTGCAATGTGGCGTTTAAAACCGTCGTCTGGTTTATTTTCGGCATGCTGCCCGAGGTCCCAGAAGCATTGGCGCGAAAATAATCACGTACTGGCTTCGAGTTCAGTGATATTACTGCAAATTCCGATATGACATCGGCTGAGAACCGCACCTTCATCATCAAGTCCGGATATATAAAACTATTATCAGATCCTGCGTATAATGCAGAAACACCTACATATTCCAGTGAGTTCGCTCTCTGGATAAGTATATCTCCTTTTTTAATCCACAATTCAGACTCGGGGTCGGGAGTTTCAATATCAACAAATTTGTAGTGCAATCCGTCGAAATTACCCTTGGTGGTTGCGGAAAGCGAAAGGCTCTTAATTCCCGTGTCATAATCAACAGCGCGCGGAGAGAATCCGTTCTTTGGTCCGAAAACTAGCAAATCCCGAAGCCTCTTTTGTTTAAAGGCTGCGCTGTTAGTGTTCGTAAAGCCACCACTCACGGCGAGTTCGACAATTGCCCCTTTGAATGATTCAATGCTGGCGTCAGTAGTGAAAAGGTCGTCGAAATGGCTTTCCAGTCGCGCCCAGTTGGTGACAAGAGTGGCGGTATCTTCGCTGCTCATCAGCGTGGCGAGGAGATTTTCAACCAGCGCCTGATGCGCGGCCATTGCGTCCGCGCTCTCCCGCTCCAGCGCATCGCACAGCGCCATCAATTCATCCACCTTAGCCACAATCCTCCGCTGTTCGGCTAGGGGTGGGAGGTTGATCGCAAGCTGTTCCATACGCTCCTTGGTCATGTGCAGCATCGCAATGCCATGACCAGATGCTTTGATCGCGCTCGTCTCATTCTGCAGAAACAAGCGAAGAAAATCGCGGGAAGTGTCGGCCTCTGAGTGCGGTTCGAGTTTCCAGATATGGTAGTGATAGATTACCCGACCACCCTGCCATATGAAGGGCCCGAAGGAAGCGGACCAAGCATAAATCAGATCCCCATCGGTAATATATTTATCGTTTTCGAGATCGATATCGGAATAATACCAATCATTCGACGTGAACAGGTTGCCAACTCTCAACACCGGCGTGCCTGAAGACAGCAGCTCCTGTTTCTTGTATGCTCGACCGTTTATCACCCGGACCAGGGCACCAAGTCTCGTTGCAGTCCAATTCTTGGGCAGGCCGGGGGTAGCAGTGGACATCAAAATTTTTGCTGGTGCTCGAAATTTGCCCCGAGCGATTGCAACTTGCAGCGCTTTTGCTGAGCGCCCTACCAACTCACCCGCCGGTTCATCGCCCTCATCCTGAGGCACCAACTTGCCACGCACCGCCAGATCGAGGGTTAGCGCGCGCAGCCGCTCGACGCCGTAAAGGCTTATACGCCTACCGCCGCCGCGCCCTGCGCGGGATTTGCGCTGGATTGCGCCGGTCCAGATGTCGATATTCTCGGCCACCAGCTCAGCGATGTCGGTCACGCCTTCGTGCCTCCAAGGGCTTCGGCCAAGATGCCCTTCAACTGGTCGCGAATAGACTGGATTTCCGCCTGCTGCGCCAAATAGGCGGCGAGCAGTTCGTCGGGATCATGGCTGATCGATTCCGCCTGATGCGGGTTCTTGCAATCGAGATTGTATCCGCGCGCAGCGACATCGGCGGCGCTGATTTTCCACGCCTGTTCCGTTTCTTGGCGTGCGCGGAAGCCATCGGCTTCGTCGCCCCACCATGCCTGTTCCGCCTCGAATTCCTCGAACTGCATCGGCCTGGTTTTGTTGTAGCTGGTCACCCCGTCCGGATAGGGGTGTTCATAGAACCAGACATTCTTTGTCGGCGTGCCCTTGGTGAAGAACAGTATGTTGGTCTTGATGCCGGTATAGGGGGCGAACACGCCGTTGGGCAGGCGGACGATTGTGTGCAGGTTGCACTCTTCGATCAGGCTTTGCTTCAGCGTGGATTTTACTCCTTCGCCGAACAGGAAGCCATCGGGCAGGACCACTGCTGCGCGGCCGTTAGTTTTGAGCAGGCGGATGATCAGCGCCATGAACAGGTCGGCGGTTTCTCGGGTGCGCAGGTGGCTCGGGAAGTTATTCTCGATCCCGTCTTCCTCCATCCCGCCAAAGGGCGGGTTGGTGGCGATCACGGCGACGCGGTCCTTATCGGTGTAATCGCGAAAGGCTTTGGCGAGCGTGTTGCCGTGGCGGATGCCGCTGGGCGTATCGATGCCGTGCAGGATCATGTTGGTGACACACAGCATGTGCGGCAGCGATTTCTTCTCCACGCCCCGGATCGAGCCGCGCAGCGTTTCTTCATCCGCCGTCGAGGCGACACTTTTGCGCTTATGCTCGATCGCGCAGCTCAGGAAGCCGCCGGTGCCACACGCCGGATCGAACACGGTTTCGTTCAGTTGCGGGTTCAGTCGGTTGACGATGAACTGGGTGACGGCGCGGGGGGTGTAGAACTCGCCCGCATTGCCGGCACTTTGCAGGTCCTTCAGCACCTGTTCGTAGATCGCGCCGAAGGTGTGACGGTCCTGACTGTTGTTGAAATCGATCTCGTTGATCTTGTTGATCACCTGCCGCAACAAGGTGCCCGATTTCATGTAGTTATAGGTGTCCTCGAACACGTCGCGGATCACCTGCGCGCGCTTGGCTACGTCGCCTTGCGCGGGCAGATCGCCCTTCAGCTTCGGAAACAGCTGCATGTTGACGAAATTGAGCAGCTTTTCGCCGGTGTCTCCTTCCTTGTCCGCCGCCCAGCTGCGCCAGCGCAGATGCTCGGGCAGGGGGGACGCGAAATCGTCATCGATCAGCTCAAGCTCCGCCTCGCGATCATCTAGGATCTTGAGAAAGAACAGCCAGACCAGCTGGCTGATCCGCTGGGCATCGCCATCCACGCCGACATCCTTGCGCATGATGTCCTGGATGGATTTGATGACGCCGGATACATTGCTCATTCGTTCGCTGCCTGTTCGTAGATCTGGTCTTCGAGTTCCCGAAGCGCCGCGTCATAGGCATCCTTGCCGCCGAAGGCACCCTTGATGATCTCCATCGGGGTGCCGAGCTGTGCGAACGGCTGGAGGCGCAGGACCTTGGTGTCCTCGATCGTTTCCACACCGTCATCGGCATATTTATCGAGCAGCGCCTCCAGCACAGCGCGCGCCTTGTCGCCATATTTGGCGAAGTAATTCCGCTTCTTGACCTTCTCCGCTCGCTCATGCCGGGTCAGGGGCGGCGCACCGAAAGCGATGTGAATCAGCAAATCGAAATCACCGAAATCCTTGCCGACCGTTTCAGCCAAATTTTCCAGGATGACGCCGCGCTGTTCCAGCTCGTCGATGATCGCCTGTTTGCGCTCGCTGGCGTTCCAGTGCCAGATGAAGTCATCCAGCGACTGATATTCCGAAGCGATCTGTTTGCGGGCGTAATCGCGATAGGATTCGATCACCAGCTTGCCGTCGCTGCCGACATACTCGATCCGCTCATTCATCACGCGAGCGGTCACGCCGCCGACGACGAATTTGCGTATGCCACCGCCGGTATCGTGGTTATCATCACGATCGTCGGACTCGTTCCCCGGATCGCCTTCATTATCTTCGGGACCAAGCGCGTTTGGGTCGTCATTTTCGCCCAGGATCACGATCGGGGGGCCATCGAAGGTATCGTCCCGGAACAATTCCGTGGCCCGCTTGAAATCCATGATCGTGAAGAAGAACTTATTGTTGTCCTCATCGATTCGGGTGCCACGGCCGATGATCTGCTTGAACATGGTCATGGAATTAATCGTGCGGTCGATCACGATCAGCTTGCAGGTCTTGGCATCAACACCGGTGGTCAGCAGCTGGGATGTGGTGGCGATGACCGGATAAGGCTCCTCGGGATCGATAAATTTGTCCAGCTCGGCCTTGCCCTCGGTGCTGTCACCCGTGATGCGCATGACGTATTTGCTGTTGTCTTTCGCCAGCTTGCCCGCCGCGTTGACAATGGCCTTTCGCATCCGTTCGGCGTGATCAATGTCCTCGCAGAAGATGATAGTTTTCGACATCGGATTAGTCGCGCGCAGAAACTTCATCACTCGCTCGGCAACCAGTTTGGTCCTCTGGTTGAGCACCAATGTGCGGTCCATGTCCCTCTGGTTGTATTCGCGATCTTCGATCAGCCCGCCCAGATCATCGACCATTCCGGGGGGCGGGGTCCAGCCTTCCACGTCCCGGTCGATGTCAATCCGGATCACTTTGTATGGCGCCAGAAAGCCGTCCTCGATCCCTTGCTTCAGGGTGTACGTGTAGACCGGGTCGCCAAAATACGTGATGTTGGAGACGTATTCAGTCTCTTTCGGCGTCGCCGTCATGCCGACCTGGACTGCGCTGTTAAAATAGTCGAGGATTTCGCGCCAAGCAGAATCCTCCGCGGCGCTCCCCCGATGGCACTCGTCGATAACGATCAGATCGAAAAAGTCGCGAGACACCGACTTATAAATCTTGTCGGATTCTTCGGTGCCCGTGATTGCTTGATAGAGTCCGAGGTGGATCTCGTATGCCGGGTCGATCGAGCGGTTTTTGATCTTCGTCATCGCCGCGCCGAACGGCTTGAAGTCATTCACCAGCGTCTGATCGACGAGGATGTTGCGGTCGGCTAGGAACAGAGTGCGCTTGGCCGCGCCAGCCTTCCACAAGCGCCAGATGATCTGGAACGTCGTGTAGGTCTTTCCGGTGCCGGTGGCCATAACGAGCAGCACGCGGTTCTGGCCCTTGGCGACGGCCTCTACCGTCCGATTAATGGCATCCAGCTGATAATATCGTGGCTCTTTCCCGGAGGGGTCGATGTGATACGGCTGTTGGACAAGGTTCTGCTCTTCCGCCGTGACTCGATGAAATTTCCGGTAGCGATTCCACAGAGTTTGAGGATCAGGGAAGGCATCCATCCCGTATTCGGTCTCAATGGCCTCTCCAGTGGATGCCGCCCGATTGTGGTCGGCAAATCCGTCCCCATTAGAGCTGAGTGCGCTGGGCACATCGAGGATCTCGGCATAGCCCAACGCCTGTTGCAGGCCGCTGCCAACCGAATGCTTGTTGTCCTTGGCCTCGACCACGGCCAGCGGCAGACCCGGTTTTAAGGAGAGGACATAGTCAGCGAATTTCCGTTTCTTTTTATTGCGGGACGACAAGTTGCCACGAACGACCACCGGGCCGGGAGCGAGCGTAACCTCCCGACGGATTTGCTGCATCTGATCCCATCCGGCCTGCTTGATCGCAGGTGTTATAAACAGGTCACAGATATCGATCTCGCTGCACCTCTTTTTCTCGGACGAGTCCAATCCAGCTACCCTATTCGCAAATTGCTCTTTTCAGCGTCTTGTCCGCCAACGGTGTCGGCACCGTATCGCACGGAGTGGCCAAGTCACCATAATTCCAAGCCCTACGTAGACCGTTTTTCTCGAACCGCGGTAGATAGCCGCCGGTCCCGCAACCGGCGCAGCATTGCTCGTTCGAAGACGTAGCCAAGCTGAATGCGCGAACGTAGGCTCCTGTCGGGACCCGGCATTCGACCGGTCATGCGCGAAGGGCAGCAAAGTCCCAAGCCAAGCCCTTCCGACAGGCGCTCCCGCGACATGAACCAACGGCCGAAGTTGGGGACGCGGAAAAGCCCTGGAGTGTCGACTATTGGGTCTTGCCAACCGCTAGCCGCTCCAAATCTTGGCGGCATACATGAAGGAACACGCCGTCCAACCCGCAAACAGGAGAAATTAGGGTGTTTCGCTACCCTGCCTAGAGAGGAAGCACCTCCTCATCCTAGGGCCTCACGCATTACCGTGCAGCTCGGAACACCATCAAGACGACAGGACCACGCTCTCCCTCCACCGAGGCCAAGCACGCCGACAGAGGCTTCTGTCACGGAGGTCCAGTTTCGATGTCAAAGGATAAAGCGCTGGATGCCCCGTGAGGATTCGAACCTCAATAGGCGGTATCAGAAACCGCAGTCTTACCATTAGACGACGGGGCATCAGCGAGGGCGCGATCTAGGCGGGCAGTTTCGCGCTGTCAACGCCAAGATGATGCCGATCCGCCAGTTCGCTTGCGTAATCGCGCCGCCGCGCTACATTCGTTGCCAAGCACCGGGCGGGTATTTTCCCGCAGCGGCAGATATAGATAGCGAGTTTTGCGGCGATGGGGGATGTTTCCACCCGAATGCCGTTCCGGCAGGGCTCTCCTGCCCGTCCGGCGGCGACCCGGCCCGGTCGAGGGCGGTGGGCCGATGCGCAGGCGTTTGCTGCGCTGGATCTCGGCACCAACAATTGCAGACTATTGATCGCGCGACCGCAGGCTGGCGGGTTCGCAGTGATCGACGCGTTCTCGCGAATCGTCCGGCTCGGCGAGGGCCTGGCGTCGACCGGCAAGCTGAGCGATGCGGCGATCGAGCGGACTATCGCCGCCTTGCGCGTGTGTTCGGAGAAGCTTCAGCGCCGCAACGTCACGCTCGCGCGGTCGGTGGCGACGGAGGCGTGTCGGCAGGCGTCGAACGGCCCCGCGTTTATCGCACGCGCACTGGCCGAGACGGGGATCCATCTCGACATCATTTCCGCCGAGGAAGAGGCGCGGCTGGCGGTGCTCGGCTGCCACGCGCTGATCGAGCCGGGGGAAGATCCCGCGCTCGTGTTCGACATCGGCGGCGGGTCGACCGAGCTCGTGCTGGTGGACACTTCGACGCCGATCCCGACCGTGCTCGACTGGCATTCGGCGCCATGGGGCGTGGTGTCGCTGACCGAGCATGCCGGTGGTGGCGAGGGCGAGGACGGTCGCCGCGCTGCCTATGCGCGGATGCGTCAGGTGGTCGCGGACAGCTTCGCGGGGTTTGCCAGCCGCCTGCCCCGGCATATCGAACGGCCGCGGCTGCTCGGCACCAGCGGCACGGTGACGACGCTCGGCAGCGTGCATCTCGGGCTCAGCCATTACGACCGCTCGGTGGTCGACGGGCTGATCGTGCCGGCCTCCGCGATGCGGAAAATCAGCGCCGACCTTTCCCATATGTCGATCACGGAGCGCGCCAAGCTGCCGTGCATCGGCAACGAGCGCGCCGACCTGGTGGTCGCGGGCTGTGCCATTCTGGAGACGATCATGGATTTGTGGCCCGCCGAACGGCTCGGCATCGCCGACCGCGGCATTCGCGAGGGTATTTTGCGCGGCCTGATGGGTTCGCCCAAGCCTGGCAAAGCCACCGGAGTGGCGGCATGAGCCGGGGCGGTTCCGGAGGGCACGTCCGCGTCCTCACTGCGCGGAAACGGACCGCGCAGTCGACGCGCTGGCTCGAGCGGCAGCTGAACGATCCGTATGTGAAGCGCGCCAAGGCCGACGGGTATCGCAGTCGCGCCGCGTACAAGCTGATCGAGTTGGACGAGCGGTTCGAGCTGATCCGCGGATCGAAGCGCGTGGTCGATCTCGGCCTCGCGCCGGGCGGCTGGGCACAGGTGATCCGGCGGCGGATCCCCAAGGCGACGGTCGTGGGCATCGATCTGCTCCCGGTCGATCCGATCGAAGGCGTGACGATCTTCGAGATGGATTTCCTCGACGATGCCGCGCCGGGCAAGCTGATCGAGGCGCTGGGCGGCGCACCGGATCTGGTGCTGTCGGATATGGCGGCAAACACGGTCGGGCATCCGCAGACCGATGCGTTGCGGACGATGGCATTGGTGGAAACCGCGCTGCACTTTGCGTGCGAGGTGCTCGAGCCAGGTGGCACGTTCGTGTCGAAGGTGTTCGCGGGCGGCGCCGATTCGGAGTTGGTCGCGGAGATGAAGCGCAACTTCAAGACGGTGAAGCATGCCAAGCCGCCGGCGAGCCGCAAGGGGTCGGTCGAGTGGTTCGTGGTGGCGCAGGGGTTTAAGGGTCGGTCAGCGGATTAGCGTGGCTAATCCGCGTCGCGGACCGACCCCGGTCAGCGTTGCGAAGCAACGACTGACGACGCGGCTTTGCCGTGGCGCCCTGCCTCAGGGTGATACCGAACGCGACGTTAGTAAGCATGTTTCCCCGCGAAGGCGGGGATCCAGACTGGGCTCCCGCCTTCGCGGGAGAACAAGGAGGCAGGCGCCCGGACTGATCGCCCTTGTGCCCTGACCACCCCCAAGGTGAAGCCGCAGCCCCCTCCCCTCTCTTCTTCAGAAAGAGGGCTTTAACCAAACACAGAAAAAGCCCGCGGACTTGGATCCACGGGCTCTCTATTTCACGCGCCGCGGCGAAGCCGCGTCGTCGGTCGGGCGATGCCCGCCGGCCGGGGATTCGGCCTAGACGGAGATTAGCAAGTGCTAATCCCCTGCCTCATCCCTCGTAATCAGCACCCAGATTCTGGTTCCGCGGCGGCGCAGCCGCCGTCAGACGCAAAGCCTCGGCCGAGGCGGCCAGGCTGCCGACGGCATCGACCTCGTCGTCGTCGTCGACGCGAACCTTCTGCAGGCCCTGGATGACCTGTTCCTTGAGATGCGCCGGCTTGACGTTCTCGTCGGCGATCTCGCGCAGCGCGACGACCGGGTTCTTGTCGCGGTCGCGGTCGAGCGTCAGTTCTGCACCGCCCGAAATCTGGCGCGCACGCTGGGCCGCGAACAACACCAGGTCGAACCGGTTGGGGATCTTGTCGACACAATCCTCGACGGTAACGCGCGCCATGCGGCTTCCTTCGTAACAACGATAGAATGAGAATGCGTCGCCTACGGGGGGTGGCCCGCAAAGTCAAGAATTGCGCCGCCCCCGCATCGTGGAGGCCGCCGCGGGTTGCCACCCGTACCCCGCTTGTCCATCACGCACGCCATGGACGATCCCACCGAACAGCCGACATTCGCCGTCGACGGCAACCAGATGACGCTGCTCGATACGGGTCCCCGCCGTCTCGACGCGGTGCTAGCGCTGATCGACGGCGCCGAGCGGACTCTCCGCGTGCTGTATTACATCTACGCCGACGACGAGTCCGGCAAACGCGTCAACGCCGCGCTCATTGCCGCCGCCAAGCGCGGTGTGGACGTCGCGCTGATCGTCGACGGGTTCGGCAGCGACGACGCACCGCATGCCTTCTTCGAACCGCTCGAAGCCGCCAACATCTCCGTATGCCGCTTCTCCGCTAGGTTCGGTCGCCGCTATCTCCTGCGCAACCATCAGAAGCTCGCGCTCGCCGACGAAGCGCGGATCATCATCGGCGGCTTCAATATCGAGGACGATTATTTCGGCACCGCCGCCGAACAGGCCTGGCGCGATCTCGGCCTGTTGGTGGAGGGACCGGCAGCAGGGCGGCTGGCCGGCTATTTCGACGCGCTGAAGGACTGGATCCACGAGCCCAAGAACAAGCTGCGTCGGCTCAACGCGGCGCTGTCGCACTGGAGCGAAACCAAAGGCGCCACCCGGTGGCTGATCGGTGGCCCTACGCGGAAGCTCTCGCCCTGGGCTCGCGCGGTCCGCGACGACATGCGCGCCGGGCGGCGGATCGACATCATCGCCGGCTATTTCACGCCTAGCCCCGCGCTCCTTCGGCGGCTCGACAAGGCGGGACGGCGGCAGGCCGACGTGCGGATCGTCACCGCGAGTAAATCGGACAACAACGCGACGATCGCCGCCGCCCGGTTCACCTATGCGGGCCTGTTGCGCAAGGGCGTCCGACTGTTCGAATACCAGCCGACCAAGCTGCACACGAAGCTCTACGTGATCGACGACGCGGTCCATATCGGCTCGGCGAATTTCGACATGCGCAGCCTGTTCATCAACCTCGAGCTGATGCTGCGGATCGAGGATGCAGCGTTCGCAGGCCATGTTCGCGGGTATATCGACGGCGAGGTCGCAAAGTCGACCGAGGTGACCAAGGCGCTGTACCAGGCGAACACCGGCTGGCTGCAGCGGATCAAGCAGCTCGGCGCGTATTTCGTGGTCGCGGTGGTGGACCCGAGTTTGTCGCGCGGGCTGAACTTCGGCATCGACGAATAGGGGCGCCTGATCGACCTGCTCAAATGCCGACCGCCTGATCAATCGTCACGCCCGCCATAACCCGTCACCCCAGCGAAAGCTGGGGTATCCCCGTTGAAGCGGGCATGGGCTCGAACCGAGAGACCCCAGCTTTCGCTGGGGTGACGAAGCTTTGGGGGTGAGGTGTCGGGGTCGGGATGAGCAGTGGATTCTGGATGCGTTCGCGACGCACTCAGCGCCTACGGCAAAGCCGCCGTCGGACGGGTTCGGCTTAGCCGACCCGCCGGCCGGGCCTGACGCTGCGCTCCGCTATCGCTTTGCGCACCGGCGCGGACGTCGCCGCGCCTGCGTCAGTCCTTCCACGCCCAATACAGCTGCGCCGGGGGCACATTCCACCACTCCATATCGTGGTCGATCGACGTAAAGTGCGGGGTCAGGAAGTCCTTCACCTTGGGCGAGAACTGATAGACCAGGAATGCGCCACCGGTGCGCAGAACCGAGTGCGTCGCGGTCGCGATCGCCGGGCCGACACCGGGGGGCAGCGTCGAGAACGGCAGCCCGGACAGCACGTAATCCGCCTTCTCGAAGCCATGATCCGCGACGATCGTCTCGACCTCGTCCGCCGACCCCAGCACCGCGAAGAAGCGCGGGTCGGTGATCGTGTGGCGCAGATACTGGATGAACTCGGGGTTCGTGTCGATCACCACCAGCTTGGCATCCGCCGCCATCCGGTCGAGGATCGGGCGGCAGAAGGTACCGACGCCGGGGCCATATTCGACGAACAGCTTGCAGTTCGCCCAGTCCACCGGACCGAGCATCTTGCGAATCAGCTTGTCCGACGACGGCACGATCGATCCGACCATGACCGGATGTTTCAGAAAACCGGAAAAGAACA
The DNA here is from genome assembly GCF_004343105.1 of Sphingomonas sp. PP-CC-3A-396. Taxonomy (NCBI): domain Bacteria; kingdom Pseudomonadati; phylum Pseudomonadota; class Alphaproteobacteria; order Sphingomonadales; family Sphingomonadaceae; genus Sphingomonas; species Sphingomonas sp. PP-CC-3A-396. The sequence goes on along the minus strand of NZ_SLYF01000006.1, from coordinate 249,386 downwards.
TCTGCCACGGGGACGGCACGCCGGCAGGGCGGCTGCGTGCACGCCGGGTGGCGGTGGTCGAACTGGGCATCGTGTTCCTTACGATCAGGGGTCCCGCACGGTGGCGGAGCTTTGCCCCCCCCGTCGCACGAATTCCGAACGCGTTTCAAGGGCCGCGGGTTGCATGCGGCGACGAACCGAAGTGGAAGTCGTGCGGCGACAAGTGGTTCCGGCGATCGGCCAATGCCGTTGCCAAGCCCGCGGCATCGCTTAAGCACGGGCCATGCACGATGATCGAACAGGAGAGGTGGCGGTCATTTTCGTGTCGTTTCGTAACGGCGCGGACATGAACGGTTATGCCACGGCCGCCGCGGCGATGGATGCGCTTGCCGTCGCACAACCCGGCTATCGCGGGGTCGACAGCGCGCGCGAGACGGACGGCATGGGAATCACCGTCAGCTACTGGGCGGACGACGCCGCCGCGATCGCGTGGCGCGATCATCCCGAACATGCGGCGATTCGCGATCTTGGCCGAGCGCTCTGGTACGACCGCTATTCGGTGACGGTTGCGCGGGTAGAGCGCGCGTATCAGTGGGCGCGACCAGGATGGGCCCGATGAATAGCCCAGTGATCAGCGGGGCGCCCGAAGGCCCGAAGATCGACCGCCGCTTCGCGCTGATGTTTCTCGTGATGCTGACGATCGCGGCGGGCAACACCGCGCTGCAATCGGTACTGCCAGCGCTGGGGCGATCGCTCGGGGTCGCCGACAGCGCCGTGGCGGCGGCGTTCTCGGTCTCGGCGCTGCTGTGGGTGATCGCCGCGCCGTTCTGGGCGAATCGGTCGGACAAGCACGGCCGGCGCGCGATGATCCTGCTCGGCGTCGGCGGGTTCAGCGTCTCGCTGACCTTGTGCGGCGTGTTCCTGCTGGCCGGGATCAACGCCTGGATCGGCGGCACGACCGCGTTCCTGTGCTTCATCGGTGGCCGGCTGATCTACGGGACGTTCGGTGCGGCTGCCCCGCCGGCGGTACAGGCGCTCGTCGCCGGCGAGACGACGCGCGAGGAACGCACCAAGGCGCTGACGTTGCTCGCCTCCGCGTTCGGGCTCGGTACGATATTGGGGCCGGCGATCGCACCATATCTGATCCTCGGCTCGATCGGCGGAGTCGAGATCGGGCTGGCCGGTCCTGCCTTCCTGTTCGCGGTGTTCGGCGTCGCGGTGTGGATCACGGTGCGACGGATGCTGCCCGACGACAAGATCGTCGCGCCACACGAGACGCACGGCGCGAGTTCGGCCTATCCCTCGATCGGCGGCGCCCCGACCGGCGCGTCGGTCGCCGCCGCCACCGGATCGCATGTCGAGCATGTCGGCTACACCGACCCCCGCATCCGCGCGTGGATGATAGCCGGACTGGTGATGGGGCACGCGCAGGCGATGACGGGGCAGGCGATCGGTTTCCTCGTAATCGACCGCCTCCACCTCGCCCCTGCCCTCGCGCTCGAGCCGACCGGCATCGTCCTGATGATGGGCGCCGGCGCCGCACTGCTCGCACAATGGGGCATCATCCCGCGTCTCAACATGACCCCGCGTCAACTCGTGCTGACCGGGCTCGTGCTGGCGGCGGCAGGAACCGCGCTGACCGGTATCGCGACATCGCTGTACACGATCGCCACCGCCTATGCGCTGGCGAGCCTCGGCTTCGGCTTCACGCGACCGGGGTTCACGGCGGGCTCTTCGCTCGCGGTGGGCGCCAACGCGCAAGGCTCGGTCGCGGGCAAGGTGACGTCGATTAACGGCGCCAGCTTCGTGCTGGGCCCGTCGATCGGCGTCGGACTATACGAGGCGCAACACTCGCTGCCCTATCTGGTCGCGGGCGCGGCATGCGTCGTGATGATCACCTATGCCTGGGTGTCGCTGAAGGATGCCAGGGACAGTTAGAACGGGTCGGCCCGAAACGCATTTCGGGCGCACGCATTATCGTTACGCGTGCGCCTTCACTCGGTCAGGCGGCGCTCGTGTTCCGGTCTGCCGCCTCGCAACCGTCCGCTATTTCGCGGAAACCATGATGCAGTATAAAAGCACCGGCACGCCGATCAGCAGAATCATCAACAACAAGTTCATCTGGATAAGTCGGTTCAGCCATTTCGGCCGCTGCACGGAATGCTCGTCCGCATCCGCTTCCGAATAGTCTTCGACGATATCCATGTCGAACTTGTTGGAAAAGAAATGCCTTGGCCGCATCCGCAAGAAGGGCCGAGGTGAACGAGCGTGATCGTCTATATCCTGGCGCACCGACGGATGATCGCCGGATTTCGAGGCCGAGTCTGACATGATATGGTTTCCGTTTTACTCGAGATCATGGGCCTGCAGAGCACGGCCCAAAGGTCAGATCGAATAAAGCCCGAACTCGAACGGCCTATAGCCGCGAGTTCGGGCTAACCACGTGCGGCGAGTTGCCCGGAATGGTCGCGGAAACGCTTATGTGTCGCAGGAGCGTACATGGAAGTTACATCGGAGCCGGATGAGGTAATGTCAACGTATAGCGGCGCAGACACGGATCGCCGATGGGTAGCCCCCCTCCGCCGGGAGTGGGCGCTAGTCATTCCGCACTTTTCGCGGGAAAGGCGAAACCGATTGGCTGGATCGCAGTGGCGTCCTGCTTCAGGCGGGCAGCCATCTGTTCGTATTCGCGTTCGGTCTCCGGCGTGACGCTGGCGCGCGACTCCTTCAGCGCGCCCTCGAAGTCAGCCATCGTCACGTCTGTCGAGTCGATCGACCTACGCAATGCCACCAGGCCGGCGCGGCGGACGACGTCCTCCAGATCCGCACCGCTGAAACGGTCGGTACGGTCCGCGAGACGATCGAGATCGACGTCGGACGCCAGCGGCATCTTCTGCGTCTGGATACCGAGGATACGACGGCGCCCGGCCTTGTCAGGAACACCAACATAGACGAGTTCGTCGAACCGGCCCGGGCGCAGCAACGCCGGGTCGATCAGGTTCGGCCGGTTGGTCGCGCCGATCACGACGACCGACTGCAACTCTTCCAGCCCGTCCATCTCGGCGAGGATCGTGTTGACGACGCGCTCGGTGACCTGCGGCTCGCCGGCACCCGAGCCACGCGCAGGCACCAGCGAATCGAGTTCGTCGATGAAGATCACGCACGGCGCGACCTGCCGCGCGCGCTGGAACAGGCGGGCGATCTGCTGCTCGCTTTCACCGTACCATTTGCTGAGCAGGTCGGACGATTTGGTGGCGATGAAGTTCGCCTCCGCCTCGCGCGCGACCGCCTTCGCCAACAACGTCTTGCCGGTGCCGGGTGGGCCGTAGAGCAGGAAGCCCTTGGCCGGGCGGATGCCGAGACGGCGGAACGCGTCGGGGTTCTTGAGTGGGAGTTCGACGCCCTCCTTCAACCGCATCTGCGCGTCGTCGAGACCGCCCACATCCGCCCAGCGCACGGTCGGCGCCTGCACCATCACTTCGCGCATCGCCGACGGCTGGACGCGCTTGAGTGCTCCCAGGAAATCCTCGCGCGTGACCGACAGTTCGTCGAGCACCTCTGGCGGGATGGTCCGCTCCTCAAGATTGAGCTTGGGCATGATCCGACGTACCGCCTCGATCGCCGCCTCGCGGGTCAGCGCGGCGAGATCGGCGCCGACGAAGCCATAGGTGGTACGCGACAGCTCATCGAGATCGACGCGGTCGCCGAGCGGCATGCCGCGCGTGTGAATGCCGAGTATCTCGCGACGGCCGCGCTCGTCGGGCACGCCGACGACGATCTCACGGTCGAACCGGCCCGGACGACGGAGCGCTTCGTCGATCGCCTCGGGACGATTGGTGGCCGCGATCACGACGAGGTTTGCGCGCGACTCGAGACCGTCCATCAACGTCAGCAACTGCGCGACAAGACGCTTTTCCGCCTCGCCAGACACCTGACCACGCTTCGGCGCGATCGAATCGATCTCGTCGATAAACACGATCGAAGGCGCTGCCTTAGCCGCTTCCTCGAACACCTCGCGGAGGCGTGACTCCGACTCGCCATAGGCGGAGCCCATGATCTCGGGGCCGTTGATCAGGAAGAACTGCGCGTCGGACTCATTGGCAACGGCGCGTGCGAGACGCGTCTTGCCGGTGCCGGGAGGGCCATGCAGCAACACGCCCTTGGGTGGATCGACCCCGAGCCGCTGGAACAGTTCGGGGTAGCGGAGCGGCAGCTCGACCATCTCGCGCAACTGGTCGATGGTCTGCGCCATGCCGCCGATGTCGTCATAGGTGACGTCGGCACGCCGCGCGGCCTGCGGCTCCTCATACTCGGAGCGCAGTTCGATCTCGGTATTCTCGTCGATGTGCACCACGCCCTTGGGGCTGGCGGCGATCACGGCGAGACGGATCTCCTGGAGCGCGTACGCCGGCGCGTTCATGAACTGCTGGACGTTGGGCGGCATGTTGCCGACCCGCTGATGCCCTGCGGTCGCGACGATATCGCCCTGGCAGATCGGGCGGCCCAGGAAGGTGCGCTTGAGTGCGTTGGTCGAACCCTGAAGGCGAAGGTTCTGCTGCGCGGGGGCAAAGACGACGCGCGTCGCAGGCTTCGATTCGGCTTTCCGCACTTCGACGAAATCGCCCGAGCCGACGCCGGCGTTGGCACGCTGGAGGCCGTCGATGCGGAGGATGTCGAGCCCTTCGTCCTCCGGATACGGGCCAACTGCCCGCGCGGGCGTGTTCTGCTTGCCGAGGATCTCGATGACGTCGCCTTCGCCGATGCCGAGCGTCGCCATCAGCGCGCGCGGAAGGTGCGCGAGGCCGCGGCCACTATCCTCGGGACGCGCATTGGCGACCTGGATTTTCCGCGTTGGGATTTCGCTGTCGGGCATGTCGACTCCATTCGAACTCGTAGCGCCTGAGATAGGGCGCCGGTTCCGATGGTTCGAGGCCTTGAAATCGCCTTCCCGGATGGAAAACGCACAAAAAAAGGGCCGGCCAATAAAGGCCAGCCCATGAAAGTTTTTAGGAGAGGATGCCTGAAAGGCGAGGTCTTTGTGCGGCGAGACGGTTCATGTTGCAAGTGCGAAGGGATCAGCTACGATTGCGCTAACTGCAATCGTATGGCTGAATGCGTCCTGCGGTCTTTGTCACACGCGTCGAGTCGAAAGAGGAATCATGCGCAGGCTGCCGCCACTGGGGGCTATCGAGGCGTTCGTGCAGGTCGCGCGGCTGGGGTCGATCAAGGCCGCGGCCGAGGATCTGGCGCTGTCGGCGCCTGCGCTCAGCCGGCGCGTGCAGAGCCTGGAGCGCTTCATCGCCAAGCCTTTGTTCGCGCGCAGGCATCAGGCGATGGTGCTGAATGCGGATGGCGAGCGGCTGCTGGCTCAGATCGCCCCGGTGCTCGATTCGCTATCCGATGCGGTCGAATCGTTGACCAGCACGACCGAGGTGCTGCGGCTGCGGCTCGGCATCCTGCCGCTCTACGCGTCGCAGAAGCTGTTTCCGCGGCTGGGTGAGTTGCGCAACGCGCATCCCGAACTGCATCTCGACATCGATACCGCGGCGCATCTGGTGTCGCGGCTCGGCGACGGGCTCGACGCTGTGATCGCCCTGTCGCGCGAGATCGATCCAGCGTTTTACGCACGGCGGCTCGATCGCAATTCGGTGTATGTGATCGGTGCACGCAGCCTGCTCGACCGCGCCGATCCGGTTACGCGCCCCGAACAGCTCGCGACACTGACCGCTCTGGTCCACCGCGACATGCCGGATACGTTCACCGCATGGCGGCATTCGGCGGGGCTCGACGATATCGAGCCGTTGGCGATCGATCATTTCGATTCGGGCGCGCTGATGCTGGAGGCGGCCGCCCAGGGGCTTGGCGTCGCGTTCATGCACGCCAGCCATTTCCAGGACGCGAACGATCCGCGGCTGGTGCGGCTGTTCGATATCGAGGTGGAGAGCCCGTACAGCTACTGGTTCGTCTGCCGCCCACGGGCATTGCAGAGCAAGCCGGTGAAGCTGTTCCACGACTGGCTGATCAGGACCGTAGCGGAGGTCTAACCGCTACTCCCCTCCCGCTTGCGGGAGGGGTCGGGGGAGGGGCGTGGCTCACTGAACGGACGCCAGTACGTACTTCGCGCCCTCCCCTAGCCCCTCCCGCAAGCGGGACGGGGATTTAGCTTACGTAGCGCGGCTTGTTCGCTGCTGTCCGCTGCACCCTGTGCGTCACCCCAGCGAAAGCTGGGGTATTCCCGTTGGGAAGCGGCGAGGCTCGAACCGGGAGATCCCAGCTTTCGCTGGGATGACGGGTGGGGTTTGAGGTTCGAATCGGAGTTGGGAGGGGAAGGCAACGCCCGCGCCTCCCCCCAAACCCGAAGCGCGACGCGCCACTCCAAACCAGAAGCGCGTCGCGGCAAAGCCGCGCTGTCGGACGGAGCTTTTGCTCCGCCGGCCGACTTCGACTGTCTCCGGCGCAGCTATGCTGCGCCGGTGCAGCCTTCAGTTTGCGCGTGCCTTGACGATCTTGCCAGGCGTCTTCGGCGGCTCGCCCTTCGGCAGCGCGTCGATCAGGTCCATGCCGTCGGTGACTTCACCCCAGACGGTGTACTGCTTGTCGAGGAAGCGTGCGTCGTCGAACACGATGAAGAATTGCGAGTTCGCCGTGTCGGGCTGGTTGGTGCGCGCCATCGAGCACACGCCGCGGACGTGCGGCTCGGCCGAGAATTCCGCCTTGAGGTTGGGCTTGCTCGACCCGCCGGTGCCGTCGCCGCGACCACCGTCACCGCCCTGCGCCATGAAGCCCGGGATCACGCGGTGGAACGGCACACCGTCGTAAAAGCCTTCGTTCGCCAGCTCGGCGATCCGCTCGACATGCTTGGGTGCGAGATCGGGGCGGAACTTGATCGTGACGTCGCCGCCCTCGAGGGTCAGCGTGAGCGTTTCTGGGGTGTCGGCCATTCATGTTCTCCTGAATTGATGCGCGGCAGATAGGGAGCCGCACTCCGACTGGCAAATGCGCACGCGTCGCGTTAGGGCCCAACCGACCATCTTTTAAGGGAGGCAGCCATGAGCGAACTCGAGCTTCCCGAGCCCGAAACCGATACCGCGCCCGAGACTCAACTCGATCGCGACGACCATTTGCGGCCCGAATTCGTCCGGGCGGTGCTCGATGCGGTAGAGAACGGCAACGACGAGGCGGCGCGCGCCCTGGTCGAGCCGCTGCACCCGGCCGACATCGCCGATCTTTTCGAGCTGACCCCGCAGGAGGATCGCGCGGCCCTCGCGCGTGCGGTCACCGATCTGCTCGGCGGCGACGTGTTCGCCGAGATGAACGATTATGTCCGCGAGGATCTGATCGATGCGCTCGAGCCGCACCAGGTTGCCGATCTCGCATCCGAACTCGATACCGACGATGCGGTCGCGATCATCGAGGACATGGACGAGGACGAGCAGCGCGCGGTGCTACGCGCGCTCGATCCGGACGATCGCGCGGCGATCGAGGAGGCGCTGAGCTACGCCGAGGAGTCCGCCGGTCGCCTGATGCAGCGCGAGTTGATCGCGGTGCCCGAGCATTGGACCGTCGGCGACGCGATCGATTATCTGCGCGGCCACGAGGAACTGACGACCGATTTCTGGGAAATTTTCGTCGTCGATCCCGCGCACAAGCCGATCGGCACGTGCCAGCTGTCGTGGATGCTGCGCACGCCGCGCGGGATCGCGATCGCCGACGTGATGAAGCGCGAGCAGACGCTGATCCCGGTCGACATGGATCAGGAGGAGGTCGCGCTGCGCTTCCAGAAATACGCGCTGATCTCGGCGGCGGTGGTCGATCATGGCGGCCGGCTGGTCGGGATGATCACGGTCGACGACATCGTCCACATCATCTCCGAAGAGGCGGGCGAGGATACGCTGCGGCTCGCCGGTGCAGGCGATGGCGACATCAACGAGCCGATCCGGCTGACCGTGCGGACGCGGTTCACGTGGTTGGTGGTCAATCTCGGCACCGCGATGGTCGCATCGTCCGTCGTCGGGCTGTTCCAGGGGACGATCGCGAGCTTTGCACTGCTCGCGGTGCTGATGCCGATCGTCTCGGGGATGGGTGGCAACGCGGGCACGCAGACGCTGGCGGTGGTCGTCCGCGCGCTGGCGACCAACCAGCTGACGAGCTCGAACACCGCGCGGATGATCGGGCGCGAGTTCCGGATCGCGGCGGCGAACGGCGTGATGCTGGGGGCGCTGATCGGCTGCGGGACGTATGTGATCTTCCACAACGTCAATCTGTCGATCGTGATCGCCGCGGCGATGCTGACCAACAATCTGACCGCGGGCTTAAGCGGCGTGCTCGTGCCGGTGACGCTCGACAAGTTCCGGATCGATCCGGCGGTGTCGTCGGCGGTGTTCGTGACAACGATGACCGACACGATGGGGTTCTTCTCGTTCCTCGGGCTCGCGTCATTATGGGGCCTGCACGGTTGATCGGCCGGTTTTAAGGCCCATTTTCAACGCCATGCCGCTCCACCTCACCAAAGTCGCGTTCGGCGCGGAAAGCGTCGACCATCTCGCCGAGCGGCTCCGCCTGCGCGGCGAGGAAGGGCCGGTGTTTTTGACCACGCGGTATCTGCCGAAACGCCACGAGGAGGTGGCAGGGCAAGGTTCGATGTTCTGGATCCTCAAACACCAGCTGATCGCTCGCTCGCCGATCCTCGGCTTTGGTGAGGCGGAAGGCGGCCGCGTCGCGATCCACATCGATCCCAAACTGGTGCTGGTCCAGGCCCGTCCCAAGCGCGCGCACCAGGGTTGGCGATATCTGGAGGACGCCGACGCCCCCCTCGATCTGGGCGGCGACGCGACTGGGCTGGATGTCATGCCGCCCGCGCTGATGACGAAGCTGGCGGAGTTGGCGCTGATCTGAGGGTGAGCGGTCGCCCCCCGTCATCCCAGCGAAAGCTGCGATCTCCCCGTTTGGCGAGCGTCGCGTGCCCCGTGAAATACCCCAGCTTTCGCTGGGGCGACGGACGTCAGGCAGAGTACGGGTTCATCCTCTTATCCGATTTGGAGAGCATAGCCCCCTTTACGGAGCGTTCCCCGCCCCAGCCTTCCCACACACGACCGGCCCGCCAGCCGCGGCATCCACCCGGCATTTCGCATTGCCGGTGACCGTAACCGACCCCAGCCCGCTGTTCGTCACCTGCGCCGTATAGCGCGCCGCCGCCTTCGTCTCGCCGACGCCGTCGAGGTGGACGGTCAGGTCGTTGACCACCAGCGCCGACGCGTCGATCGCGCCCGGTCCGCTCGTCACCAGTCTCGCCCGGGCGGCCCTGCCCGCGAGCGTCATTTGGCCGGTGCCGATCACCGTCGCGTTCAACTGGTCGGTATCCGCCGCCGCCAGCGCCAGGCTCCCGTTCCCGCTGACCGTTACGTCGACGCGCATCCCCCGCATCTTCGCGATCGTCAGCCGCCCGCCGGCCTCGACGCTGGCCGAGGTCAGCCCGGGCGTCGAGAGCGTGATCACGATCGGACCCGAGCCCCCCTTGCGCGGCTGTTCGCCCCAGCCGCCGGTGCCTTTGCGTACCGACAACGTGGTGCCATCGACGCGGACCGCCACGCTTTCGGTCGTGCGGGAATCGCCCGTGATCGTCGCGCGCGGCGAGCCGATCGTGACGCGCACCTCGAACGGCCCCTCGACACGGACCCGATCGAAGCTGCCGACCGAGACCGTCCGGCTCGCCCCGGATTCTTGGGCGGATCCTTGCGCGAACGCCGGCGAGGACAGGAGCAGCAGCGGCGCGAGCAGGTATCTCATGGGCCTACCGTCGCCGCTTCACCGCCCCCGCGCAAGTCGGACGACGCGACTCAGCTCCCGCAGCGCACGCTCCCCGAACCCATCTTCGAAATCGTGCAGCGCGATTTCGGCCCGAGATCGACGTCGCCCGAGCCCATCATGTCGACCTTGGCCGGACCGTCGACGACCGCGCGGACGCTGCCCGATCCGGCGATCTCGACCTTGGCCGACTTCGCCTGGAGCCTCGATGCTTCGACATTGCCCGAACCCGCGATCTCGACGCTCAGATCGCGTGCGGATCCGCTCGCGCGTGCAGTGCCCGAGCCCGCGATCGAGAATTTCGCCGATTCCACCTGCACCGCGGCGATCGTCAGATTGCCCGACCCTGCGATGCCGCCCTCAAAGCCGCTACCCTCGACGCGGTCCACCGCCATGTTGCCGGAGCCCGAGACGTTCGCCTCGGTCAGCCGCGGCAGCGTGACGTACACCTTGACGTTCGCCCCCTTGCTCCAGCCGAAGCCCGTCCCGTTCTTGCGGCCGATGTCGAGCGTGTCGCCGTCACGCTCGATCCGAAGCCGGTCGAGCTGCTCGCTCGGCCCCTCGGCGCGGACCGAGAAGCCGGTACCGACGCGGACGTCGACATCGTCCGACCCGCGCAGGTCGATCTGGTCGAAACCGGTGACTTGGAACGTGCGGGTCGTGCCCGCCCCCGACGCGGCGACCCCGGATCCCTCGCTGTCGCCGTTCCAGCTGAACGAGCAGGCGGCGAGAGGTATGATCAGTCCGAGCGCAAGAAAGTTCATCGCATCCTCCTGTGTATTGTTCAAGCAATACACCTGATCGCGGAGGCTGCAAAGCGAAATTGCGCGGGCGGCGGATGTGAGTTCCCTAGTATCCTCCCCCTGGCGGGGGAGGAACCCCAGCCGTCAGCGGCGCTTGCACGGATAGGCGTCGCGCAGCGCATCGCGGACGACGAAGGACGGCGCGCCGGTGCCCGTCTTCTTGGCTCGCGCGCGCAGATACTTCCGCACCGTCGCGGCGACCTCGATGTTCGAGGCGCGGGCCGGCAGCGGGCAGATGTCGCCCGATGCCGACAGCGCGTCGAATTCGCCAAGGATATAGCCGGTACAGAAATTGGCGGTCGGATCGCCGTCCTTGCCTTGGCAATATTCCAGCAGCTGCTGGGTGGTGAGCGAACTCACCACCACCGGCCGGCTGGCAGGTCGATCGGCGGCGGCGAGTGCAAGCATCAGCAAAATCATTACGGTCCCTTCGCGCCGGGCACTCTAGCTGGCGGCGGCAGCGCCGACATAGGGCAGCAGGCGCACCCGGGGGAAGACGTCGTCGAGCGATTTGGTGTCGGGCAGGATATAGACGACCCCGCCCTTCTTCTGGAACAGCGGCGTGAGCTTGCCGGTATAGAATTTGGTGCCGACGTTGATGCAGCCAAAGCTGATCCGGTTGTCGTCGGGCGTTGGCGACAACAGTCGCTCGACGCGGTGCTCGCTCTTGTGCGTGGTGATCACCGCATGCAGCGCGACCGAATTGGCATAATCGACCCAGATCACGCGCTGATGACCGAAGGCACGCCCGAATTTGCTGACAAAGCGTCCTGCCGGCGTGGTCCGCTCGGCAGGACCGATGTCGGCAAGGTTCTTCGCACCGACCCCGGGAGACGAATCGTCCCCGATCCCGACGCCGAGCAATACCGGCGTCTGGCCGAGAAACTCACCCTTCGCGCTGAACAGGAGCAGCGACGCGGCCGGCTTGTCGATCACGACATAGGGCAGGCCCTTATTATCGTGCTCGGCCGCGATCCACGCGAGCATGCGACTCGCCGGTTCGGACTGCGGGGGGAGCAGCAATGGCGGCGCCACCACGGCCACGGCCTTGGCCTTGCTCTTGCTCTTGCTCTTGGTCCGCGAACGCGCCGGGTCCTTGGCCTTGCGCGCCTTGGCCGCAACCGGCGCAGCCTTCGTCGGAGCGGCCGACACTGGTGCAACCAGCGCCAGCGTCAGCCAAGCGACCGCGGCCGTACGGCAAACGCGACGGAACAGCCCCGTGGACCAGATGCCCGGGATCAAAATGGGCGTGTCCAACAGGGCCGTCCGTCGATGCAAGCGCGTGCGAAGATAGACTTAGCCGCGCGGCTTGCGCTGGCGCTGCTTGGCCTGCATCTGGACCTGCTGGTCGATGCCGTCGACACGACCGGTCAGCTGGTCGATGCGCTGGCCGTTCTGCTGCGACTGGCCGGCAGCCGCCTGAGCCTGGGCAAGTGCCTGGCCGGAGGTGCCCTCGACCGTGCGCAGCTGACCGTCCAGGCCGTCGATGCGCGTGTTGACCACGGCGATCTGCTCGCGGACGAAGCCCTTCGTGGCGCAACCGCTAAGGCCGATACCGGCGATGAGGATCAGGGCGACCGTCGGGTATTTCGGGAGATTCGTACGCATAGACTTAACCTTTCCAAACATGGATGGCGTCAGTCAGCGGAGAGTCGATGGAATAACAATCGATATCCGGCGAGACGTTCGCTCCGTGCGGCGAGAGTTGTCCAGCGATGGAGCCTGCGACTGGATTTGAGGCGTAACGAGACTGCCGGTCGCTTTCTTGATCTATAGCAAGGTTACGTTCAGATTAGCGGAACGAACGATCCATATAACAACGGATACTTGTAATACTTGCACCACCCCCACTTGCACCACCCGGCGAAGGCGGAGGCCCAATTGGAAAGGCTGGAGTAACGGAGCGCTGCCTTAAGTTGGCGACGCCTCCCAGTTGGGCCCCGGCCTTCGCCGGGGTGGTGGGAGAGGTGCGCTGCAATCCTCCCCCGCCAGGGGGAGGTGGCTGGCGCTTGCCAGACGGAGGGGGCGGTAAGGGTAACGTAGGTTCCGTGTCCTCCCCCTCCGTCACCTTCGGTGCCACCTCCCCCTGGCGGGGGAGGATCGTTCGCTGAGCTTACTACCCATACGAAAGGGCGGCCCCGCAGGACCGCCCTTTCGTATTCGGATCAGATGCGCGGGCGGTTAAGCCGGCACCTTGTCCTTGTTATAGATCGCGGCCGCCGCGCGGAGGATGTCGAGGATCTTCTCCTGCGCCTTAGGCTCGTCGAGCTCTTCCATCGCCGCCAGTTCGCGCGCGAGGCGGCTGGTCGCGCCTTCGAAGATCTGGCGCTCGGAATAGCTCTGCTCGGGCTGGTCGTCGGCACGGAACAGGTCGCGGACCACTTCGGCGATCGACACGAGGTCGCCCGAGTTGATCTTCGCTTCATATTCCTGCGCACGGCGCGACCACATGGTGCGCTTGACCTTGGGCTTGCCCTTGAGCGTATCCATCGCCTCGCGCATTGTCTTGTCGGACGACAGCTTGCGCATGCCGACGCTTTCGGCCTTGTTGGTCGGCACGCGGAGCGTCATGCGCTCCTTCTCGAACCGGAGGACGTAGAGTTCCAGTGTCATGCCGGCGATTTCCGAGCGCTGGAGCTCGATCACACGGCCGACCCCGTGCTTGGGATAAACGACGAAATCACCGACATCGAAGGACAGTGCCTTGGCAGCCATTTGGGGCCTTTCCGGATCAGGCCTCCACGCGACGCCTCGACGAAGGACTCGTCGCTGCTGCATCGGGGGAGGGATAGGTCTGTACGTCAAGCGGATGACGTGAATCATCGCGCCCGTCGCGGACCCATCTAGCAGCTTTGCAACAAAATTACCAGCCGAACGTGGCAGACGGCTTGCCCTTTTCGGGATTCGCCGCCTCTTATCAGTCGCCTGCGCCGGGCTCGGGCGAGAAATACTTGTCGAACTTGCCCTCGACGCCCTTCATCGCGTCGGCATCCGGCGGGGTCTGGTTGTCGTTGCGCGTGACGTTGGGCCATTGCGCCGAGAACGTCGTGTTCAGCTCGAGCCACTGCTCCAGCCCGCTTTCCGTGTCGGGCAGGATCGCCTCGGCGGGGCATTCGGGTTCGCACACGCCGCAATCGATGCACTCGCTGGGATTGATCACCAGCATGTTCTCGCCTTCGTAGAAGCAGTCGACCGGGCACACTTCCACGCAGTCCATGTACTTGCAGCGGATGCAGGCATCGGTGACGACGTAGGTCATTGCAGAACTCCTGGGCCGGATTCCTTTCCGGCGACGAACGCGCCAGCGACTATGCGCGCAGGCCGGTCGCGTCAATCATAGCAAGCCTTCTGCGACACGTTATCAAGCTTTGCCACCCTCGTATCCTCCCCCGCCAGGGGGAGGTGGCTGGCCCTTGCCAGACGGAGGGGGAGGACACGCAACGGCGGTGATCGCCTACCTCTCTCTACGTCACCCCCTTGCATGGGAGCATATCAAGGCCGGCGTTGGCCGAGGTGCGGCCAGAACCACTCCGTCTCCCCGGACTGGTTCCGGGGTCCACGGTCCCGCGAACCAAACTCTATCGACTGTGCGGCGCGGTGGATGCCGGAACGAGCCCGGCATGACGAACTATTAGGTACGTTGTCGTTCGAGCCGGTTATCGATCGGGTCGAGGATCATTCCGACGCAGGATCGCGCACCGTTCCCGCCGGTGTCCGCCCCGCGATCAAATCCTGATAGCATCCTTGAGCCTCAGGTGCCGGCCCGCGCCGCGCGGGCAGCGCCTCCACCCGAATCACCCGCACCCGCTCCTCCACCGCAAACGTCAGCACATTCCCAACCCGCACCGGGCAATGCGCGCGATCGATCGGCCGCCCGTCGATCCGCAGATGCCCCCTCTCCGCGATCGCCTGCGCGGCGCTGCGCGTTTTCGCGAGCCGCACGAACCACAGGAACCGATCGATCCGCATCGCGCCTTCAACCATGGCGAACCAGTGCGGCAAGCCCGGCAAAGGCGTTTTGCCGCGAAGGATCGATCGGCGTCGGCGCCACAGCCCGCGCCGGGGGCCGCCCACGCCAGACCCAGCGCGGCGCATCCCCCGCCAGCGCCTTGAACCCGAGTTCCGCCATCAACCGCTCCAGCGACGCCGGATCGACACCCATCGAGGTCGCCAGCGCCGGATCGGGCGCGAACGGCGTGCGACCCTGCCGCGAATCGTGCGCCGCCCGCGCGATCCGCTCGATCAGGTCGATCCGGACCGCCCGCAAGCCCAGCGGACGGAACCCCGCCTCGAGGACAGCACCATCGCTGCCCCGCGCCAATACGGTCGCGCCATCGCGCGGGGCGGTGATCGTCACACCGCGAGCCGCCGCAAGGATACGCCGCCACCGCGCTGACTCGGGCTTCAGCAACCGCGCATCGAACAGGTCGAGCGCCCCGACCGTGATGCCGATCTTGCGCAACCGCTTGCGCTCCTCGGGATCGATCGCATCGAGCGCCAGCCGCATCGGCAACCGCGGCAGGATCCCGCCAGCCTCCTCGATCGCACTGGCGACCGCGCGCAACGCCGGCGTCGCGTTCGGATCGCGACTCACCTCGGCTAGGTGGACCAGCACGGCGATCCGCCGCTTCAGCATCCCGGCAAGCCATAGCGCCAGCCGCGCTTCAATCCGCTCCCGCGCGGCCTTGTCGAGACAGTCGAGCGACCGATCGAGGATCAGCTTCGGCCGCGCGAACGACGGCCCCGCACCAAGCTTGGCCACCGGATGCCCCGCCCAGATCACCTGCGCCGCATCGTCGAGCGCGATATCGGGGTCCGGCGCATCGACCAGCGACTGCCCACGCCGCGAGCGCTCGCCCGTCAGCCGCTTTTCAGCCGCCGCCAGCAACAACCTTTTGTCGCTCGCCCGCGCATCCGCCGCCACCGTGAACCGGAACCCGTCGAGCCGCCCGATCGGATGATCCTCGACCATCACCTCGCCTTCGGGCCCGATCACCACCGGCAGCGCGCCTGCATCAGCGCCGATCTGGCGCATCAGCGCGGTCGTGCGCTTGTCGACGAACCGCTGCGTGAGGCTCGCATGCAGCGCATCCGACAGCCGCTCCTCCAGCGCCGCGGTCCGCGCCGCCCACAGCGTAGGCTCGGCCAGCCAGTCGGCGCGCTGTGCGATATACGCCCAGATCCGCGTCGCCGCGATCCGCCCGGCGATCACCGGCACGTCCCCCGCCACCGTATCGAGCCGCGCGATTTCGTCCGCGAACCACTGGTGCGGAATATGCCCGCGCCCCTCGCTCAGATGCCCGAATACCCGCGACACGAACCGCGCATGCGGATCGAGACCGACTTTGCGGAAATCGGGCAAGCCACACGCCGCCCAAAGTCGCGCAACCATCGCCGGATGCCGCGCCCGCTCGCGCACCCAGCCCTCCTCGGCCAGCCGCTTCAACACCCCCAGATCCAGCGCCTGAGGCGCGGCGCGCAGGACACCCGCGGGAGGCCGCGCCTCCAGGCTCGCCACCAGCGCATCGATGCTGGAGAAGTCGGGCTCGCCCTGCCGCCAGTACAGGTTCTCTAGCCGCGGAAACCGGTGTTCCTCGATCGCCAGCACTTCCTCGGGCAGGAACGCGCCCGGACCATCGTCCGACAGCGCGCCGAACGTGCCGTCGCGCTGGTGCCGCCCGGCACGCCCCGCGATCTGCGCCATCTCCGCCACCGTCAGGCGACGCTGGCGTTTGCCGTCGAACTTGTTGAGGCTCGCGAACGCGACATGCGCGACGTCCATGTTGAGCCCCATCCCGATCGCGTCGGTCGCGACCAGATAGTCGACCTCGCCCGCCTGGAACATCGCGACCTGCGCGTTGCGGGTCCGAGGGCTGAGCGCCCCCATCACGACGGCCGCACCGCCGCGCAGACGCCGCAGCATCTCGGCCACCGCGTAGACCTCTTCCGCCGAGAACGCGACGATCGCCGAGCGCTTGGGCAACCGGCTGATCTTCTTCGCGCCGGCATAGGTCAGCGTCGAGAAGCGCGGCCGATTGACGATCTCGGCGCCGGGCACCAGTTTCTTGATCATCGGCCGCAAGGCTTCCGAGCCGAGGATCATCGTCTCCTCGCGCCCGCGCGCGCGCATCAGGCGATCGGTAAAGACATGCCCGCGCTCGGGATCCGCCCCCAGTTGCGCCTCGTCCAGCCCGACGAACGCAACGTCACGATCGGGCATCGACTCGGCGGTGCACAGGAACCAGCGTGCATCGGGCGGGACGATCTTCTCTTCGCCGGTAACGAGCGCAACACGCCCGGCCCCCTTGATCGCGACCACCCGGTCATAGACCTCGCGCGCCAGCAAGCGCAGCGGAAAGCCGATCATGCCGCTGGAATGCGCGCACATCCGCTCGATCGCGAGGTGCGTCTTGCCCGTGTTGGTCGGGCCGAGAACCGCGGTCACGCCAGCGGAGACATCGTCGCTCATGGCCGACAACATCGGGGGTAAAGCGGGCGTGCGCAATGACCTGCGCGCAATTGCGTCGCCGGATCGTCGGAACAGTCCGTCAGGCGAGGCAGGCGCGCGTTGACCATCCCGGCCGACACGCTAGGCCGGGATCATGGCAAAACCCGACCGCCTCGCCCGCCTCGACGCCCAGCGCGAGGATCTCGAAACCGACTATCGCGCGACCTTGATCGCGGCGCTGGAAAAGACCGCCGCCGGTTCGCTCGGGTTGTTCGACCGCACGCCGGACCGCCGCGTCCGCGCCGCGATCGCACCGACGATCGACGCACTTACCGAGATGGGCGACGACATTGCCGCGATGCGCGAGCGGCTGATGCTCGAACCCTTCGCGCTCCACCGCGACTTCTTCGCCGCCCGCGGCCCGGTCAGCGCCAGCGCGGTCGGCGAACAGAAGGAGGCCCGGTTGTGGCTCGACCGGCTGAAGGCATAGTCAGGACAACGGCACCGCGCCCTACCCCTCGAACCGCCACCCGACATTGGTTCCCGCGAGGAACGGCACCACCGCCGTCTCCCCCGACCCGATCGACGCCGGCACCTCGGCATCGCCGCGCACCAAAGTCACAGTCCCCTCGTTCAACGGCAACCCATAGAACCGCGCGCCATGCTCGGACGCGAACCCCTCGAACCTGTCGAGCGCCCCCTCCTCGTCGAATACCCGCGCATAGGCCTCCAGCGCGAACGGCGCATTGAAGATCCCCGCACACCCGCACCCGGACTCCTTCGCCCCGACGACATGCGGCGCGCTGTCCGTCCCCAGGAAGAACCGCGGCGATCCCGACACCGCCGCCGCACGCACCGCGAGCCGATGCGTCTCGCGCTTCAGCACCGGCAGGCAGTAAGCGTGCGGCCTGAGCCCCCCGTCGAACAGCGCGTTGCGGTTGATCAGCAGGTGCTGCGGCGTGATCGTCGCGCCGATCGGATGATCCGCCTCGGCCACGAACGCCGCCGCCTCCGCGGTCGTGATATGCTCCAGCACGATCTTCAGCCCCGGATAGTCGCGCACCAGCGGCGCCAGCGTGCGCTCGACGAACACCGCCTCGCGGTCGAAGATATCGATCGACTTGTCGGTCACCTCGCCGTGGATCAGCAGCGGCATGCCGATCCGCTGCAACGTCTCGAGCACGCCGGTCAGTGCACGGATATCGGTCACGCCATGCGCGGAATTGGTCGTCGCATGTGCCGGGTACAGCTTGCACGCGGTGAACACGCCCTCGGCATAACCGCGCTCGAGCTCCGCGGGATCGGTGCCATCGGTGAGATAGCACGTCATCAGCGGCGTGAAGTTCGCCCCCCCCCCTTCGCTACCATCCAACGCGGCCATGATCCGCTCGCGATAGGCCTTTGCGGCCTCGATCGAGGTCACCGGCGGCGTCAGGTTGGGCATGATGATCGCGCGCGCGAACTGCCGCGCGGTATGCCCCGCGACCGCCTCCAGCATCGCGCCGTCGCGCAGGTGGACGTGCCAGTCGTCGGGGCGGCGGATCGTGAGGCGCTCGGTCATGAGGCCCTCCTATCGGCCTGCGCAGCGAGATGCCAGACGCCGCCCGCTTGGAAATCGCGCCCCGCACACTAGGTGGTAGGCATGGACCAAGCCGCACCCGTAACGATGCCCGCAACGATGTTGCCAGATCGCAGCGTGATCCGCGTCGCCGGCGAAGACGTGCGGGGCTTCCTCCAGGGGCTGATCACCGCCGACACCGCGTTGCTGACCCCCGACACACCCGCCTGGGCCGCACTCCTGTCGCCACAGGGCAAGGTGCTGTTCGACTTCATTCTCTGGGCCGACGGCGACGACGTGCTGATCGACGCGGAGGCCGCGCAAGCCGAGGCGCTGACCAAGCGCCTGACGCTCTACCGGCTGCGTCGCAAGATCACGCTCCAGCCCGACGACGCCAGGGTCCACTGGTCCCCGACCGGCATTCAGGGCGTCCCCGACCCACGCCTCGCGGAACTCGGCCGCCGCTGGCTCGCCCCCGCCGGCGACCCGGCAACCGGCTGGCACGAGCATCGTCTGTCACTCGGCGTCACCGAGGGCATCGCCGAACTCGGCAGCGGCGAGACGCTCTGGCTAGAATGCAACGCACGCGAGCTGAACGGCGTCAGCTTCACCAAGGGGTGTTACGTAGGCCAGGAGAACACCGCGCGGATGCACCACCGCTCCAAGGTCAACCGCCGCCTCGTCGTCGCGCCCTTCACCGAACCGAGCGCCCGCACACGGGTCACCTACCCCGACCTCGCCCTGATGGTCGAACACCGCCGCGTCGAGTCGCTCGGCGACGCGCTGACGCCACCCTGGCTAGCCGCAGCACTGGTAGAAACGCCCTAACAAGCCCCCCACGATCCTCCCCCGCCAGGGGGAGGTGGCACCGAAGGTGACGGAGGGGGAGGACACGAAACATGCGTGGCGCCAGCCTCCCCTCCGTCTGGCAAGGGCCAGCCACCTCCCCCTTGCGGGGGAGGATTACTGGCTCTGGCACTCAAGAGTTAGCGCGCGCCCAGGCGCCCGCATCCGCCACCTGCGCCGCATCGGGCGTCACCCCGGTATACAGCACGAACTGCTGCACCGCCTGCAACGTCGCGACATCCGCGCCGGTAATGCACCGCTTCCCCGCCGCCGCCGCCGCGCGCAGGAACGGCGTCTCGATCGGATACTGCACAACGTCGAACGCCACCTCGCAGGCCGCAATCATCGCCGCCGGAAACGCGAGCGCCTCGGCATCCGCCCCGGTCATCCCCAGCGGCGTGACGTTGATCAGCAACGCCACCTCCCCCTCGGCAACCGCCGCCCAGCGATACCCATAGAGATCCGCCAGCGCGCGCCCCGCCCGCTCGTTCCGCGCGACGATCGTCCCGTCGCGAAACCCTCTGTCGCTGAGCGCCGCCGCGACCGCCTTCGCCATCCCGCCCGAGCCCTGCACGACAAACGGCATCGCGCGATCGAGATCCGCGACCAGATCGACCACCGCGCCGTAATCGGTGTTGTGCCCGGTCAGCACGCCATCGTCGTTGACGATCGTATTGACGCTATCGATCGCGCTCGCGGTCTGCGCCAGCCCGTCGAGCAGCGGGATCACCGCCTCCTTGAACGGCATCGAGATCGCACACCCACGGATCCCCAGCGCCCGGATCCCGCCGATCGCCGCGTCCAGATCGGTGGTCGAGAACGACTTGTAGACGAAATCCAACCCGGTCAGTTCGTACAGCCGGTTATGAAACCGCGTCCCAAAGTTCCCCGGCCGCGCCGACAGCGACATGCACAGCCGCGTATCCCGGCCAATCAGCGGCTTCATCTGCATCTCCTCGCCAAGCCCGTTGCACTACAACCGCGATCCGTCGTGGTGAAGCGTCGATAGATGTGTTCACGCGAAGGCGCGAAGGCGCGAAGATGTCGGCCCCAGCCAAGCGCTCCGCCTCCCACACCTGCGGCAGCCCTGAAAATCCCGTGAGAGAGCCCCGCTACACGCGTATCCTCTTCGCGCCTTTGCGCCTTCGCGTGAATACATCGACGTTCCGCCAAACACCGCCGTCGCGAACGGTCCAAGCGTTGATTTTGTTCGCGCGGAGACGCGGAGGCGCGGAGAGTAAGAAGCAGGTTTTGGGCAGCGTTTCCCGTCATCGCCCCGCCTCGGCGAAGCCGATCATCGAAAGCCGCATTCGCGGGTGCGCTCACCCGGAAAGAGCCATCTCCACTCTTACTCTCCGCGCCTCCGCGCCTCCGCGCCTCCGCGTGAACAAAATCGACGCCGGCCCAAACCGCCGTCCCCGCAACCAACAAGCTGATGCGCGACGCACAAAAGAAAAGGGAGGCCAGCTTGCGCTGACCTCCCCGATCTTCATTCCGTAACCGACCCGAGAGCCGGTTGGCGAAAGTCTTACTGGCCCGAACCCGGACCGTAGGTGACTTCCACGCGACGGTTCTGCACTTCGCGAACGCCATCGGCGGTCTCGACACGCGGACGGCTCTCGCCGAATGCTTCCGTCGAGATGACGCTGTCCGGGATGGCATGCGAAGACAGATATGCCTTCACGCCATCTGCGCGGCGCTGCGACAGACCGACGTTGTACGAAGCCGAACCCGACTTGTCCGCGTGACCTGCGAGCATGACCTGTGCGTTGCCGCACGACTGGTACTGCGTGATCGCGTTGTCGAGGATAGACGCTGCCTCTGGCGTGATGTCCGACTTGTCCCATTCGAAGAACACGATGAACGGACCAGGCGAGCAGACCACTTCGACCGGCGCCGGCGGCGGCGGAGGAGGCGGGGGAGGCGGCGGCGGCGGCGGCGGCGGCGGCGGCGGAGCAGCAGGCTCGCCGAAGTTGTACGTCACACCACCAAGGATGCTGTGCGAACGATAGCGACCGTCGAACACGCGGTTCGAAACGTCGACCAGCTTGACGTTCTCGGCGTTGAAGAAACGATACTTCAGCGTCGCGTCGATGTGGTCGGTCAGCGGTGCGCGGATACCGGCCAGGCCCTGATACGCGAACACGGTGTCCGAGTCGTTCAGGAAGTCGCCGCTGTTGTTGAGTGCGTACTGCGCCTTGACGCGAGCAACACCAACACCACCGCCGACAAAGCCCTGGATGCCATCGTCCGGACCGAAGTCCAGAAGGCCGTTCAGCATGAAGCTGAGCGCCGACGACGAACCACCAGCATAGTCGTAGTTGCCGGGGTTTGCGTTACCGCGAGCGGTACCCTGGAAGAACGGCGTGGTCGTGGTCGACGAATAGCCGTCCACGGTTGCCTTGCGGTAGCCGACTTCGGTTTCGAGGCGGAAACCGCCAAAGTCGTAGCCCATTACGGCGTCGACATCGTAGCCATAGTTATGATCGACCGAACCGGCATTGTTCAATGCGCCGATATCATAGTCGATGTCTTCAACGATCATCGCACCGCCTTCGACGCCTACGTACCACGACTTGTCGCGGGCGAGGGCGGGAGTGGCGAGTGCGGTGGAGGCGAGTGCCAGAACGACGGCAAGCTTCCGCATACTAATCCCCTTTCATGAGTGTCACACGGACATCGCAAACTCCCTATCCTCGGGCTTGTTTCCACGCAAGTTCACAAAAGTTAGAGGTGTTGCCGGAACGACACAGTTTTTGGGGTGTTTCAGGCCCCAATCAACCCGTGGCCGCGTAAACAGCCCAATATGGCGATAATTGCCGCCCGCGCCTGACTGTCGACGACGGTGCCGCCAGTCGGATCGGGAATCGCCGCCCGACGCGCGCCGACCACGTCGACTCCACCGATCGAGACGCGCGACCCTGCCAGCACCCCGATCGTCCAGGCCCCGCCGCTGAACCGCGCATATTGGCCATCGGCGATGCTCCACACCGTCATCCCCTCGCGCGCTACGACGAACCGCCACCCGCCGCTCGTCCACCCCGCGATCGCCCGCGCCTGCCCGGCCCAGCCACCGGTCGGCGCCGCACCCACAATCCACGCGCTGCCCGCCACCGGCGCGGCCGGCGGCGCATTGGTTCCCACCGCCAGCACGCTCGCCTGCACCGCCAGGTCGAGCAGCGCGAGCGCCTCGTTATGCGTCGTTTCCTTCTGCGCCTGTCCCGGCTGCAGCAAAGGCAATGCCAGCCGCGATGTGATGTCGTCACTCATCATTCGTTCCCCCGTTCGATTTTCAGGCCCGTTCGGTTTTCCAGGCCCGTTCGATTTTCAGGCCGGTACGATCAGGTCCGCGGCCAGCGACTCGCCGAAGACGCCGCGCTGCCGGACAGACACGCTGGCAGAGGCAGCACGCTCGGCCGCGGTCACCGTCACGAACGGGACGGCCGGCTCGACCTCGCGTGCGGTTCCCCCGGCGGTGACGGTCACGCGGTATGCCTCGACCTCCTCGGACAGCGGCGCGTCGACGCCGTCGATCCAGCGCCACCCCGCCCTGCTGCGCCGAGTCCACTTCACCGTCGCGCTCCCGTCCGCTTCGGCAAAGCAGCGCAGATGCACCGGCGACGGCGGCACCACCGACGCCCCCCGCATCACGCACCGCGTCTCGACCGGGGTGGCGTCGCCCACCCCCGACGCCATCACGCGCATCTCGCGACCGAGCACCGACAGCGGCAGGTCGAACGTGCGCGCCGCCTCCGCCTGAAGCAGCACGAACCGGTCGCCGACCATCTGCGCGCCAGCCGCCGCCTCGCTCCCCCGCCGCCCGCGCAGCAACCCACTCAACCGCCACCGCACGCCGCCCAAAGGTTCCGCCTGCCCAAACTGGACGAGTTCGTCGCCAATCAGCGCCAGATTGACCCCACGATCGAGCGCCGCCGCATCCGCATCGCCCAGTTCCATGTCCGCATTCGCCAGCACGACCTCGAACGCCCCCCGACGATCCACCAAAGTCGCTGGCGCCCCCGACGCCACCACCGCGATAGTCCCCAGCACCGCAGGCGCAGCCGTCGCTCCGGCCGCCACCCAACTCACCCCATCATCGACGCTGTAGAGCAAAGCCGCCTGCCGCCACGCCGCGCCCGCCCCTGCCGCCACCACGGTCATCCGCGGCGCGGTCAACGGCGCCTCCTCCAACCCCGCAACCTCGAAAGCCCGCACGATCGTCGCGCCGACGACTGCATCGACCGCCCCCGAAACCCGCCCGCTCGTCGCCGTCGCCGAAACCGAAGCCGCGACCAGCGGCACCAGCCCCAGCGTCGTGACCATTCCCTCGATGCTAACATCGGCCACCCGCCAGACGCCGCCCTCGCCCGCAATCGTCACGCAAGCGCCCGGCGCGATCGCCATCGCCCCGAACCCGGCCGCTACCGTCCGCCGCACCCGCCCGGCCTCGGCCCGCGCGAGCATCGCCTCCGCCACCGTCTTCGCCGCGCCCGCCTCGAGCACCGCCGGCACATCGGTCCGCTCATCGCGAACCCCCGCCCCCGGTCGCCGCGCGCGCTGCAGACCCGCCTGGTAATCGCGCGCCGCGTCGTAATAGCCGACCGTCACAGTCCGCGGCACGGTCTCGATCGCCGCCACCGCGCGCGCGCGCCGCACGCCCTTCCCCGACACCGCAAATCCCTCATCGGCTAGCGCGACAGTCACCCCTGCCGAGTCCCGCATGACCAACCCCGCCCCCGAAGGCGCAAACCAGGCCCCGCCAGCCTTCCCCAGCATCTCCAGCACCGCGCGAACGCTCCCGCCCGACGCCGCAAACCCGCCCACCGCCAGCGCCGCCGTCCCCGAAACCTCGCCGGCGAGCGCCGTCGCGATCGTTGACACCAGCACCACCCCCTCGTCGGCAATCACCTCGAACGTCAGCGAGGGAATCCGATTCCCGAAATCCGCCAGTTCCAACATTTCGAACACCGCATAAGCGGCCCCCCGATACGCCGGAGTCCCCGCCCCCTCCGCCGACGCGATCAACGGATCCGCCGCCTGATCCTCACCTCCCAGATGCAGCCGGAACCCGGTCCGCGTCTTGAAGTCGCCGCCCGCCCCGCGCAGCAGCTTCCCCTCCGCCCAGATCCGCCCCACCCTCAGCACCGCCCGCGCCGACAACAGCACCGCAAACGATGCCGCATAGGAATAGGTCGAGACGCTGGGCTGCCCCTTGCCCGAACGCGACGTCGCACGACTCTCGATCAGGTCGGTCGCCCAGATCACCGTCCCCGCCACGCGCATCGTCCCGAACAGCTTCGGGATCTGGCTGCCATAGGACGAGGTCTGCACCGCCAGCTCGGTCAGCCGCGGCCCCTCCTTGCGCGTGCCGAACAGCGCATGATCGACCGACTGCCCGATCAGCGCGCCGATCGCGCCACCGATCGGCCCGCCCACCGCGCTCCCCACCGCGGTCAATACCAAGGTCGCCATGTCACACCCCCATCCGCCACACGCCCAGGATCGGCCAAGGCGGCACACTCGGCCGCTCCACCACGCGCCGCAGTCCCGCATCCGCATGCACGAACCCGCCCGCCGTCCTGATCCCCAGATGGATTTGCCCAGGCCCCGCCGCCATCAACAGCACGTCGCCAGGCTCAGCCTCGGCAACCCGTCCGGCAGACCCCGCGGCCAGGACACGCACCCAGCCCCTGCGCGATCCCACCCAGCACCGCGGTCGCCAGCGGCAAGATCGCCAGCCGCCACAGCGCCCGATTGGCCTCCCGGTAATTCGCGTAGGAATTGTCCCCCGGCAGCCCGAGCAACATCGGCGGCACCCCGAACGCCAACCCATAATGGTCATCGACCGGATTAAAGCTCTTCAGGTGGATCACCTCAGGCCGGACCGGATCCGCATGCAACCGCGTAACCCGCTCCCCCACCCGGTAGCGATAGGCGGCCGGCCACCCGCTGGCATCCGCCTCCACCGCCACTCGCTCGGGCCGCAAAGCAAACAACTCCGCCGCGCCCCCATCCACGTCGCGCAACACCTGCACAACCGCAGCGCCAGATCGACACTCGTTATGGTCGGCGTACCACCCGGCGACCCCACGATCACGCCATTGCCACCTCGCGCACCAGCGCCAGCCTCGCGCCCGCCGCCCGGAACCACCGCGTCCCCGCCACCGTCCGCCGCCCGAGCCGCCTCTTCCGCGCGCCGCCGCTCGGCTCCGAAGCCCTCGGTCTTCGCCTCGCCGCACGTCGCCGCCCGCACCTCTTCGATCCCCGCCTCGATCACCGGCGCCGGGTCGATCCCCTCCAGCGCCAGCGCCATCAACGCCTGTTCGAGCCGACCATAACCCTCCGCCAGCGCCTCCCGCCACTGCGCCGCAAACACCGGGTCGCGCCGCCGCAGATAATAGGCGCCACAATCGGTCATCCCCATCGCCGCCGCCGAAGCGCGCACGTTGCACGTCGCGCTCAGCATCGCGAAAAACCCCTCGCGCCGTGCCTTGGTCCACCCATCCTTGCGCACCGCGGCGCACTGCACGATCCGATTAAAGGCCCAACACGGCTGCGACGAAAATTTCTCCAGATAAGTTTTCGAATACTTTGGCGACAAGGACTTTTCCCATCGGTCGCCCAGGAACGTGGCGGAGAAGGAGTGGAAAGGGTTTGTCATTGATCTTAGCCGCGAGTTCGAACGGATCGACCGGCACGAGCAAAGCTCCATCGGAGTCGGTCGCATTTGACCAAATCACCGAACTCGCAACGCGACCAAACACAGCTCCTTTGGGATAAGCAGCTAAAACCTCCTTCAGCCAGGCTGTAGCTTCAGGACTTTTCTCAACAAGATCCGGCATTATCGCCCTTCCCGAAGCCATGGTGGCACAATGTGCGCTAGCCGCAACCGATATAGCGGCGGCATCGTTCGACAGTCGAGGGACGGGCTGTTGATCATCAATGTGCCGGGACCGATAAGCTCTCAGGCCCTACTGCAACGAACGCAGCCGCTTCACCGAAACGGCTGCGCCCCCCTCACCGAGTAGGCACGGGCTCCGCCCCCGAATAATCATAAAACCCGCGCTTCGTCTTGCGCCCAAACCACCCGGCCTCGACATACTTCACCAGCACCGGCGCCGGCCGGAACTTCGGATCGCCCGTCCCCTCGAACAGCACGCGCGTAATCTCCAGGCACGTGTCCAGCCCGATGAAATCCGCCAGCGTCAGCGGCCCCATCGGATGATTGAGCCCCAGCTGGCACGCCAGATCGATGTCGCGCACGCTCGCCACGCCTTCACCCAGCGCAAAGCACGCCTCGTTGATCATCGGCATCAGCACGCGGTTGACGATGAAGCCCGGCGCGTCGTTGGCATGCACCACCTGCTTGCCGAGCTTTTCCGCAAACGCCTCGACCGCCGCCACCGTCGCGTCCGACGTCGCGAGGCCGCGGATCAGCTCGATCGGCCGCATCACCGGCACCGGGTTGAAGAAATGCACCCCCATGAACCGCGCCGGATCGGGCGCCGCCTGTGCGAGGCGCGTGATCGGGATCGACGACGTGTTCGACGCCAGGATCGCATCCGGCCCCAGCACCTTGCCGACCTCGGCGAAGATCTGGCGCTTGACGCCCTCACGCTCGGTCGCCGCCTCGACCACGATCGCACAGTCGCCCATGTCCGCCACACTCGCGACCGGCTCGACCAGCGCGAGCGCCGCATCACGCGCCTCGCCCGCGATCTTCTCCTTCTCGACCAGCCGGCCGAGCGCCTTCGCGATCCCCGCCTTGCCCTTGGTCGCCGCCTCCAGCGACACGTCGGCCAGCAGCACGCGGTACCCCGCCTGCGCCGAAACCTGCGCGATCCCCGCGCCCATCTGCCCTGCACCAATCACACCGATCGTCTGCACATCACTCTCCTGATTTGTTGCCCCCTCCCTAGCCGCTTTTCCCCGCGCTGCCAGCGCGCTAGGCTGCAAGTATGCTGTGCAAACCGATCTTTTCCGCCCTCACGCCCCTCCTGGCCCCCCTCGTCATGCTGCCGCTGATGACGGCCTGTTCGCCGAGCCAGCCCACGCCGCAGCCCAAGGCCGACTCCGCGCCCGAGGCGAAGACCAAGCCCGCTCCCGCAGCCCCGACGGCACCACAGCCGACCGACACGCACGCGCCGCCCAAGCCCGGCGCCACGAAGACCTTCACCGACTGGACCGTAGGCTGCGACAACGCCCTGCGTTGCACGCTCGGCTCGCTCCTCCCCGACGCGAGCATCGGCCAGGACAATCTCACGCTCAACCTCACCCGAGAGCCCGGCCCGGTCGCGAACGGCGGCGGCAAGATGTCGCTGGCGATCGAAACCCGCAACGACCAGGCCGCCACCAAGCGCCCGCCCGCCAGCTTCGTGGTCGACGGCAAGCCCATAGCCCTGCGCGACGCAACCGCGCTCGCCGCCGCAATCGCCAACGCCCAGTCGCTGAAGATCCTCGACGCGACCGGCGCCACGCTCGCCACCGTCTCGCTGAAAGGCGCCGCCGCCGCGCTCCGCTACATCGACGCGCAGCAAGGCCGGGCGGGCACCGTCGACGCCATCGTCGCCAGAGGCCCCGCCGCCTCGCGCGCGCCGACGCCAGCCCTCCCCGTCATCGCCGCGATCGCGCCCTCGGGCGCCGCCGCCAAGCTCACCGCCGCGCAGATCGCAACGATGCGCAAACGCGGGTCGTGCGATATCGGCAACTTCCCCGATGGCGCCGACCCGACCCAGTTCGCCCCCGAAGTTCACGCGTTAGGCGGCGGCAAGTCGCTCGCAATCCTCCCCTGCTCGACCGGCGCGTACAATCTGATCGGCGCGCTTTTCATCATCGACGGCACCACGATCGCGCCAGCCCAGACCGACGCCCCCTCCGGCTTCGAGGAAACCGGCGCCGACTCCGCGACGCCGGTAAAGAGCGTCGTCAACGGCAGTTTCGAGAACGGCGTCCTGACCAGCTACGCCAAGGGCCGCGGCCTGGGCGACTGCGGCGTCCACCAGAGCTTCGTCTGGGACGGCACCCGCTTCCGCCTGTCCGAGCAATCCGAAATGGGCGAATGCCGCGGCAATATCGACTACATCACCACGTGGCGCGCGAAGGTGGTGCGCTAACCCTCTTCCCTTCAGGGTCGGGTCGGGATGGGGCATTGCCAAACAAGGCACCACTCGTTCGAACGACAAGCTCGGCAACGGCACTGCCCAGCTAGAGACCCCACCGCACGCACAACCGCTTGCTTCTCGCACGACGGCAATGGTTCGAATGGGAAGTAAGCGGAATGGCCACCTTTCAAATCCCGGGAGTAA
Organism: Sphingomonas sp. PP-CC-3A-396; assembly: GCF_004343105.1. Lineage (NCBI taxonomy): Bacteria > Pseudomonadati > Pseudomonadota > Alphaproteobacteria > Sphingomonadales > Sphingomonadaceae > Sphingomonas > Sphingomonas sp. PP-CC-3A-396. The sequence continues at coordinate 220,643 of NZ_SLYF01000006.1, read as the reverse complement.
TCTTCGGCCAATGGCATTTCGCGAGCGCCACAACGGCAATGAACGGAAACATAGCCTTGATGACCGTTCCAGCGCTCGCCTTCGTCAAAAGCATGACCACGGGGATTTGCAGCCCGAAACTGATATAGAGATCGCCCGGCAAGCTGAGACTGGTAGTAAAGCCCCCAAATCCGACCAGGGAACCGGCAATCCAAAACGGCTTTCCCTTAAGGCCGGATATCTTGCTGACGTGCCATCTCGCAACCAAACTCACGCCAATCGACACGGCAGCAAAGACGACGACAAAAATTTGAGATCCACTCATCGGCGGCGCACCCAAAGCGCTAATATGCACAACACCGCAAATGTCCGCAATTGAGCGATGCTGACGTTCCGCTGATCACCGCCGGATGCGCCTCCCACTCAGGGCGCCGGCCGCTCCACCTGAGCCTCGGCCAGATACACCCCGAACAGCCCCTCGGGATCGGTCCAGGCCGCCACCGGCGTCCAGCCACCCGACCGCAACAGGATCCGTGCATCGCGCGCGCCATATTTATGCGAGTTCTCGGTATGGATCGTCTCCCCCGCACCCATCTCGAACGACCGCCCATCGACGGTAAATGCAACGTCGCGCACCGCCTCCAGATGCATCTCGACCCGCGCGCGATCGTCGTTCCACACCACCTTGTGGCGGAACGCGTCGACCGGAATGTCGCCGTCCAGCTCACGGTTGATCCGCTCGAGCAGATTGAGGTTGAACGCCGCCGTCACGCCCTGCGCGTCGTCATACGCCGGCACCAGCACGTCCTCGCTTTTGATCCGGTCCATCCCGATCAACAGCATCGCGCCAACGCCAAGCGAAGTCCGCATCGCGCGCAGCAGGTCGACCGCCATCAACGGGATCATGTTGCCGATCGTCGACCCCGGAAAGAATCCGAGCTTGGGCGTGTCGGCGATCGTCTTCGGCAAGCTCAACGGCCGCATGAAATCGGCCTCGAACGGCAGCACCAGCAGGTCCGGGAACTGCTCACCCAGCACCTTCGACGATTCCCGCAGGAAATCGCCCGAGATATCGATCGGCACGTAGACCGACGGCGCGACCGCATCGAGCAGGATCGGCGTCTTGGTCGAAGATCCCGACCCGAACTCGACCACCGCACGCCCTGCGCCCGCAAGTGTCGCGACTTCGGGGCACGCCGTCTCAAGGATCGAACGCTCGGTCCGCGTCGGGTAATATTCAGGCAGGTCGGTGATCTTCTCGAACAATTCGGACCCGCGCCGATCGTAGAACCACCGCGCCGGAATTGCCCGCGGCCGCCGAGCGAGCCCGTCCAGCACGTCCGCACGGAACTGCGGATCGGCCAACGTCTGCTGGCCGTCCTCGATCTCAGGCTTCAACATCAGATATCTTTCGCGAGGCGCACGCCGGTGAACTGCCACCGTTGATGCGGATAGAAGAAATTGCGGTAGCTCGCCCGCGCATGGCCGCGCGGCGTCGCACAGCTCCCGCCGCGCAGGATGAACTGCGAACTCATGAACTTGCCATTATATTCGCCGATCGCGCCCGCCGCCGTCACGAACCCGGGATAAGGCCGATACGCGCTGCCGGTCCATTCCCAGACGTCGCCGAAGAACGCCGGTCCGCCCGCGGATGGCCGCGGCTCGACGGGGCCGGCGACATCCATCTGGTTGCCACCGGTCGCATCATGCAACGCCGCCGCCGCCTCCCATTCGAACTCGGTCGGCAACCGCGCGCCGGCCCAGCTCGCATAGGCATCCGCCTCGAAAAAGCTGACATGCGTCACCGGCGCCGCCGGATCGATCGCGCGCCGCCCGTCGAGCCCGAACCGCGTCCAGCCAGACTCGCCCTGCTCCCAATAAAGCGGCGCGACGATGCCCTCAGCCTTCACCCACGCCCAGCCATCCGCCAGCCAGTGCCGCGCCTCGGTATAGCCGCCATCGGCAATAAACGCCGCCCATTCGCCGTTCGTCACGGTCCGGTCCGCGATCGCATGCGGCACCAGCAACGCGCGATGTCGCGGCCCCTCGCAATCGAACGCGAAGCCCGCGCCGTCATACCCGACTTCGACGATCCCGCCCTCATGCGCGATCCAGCCGATCGGCCCCGGCATCTCGACCGGGACCTTCCGCGCCGCCGGCCACATCGCCGGCTCGAGCGGGTTCTCGGAAAACATGTGAAGGATGTCGGTTACCAACAATTCCTGGTGCTGCTCTTCATGATGGCACCCGAGCGCCACCAATTCTCGCGCCTCCTCCGGCAAATCCGGCAGCGCGTCGAGCAACGCCGCATCGACATGCGCGCGATACGCCCGCACCTCGTCGATCGAAGGCCGCGTCACCATCCCGCGCCGGTCGCGCGCGTGACGCCGCCCCTCGGCCTCGTAATAGCTGTTGAACAGGAACGGGAAGCGCTCGTCGTGCAGCACATAGCCGGCGACATGATCGCGCAGCACGAACGTCTCGAAGAACCACGTCGTATGCGCCATGTGCCACTTGGTCGGCGACGCATCCGGCATCGACTGCACCGTCGCATCCGCATCCGACAGCGGCGCCGCGAGCGCGAGCGTCAGATCGCGGACGGCGGCAAACCGCTCGGCCAACGGGGACGTTTTCGGCAGGCCTTCACGATCGGGACGAACGGGATTGGGCATCGATCTCTCCTCAGTTCTACGTCGAGCGAAGCGACGTTGGAACGCGAGCGACGATACGCGCCTAGTCGCGCGTGGCCCCCGGTCGCCAAAGAACGTCTCCGGCGCCGTTTTGGTTCACCGCCCGCGATGCCACGAACAGGAAATCCGAAAGCCGGTTAACATACGCTAATGCGGCCGGATTGAGCGGCTGTGTCTCGCTCGCACCGACGGCGGATCGCTCCGCGCGACGACTGATCGCGCGCGCCAGGTGCAGCGCGGCGGCTTCGGCCGATCCTCCCGGCAGGATGAAGCTGCGCAACGGTGCAAGGTGCGCGTTCAGCGCGTCGATCTCGCGCTCGAGCCGCTCGACCTGCGACGGCACGATCCGCAACACCATCTCGGACGGTGCGAACGGATCATCGCCAGCCTCGTCCGTGCCGGCCGGAGTCGCCAAATCCGCGCCGAGATCGAACAGGTCGTTCTGGATCCGGGTCAGCGCCGCCGCCATCGGCTGGTCGCCCAGCGCGATCACCGCCAAGCCGATCGCCGAGTTCGCTTCGTCGACATCGCCGATCGCCTGCATCAGCGCGCTCGATTTCGACACCCGCGATCCATCGACGAGCCCCGTCGTGCCGTCGTCCCCCGTCCGCGTGTAGATCTTGTTCAGCTTGACCATGAGTCTTCCAGATTGAAACGCAGTGAGGCCCCATCACCCAACGCTAACGTCGCCACCCGACGACGAAGTCGGGACCCAACGAAGAAATTCCGTACCCCCACAGTGCGCGAACCCAGCGCGCCACAGCACCCCAATCCGGCGCCCTACAGCACCCGAATCCGGCGCCCCACAGCACCCGTCACCCCAGCGGAGGCTGGGGTATCCCACGTGGTTCGCGACGCCCACCCAACAACGAGATTCCAGCTTCCGCTGGAATGACGGCAGAGTGCGAGCAACGTAGCCCCAATTGCAGTCCCCTTAGTTCCGCCCCGCCGCAAACAGGATCACCACCACGATCAGGATCGCCAGCGCCTGGAAGAAGATCCGCTGCTGCATCATCCGATTCGATTTCAGCGATGCCGCGCTCGGCCCACTGCCGTCGCGGACCTGCGCCGTGCCCTCCTGCAGGAACGACACGACGCCCCGCACCAGAGCCACGACGGTCGCGATCATCGCCGCGATCAGGAGGATGACGAGGAATGTGTTCATGACCAGAGTGTAAGCGCGCACCGGCGGGGTAGCAATGGCGTACCCGATGCCGGGAAATGACCCATGTTGCCGGGAAGCCTCATGGCGCCAACACCGTTGCGGAATGCCGCGCGGACGGCGCACATGGCGTATGCTCTATCTCGCGCTCAAAGCCCTGATTTCCGGTATCCTGATCGCCGCTGCATCGGAACTGGCCAAGCGCTATCCCGGTTTCGGTGCACTCGTGGCATCGTTGCCGCTTGTCTCTGTGCTCGGCATGATCTGGCTTTGGCACGACAAACCCGACCCCCGAACGATGGCCGCGCACGCCGGCGCGACCTTCTGGTACGTGCTGCCCTCGCTACCGATGTTCCTGCTGATCCCCGCGCTGTTGCGACATGGTGTACCCTTCTGGATGTCGCTGGTGGCGGGCTGCGTACTGACGATCGCGCTGTACGCGGCGATGACCTGGGCAGCGCCGAGACTGGGGATCGAGCTGTAGCGACGCGCTCCTCATCGATCCTCATCGATCAGCGCGACCACCCAGCACAAACACCACCCCGGCGAAGGCCGGGGCCCAGTTGGGGGACGTTGCTAACGGAGTGCCGCGCCTCGTTACTACGACCTTTCCAATTGGCCCCTGGGCTCCGCCGGGGTGGCAACACTGAGAAGCCACCGCGCGGCCACCATGTTTCCCCGCGAAGGCGGGGACCCAGTCTGGGCTCCCGCCTTCGCGGGAGAACAAGGAAATGCAGAGTGCGAGCCGTTATAAGGCCACCGTAGCCGAAGGATATTCGCACCACCTAGCTCAGGTGCTCACCTGACAGTCGCGAGCCGATCCCCACTCCGCACCCGAGCCGCCAACACCACCCCATCCTCCCCCGCCGCCCGCATCTCCGCCAACGACAACGCCCCATCGCGCTTAGCCAACCGCCGCCCCGCCGCATCCACCACCAGCGGATGATGATGATAGCGCGGCACCGGCAAACCCAGCAGCGCCTGCAACACCCGGTGCACGTGCGTCGCAGCAAACAAATCCACCCCCCGCACCACGTCCGTCACCCCCTGCGCGGCATCGTCGAGCGTCACCGCCAGATGATAGCTCGCCGGCGCATCCTTCCGCGCCAACACCACATCCCCCGGCGCCAGAGGATCTGCCACGACCCAACCCGCTGCAGCGTCATGCCAAGACAGCGCCCCCGTCTCGCCCACCGCCTTCGCCATATCCAGTCGCCAGCAGCACGCCCCCGTCCGCGCCGCAATCTCCGCCGCCGACAGCCCCCGGCAGATCCCCGGATAGATCGGCCCGACCTCCCCCTGCGGCGCAGAGGCACTCGCGGCGATCTCCGCCCGCGTACAGAAACAAGGATACACGAGCGCGCGCGCTTTCAACCCTTCCATCGCCGCGTCGTACGTCGCCAGCCGCTCCGACTGAAACACGAGCTCGTCCCACCGCAACCCAAGCCACGCCAGATCCTCGAGAATCCCGTCGACGAACTCCGGCCGACTCCGCGTCCCATCGATATCCTCGATCCGCAGCACGAACCGCCCGCCCCGCTCGCGCGCAAAGTCGTGCGCGCGGATCGCCGACGCCGCGTGGCCCAGATGCAGCCGCCCGGTCGGGCTCGGCGCGAACCGCGTCACGACACTCACCACGCTTGACCTGACGCCACGCGCCGTGCTGTCATGCCGTTGTCATCGCCATCGTCCATAGGGCGCCATGCGAAGCCTGAGTGGGAGGAGCCGTGTTTCACCCCGATCTGATGCGTCACCCGGATGGTTGTCCGGCGCTTGTGCTCAATGCCGATTACACGCCGCTTTCCTACTATCCGCTCAGCGTTTGGCCGTGGCAAACCGCGGTCAAGGCGGTGTTCCTCGATCGTGTCGACATCGTCGCCACCTATGAACGCGAAGTCCGCAGCGCCAATTTCGCGCTGAAGCTGCCCTCGGTGATCGCGCTCAAGCAGTTCGTCCGACCGTCGCAATTTCCCGCCTTCACCCGGTTCAACCTGTTCCTGCGCGACAAATTCACCTGCCAATATTGCGGCAAGCTGCGCGATCTCACCTTCGACCATGTCGTGCCGCGCGCGCAAGGCGGTCGTACTACGTGGGAGAACGTCGTCACCGCCTGCTCGCCCTGCAACCTCAAAAAGGGCGGACGCACGCCAAAACAGGCGGCGATGCCGCTCCACATCGAGGCGATCCGGCCGACCAACTGGCATCTGCAGGAACACGGCCGCAGCTTCCCCCCCAACTACCTGCACGACACATGGCACGACTGGCTCTATTGGGACGTTGAACTGGAAGCGTAACGGCCTTCAAGACGACGGGAGATTCTATGCAGGTGAAACTGGTGGCGGCGCTCGCCGCAGCGGGACTTTTTGTGTCCGCATGCGGCAACAAGGACGAGCAGCGCGCGCAGGCCGATGCCAACGCGGTAGGCTTCGTGCCCCCCTCGGTAACGTCGCGCCTAGATTTTGGCGCGAGCATGGAACGCCGTTTCCGCACGCTCGACCGCAACGCCGACGACCGCATCACCAAGGACGAACTCCCCGCACCGAACGCGCGCATCAAGGCGTTCGACCGCAACAAGAATGGCGTCATCACCGCGATCGAATGGAGCGAAGGCACGCTCGCCTGGTTCGACAAGATGGACCTGAACCACGACGGCACCGTCACGTCGGAAGAGCGCGCGGAATCGCGTAAACGCTGAGCGCTGGGCGGGCATGCCTTTGCGCCATCCTCAAATCCGGCTCCGCCACGCCCGACCCGAATCTGTCACCCCAGCCCCAAATCCGTCACCCCAGCGAAAGCTGGGGTATCTCTCGTTGCGCACGACGCTCGCCACACATTGAGCTCCCAGCTTTCGCTGGGATGACGAAGCAGGGATGCAAATCTAGGAACGCAAACAACTATATTACACTACCCCCGCCGTCTGCACTCGATTTCACGCATCACGCCCTCCATTCCCGGTTGACCTGAACCCTGCCGCAGCGCAGCAAGCAACCATGGCAAGCCTCCCCGCAATCGCGAACAATTCCGACATCCGCTTCCTCGGCAAACTTCTCGGCGACGTCATCCGCGCCTATGGCGGCGAGCGGCTGTTCGCGGCCACCGAGACGATCCGAAAAGCGTCGGTCGAGCGCCACCGCGACGCCTCCGAAGGCAAGCCCGGCGACGATCGCGCGGTCGATCTCAGCCTCGAAAAGCTCAGCCTCGACGAGACGCTAGATTTCGTCCGCGGCTTCATGCTCTTCTCGATGCTCGCCAACCTCGCCGAGGATCGCCAGGGCATCGCCGCGGAGGACGGCGCCGACCTCGCCTCCGCGATCGCCCAGCTCGAATCCGAAGGCATCGACCGCGCCCAGATCCGCACGCTGCTCGACCACGCGCTGATCGCCCCCGTTCTCACCGCGCACCCGACCGAAGTACGCCGCAAAAGCATGATCGACCACCGCAACCGCATCGCCGAGCTGATGGCGCTGCGCGATCTCGGCCGCGACACCACGCCCGATGGCGACAGCGTCGACGACGCGATCCTCCGCCAGATCGCGCTGCTCTGGCAAACCCGCGTCCTGCGCCGCGACCGCCTCTACGTCACCGACGAGGTCGACACCGCGCTCAGCTACCTGCGCGACGTGTTCCTCCCCGCGCTCCCCGCGCTCTACCAGCGCTGGGACCGCGCGCTCGGCGAACGCACGCCCAGTTTCCTGCGCCCCGGCAGCTGGATCGGCGGCGACCGCGACGGCAACCCCTATGTCACCGCCGACTCGCTCAAGACCGCGCTGGCGAAGGCGAGCGAAGCCGTGCTCGGCTACTATTGCGACGCAGTGCACGCGCTCGGCGCCGAACTCTCGATCTCGACCGAGCACGCCCCCGCCGACGCCGCGGTGCAGGCGCTTGCCGACGCCAGCGGCGACGATGCCGCCAGCCGCAGCGACGAGCCCTATCGCCGCGCGCTCTCCGGCATCTACGCCCGCCTGTCCGCGACGCACGACGCGCTCACGGGGAAGCACGCCCCCCGCCCCGGCCGCCTCGTCGGCGAGCCCTACGCCAATCCCGCCGACTTCCGCGCCGACCTCGTCACGCTCGCGCACGGCCTCGGCATCGCGCTCAAGACGGGCGGCGCGCTCGGCCGGCTGATCCGCGCGGTCGAGACGTTCGGCTTCCACCTCGCCACACTCGACCTTCGCCAGAACAGCGCCGTCCACGAGCGCGTCGTCGCCGAACTGCTGAAAGTCGCCGGCGTCGAGGACGATTACCTCGCGCTCGACGAGGATGCGCGCGTCGCGCTGCTCCGCCGCGAACTCGCCAACGCCCGCCCCCTCACCTCGCGCTTCGCCGAATATACCGAGGAAACCGCCGGCGAACTCGCGATCGTCCAGGCCGCCGCCGATGCGCACGCCGCGTACGGCCATCAGTGCATCACCAACTACATCGTCTCGATGGCGCAGTCGGTCAGCGACCTGCTCGAAGTGAACCTCCTGCTCAAGGAAGTCGGCCTCTACCGCCCCGGTGAGACCCCGACCGCCGCGATCATGGCGGTCCCGCTGTTCGAGACGATCGGCGATCTCGAAGCCGCCCCCGCCGTCATGACCGCGTGGTTCGCGCTCCCCGAGATCGCCACGATCTCCAAGGCACGCGGCCATCAGGAAGTGATGATCGGCTATTCCGACAGCAACAAGGACGGCGGCTACCTCACCTCCACCTGGCAGCTCTCGAAAGCCTCGACCGCACTAAAACCCGTTTTCGCCGCCGCCGGCGTCGGCATGCAGCTCTTCCACGGCCGCGGCGGCGCGGTCGGGCGCGGCGGCGGCTCGGCGTTCCGCGCGATCCGCGCGCAGCCCTCGGGCACCGTCCAGGGCCGCATCCGCATCACTGAGCAAGGCGAAGTCATCGCCGCGAAATACGGCACGCGCGACGCCGCGATGACCAATCTAGAAGCGATCGCCTCCGCCACTCTGCTCGCAAGCCTCGAGCCCGAACGCCTCTCCAACGCCGACAACGCCAGCTTCTCCGCGGCAATGGACACGCTCAGCGACACCGCATTCCACAGCTACCGCGATTTGGTTTATGGCACGGAGGGCTTCCGCACCTTCTTCCGCCAGATGACCCCGATCGCAGAAATCGCCGGGCTCAAGATCGGCAGCCGCCCCGCCAGCCGCACCAAATCCGACCGCATCGAAGACCTCCGCGCGATCCCCTGGGTGTTCAGCTGGGCGCAGGCGCGCGTCATGCTCCCCGGCTGGTACGGGGTAGGCCGTGCGATCGCCGATTTCGAGGACAAGGCGCTGCTGAAGGACATGGCGCAAGGCTGGCCGCTCTTCGCCTCCGCGCTCGCCAACCTGGAGATGGTGCTGGCCAAGTCCGACATCGGCATCGCCGAACGCTATGCCGGGCTCGTGGAAGACGACAAGCTCCGCGAGATCTTCACCACGATCCGCGACGGCTGGCACCAGACCCACGACGGCCTGCTCGCGGTAACAGGCCAGTCCCGCCTGCTCGAAAAGCACCCCGCGCTGGACGCCTCGATCCGCCTCCGCCTCCCCTATATCGAGCCGCTCAACCTCCTCCAGATCGAGCTGATCAAGCGTCGCCGAGCAGGCGAGGACGACCCCCGCATCGGCGAAGGCATCCTCCTATCCATCAACGCCATCGCGACCGCCCTGAGAAACAGCGGCTAATCCTCCCCGGAACGGGGAGGGGGACCAGCGAAGCTGGTGGAGGGGGCGGGCGGCAAAAGTACCAGCCGTGAGACTCGCCGTTGCCTAAGCACAACGCCTGTCTTCGCTCCGACACAACCGTAACGCTTGCGGCGCTCCCCCTCCACCACGCCGCTGCGCGTCGCGGTCCCCCTCCCCGTTCCGGGGAGGATAAAACGGCGCAGCGACATCCTCGCGCACCCGCATCAACCGCCCCGTCGCCCGATCCAGCAAAGCCCAGGTCGTCACCGCCTCCAGCTTCACCCGCCCATCATCGCCCAAAAACCGAACATGCCGATCGAACCGAGCCCCCTTCGGCGCGCCCTCGACCCAGGTCTCGCCAACAACCGTCTCCCCCGCGACGACACTCCCGCGGTAATCGATCTCATGCCGCGTCACGACCCACACATACGCCAGCTTGTGCTCGGCCGGCGCCACCGCCTCCCAATGTGCGGTTGCGATCGCCTGGATCCACTGCACCCAGACCGCATTGTTCACATGCCCCAGCTCATCGATATCCGCGTCCTGCGCCGTGATCGAGAGCGTGAACCGACTCACCCCGCGACGCCCAGCTGCCACAGCACGAACGCGTGTTCCTCCGCACCCTCACGCAGCGACTCGAACCGCCCCGACTTGCCGCCATGCCCCGCACCCATGTTGGTCTTGAGCAGCAGCACGTTGTCGTCGGTCTTCATCAGCCGCAGCTTGGCCGCCCACTTCGCCGGCTCCCAATAGGTCACACGCGGATCGTTCAGCCCTCCGGAAATAAACATCGGCGGATAGGCCTGCGCCTTTACGTTGTCGTACGGCGAATACGACCGGATCAACTCGAACGCCGCCTTGTCCTCGATCGGATTGCCCCATTCGGGCCATTCGCCCGGCGTCAGCGGCAAGCTCTCGTCGAGCATCGTGTTCAGCACGTCGACGAACGGCACGTCGGCGATCACCGCGCCCCACAATTCGGGATCGGAATTGACCACAGCCCCCATCAGCTCGCCGCCAGCCGATCGCCCGGCGATCGCGATCTTGCCCGCCGACGTCCACTTTGCGTCGACCAGCGCCTTCGCCACATCGACGAAATCGTTGAACGTGTTCGCGCGCTTCTCCAGCTTGCCGTCGAGATACCATTGCTGGCCAAGATCGTCGCCGCCACGGATATGCGCGATCGCATAGGCAAACCCGCGATCGAGCAAGCTCATCCGCCCGGTCGAGAAGCCCGGCGGGATCGCATAGCCATACGCGCCATACGCATAGAGGAACAAAGGCGCCGACCCGTCGCGCACGAACCCTGCCGGATACACGATCGAGACCGGGATCTCCGTCCCGTCCCGCGCGACGATCTTCAGCCGCTCGGTCGCGTATTTCGCCGCGTCATACCCGCTCGGGATTTCCTGCACCTTGAGCATCGTCCGCTCACCGGTATCGACGTCATAGTCGTACACCGTCCCCGGCGTGACCATCGACTCATACCCGAGCCGCAGCACCGTCATGTCATACTCGGGATTGTCGCCCAGCCCCGCGACATAGCTCGCCTCGGGAAACTCGATCCGCTTGCCCTCGGTCGGCGTCTCGTACCGATGAATCGCGATCTGATCGAGACCGTCCTCGCGCCCATCGACCACGAAGAAGTCCTGATAACACTCCACGCCCGTCATATAGAAATGCGGCGAGGCCGGAATCAGCTCGCTCCACGCATCCGGCTCCTCGACCAGCGCGGTGCAAAGCCGGAAATTCGGGTCGACGTCGTTGGTATGGATGAACAGCGTCCCGTCATGCTCGTCCACATCATATTCGCGGCCCACCTTCCGCGCCGAAACGAGGATCGGCACCGCCAAAGGCTCGTGCGCAGGCAGCAGATACAGCTCGCTCGTCACATGATCGCTGGTCGCAATCACGATCCACTTGCGCGAACTCGTCTCGCCGACGCCGACGCGAAAGCCCTCGTCTTCCTCGTAAAACAGCACGACGTCCTCGGAGATCGGCGTTCCCAGCCGGTGGAACCGCGCATTGTCCGTCCGCCACTGCTCGTTCGCCAGCCCGTACAAAAAGCCCGCATCGTCCGCGGTCCAGACGATCTCGCTGAGCATTCCCGGGATCACGTCGGGCAGGTGCTCGCCGGTATCCAGATCCTTGACCCGAACCTCGAACCGCTCGCTCCCGTTGTCGTCGATCGCATAGGCCAGATACCGCCCGTCATTGCTGACCGAGAACGCCCCAAGCCGGAAATACTCATGCCCCTCCGCCAAAGCCGGCTCGTCGAGCAACAACTCGTCGTCACCGCCCGCAACAGGTTTTCGCCACCATTTCTTGTACTGCCCGCCGGTCTCGTACGCGGTCCAGTACAGCCAATCGCCATCCTTCTGCGGCACCGAGGATTCATCCTCCTTGATGCGCGCCTTCATCTCTTCGTAGATCGTGTCGACCAGCGCGGTATGCGGCGCCATCTGCTCTTCGAAATACACATTCTCGGCAGCGAGATACGCGAGCACGTCGGCGTCATCGACTTCCGGATAGTTCGGGTCCTTCAGCCACGCATAGGGATCCTCGATCGTCACGCCATGCGTGGTGAAGCTGTGCGAGCGCTGTTTGGCGATGGGGGGCGTGGTCATCCCGGTGTGTTAGCCGTGCCCGGTGTGGAAGCCAAACGCCGTGGCATCGGAGAGAACCGATCCCCACCCCACCCCACCACCCCGGCGAAGGCCGGGGCCCAACTGGAAAGGTCGAAGTAACGGCGCACAGTCCTCCGTTACCATCGCCCCCCCCAATTGGGCCCCGGCCTCCGCCGGGGTGGTGCGATTGGTGCGAGCGACCGTGCACCAAACGTGTTTCCCCGCGAAGGCGGGGACCCAGTCTGGGCTCCCGCCTTCGCGGGAGAACAAGAACCGGAAACGTACGATAGCAGCTAAGAACACCACCCCGGCGAAGGCCGGGGCCCAGTTGGAAAGGTCGAAGTAACGACGCGCTGCGCTTAGTTAGCGACATCTCCCAACTGGGCCCCGGCCTCCGCCGGGGAGGTGACGAAAGTTCGCCGTAGACACAGCAACGATGTTGAGCCCCGCCCGCACCCGCTGTCCTACACATCTGCATTCTGTCACAACGCCCGGCATGAACCATGACCGCCAATCCGCGCCCATACCCATACCGTCGCGCCCGTCCCCCACGCCCACCAGGGGCAAGTATTGAAACCTCGCCAGCGTCTGCACTTTCTATACTTCACTTTTGACGAGAGACCGAACCGATGACCCCGACCGCCCGCTTAGCCGACCGCCTCGTGGCCCTCCGCGCCCAGCTAACCACCGATAATCTCGACGGTTTCGTCATCCCGCTCACCGATGAACACATGAGCGAATATGTCGGCGGCTACGCACAGCGCCTCGCCTGGCTCACCGGCTTCGGCGGCTCGGCCGGCACCGCGGTCGTCCTCGCCGACCGAGCCGCGATCTTCACCGACGGCCGCTACACGATCCAGGTCCGCGAACAGGTCGACGGCGCGCAGTGGGACTACGCCGACGTCCCCCAGACCAGCCCCGCCGCCTGGCTCGCTAAGCACGCCCCCGAAGGCGGCCGGATCGGCTACGACCCGTGGCTCCACACCGGAATTTGGGTCGCGGAAGCCACCACGGCCCTCGCCGACCACGGCGCGACGCTGGTAGCGGTCGACGCCAACCCCATCGACGCGATCTGGACCGACCGCCCCGCCCCCTCCCCCGCCAAGCTCACCGTCCAGCCCGACCAGTTCACCGGCGCGTCCTCCGCCGAAAAGCGCGCGAAGATCGCCGACTGGCTCTCCCAACAGAACGCGGACGCCGTCGTCCTCACCGCACTCGACTCCATCGCCTGGGCGCTCAACATCCGCGGCGACGACGTCGACCACACCCCCGTAGCGCTATCCTACGCGATCGTCGGCGCGGACGGCACCACCGACCTGTTCGTCGCCCCAGACAAGCTCGACGACACCGTCCGTCAACATCTCGGCAACGCGGTCCGCCTCCACGACCGCAGCGCCTTCGCAGCGGCCCTCGCCACCTATGCCGGCAAGCGCGTCGCCGCCGATCCCGAACGCGCGGTCGCCGCGATCACGCAAGCACTCCAGGCCGGCGGCGCGAAGATCCTCCCCCTGCGCGACCCCGTCGTCCTCGCAAAAGCCATCAAGAATCCAGTCGAGATCGCCGGGCACCGCGCCGCCTCCGCCCGCGACGGCGCCGCACTCGCGCGCTTCCTCCGCTGGGTCGAGAGCGAATGCGTGAAAGGCGGCCAGACCGAACTCAGCGCCGCCGCCAGGCTGCTCGCCTTCCGCGAACAGACCGGCGTTCTGAAGGACACGTCGTTCGACACGATCTCCTCGACCGGCCCGCACGGCGCGATCCCGCACTACCACGTCACCGAGGAATCGAGCGCGCCGATCGAACCCGGCCAGCTCTACCTGATCGACTCCGGCGGCCAATATGCGGACGGCACCACCGACGTCACGCGCGTCATGCCGATCGGCGAACCGACCGAAGAGATGCGCGACCGCTTCACGCGCGTCCTCAAGGGCCATATCGGCATCGCCACCGCGGTCTTCCCCGACGGCGCGATGGGCGGCCAGATCGACGCCTTCGCCCGCCGTCCGCTCTGGGAAGCCGGCCTCGATTTCGGCCACGGCACCGGCCACGGCGTCGGTGCGTATCTCGCGGTGCACGAGGGCCCGCAACGCATCGCCGCGCCCAACTACCCCGGCGGCGCAGCGATGGAGCCGCTACGCGCCGGCATGATGCTCTCCAACGAGCCCGGCTATTACAAGGCCGGCGAATACGGCATCCGCATCGAGAACCTCATCCTGATCGAACCGCGCGAGATCCCCGGCGCCGACCGCGCAATGCTCGGTTTCGAAACGCTCACCTTCTGCCCGATCGAGCGCACACTGATCGAGCCCGCGCTGCTAACGCCGCAGGAGCGCCAATGGGTCGACGACTATCATGCCAAGGTATTGGCTGTCCTCACCCCCGAAATGACCAATACGGAGGATCGCGCCTGGCTCGCTGGAAAATGCGCACCCCTTACTTGAACGGCTCGTCCCCGGTTGCAGGCGCGGCGCTTACCGCCCGCGCCTGCGCCTTCCGCCGCCGCAGGTTCTCGCGCAGCGCCGCAGCCATGCGCTCCGCCTTTTCCGCCGCCTTTCTATCCCGGTCATCCATAAATCCGCCCTACATCGCCGCACGACAGCTTGACAACCGCGCCGCCCTCGTCTCTTAGCCCCACTCCGCCGGCAGCGATGCCGACGAGTGCTGCCGTAGCTCAGTGGTAGAGCGCATCCTTGGTAAGGCTGAGGTCGTGAGTTCAATCCTCACCGGCAGCACCAGTTTTTTTGACTTCTCTCCCGCAGCGGGCGCTCGACGAGCACCCTGCGGAGAGAACCGTCACCTTGCCACCTCATGCTCGTAAGCTCGGCATTGGGAGCCCGCCACCGGCAGAAATGCCGCTCGCGCGAGCGTTTTTAGCGTTCCTGGCTAACCCCGACCTTGTCGCCACGTAAGCACGGCACGCCTCCAGGGTAGGCCGCTCCGGTTTTATGTATCGGTTCGATGGCACGTGCTAGCATCTCCCAAAAGCTCTTGTGTTGCTCAAATGCAACACCATCTTTTGGCCAGATACCGAACCATCCCACAGGAATTCGTCATGAACATCGACAAATTCACCGACCGCGCGAAGGGCTTCCTGCAATCCGCGCAGACCGTCGCGATCCGCATGAACCATCAGCGCATCGCCCCCGAGCATCTGTTGAAGGCGCTGCTGGAGGACGAGCAGGGCATGGCCGCAGGGCTGATCGCGGCCGCAGGCGGCGACGCCAAGCGCGCGACCTCGGAAACCGATCTCGCGCTGGCCAAAATTCCCGTCGTGTCCGGCTCGGGCGCGCAGACCACGCCGGGGATCGACAACGACGCGGTGCGCGTGCTCGACCAGGCCGAGCAGATCGCGAGCAAGGCGGGCGACAGTTTCGTTACCGTCGAGCGGCTGCTGGTTGCGCTCTCGCTCTCGCTCAACACCGCCGCGGGCAAGGCGTTGAAGGCCGGCGGCGTGACGCCCGAGGGGCTCAACACCGCGATCAACGCCGTCCGCCAGGGCCGTACCGCCGACACCGCGGGCGCCGAGGACCGCTATGATGCGCTCAAGAAATTCGCGCGCGACCTGACGCAGGCGGCGCGCGACGGCAAGCTCGACCCCGTCATCGGTCGCGACGAGGAGATCCGCCGCACCATCCAGATCCTCGCCCGCCGGACCAAGAACAACCCTGCGCTGATCGGCGAACCCGGCGTCGGCAAGACCGCGATCGCGGAAGGGCTGGCCCTTCGCATCGCCAATGGCGACGTGCCCGATACGCTGAAAGATCGCCGGCTGATGTCACTCGACATGGGCTCGCTGATCGCGGGTGCGAAATATCGCGGCGAGTTCGAGGAGCGGCTGAAAGGCGTGCTCGACGAGGTGAAGGCCGCCGAGGGCGACGTCATCCTGTTCATCGACGAGATGCACCAGCTGATCGGCGCGGGTAAATCCGAGGGCGCGATGGACGCGGGCAACCTGCTCAAGCCGGCGCTTGCACGCGGCGAATTGCACTGCGTCGGCGCGACCACGCTCGACGAATATCGCAAATATGTCGAGAAGGACCCGGCGTTGCAGCGGCGGTTCCAGCCCGTCATGGTCGGCGAACCGACCGTCGAGGACACGATCTCGATCCTGCGCGGGCTGAAGGAGAAGTACGAGCTCCACCACGGCGTGCGGATCACCGACGGCGCGATCGTCGCCGCCTCGACGCTGTCGAACCGCTACATCACCGACCGCTTCCTCCCCGACAAGGCGATCGACCTGATGGACGAGGCCGCGTCGCGGATCCGCATGGAAGTCGAATCGAAGCCCGAGGCGATCGAAAATCTCGACCGGCGGATCATCCAGCTGAAGATCGAGCGCGAGGCGTTGAAGCGCGAGACCGACGATGCGTCGGTCGACCGGCTCGACACGCTGGAAGGCGAACTCGTCAACCTGGAGGAGCAATCCGCCGAACTGACGACGCGGTGGAAGGGCGAGAAGGACAAGATCAACGCCGAGGCGCGGCTGAAGGAACAACTCGACGCCGCGCGGCTCGAGCTGGAGCAGGCACAGCGGTCTGGCGATCTCGCGAAAGCGGGCGAGCTGTCCTACGGCACGATTCCGGGATTGCAGCGTCAGCTCAACGAGGCGGCAGGCGCGACCAAGGGCGCGATGCTGCGCGAGGAAGTGACCGCGGACGACATCGCCGGCGTCGTCAGCCGCTGGACCGGCATCCCGGTCGAGAGGATGCTGCAGGGCGAGCGCGACAAGCTGCTCGCGATGGAGGCGACGATCGGCAAGCGCGTGATCGGCCAGGCGCACGCGGTGAAGGCGGTCTCGACCGCGGTCCGCCGTGCGCGTGCGGGGTTGCAGGATCCGAACCGGCCTTTGGGCTCGTTCCTGTTCCTCGGGCCAACGGGCGTCGGCAAGACCGAGCTAACCAAGGCGCTGGCCGAGTTCCTGTTCGACGATCCGTCGGCGATGGTCCGCATCGACATGAGCGAGTTCATGGAGAAGCACGCGGTCGCGCGGCTGATCGGCGCCCCTCCGGGCTATGTCGGGTACGAGGAAGGCGGCGTGCTGACCGAGGCGGTGCGCAGGCGGCCGTATCAGGTGATCCTGTTCGACGAGGTCGAGAAGGCCCACGGCGACGTGTTCAACGTGCTGTTGCAGGTGCTCGACGACGGGCGACTGACCGATGGCCAGGGGCGCACGGTGGATTTCAGCAACACGTTGATCATCCTGACGTCGAACCTCGGCAGCCAGTACCTCGCGAACATGGCGGAGGGCGACGACGTATCGTCGGTCGAGCCGCAGGTGATGGAGATCGTCCGGTCGCACTTCCGACCCGAATTCCTCAACCGGCTCGACGAGGTGATCCTGTTCCACCGCCTCGGTCAGTCGCACATGGCACCGATCGTCGACATCCAGGTATCCCGCGTCGACAAACTGCTCGCCGACCGCAAGATCGTCCTCGACCTGACGGATGCGGCGAGAGCGTGGCTCGGACGGGTCGGCTATGATCCGGTGTACGGCGCGCGGCCGTTGAAGCGTGCGGTGCAGCGCTATCTGCAAGACCCGCTCGCCGACATGATCCTGCGCGGCGAGGTCAAGGACGGCTCGACCGTCAAGGTCGACGAAGGCGACGGCAAGCTGGTGCTCCAGGTCGCCTAAGCGGAGCGAGAGCGGCGTTACCAACGCCGCTCTCGCTCAGTCGCCGATCTGCGCGCGAAGATCATAGCCGTTCGCGTCTGCTACAGGGAAGAACGCGCGCAGGACGTCGCGCTCCACCTCGGTGAGATACGGGTTCCAGACATCGAAGATTAGGATCGCACGCAGTTGATCGGAACGGTTCCACGCCTCGTGTTCGATCGTGTCGTCAAACGCCCACGCCTCGCCGACCCGCCATTCGCGCGTCTCACCGCCGACCCGGAACCCGCATTTGTCGGGCACGATCAGCGGCAGATGGATGATCGCGCGAACGTTGCTGACGCCGGTATGCGCGGGAAGGCGCGTGCCGGGTCGCAGCAGTGAAAAGAAAACGGAGGGTGCGCGGGCGGGCAAGTCGGCGAGCGGCAGTGCCTCGATCGCAGCGGCGGTCTGCGGACAGCGCGCGCAGGCGGCATCGTCACGAACGCCGTTTTTCCACAGGTGGAACGCACCCCAGTCGAGCCGGTTGTCGAGCGCCGACCATTTGTTCTCGGGCGTGCCTGGCTGCATCACTACATAAGGCTGGATGCCGGGCGAGTCCGCCGCCAGTAGCGCCTCCAGTTCGGTACGGATGATGTCGGTCTGCGCTTCGATCTGCGCGAGCCACGGAAAATGCGCGCGATCAAAGAACTCATCGGCGGGTAGGAACGGGACGTGCAGGCCGGAACAGATGTTCGTGTATATCCGCCGCCGCCCGATCAACGCGTCGATGCACCCGTCGACACGCCGCCGGTCGCCGGCCGCAATGCCGTCGCGCAATCGGGCAAGGCCAGTGTCGACCGCCTCGGCAAACGCCGCCTGCTGTCGCGCGACGAAGGCATGCGCGTGTGCCAGCATCGTATCGATCGCGGGCGTGCGGTCTTCGAGCAGCACCGACATCGCCAGGACCCCGCTCCAGCGTTCGGCGGCGCGATCGTCTTCACCGCGTCGCTCGAACAATTCGGCAAGCCGTACTAACGCCATGAAATGCCGCTGGTCGATCGCCAGCGCGCCTTCCAACGCGGCTTGCTCGCCGTCGTCGTTGCCACTCTCGCGCATCGCCGTGGCCAGATTGATGTGCAGTTCGGGCGCAACCGGATCGGCGGCGATCGCCCGCCGGAACAAGGCGGCAGCTTCGATCGGTGCAGCACGCGCCAAAGCCTGTCGTCCCAGGATATTGAGCGCAAGCGGATGATCGCCGGTCGTCGCCAATACGAGGCGACATAACCGCGCCGCCTCATCGGCATTTCCCGCTCGTTGCGCCTGCCTCGCCGCACCCAGAAGAGTCTCGATCTCCCTATGGCCCACAATTTGATTCATGCCCGCCCGTGCCCCCAAAATCGCGACCAAGCTTACCGCGATTGCACGGGTGGACAAGCGACCGTTTCGTCGCGCAGTTGGGCTATATGGTCAGTCCAACATCCCCGCAGTTTCCAACGCTCGCAGCAGCGGTAACCGCGACCGCATACGATGCCGAATGGCTGGCGCACCGCTATGACCCCGTCCAGGATGCCGTCCACCTTCTGCCGGTCTCCCGCGCCGTGCATCGCACATCGATTTTCCTGACTGAGGAACATCTGCCCGACGACCTGGAGCCGCTGGTTTTACCACGCCGTGCGATCATCGCTGCGGCGCCGCCGACCGCCCCGCTCCATTTCGTGTTCCACTCGGCCTTTTGTTGTTCGACGCTGGTCGCGCGCGCGTTTGACCGTTCCGGTTGGGCGATGGGACTGAAGGAGCCGACGATCCTCAACGATCTGATCGGCTGGCGGCGTCGCGGCGATAAGGGCCCCGACATGGCGAGCGTACTCGACGACGTACTCACCCTGCTGGCGCGGCCGTTCGCACCGGGCGAGGCGGTGATTGTAAAGCCGTCGAATGCGATCAACGCGCTCGCCGCGCCAATCCTGACGCTGCGTCCGGAGTCGCGTGCGCTACTGCTCTACGCGCCGCTGCGGACGTATCTCGGATCGGTCGCCAAGAAAGGTATCGACGGGCGACTTTGGGTGCGCGTGCTCTTGCTCGGGTTGCTCGACGACAAGCTGGTCGATCTCGGTTTTGCGCCACGCGACTATCTAGGGCTGACCGATCTCCAAGTCGCCGCGGTCGGCTGGCTTGCGCAACAGATGCTGTTCGCTCGGCTCGTCGAACGGTTCGGCGCGGACCGCGTGCGGACGCTCGACAGCGAGCGACTGACGGGAAATCCGGCCGTCGCCATGCGTCGATTGGTGACGCTTTTCGGGCTGGATCTGGATGATGCGGGCCTGGACGCGATCGTGACGGGCCCGGCGTTCACGCGTCATTCGAAGCTCGAAGCGGATTTTGGGATCGCGGATCGTGCCGAGGAGCACCGCGACGCCGCCGACACGCATGCCGACGAGATCGCAAAGGTCCTGGTCTGGGCGCAGGCGGTCGGTGCCGCCGCCGGGGTTGCGCTCACGCCCCCTGCCCCCCTCGTCGAGATGTCGCGCCGCTGACCGCATCCGGTCGAGACGCCTTGCGGCGGAGGCGCGTGCGTTCAGCCGCAGGGCTGTCCCATCGACACATCCTTGCAGGACGAGCTCCCGGTCGACTGGCGCAACAGATCGCGGTCGCGCTCCCATTCGCGTTTGGTCTTGCAGATACGGTAGCCGTCGACCAGCGATCCCGTCCTGATGAATTTCTTGCAGATCATCTTGGCGCCCGGATCGGCGGACTTTTCGCCAACGTCCTTCTGCGGCGGTGAAGCGACGGCACTGGCGGCGATCGGCATCAGCAACGCCGCGGCGACGAAGAAACGCATCATGGTCGAGTCCCTTGCATACCTGGGGGCGGTACCCCCAAGACTTGTGGCAGATCAGACGTCATTTCGAAAAGGCTAAAAATGCGACAGACGGGAAGCCGCAAACCCACCACCGCGCGCGATCCGGTATTGCGTGCGAAGATCGACCGCGCACTAGCGGGCAATGCGATCGCGCAGGCTGCAAAATTGGCCGAAACCGCGCTAGCGCGGGGCGATGTCGACCCGATGCTGCTCAATCTCGCCGCGTGGCAGCGCGAAGAGTCGGGCGATTACGCGGGCGCGCATCGCCTGCTCCGGCAGGCGCTTACGCTGGCGCCGGGGGATCCGCTGATCCTCGGCGCGATCGGCGCGGTACTGCGCAAGGAAGGTTTGCTCGACGAGGCTGCAGCGGTGCTCGACCAGGCGCTTGCAGTTGCGCCGTTTCACGCAGCGACGTGGCTCGAGCGCGGCTATGTCTACGATGCATTGCGATCCTGGGCGGACGCGAAGGTCAGTTACGCGCAGGCGCTGGCGCTCGATCCGATGCTGGCACCGGCGTTGGCCAAGCTCGCGGACGGGGCCGCGAAGGACGGCGATGCGGCAACCGGGCGCCAGCTCGCGGATCGTGCGCTGGCGATCGACCCGCGCGAGCCGACCGCGTTGTGCGCACTGGCGACGATCGACATCGAAGCGCGCGACGGGACGGCAGCGGAAGCGCGGATGACCGCCTTGCTCAAGACCGCGGTGAAGGGCGATGATCGCACCCGCGCCTTCACGCTGCTCGGCGACGCGCTCGACCGGCAGGATCGGACGCGGGACGCGTTTGCCGCCTATGGTCGCGCGCAGACGAATTTCCGGTCGATCTACACTGCACAATTGTCACCGACTGCGGACCGCCCCTCGCATCGCAGCTTTATCGAGACGATCGCGGCACAGGTTCGCGATACGCCCCCCGCCCCCCGCGCGATCGTCGACGGTGCGGTTGCCGGTGCGGCGGCGCGACACGTGTTCCTGCTCGGTTATCCGCGGTCCGGGACGACACTGGTCGAGAACGTGCTGGCGAGCGCACCCGACGTCGTCGCGCTCGAGGAACGCGATACGCTGGTCGATACCGACGAGGTGCTGGTCGCGAACGACGGGACGATGCCGTCGCTCGACACGCTCGACCTCGCAACGATCGACGCGTTGCGCGCGGCCTATTGGCGGCGGGTGACGACGATGGCGGGCAGCGTCGTCGGCAAGTCGTTCGTCGACATGAACCCGTTCAACGGGATCAAGCTGCCGATCATCGCGCGACTATTTCCCGACGCCAAGATCCTGATCATGCGCCGCGATCCACGCGACATCGTGCTCAGCTGCTACCGTATCAACTTCACCCCGAGCACCGCCGCGTGGGCGTTCAGCGATCTGGCGGAAACCGCGCGCCACTACGATGCGCTGATGCAGTTGACCGAATTGTGCCGCGATCGCCTGCCGCTGGCGTTTCACGAAGTCCGGTACGACCGGCTGGTGACCGACTTCGAGGCGACCGTGCGCGATCTCGCCGCGTTCCTCGACCTGCCCTGGACCGAGGACTTCCGCAAATTCGATCGCACCGCGCAGACGCGTGGCGTGCGCACCGCCAGCGCGACGCAGGTGCGCCGCGGCCTGTTCGACGGACGGGGGCAATGGCGGCGTTATGCCGACGACCTCGCACCGGTTCTGCCGATCCTAGCGCCCTGGGTCGAACGCTTCGGGTTCGACGCCTGAACGGAGAGCAGGGCGAAGACCTGGGACGCATAAAAAAAGGGGCAGGCCGAAGCCCGCCCCTTCTTCAGACGATCGGTGCGATCCGATCAGAACTTCATGCGTGCGCCGAACTGGAAGCGGCGACCGATCGCGTCATAGGTCGACGGGAAGGTGTTGCCGCTGTTGAACGACGTCGAACCGATCGTGCCACCGACGATCGGAGGCGCCTTGTCGAGCAGGTTGGTGACGGTGACCGTAAAGTCGAGGTTGTCGCCAACGCCGATGCGGGTCGCCAGATCGAGGTAGTTATACGCCTTGATCTTGCTAAAATCGACGACTTCGCCAGCGAGAGCGCCCGAGCCGATCGTACCGGCGAAGGCGGTGACGCCGTCTTCGACCTTCATGCTGCCAACGTGACGCCACAGGAGCGAGATGTCCGCAGGACCGAAGGTCAGCGTGGTACGCTGGTTCCACGTGAACGCGGGCTGGAGCGAACCTGCCGCGGAGCTTGGACCTGCCGAACCCGGCGAACCGCAGTTGCTGCTGTAGAGCCCGACGCACTCGCGATACTGCGAGATCGGCGTTGCCTTGAACTTCGAGCGGTTCGTCCAGTTGCCCTGGAAGCTGAGGTTCAGCTTCGTGAAGCCGAGATCGCGGCGATAGTTCGCACCGAGATCGATACCGTCGGTCAGGATACGACCCTGGTTCGACGGCGTGAAGTTCAGACCGCCCGTCGTTGCAGGATCGCCATCGAGAGCACCCGTGACCGGGTTGCGACGGATCACCGTGCAGAGCGGGTTCGAAGCGCTGGCTGCGTTGACGTTGACGGCGCCACCGGCTGCGACGCCCTGACCGAAGCATGCATCGATCGCGTCACCAGGCAATGGCTGCGAAATCGCATTGCGGATGCTGATGTTATAGTAATCGACCGTGATCGACAGACCCGGAATGAAGTGCTTCGGCTGGATGACGACGCCGAACGTGTAGGAGTCCGAAGTTTCCGGACGCAGTGCCAGGCTGCCGGAGAACGTTGCCGCCGGCTGTCCTGCAGTCGGGTTCCGGATCAGGCCGATCGAGGCTGCCGGAGCACCCTGCCCAAGGCAGACTGCTGCCAGGTTGGCGTTCGTTGCAGGCCCAGCATACGTTGCCGTCGTGCGGCACGGATCCTGCGCCAGGTTGGTCAACCCGACGCTCGATGGCGAGAACAGCTCGGCGATGTTCGGCGCACGAACCGCACGCTGATAGTTGCCGCGCATCTTCAGGCCATCAAACGGCTCCCAGCTACCGCCGCCCTTGTAGGTGGTCGTGTTGTAGCTCGGGTTGTTATCCGCGAACACCTTGTAGTCCGAATAGCGCACGCCAGCTTCGACCGTCAGGCTGCGGAAGAACGGACGATCCGCGATCAGCGGCGCGATCAACTCGCCATAGCCTTCGACGACTTCATAACCGCCGTTGAAGTTCAGGACTGCACCACCGGCGCCGCCGAGCTCACCCGCGGTCTGCGACAGCGTATCGGCGCTCTGCGAGCCCTTGTACTTGCGATACTCGGTCCCGGCAGCGAAGCCGACCGGCTCACTCGCCAATGGCGACGAGAAACCGAAATCGCCGGTCAGCAGCGCGCGGGCCTGGGCCAGCGACGCGAACTGACGGGTCGTGCTGTCTGCCGTCAGATACCCAATCTGGTTGGGCGTGATCGAACCGTCCGCACCGAAGATGTTGAGCGGAACGCAACCGCTGCCTGCGTTGGTGCCCGCACCGCCGGCGGCGAGGACAACCGTTTGGCCGCTCGCAT
This sequence comes from Sphingomonas sp. PP-CC-3A-396, assembly GCF_004343105.1. Classification (NCBI taxonomy): domain Bacteria; kingdom Pseudomonadati; phylum Pseudomonadota; class Alphaproteobacteria; order Sphingomonadales; family Sphingomonadaceae; genus Sphingomonas; species Sphingomonas sp. PP-CC-3A-396. Next base: position 196,594 of record NZ_SLYF01000006.1, on the reverse strand, counting down.
TGACGGTCGTGACCGCAGGCGAAGCCGCGAGGCAGCTCGTCGTGTTGGTCGCGAACAATGCCGTGCGCGCACGCGACGCCAGCACATAACCCGACTGCGTCTGGCGGTTCTCCGACTCACCATAGCCACCCGACACGTCGAGGTTGATCGAGTTCGTGATCCCGATCTTGGCGCCAGCGTGGTAATCGAAGATCTGGGTGACGAACTGCGAGAGACGCGGACCGACTTCAGTGCTGCGACGACCGATCGTCGTCGTGATCGCGCGGAAGTTCGGGTCAGAGAGGCTCGTCGCCGATGCCGCTGCGGTGCACTCGGCCGCCGTCAGCTGACGGTTGATCAAAACAGGCGTACCACCGCCCGGGAACGAATATGCCGGGTTGGCAGCGCAGAATTGCGCGCGCGCCGTTGCCGGCAGATACGGATTGCTGAGCGGGATGAGTGCGGACGTGCCGAACAGACCCGACGGTGCAATCACCGTGTTGACGGTGTTCTTCGAGAACATGCCGCGCGTGTAGACTTGGACGTTGTCGGCGACATCGTAATGCGCGGCAGCGTACAGGTTGTAGCGCTTGAACGGCGTCTGGAACACGTTGTACGGATTGAAGTTGAAGCCGTCGCGCGAGGCCACATACGGACGCAACGTACCGGTCTCCGGCACGAGCGCATTCTGTGCGCTGCCAACCGTGAAGCGGCCTGGAACCGTCGTGCCCGAACCACCACGACCACCCGAGGTCGACGTGTAGTTGTTGAACGAGATGCGACGCGAACCCTGATAAATCGGGTCCGACTTCTGGTAGCCGATCGAGAGCACTGCGTTGCCCTTGTCATCAGCGAAGTTGCCGCCGATGGTCAGGTCCGCACGGGTCGACGCGCCATCGCCCTTTTCGGTGATGCCCTTGGAGAGGTTAAGCTCCATGCCCGAGAAATCGGAGCGGGTGATGAAGTTGCCGAGACCGCGAAGATCGACGAACGACGCACCGCCGTTGCCGTTGTTGACGTTCTGGCCGATCGACGCGACGACGCCCGGAAGATCGCGGATCAGCGACTCGGCGTTGCCCGACTGACGCAGCGCGATCTCTTCCTGGCCGATCACTGCAACCGGGCTAGACGAAATCAGGTTCGGGTTACGGATCAACGTACCGGTGACGACGACTTCGCCCGTGCTGCTCGCGTCTGCGGGAGGCGCCGATTCCTGGCTCGAAATGCCAGCGGCGGGGGCCGCGGCGTCGGTGCTCTGGATGCCCGTCTTGGGCTGGCTGGCGGGATTGGCGTCCTGCGCGAAGGCGGGATTGGCAGCGATCACGGCGCCGACCAGCAAGGTCGAAGCCAACAAGCGCGAACGATATGGAGCAAGCATGAAAAGTCCCCTTTCATGATCCGTTGTCCGGACCATCTTCCGACGTTTGCCGGTTAGATGTTGCGTTGCGTAATCGAATTGCGGCGGTTCGCCAACGGGGCCGTAACACTAGCGACATATTATTGCGGATTGTAGCAAGCGCGCCACACTCCCCTTCGCTCGACTTGTCGACCCAGCAGGATCGGCATAGCGTGAAGGCGACGAAATTGCGGGGAAAGCGGGATGACCGGACGGATTCTAATGGCGTCGATCGCCTTGATATGCTGCAGCCGCGAAGGTACGGCACAGGAGATGTCGAGCGGTAAGGTCATGGAATCGCTGTCGCATTGCCGCGCGATTTCCAGTGCCGAATCAAGGCTTGCCTGTTTCGACGCGGCGGCGGCTGCGATCGAAACCGCGGTCGAGGCGAAGGACGTCACGATCGTAGACCGCCAGGATATCCGAAAGGCGCGGAAATCGCTGTTCGGTTTTTCGGTGCCCCATATTCCGCTGTTCGGTGGCGGCGACCGCGACGACGGCCCCAAGACCGACGACTTCACCGAGCTGAACACTACGATCGCGAGCGCACGACCGATGGAGAATGGCCGGATCGAGCTCCGGCTGGCGGACAGCGAGGCGGTCTGGATGACAACCGATCCGATGTCGTTCCCGCCAAAGGCCGGCGCCAAGGTCCGTATCCGTCAGGGTGCGATGGGCAACTACTTCATCGCGATCAACGGCGAGCGCAGCGTGCGTGGCATTCGGGTGCGCTGAACACCGCCGCGATCACGTACCCGACGGTCAAACGGCGAGCGGAATAGCTCGCAGCGTCGCCAGTGCGGACGAGGCTTCTGTCTCGCGCGCGGCGATCCAGCGTTCGGCTTCGTCGAGATCGACGGAGAGCTCGGCCTCGACATCGTTACGGCGCGCCAAGCGATCGGCGTTTCCGAACGATTGTGCCGGGTTCTTCGAATAGGTCGCGAACAGCGCCCCCCCGACACGGGCTTCGATCTCGCGCGGTGACAGCGGTACGCCGAAATGCGCCGCCGCCGCGGTCAGGGCGGTGGTCGGATCCGCGAAGAACATCTCTGCATCCAGGCTGCGCGCGTTCACCATGATCCCCGCCGTGTCGGCGTATAGTTGCATCTGGGCGAGCCACAGCGCAGCCGCGCGCTGGGCATCGGAAGCATTGTGCAGCGCGCCGATTGCCCCGCCGACATGCTTGCCGAGCTGCGTCGTGACATTGCGGAGCCACGTCCGATGATTGTCGCTGCGCAGGATGGCAAACAGATACTCGCGCAACGGCAGATACAGAAATATCATCGGCGCGTCGGGCGTTGCCGCGCTGATCCGGGGGAGCAGGAAGTTGGTCGGGACGTTGCCCTTGACGATCGTTGGCAAGTCCGGGCGGTAGCGTTTCGACAGCATCGCGGTCGTCAGCGCCAGTCGTCCATCGGGTGGGCCGAAGGCGAGTTGGCGCAACGCCTGAGGCTCGCGCAACACGAGGTTCGCGTCGGCGTCATCTAGCGCACGTGCGAGCAGCGTCGATCCGCAATGCGCGACATGCATGATCCAGCCGGTCGGCAAAGACGCCGGAATGCTTTCGATCAATGCCGCAACGGGCACCCGCAGCGCACCGTCCTCAGCCGGCGAAATCCGCGCATCGAGGAAGATCGACCGGTGATAGGCGGCCCGGTCCATCGGCACGAACACCGCGGTGTCGCCGTCGAACGAATGCAGATAATGATCGGGCGAAGCGTAGAGATCGGCCAGCGTCAGGGTCATCGTCGCGGGTATAGCTCCGCTGCCGGATTGCCGCTATCCCTGCCCGGCCATGCCAAAGATCCACGCTCCCGAGCCCGGCCGCCCCTATGTGCTGGTCGAACCCGCAGACGAAGCCGGGATCCTCGATATCGACCCGGCGCAGATCGTCGCGCTCTACAAGACGCACGGCGCGCTGCTGGTGCGCGGGTTCGGCGCCGATGCTGCGCAATTCCGGCGGTTCGCGGGCAAATTCTGCTCGACCTCGGTGATGAACGAGAGCCCGGGGCGGCGACCAATCGAGCCGGAGTTCAACATCCATACCGTCGATGGCGGGACCGGGGCGTTTTCGCTTCACCCCGAATTGTCGCGCGAACCGTGGAAGCCCGACGCGGCGTTCTTCGCCTGCCTGTCGCCGCCGTCGCGTGGCGGTGAAACGCTGGTCTGCGATGGTGTCGCGCTGGTGAACGCGCTGCCTGACGCGCTGCGCCGCCTGCTCGAGGATCGACGGCTGCTGTATATCAAGCCGACCTGGCCCGAGCTGCTCGACTTCTGGCTGGGCGATCCCGATCCGAGCGACGCGGTGCTGGCCTCGCCGCCGCCGTCCTGCCCGTATTCCTTTCGGCGGATCGAGGGACAGGTGTTGCGGATCTTTACGCGGCCCGCATTGCATCGGCCGATGTTCATCGATGCGCAGGCGTTCGGCAATTTCCTGCTGTTCGCGCGGTTCAACAACAACCGCCCCGATTTTCCGCTGCTCGACGACGGCTATCCGGTACCCGAGCCGTGGCTGCAGGCGATCAAGGCGGCGGGGGACAGCGTCAGCGCCGCGGTCGCCTGGCAGGCCGGCGACGTGCTGATGCTCGACAATACGCGCTTCATGCATGGGCGCCGACCGATCCTCGACGCGAGCGAGCGGCTGATCGCGACGTTCTTCGGCTATGTGAACTTTGCCGAACGCGATCCGGAGGAACCGGTCGATCCGCCGTGGCGGCGCGGCGATTTTTATCCGCCGATCCCCCCCGGCCTGCAACGCTAGCCGCCGGGCATCGGCCCGGCGAGCAGCAGCGGATCGAGCTTGGCGTCGTTCCAGCGCAGGCTCCAGTGGAGATGCGGGCCGGTCGCGCGGCCGGACATGCCGACCGCGCCGATCGGCTGGCCCCTGGTCACGCGATCGCCGACCTTCACGTCGATCCGGGAGAGGTGCAGGAACGCGCTGTTGAGGCCCATGCCGTGGTCGAGCATCAGCAGGTTGCCCTCCAGCGTGAAGGGATGGTCGGCCGCGAAGATCACGACGCCGGCCGCCGGCGCGCGCACCACGGTCCCCGTCTCGCGCGCGATATCGATCCCCGAATGATAGGATCCCGCCTCGCCGTTGCGGTAGATGCGCTGCGATCCGAACAACGTCGAGATCCGCCCTGTCACCGGCCACGCAAATGCCCCTCGCCAGCCATCGGAGGAGGCGGAAATCTTCCGTGCATCGACGATCTGCGCGAGCTCGCCAGGACGGATGCGCGCGAATTCTGCCTCGGGGACGGGATATTTGGGCAGGGTGGACAGCCGCGAGATGTCCCAGCTTCGGGGTGCGATCGTCAGCGATTGCTGGATCGTGCGACCGTCGGCAAGTGTCGCGATCAGTGACGCTTGCGGGCCGGCGTCGCGGTCGAAGCCGGCGAGGAAGCGGCCGTCGGGCGCCAGCGCGATCGGCTTGCCGTTCAGCGTGACGGTGCGCGTTCCGGCGGGAGCGGTCCCGAGGATCAGCCCGCCCTGGCTGAGCGTGCCGGTCCAGCGAAAGGGGCTCGCAGTTGCGGTAGTTGGCGGCGGCGCTTGCTGGGCGGTGGCGCTGGTCGCGGCCAGCAGGATGAGCGCCGCCGCCCGGATCATCGTGGCGCCATCGCTTCGCTGGCGGCGGCGGCGGTGGAATAGGCTTCCTGGCGCGCGACGCTCCAGTAGCGCAGGTCTTCGAGCGCGATACGGTGGCCGGTCGCGGCGCACGGCACGTGGTCGCCGGGGCTGAGGACGCGGAAACCGTTCGCCATATAATGCAGGCGCGCGGCGCGGTCGGAGTTGGACATCAGCATTGCTAAAACTCTTCTTTACAGCAGGGTGGGCTGGCGCGGCGTCGCATCGGGCGCGGCCTTCGCCTTGGGGGCAGCATAGGTTTTGGCGGGGGGGCGCTCAAGGCCGGTGTCCGTCACCGCGTCGACCACGCCGTCGCGGAAGTGGAGCGTCAGGGCCCCCGCGTCGCGCGCCGACGTGGCGGAGGCAAGCGTCTCGCCGCCGGGTCGGGCGGTGACGCGGGCATAGCCACGGTCGAGGATCGCGTCGGGGTTGAGCGACTGGACGAGGCGCCAGGTTGCATCGAGTTGCGCGCGCTTCGCTTCGAGTTTGCGTTCCAGCGTGGCCGGGCGGAGCGCGGCGCCCGAGCGATCGAGACTGCCGCGCGCCAGAGTCAGGCGACGCTCCAGCCCGCGATCGAGGCGCTGGCCGAAATCGTCTGCGCGCTGGCGCTGAGGCCCGAGCAGCTGGTCGCGCTTCGGCAGCAACCGCGCCAGCGCGTCGAGCCGCTCGCGGCCGCGCTCGACATGGCGGCGCGCGCAGCGTTCGGTGCGGTTGCGGTGGCTATCGATCGTCAGCCGCAGGTCGGCGAGCACGGGCACCGCGATCTCGGCCGACGCGGTCGGCGTCGGCGCGCGCAGATCGGCGGCGAAATCGCACAAGGTCGTGTCGGTCTCATGGCCGACGGCGGAGATGATCGGGATCGTGCAGGCCGCCACAGCACGGACGACGACCTCCTCGTTGAACGACCATAGATCCTCGACCGAACCGCCGCCGCGCGCGACGATGACGAGGTCGGGGCGCGGCACCGGGCCGCCCGGCTGAATCGCGTCGAACCCGCGGACCGCGGCAGCGATCTCGGCGGCGGACCCTTCGCCCTGCACCTTTACCGGCCAGACGATGACGTGCGTCGGGCAGCGATCCTCGAGCCGGTGGAGGATGTCGCGGATCACCGCACCGGTGCCCGAGGTGACGACGCCGATCACCTTCGGCATGAACGGCAGCCGCTTTTTCCGCGTGCCGTCGAACAGTCCCTCGCCCGCGAGCTTCGCCTTCAGTTTCTCGAGCAGCGCCATGAGCGCGCCGGCGCCGGCCAGCTCCATCCGCTCGATGACGATCTGGTATTTCGAGCGGCCGGGATAGGTGGTGAGCTTGCCGGTCGCGATCACCTCGATGCCGTCCTGCGGCACGAACGCGAGGCTCGACGCATTGCCCTTCCAGATGACGCCGTCGATCACCGCCTGGTCGTCTTTCAACGACATGTAGCAATGCCCCGACGCGACACGCTTCCAGCCGGAGATCTCGCCGCGCAGGCGGACATGGCCGAACTCACCCTCGACCATCCGCTTCAGCTTGAACGCGAGTTCCCCGACCGACATGGCGAGTGCGTTGTCGCCGGCGACCGGCTCGGCTACCAGCCGCCCCATGTTTGCCACCATGTCGCTGGACAATTCATCGGAAAAGGGATCGGGCATGAACGTCCTGCTGCTGGGCTCGGGGGGGCGCGAACATGCGCTCGCGTGGAAGCTGGTGCAATCTCGCGGCCTCGATACGCTGTATGCCGCGCCGGGCAACCCCGGGATCGCGCGCGTTGCGACGCTCGTGCCGCTGGATGCGACGGATCATAGCGCGGTCGTCGCGTTCGTGCGCGAGCATGAGGTGGGGCTGGTCGTGATCGGACCGGAGGCGCCGCTGGTCGATGGGCTGGCCGATAGCTTGCGTGCCGCGGACATTCCGGTGTTCGGGCCTTCGAAGGCTGCCGCGCAACTGGAAGGGTCGAAGGGCTTCACCAAGGATCTGTGCCTGCGCGCCGGGATCCCGACCGCGGGCTATGTCCGTGTGAAAACGCGCGAAGAGGCAGATGCCGCGCTCGCCCGCACCTTCTCGCTGCCGGTCGTCATCAAGGCGGACGGTCTCGCCGCGGGCAAGGGCGTCGTCATCGCCTTCAGCGCGGCCGAAGCCGATGCCGCGCTTGACGCGCTGTTCGCCGACGGGGAAGCCGAGGCGGTGATCGAGGAGTTCCTCGAAGGCGAGGAGGCGAGCCTCTTCGTGCTGACCGATGGCGTGTCGCTGATGCCGTTCGGCTCGGCGCAGGATCACAAGCGCGTGGGCGAGGGCGATACCGGGCCGAACACTGGCGGGATGGGCGCGTACAGCCCTGCGCTCGTGCTGACGCCTACGCTGGAGAAGCGCGCGATCGACGAGATCGTCGCGCCGACGGTGGCGGCGATGGCGACGGAAGGCATGCCCTTCTCGGGCGTGCTGTACGCTGGGCTGATGCTGACGCCGCAGGGACCCAAGCTGATCGAATATAACGCCCGGTTTGGCGATCCCGAGACGCAGGTGCTGATGATGCGGTTCCAGGGCGACCTGCTCGCGACGATGCTGGCGACCGCGGAAGGGCGGCTCGGCGAGATGCCGGCGGCGAAGTTCAGCGACGAGACCGCGCTGACCGTGGTGATGGCAGCGGACGGCTATCCGGGGACGCCCAAGGCGGGCGGCGCGATCGTCGGACTGGATTCGGCACGGGCGGCCGGCGGCACGGTGTTCCACGCGGGCACGCGGCATGAGGATGGCGGGCTGGTCGCGTCGGGCGGTCGCGTGCTCGCGGTGACCGCGACCGGCGACGATGTCGCAACGGCACAGGCGAACGCCTACCGCGCGGTCGAGGCGATCGATTTCGCGGAAGGCTTCTACCGCCGCGACATCGGCTGGCGAGAGATCGCGCGCGGCGCGTAATCCAGTCCTGATCCTCCCCCGCCAGGGAGAGGTGGCTGGCGCTTGCCAGACGGAGGGGGAGGAAACCCCTGTTCCGTTTCCTCCCCCTCCGTCACCTTCAGCGACACCTCCCCCTTGCGGGGGAGGATCGTCAGGTACGAGCCAGCCGATTTGATCTCGCCGCCCGCAGCGCGCGGCGCTACGGTATGGGAATGAACGAAACTTCCGCGACTTCCGCCTCAGGTCTCAGCCTGCTGCCCGACGGCATCGCCACGCTGACCGCAATCCACTTCACGATCATCGCCGTGGTGGCGATCCTTGTGGTGATCGGTCTAATCTGGGGCATCCGGGCCAAGCGCAGCCGCACCAAGGCCACGCACGACGTGATCGCCAACGCCAAGGAGGCCGGCGTTCCCCCCGCGCCGATCGACGCTGAACCCGAAACGCGCACGGCCTCGCAGTCCCAGGTACAGGCGCAGACGGTTGCCCCGGTTACGCCGCCCCAGGTCCAGCCCCACGCCCAGCCCCACGCCCAGCCCCCGGTCCAGCCCCAACCCGAGCGCATGCCCGCGGTTCGTCCTGCCCCTGCGCCGATCGCCGACACGCCCGACTCTGACGTTGCGCCAACACCCGATCGTTTGGCCGACGAGCCGATCGCCGCGGCTGCGCCGCTGGAGGCCAGCCCAGCAACCGAAATAGCGCCGCCGACACCCCTCGAACCCGCCCCGATCGCACCAGCATCCGCACCCATCGAGTCGACACAGCCGGCACCATCCTATGCAGACGACCCCGTCACGCAATTGAAGGGACTCGGCCCGAAGGTCGCCGCGCAGCTCGGCGCGCTCGGCGTTGCGACGATCGGCCAGATGGCGGCGCTATCGGAGAGCGAGGCGCAGCGCATCGACGCGCAACTCGGCAACTTCACCGGACGGATGGGCCGCGATCGCTGGATCGAACAGGCGCGGCTACTCGCGGCGGGCGACAAGGCCGGGTTCGAGGCGGTGTTCGGCAAGCTGTGAGCCAAGCGCTCGAACTAATGACAACGCATCGAAGGTGTGCCGCGGGCCTGATCAGCTAACCGCGACCCTCGGCGGAAATGACGATTGGCTCTATGCTCCACGCGCGCCGACGGGCATGTCGGGCGCGCCGCATCTCGATGTAGGAGAGCGGCGGATAACAGGGCGATGAGTGCACATGCTGGTAACGATGAGCGCAATGCTGTTGACGGCTGCCCCCGTTCACGTGACGGCCGCGCCGATATCGTTGCCCGGCGATGCTGCGAGTGCGGCGCGACCCGGCGCGGTGCTGTCGCCTTTCGCGAGTGACTTCCCGGCCGCCGCGTCGATAGCGGTTTCGCCGCTTGCCCTGGCCGCGTCGCTTCCTGCGATCGAGATCCTCCCCCTGGGGCTGCCGACGCAGGACATTCCGCCGGTCGGCCCCGCTCCGTTGGGGACCCCTGCCCAACGGACTAGCAACGACATCCCCAAGGACATCGTCGTCACAGGCCGCAAGGAGACCGCGGGAGATCCGTTGCGCGCGGTCAACGCCGAGTCGTTCGCGGTGACGCAGAAGGTCGACGACGCCGTGATCGGGCCGGTCGCGCGGACCTATAAGAACAACGTGCCGAGCCCGATTCGCCGCGGCATCCACAATTTCCTCTATAACCTGCGCGAGCCGATCGTCTTCCTGAACTTCCTGCTCCAGTTCAAGCCGGGCAAGGCGGCGGAGACGGTCGGGCGGTTCGCGATCAATACAACGATCGGCGTGGCCGGCGTACTCGACATGGCCAAACGCAAGCCGTTCCATTTGCCGAGGCGCTCGAACGGGTTCGCCAACACGCTCGGCTATTACGGCGTCAAGAATGGCCCGTTCCTGTTCCTCCCGATCGTCGGACCGACGACGATCCGCGACCTGTTGGGCGGCGCGGTCGATCGCCTGATCCTGCCGGTCGGCGTCGGTCATCCGTTCACCAGCACGTCGTACACGGTGCCGGCGGGTATCCTCGGCGCGCTCGATCACCGGTCCGAGTTCGACCAGACGTTGAAGGATCTGCACGACAATTCGCCCGATCCGTACGCGGCGACGCGGTCGTTCTACCTGAACCGGCGGCAGGCGGAGATCGACCACCTCCACGGCCGCGTCGAGGGTGATCCTGCGGGCATGTCCGGGCCACCGCCGAGTGTCGTGCCGTTCGTGCCGAGTGACCTGGAGCCGGGGGCTAAGCCGGTTTCGGAAGTACCGGCGGAGAGTTCCAGTGCGCCTGCCGTTGCTGAACCCGGAGTTGCGGCTCCAGCCGTCGACGCAAAGACCGAGGCCGAGATTCGCCCGTAAACGAGAGCGGAGGCTTACCATCCCCTTTCCGTTCGTGCTGAGCAGAGATCTGCGCGCGGACCAAGACCACGATATCGGCCGCCCTTCTCCGTTCGTGCTGAGTAGAGACCGAGTAGCTCCGTCAGGAGCGTATCGAGGGCTCGTATCGAAGCATGGGTTCCGCGCGCCAACCCATCCTTCGATACGCCGCTTCGACAAGCTCAGCAGCTACTCAGGACGAACGGAAGGGAATAAGGACGGTCTGCGAACCGAGCAGGCGGCGAGAAAACCATCAATCCGCCCCTCAGGTACCGTACTCCGTCACCACAAAAGCCCGTCACCCCAGCGTACGCTGGGGTTTTCCAATTGGGATCCGTCGCGCGCAAAACGGGGAGATCCCAGCTTTCGCTGGGATGACGGTTGTTAGGAAGTCTCGCCAGCCGGAGCGGAGCGGATCAGAAGTATCTGTACGCCGGTTTTGCATCTGAACTTCGCCCAAGCACCCACGCCCGGCGGAGTCCTCAGACTTCGCTCACCAGCAACTTGTCGATGCGCCGCCCATCCAGATCGACGATCTCGAACTTCCAGCCCTGCTCGACAAAGCTCTCGCCCTCACCCGGCAGATGGCGGAACACCGACAGCGCCAACCCCGCAACGGTGGCGTAATCACGATCTTCAGGCAGGTCGATGCCGAGGCGATCGGCGAGCGAATCCGCCGCCATCGTCCCCGCCACCAGCAACGAGCCATCGTCACGCACGACGACCGAAGGCGCATCGTCCGGATCCGAGTCCGACTTGAACTCGCCGGCGATCGCCGCGAGCAGATCCGCCGGCGTGACGATGCCTTCGAAATGTCCGTATTCGTCGTGGATCAGCGCCATTGGCACTTCGGCTTCGCGCAGCGCGAGCAGCGCGTCCATCGCGTCGATCTGGTCGATCACGACCGGCGCTTTCCGCATCAAAGCGCGCAGGTCGATCGGCTCGCCGCGGAACAGCGCGGCGGCGATGTCGCGCGCCTGGACGACGCCCTTGACCGTATCAATCGAGCCTTCGCCCACCGGCAGCCGGGTGTGCTGCGAGGCGAGCAGCGTCTCGCGGATCTCGTCGGGGCCCCAATCGCAGTCGAGCCAGTCGATCTCGGTGCGCGGCGTCATCACTTCGCGGACCGGGCGATCTGCGAGGCGGACGACGCCCGAGATAATCGAGCGCTCATGCTCCTCGATGATCCCCGACTTCGACGCCTCGGCGACGATCATGTGAAGCTCTTCGGCGGTGACGTGCTCTTCCGATTCGCGGTTCAGGCGGAGCGCACGGAAGATCAGCGCGCTGGTCGAATCGAGCACCCAGACGATCGGCGCGGTGCCGATCGCGAGCCAGCGCATCACCGGCGCCATGAACGACGCGATCGCCTCGGGCGCACGCAGCGCGAACTGTTTCGGCACGAGCTCACCGATGATCAGCGACGCGTATGTCGTGAGGCCAATGACGATCGCGAACCCGGCGGTCTCCGCAGTCGAGGCGGACAGGCCCCACGCCTGCAACCGCGCGGCGGTCGGCATGCCGAGGCTCGAGCCCGAATAGGCACCTGCGAGGATGCCGATCAGCGTGATGCCGATCTGGACGGTCGAGAGGAACTTGCCGGGGTCGGCGGCGAGCACGAGTGCGGCGCGCGCGCCCTTCTTGCCCGAGCGTGCCATCGCCTCGAGCCGCGCTTTCCGCGCGGAGACGATCGCGAGTTCGCTCATCGCGAACACGCCGTTCAACGCGACGAGCGCGAGGATGATCGCGACGTCGATCCAGGGGAAGGGGGGAAGCGGTGCCATTGGCTCGGCGTCTCTTTGCAGGACAACGCCTCGTCGCACAACCGTCGATGCGTGCGAGGCGGCGCATACTCGACATCGGACTGCGAAGATGGTCAGGCTCGGTTCAGTGCGCAGGCGGAACAATCGTCGCGACACCGGGTTATCGGGCGTATCGGGCACGACGCCCACATTCGTCATGTCTCAGGGAGATTATCTATGAAAACCAAGATGTTCGCAGGCGCTGCACTCGCCGCATTGATCGCCACCAGCGGTTGCACGACCGATCCCGAGACGGGTCGCCAGACGATCTCGAAGACCGCGCTCGGCGGCATCGGCGGCGCGCTCGGCGGCTATCTGCTCGGCGACGTCGTCGGTGGCCGGCATGATCGGACCGAGAAGCTGCTCGGCGCGGGCATCGGTGGTCTCGCGGGTGCAGGCATCGGCGCATACATGGACAAGCAGGAGCGCGACCTGCGCGCGCGCACTGCCGGCACCGACGTGCAGGTGATCCGTCAGGGCGACGACCTGGTGCTCAACATTCCGTCGGGCATCACTTTCGCGTATGACAGCGCCAACGTGCAGCCGCAGTTCCAGCGGACGCTCGACCAGGTCGCGGACACGCTGTCGCAGTACAACCAGACGTATATCGACGTGTACGGGCATACCGATTCGACCGGCAGCGACGCGTACAACCAGACGCTGTCCGAACGCCGTGCGCGGTCGGTCGCGGACTATCTGGCGAGCCACGGCGTGCAGACAGCGCGCATCGGCACGCGCGGCTACGGCGAAACGCAGCCGATCGCGTCGAACGATACCGATGCGGGCCGGGCCGCGAACCGTCGCGTCGAGGTGAAGATCGTGCCGATCACGCAGAACGACCTGCGTCAGTAAGCTGGGCCTATCGAGGGTATTCTCCCCTCGCCTACCGTTCCCCCGCGAAAGCGGGGGTCCAGGAGCCAAAAACGTTACGGCTGGTACCCTGGGCTCCCGCCTTCGCGGGAGAACGGAGTTAGGCGGCGACCGGACGGTTCAAAACAGCCGGCCGCCGTTCGGGACTGGTCCGGTCGGCGTAATCAGCACTACCTTGCCGTCCGCATCGGGGAAGCCGAGCGTCAGGACTTCGGACATCATCGGGCCGATCTGGCGCGGGGGGAAGTTGACCACCGCAGCGACCTGACGGCCAACCAGAATCTCCGGCGTATAATACTCGGTAATCTGCGCAGACGATCGCTTCACGCCGATCTCGTCGCCAAAATCGATCCGGAGCTTGATCGCGGGTTTCCGCGCTTCGGGGAAGGGTTCGGCCTCGACGATCGTGCCGACGCGGATGTCGACCTTCTCGAAGTCCGGATACGCGATCATCTCAGAAATCGACATTGTCGTAGTGCGCCGGGGGTGAGATCAGCTCCATCCGTTCGGACAGCAGCGGGCGGAAGCTCGGGCGACTCTTGAAGCCGCGATACCAGCGCGCGGTCTGGTCGTGGCCCTTCCAGTCGATCCCGCCGAGGTAATCGGTCACAGAGATCTGCGCGGCCGCTGCCAGATCGGCGAGGCTCATGGTCGCGCCGCCGAGCCAGTTCCGGTGATCGAGCAAGTAATCCATATAGTCGAGATGCCCGACCGCGGCCTTCATCGCCTCGCGCAGGCCCTTCGCGTCGGGGGCTGTGCGGTGCGCGAGACGCTTGACCATGCGCTCGTGGAGCAGCGGGCCGGTGACGTCGCGGTAGAAATGCGTGTCGAACCACGTGACCAGCCGGCGGATCTCGGCGCGGTTGGTCGCGGTGCCGTTGATCATCGCCGCCTTCTCGACGGTTTCCTCGAAGAACTCGCAGATCGCCATCGAATCGATCAGCGGCGCCACGCCGCGCGATGCATCGACCATCACCGGGGTCTGCCCGGCGGGGTTCATGTCCATGAACTCGTCGCGGCGATCCCAGGGCGATTCGCGCACCAGTTCGTAGCCGACCCCCTTCTCGCCCAGCAGCAGGCGCACCTTTCGCGAGAAGGGACACAGGGGGAATTGATAAAGCTGCCACATGCCATCCGTTTAGGCGGTGGGGGGCGGCTGTGTCACTAGCGCGGGTTGGCGTCGCGTAAGAAGATTTGGTTCACGCGGAGGCGCGGAGACGCGGAGGTGTTGCGTTCGCAACGAGCGAAGCTCCTTCACCACCGATCGCAATAAGAGAAATGCAGAGGGAATTTAGCTCCGCGTCTCCGCGTGTCCGCGTGAAACCCTCTAACTTGCACCACCCCGGCGTGCGCCAGGGTGGTGTCAGGGCTTGGGGTTATTCCGCCGCGACCAGTTCTGCGCTGTCATCCAGCGGGTGCGACAGGCGGGTCAGCATTTCCTTCGGCACGATCTGCCAGAAATGGCCGGCAACACGATCCCAATCTTCCAGCAACCCCTTGGACCATTTGCTGTCGGTATGATCCGCATGATCGCGGACCAGGTCGAGCAACACGTCGGCCCAGTGGAGCGACTTCACGCGGTCCCAGGTGATGTTCTCGGGGTTGGCGCGCTTCGCGAAGACGCCGTCGGGATCGTAGACGAACGCCATCCCCCCGGTCATGCCCGCACCGAAGTTCGCGCCGACCGCGCCGAGCACCACGGCGATGCCGTTGGTCATGTACTCGCACCCGTTCGCGCCGCAGCCTTCGACGACGACGATCGCGCCCGAGTTGCGGACCGCGAAGCGTTCGCCCGCCTGCCCCGCCGCGAACAGCCGGCCCGAGGTCGCACCATAGAGCACGGTGTTGCCGATGATCGTGTTGTCCTGCGACGCCAGCGGCGAACTCACCGCCGGCCGCACGATGATCGTGCCGCCCGAAAGCCCCTTGCCGACGTAATCGTTCGAATCGCCGAACACTTCGAGCGTGATGCCCTTGCACAGGAACGCGCCGAGCGACTGCCCCGCCGACCCACGCAAACGGATCGTCACGTGGTTGTCCGCCAGCGTCGACATCCCGAACTTCCGCGTGATCTCGCTCGACAACCGCGTCCCCACCGCGCGGTGCGTGTTGCGCACCGAGTAGGTCAGCTGCATCTTCTCGCCGCGCGAGAACACCGCCGACGCATCCTTGATGATCTGCGCGTCGAGGCTGTCGGGGACTTCGTTGCGGAAGGTCGACAGGCTGAACCGGCGCTGTGAATCATCGGCATCGACCTTGGCCAGGATAGGATTCAGATCGAGATCGTCGAGATGCTCCGCGCCGCGGCTGACCTGCCGCAGCAATTCGGTGCGGCCGATCACGTCGTCGAGGCTCTTCACGCCGAGCCGCGCGAGAATGTCACGGACTTCCTCGGCGATGAAGGTCATCAGGTTGATCACCTTCTCGGGCGTGCCGACGAACTTCTGGCGGAGTGCGTCGTTCTGCGTGCAGATGCCGACCGGACACGTGTTCGAATGGCATTGCCGCACCATGATGCAGCCCATCGCGACCAGCGACAGCGTGCCGATCCCGAACTCCTCCGCGCCGAGGATCGCGGCGATGACGATGTCGCGGCCGGTCTTCAGCCCGCCATCGGTGCGCAGCCGCACGCGACCGCGCAGGCCGTTGAGCGTCAGCACCTGGTTGACCTCCGACAGGCCCATCTCCCACGGCGTGCCGGCGTACTTGATCGAGGTCTGCGGCGAGGCACCGGTGCCGCCGACATGGCCGGCGATCAGGATCACGTCGGCATGCGCCTTCGCGACACCCGCCGCGACCGTACCGATGCCCGCCGACGAGACCAGCTTCACGCACACGCGCGCACGCGGGTTGATCTGCTTTAGGTCGTAGATGAGCTGCGCGAGATCCTCGATCGAGTAGATATCGTGATGCGGCGGCGGCGAGATCAGCGTCACGCCCGGCGTCGCATGCCGCAGCTTGGCGATGAACTCGGTGACCTTGAAGCCGGGCAGCTGGCCGCCTTCGCCGGGCTTGGCGCCCTGTGCGACCTTGACCTCGATCTCCTCGCACGCGTTGAGATATTCCGCCGTCACGCCGAACCGGCCGCTCGCGACCTGCTTGATCGACGAGTTGGCGTTGTCGCCGTTCGCGTACGGCACGAAGCGCGACTTGTCCTCGCCGCCCTCGCCCGAAACGGCCTTCGCGCCGATCCGGTTCATCGCGATCGCCAGCGTCTCGTGCGCCTCGGGCGACAGCGCGCCGAGCGACATGCCCGGCGTCACGAAGCGCTTGCGGATCTCGGTGATCGCCTCGACTTGGTCGACCGGAACGCCCTCCGCGGGGAAGTTGAACTGGAGCAGATCGCGCAGATACACCGGCGGCAGATCAGACACGCCGCGCGAGAATTGCAGGTAGCTCGTATAGCTGTCGGTCGCGACCGCGGTCTGGAGCAGATGCATCAGCTGCGCGGAATAGGCGTGTGTCTCGCCGGTATGGCGCTGGCGATAGAAACCGCCGATCGGCAGCGTCGCCACCGCCGGATCGAACGCCGCTTCGTGACGGTCGGTCGCGTTGACGTGGAGCGAGGCGTAACCCTCGCCGCTGATCTTGGCGGGCATGCCCGGGAACAGGTCGTTCACGAGGCTGCGCGACAGGCCGACCGCCTCGAAATTATAGCCGCCACGGTACGACGAGATGACCGCGATGCCCATCTTCGACATGATCTTGAGCAGCCCCTCCTCGACCGCGACGCGGTGGCGGCGGAGGCATTCGGCGAGGTCGAGATCGCCGAACAACCCTCGCGACTGGCGATCGACGATCGCGGCTTCGGCGAGATACGCGTTCACGGTGGTCGCACCGACGCCGATCAGCACCGCGTAGTAATGCGTGTCGAGGCATTCGGCCGAACGGACGTTGATCGACGCGTAGGAGCGCAGGCCACGGCGAACGAGGTGCGTGTGGACCGCGGCGACCGCGAGCACGCCGGCGATGCCGACGCGGTCTTCGCTGATCGCCTCGTCGGTGAGGAAGATCTCGCTCTTGCCCTGGCGGACGGCTTGCTCCGCCTCGTTGCGGATCCGCTGGATGGCCGCGCGGAGCTTCTCCGGACCGCCACCGACGTCGAACGTACAGTCGATCTCGGCAACCGCATTACCGAAATGCGCCTTCAACCGCGACCAATGCTCGCCCGTCAGTACCGGCGAATCTAGCACGAGGACGCGCTCGCGCTGGTCGCGCACGTCGAGGATGTTGGCGAGATTGCCGAACCGCGTCTTGAGCGACATCACGTGGCGCTCGCGCAGCGGATCGATCGGCGGGTTGGTGACCTGCGAGAAATTCTGGCGGAAGAACTGGCTGATGAGGCGCGGCTTGTCCGAGATCACCGCGAGCGGCGTGTCGTCGCCCATCGAGCCGATCGCTTCCTTCGCGGATTCGACCATCGGCGACAGGATCAGCTCCATATCCTCCATCGTCTGGCCCGCCGCGACCTGGCGGCGCGCGAGCTCGGCGCGGTCGTAGCGGACGACGGCGTCCTCGACCGACGGGAGGTCGGCAAGCGTGTGGAATTCGCCGATCATCGCGGCGTAGTCCGCCTCGCCCGAGATGCGATCCTTCACCGCGCGATCCTGGAGCAGACGCCCTTCGTCGAGGTCGACCGCGATCATCTCGCCTGGTCCGAGCCGGCCCTTGGCGACGATCGTCGATTCGGGAACGACGACCATGCCGCTTTCCGACCCGACGATCAGCAGGCCGTCGGAGGTCAGCGTATAGCGTAGCGGACGCAGCGCGTTGCGATCCATACCGGCGACCGCCCAGCGGCCATCGGTCATCGCCAGCGCGGCGGGGCCGTCCCACGGCTCCATCACCGACGCAAGATACTGGTACATCGCGGTATGCTCGGGCGGCATGTCCGGGCTGGCGGCTTCGGGCACAAGCATCAGCTTGGCGGTCGGCGCATCGCGGCCCGAGCGGCAGATCGCCTCGAACACGGCGTCCAATGCGGCGGTGTCGGACGCACCGGCGGGGATCACCGGCTTGATGTCCTCCGAATTGTCGCCGAACGCGAGGCTCGCCATGCGGATCTCGTGGGAGAGCATCCAGTTCTTGTTGCCGCGAATCGTGTTGATCTCGCCGTTGTGCGCGAGGCAGCGGAACGGTTGCGCCAGCCACCATTGCGGGAAGGTGTTGGTCGAATAGCGCTGGTGGAAGATCGCGACGCGCGATTCGAAGCGCTGGTCGCACAGGTCCGGGTAGAAGACCGACAGCGATTCGGCGAGGAACAGCCCCTTGTAGATGATCGAGCGGCATGACAGCGAGCAGATGTAGAAGCCCTGGATCTGCGCCGCGATCACGCGCTTCTCGATCCGGCGGCGGACGAGGTACAGCGTCTTCTCGAACTCGGCGGCGTCCTGTTCCTCGGGCAGCGGCCCGGCGATCATGATCTGCTCGATCTCGGGACGCGTCGCCTGTGCCTTCTGACCGATCACCGACACGTCGACCGGCACCTGCCGCCAACCATAGATGGTGTAGCCCGCCTCGATGATCGCGCTCTCGACGATCGTCCGGCAATCCTCCTGCGCGCCGAGATCGGTACGCGGGAGGA
The DNA here is from genome assembly GCF_004343105.1 of Sphingomonas sp. PP-CC-3A-396. NCBI lineage: Bacteria > Pseudomonadati > Pseudomonadota > Alphaproteobacteria > Sphingomonadales > Sphingomonadaceae > Sphingomonas > Sphingomonas sp. PP-CC-3A-396. The sequence continues at coordinate 178,116 of NZ_SLYF01000006.1, read as the reverse complement.
AGATCATGCCGACCGCGAGACGGTTCGGCCGGACCTTGTGGCCCGACGCGGCGACCGCGTCGTCGAAGAAGCGCAGCGGCAGGTCGATATGCAGACCTGCGCCGTCGCCGGTCTTGCCGTCCGCATCGACCGCGCCGCGGTGCCAAACGGCCTTGAGCGCATCGACCGCGGACTGCACGACGCGGCGCGAGGCGCGGCCATCGGTGGCGGCGACGAGACCCACGCCGCAGGCATCGCCCTCGAATTCAGGGCGGTACATGCCTTCAGCGGCAAGACGAGCGCGTTGATCGATCATCGGAAAACCCTGTTCGTTGCTCATGCCGCCACCTTCGCGTTCGCAGCCTTGGTCTTCAGCCATTTGTGCATCGTCGCTGCCACGTCGCGGCCGTCGCGGATCGCCCAGACGACGAGGCTGGCACCGCGGACGATATCGCCCGCTGCGAACACGCCGTCGAGCGAGGTCATCAGCGTCTTGCCGTCGACCAGCACGGTGCCCCAGCGGCTCACGCCGAGTTCTGGGGTCGCGAACAGCGTAGGCAGGTCCTCAGCGTCGAAGCCGAGCGCCTTGATGACGAGATCGGCGTTCACCGAATAATCACCGGCGGGATCGGGTTCGGGCGCGCGACGGCCGCTCGCGTCGGGTGCGCCGAGACGCATCTTCCGGACCTTGACGCTCGACACCGTATCGCCGCCATCGAAGCTCTGCGGGCCCGAGAGCCAGACGAACTCGACGCCCTCTTCTTCGGCATTGGCGACTTCGCGTTGCGAGCCCGGCATGTTGGCGCGGTCGCGGCGGTAGAGGCATTTCACCGACTTGGCGCCCTGGCGGATCGCGGTGCGGACACAGTCCATCGCGGTGTCGCCGCCGCCGATCACGACGACGTCCTTGCCCTCGGCATTGAGGCTGCCGTCGTCGAACGCCGGGACCGCATCGCCGAAGCCCTTGCGGTTCGACGCGACGAGGAAGTCGAGCGCTGGGACCACGCCGTTCGATCCGCCGCCGGGCAGGTCCATCGCGCGCGCCTTGTAGACGCCGGTCGCGATCAGGATCGCGTCATGGCGCTGGCGGAGATCGTCGAGGCTCGCATCGTCGCCGACCGCGAAGCCCTCGTGGAAGACGATGCCCGCCGCCTTCAGCCGCTCGACGCGACGCATGACGATCGGCTTTTCCAGCTTGAAGCCTGGGATGCCGTAGGTGAGCAATCCGCCGGCGCGATCGTAGCGGTCGTAGACGTGCACGTCGTAGCCATGACCGCGCAGATATTCGGCGGCGGTGAGGCCAGCGGGCCCCGCGCCGATCACGCCGACCGACTGGCCGCGCGACTTGCCGGGGACCAACGGCTCGACCCAGCCATTTTCCCACGCGGTATCGGTGATGAACTTCTCGACCGAGCCGATCGTGACCGCGCCGTGCCCGGTGAATTCGATGACGCAATTGCCTTCGCACAGCCGATCCTGCGGGCATATGCGTCCGCAGATCTCGGGCATCGTCGAGGTCGCGTTGCTCAGCTCATACGCCTCGCGCAGGCGTCCTTCCGCGGTCAACCGGAGCCAGTCGGGAATATGGTTGTGCAGCGGGCAGTGGACCGAACAATAGGGCACGCCGCACTGCGAACAGCGCCCAGCCTGCTCCTCGGCGGGCTCGACCGCGTATCGCTGCGCGATCTCGCGGAAATCGTCGGCCCGCTCGTCCGCGGTGCGCTTGTCGGGATAGGATTGCTCCCGGCCGACAAATTTGAGCATCGAATCGTTCGCCATGATAGCCTCCGACAGCCGCGTTATTGCGCGATCGAAAGCTTGTCACGACTAAAACGGCATATATGTAAGCCATACTGCCCTATAAAAGGAGATAATCGCCGCATTTTTTTGAGAGTAGTTCTCAACAGGCATTATTAATACCGGAACGGTCCTATTTGCTCAGCAGCCAGATCAGCGCGGCAGATCCGGCAACGACGCGGTACAGGGCAAACGGCACGAACCCGTGCTTGGTGACGATCCCGACGAACCACTTCACGACCAGCAGCGCGACGACGAACGACACCGCGGCGCCGATCGCGATCGCGCCAAGCCCGACCCCGCCGCCGCTCGCGATCGCATCGCGGTTCTTCAACAATTCGAGCGCGCTCGCCCCCAGCATCGTCGGGATCGCGAGAAAGAAGCTGAACTCCGCCGCGGTCCGCCGCTCGACACCCAGCGCCAGCGCACCGAGGATCGTCGCACCCGACCGGCTGACACCGGGGACCATCGCCAGGCACTGCAGGAAGCCGATGCCGATCACCGTCTTCAGCGGAATGTCCGCGACGCCGCTGATGTCGCTGCGCGGCGCGAACCGCTCGACCGCGAGGATCGCGAAGCCGCCGACGACCAGCGCGATCGCGACGACTTCGGCATTCCCCAGCAACGCCTCGATGTACTTATGCAGCGCGAGCCCGATCACCGCCGCCGGAATGAACGCGACCACCAGGTTGCGCAGGAACAGCCAGGATTTTGGCTCGCGCCGAACCAGCCCCATGCCCACCGCCCAGAACGTCCGCCAATAAAGCACGACGATCGCGAGAATCGCGCCAAGCTGGATGACGACGTTGAACACCTCCCAGCGCCCCGCATCATAGCCGAGCAACCGGGTGGCCAGGATCAGATGCCCGGTCGACGAGACGGGCAGGAATTCGGTGATCCCCTCGACGATGCCGAGCAGGATGACGGTAAGAAGGTCGGTCAAGCAGGCGCTCCGGCGTCGCAGGTGTCAGAAAAGGCGCGGGTGTCAGAAAAAGCGTAGCACGGATGGGCTCAGTCCGCGTGGACCTGCGCACGCGTTTCGGCGCGTCGACCGAACCGTCCAGCCTTGCGAAAGCGCACCAGCCAGCCCGGCGCGACCGTCGACAGCGGCGTCGCCTCGATCCCGAACGCGGCGAGGCCATCGGTGCCGGTGACGATATTGTCGCTCTGCAGCATCGTCCACTGGTCCTTGGTGATCGGCGCGCCCGGCAGGAAGCCGCCCTTGGCGATCAGCGCGCCGGCGAAGTCCGGCAACTCGACGATCGAGGGATTGCGGCCGATCGTCTTGGCGATCCAGCGGATCAGATTGCCCATCGTGATGATGTCGGGGCCGCCGAGCTCGAAGGTCTTGCCGCCAAACGTGTCGGGATCGGACGCCGCTGCAACTACCGCGTCCGCGACGTTGCCGACGAACACCGGCTGGAACTTGGCGCCCGCGCGCAGCACCGGCACCACCGGCGCCTTGGCGATCATGCCGGCAAAGCGGTTCACGAACTGGTCTTCCTGGCCGAACACGATCGACGGCCGCAGGATCGTCGCGGTCGGGAACGCGTGCAGCACGGCGGCCTCGCCCTGCCCCTTCGACTTGCCATACGCCGACGCGGACTCGGGATCCGCGCCGATCGCCGAGACGTGGATAAGCGCGCCGACGCCCGCCTTCGCAGCCGCCTCCGCCACAGTCTGGGCGCCGAGCGCCTGGACGCGCTGGAAGTCACCCGCCAGCACGCCGACCAGGTTCACCACGACATCCGAGCCATGCACCGCATGCGCGATCGTCTCGGGCTTGGTCACGTCGGCGCCGACGAACTGAGTCTGGCCGAGCCCGCCGAGCGGCTTCAGGAAAAACGCCTGCCGGGGATCGCGCTGCGCGATACGGACGCGCGCGCCCGTCGCCAGCAGCGCCTGTGCGACATAGCGGCCGACGAAACCGCCGCCCCCGATCAGCGTCACCAGTTTGTCGTTCATCGCGCGTCCGTCCACTTTGTTTTGCCTGCCAATCACGAATAACCCCTTGCCCCAGCAACAGGCGTGTTGACAAGCATCGCGGGCCTCCCCTAGAGGCGCCCTCCTACCCCGTGCCCGGATGGCGGAATTGGTAGACGCACCAGCTTCAGGTGCTGGCGATCGCAAGGTCGTGGAGGTTCGAGTCCTCTTCCGGGCACCATTTTCCAAATGCGTTTGGAAAATCCAGATGTCGCGCTTAGCGTACCGTTTTTGATTGGCCTAAGTCTGCGACCAGATGGAATCCGAGCGGTTCACGTGACACTGACTGAACTCTTGGCGCTATCAGGTCGACGCGGCCGCATGAGATCGCCGCGCACCAGCCCTGATCTGTCCGATCTGCACCTCGCGAACTACTGATACGGCGCGCCGGGACCTGTTCAATACGGATATGCCTATTCGGTAACTCCCGAAAAAGGCGCCACCGTTAATCTGCAGATGCTCGATTCCGCCGGCGTCAACCACACTCTTTACGTTGCGGGTTTACGTTGCCGGCGATACCGACCACATCAGAACGGCAGCCATCGGCTCTTGTGCGTAAGATTCATATACCCGACGTTCACGCCTGCGCGCCAGCCAACGCCTAGCCGGATCGGAATCAAGACGACGTTGCCGCGGCGAAGGTAGGTCGCAGCGAATCCCCCCACGAGATAGAGGCGCCCTTCGACCGCGGGAAACCGCTTGTAGAGCTCTTCCGTGTCATAAAGATTGTAGACGAGCACGAAGACTTTGTTGGCGTCGCCACCGACATCGAAGCCCACCGAAGGCCCGGTCCAATAGACCGGCTGCTGGCCCTCGACCTTGTGGCTCATGATACCCGAGCCGTACCGCACGCCGAGAATGAACGCTCCAGAGGCCTCGCGCCCGGCGATATAAGCGTTGGGCTGACCTTGGTCCTTCAGTATCTTTTCAAGCAGCCCACCAAGTCCGGCCGCCCCTTTGCCGAACACGCCTTCACCGGCCGCCAGCAGATCATCGCGCTCGTAGGTGTCGGCGGCCTGCATCGTCGCTTCGGCGCGCGTTTCCGGGGCCTGCTGGCTAGCAGGCGGGGGAGGCGTAGGAGTAGGACCTGCCTGAACAGGGGGCTCCACATAGGTCGGGCGCGACGGCTGCGTCGCCGCCTGGCCGCGTGATGGCGTGGAATATGCCTGCGCGGAAAGGTCGCCATCGATCGCCTGGTTTGGATCGATCGTGCGGACCTGCGCCGACACGGTGCCCCCACAGAGGGCCGCCGCTAAGGCGCCAAGGCCAAGCCAGAAGCTACGCATGTCGATCGATCCCCACACTATCAAGGCACCCTGCCAACGGTAGGTTAACCGACGCGTGCCTTGCCGTGCAATGAACGAGCGCCAAGTACGTGTCGAAATCGGGCGAAGTCGGGCCAATTCGGGATGAGCGACGCGTTTGTCGGCCACACCCACCAAACCAGCGGAATTCGCGCAAACCGCCATTACAGCCGTTGCTCAGTACGCCGACCCTCGCTATAGCCCCGCATCTGCTGCAGCCGGAGACGTGGGTGAGTGGCTGAAACCAGCGGTTTGCTAAACCGCCGTACCGGGTTTACTGGTACCGAGGGTTCGAATCCCTCCGTCTCCGCCATTTCTGTATCAAAATTCGCTTTTTCTCGATGGGTCGCAAGGCGAACCGGAGTGCCTATCCCTGCAATTTTCGCGTCGATAGAGTACGGATTGAGGGATAAATTCGGCGGCGCGTCCCCCTCCTTACGCGGACTTAGGTCGGCTACCGGAAACGAGCCGTGGAACAGCCGATTATCGGACGGCATCCGCCGTTAGCGAGTGATCCGCGTGACGTGACCCATTTTCCGACCTGGCCGCGCGGTGCCCTTGCCATATAGATGCAGGTGGGCGCCGGACTCCGCGAGAAGGTTTTCCCAGCGATCGGCGTCGTTCCCAATCAGATTTTCCATCGTCGCTTCACGCCCGGTCAGTGTCGTCGCACCCAGCGGCAAGCCACAGATCGCGCGGATGTGGTTTTCGAATTGCGAGCACTCAGCGCCTTCGATCGTCCAGTGGCCGGAATTGTGTACGCGGGGCGCCATCTCGTTGAACACCGGGCAGTCCGCACCGACGAAGAACTCGCACGCCAATATGCCGACATAGTCAAGTTCGGCTGCGATCCGCTGTGCCAGCGCTGCAGCTTCGTCGGCTTGGGCCAGCACGGCGGCGGGCGCGGGGACGGACGAGTGGCGGAGTATCGCGTCGCGGTGGACGTTGAGTGGCGAATCGTAGCGCGCGATGCTGCCGTCGAGGCCGCGGGCGATCAGGATCGAGAACTCGTGTTCGAACGGCACGAAAGCTTCCAGCACTGCCAGCCCGCCGATCGCGTCCCACGCGGCTTGCGCCGCGGCGGGCGTGTCGATCTTGACCTGACCCTTGCCGTCATAGCCGAATCGCGCGGTCTTGAGGATGGCGGGGGTACCGATCGCCTTCAGGCCTGCCTGCAGGCTTTCGAGGCTGTCGACCGCAGCCCAAGGTGCCGGGCGGCCGCCGACGCTCTCCACGAAGCGTTTTTCGCCGATCCGCTCCTGAGCGACGCGGAGCGCGCGGGGGCTCGGGTGAACGGGGACGCGGTCTGCGAGCCATTCCACGGGCTCGACTGCGATATTCTCGAACTCGTAGGTGATGACGTCGCAGGCGTCGGCGAAATCAGCCAGCACGATGCGATTGTGATAACCGGCGCGCGTCATGGTCGAGGCGGACTGTGCGGCGACGCTCTCCTGGTCGGGCGCGAGGACGTGCGTGTGATAGCCGAGTTGCGCCGCGGCGGTGGCGAGCATGCGGCCGAGCTGGCCTCCGCCGAGGATGCCGATGGTCGATCCGGGGGGAAGCGGCGTCATGTCAGCGTCTTTCAGGCTATCGTGCTCAGATGGGGTCGGTCGCGACGGCGTCGGTCTGTGCGGCGCGCCAGACTTTGAGGCGCTCGGCCAGCGCATCGTCGGACGTCGCGAGGATCGCGGCGGCGAGCAGGCCTGCGTTGATGGCGCCGGGCTTGCCGATCGCGAGCGTGCCGACCGGGATGCCGCCGGGCATCTGGACGATCGAGAGCAGGCTATCCATGCCCTTCAGCGCCTTCGATTCGACGGGGACGCCGAGCACCGGGAGGTGCGTCATCGAGGCGGCCATGCCGGGAAGGTGCGCCGCGCCGCCTGCGCCGGCGATCACCACCTTAAGGCCGCGATCGGCGGCGGTGGTCGCGTAGTCGTAGAGGCGTTGGGGCGTCCGGTGCGCGGAGACGACCTTGGTCTCGTAGGCGACGTCGAGCGCGTCGAGCGTCTCGGCGGCGTGGCGCATCGTCTCCCAATCGGAGGTGCTGCCCATGATGATGCCGACTAGAGCCATTTCCGTCCCCGGATCAAAGGAGCGCCGTGCCTAGCGATGGGCGGGGGTTAGGGCAATGTTTTGGTGGGTGGATGGTATGTGCCACGCAAAACTGCACCACCCCGGCGGAGGCCGGGGCCCAATTGGGAAACGGAGCTAACCGGTGGCAGCGCTCCGTTACTGCCACCTTTCCAATTGGGCCCCGGCCTTCGCCGGGGTGGTGCTACTTAAGGGCGGCGTCAGCGCTCGCTGAGGTAGTAGCGGTCCGTCGCGTTCAGGTCGGCGTCGAGTTCGTAGACGATCGGCTGACCGGTCGGGATCTCGAGGCTGGTGATCTCGTCGTCGGGGATGTTCGACAGGTGCTTCACCAGCGCGCGGAGCGAATTGCCGTGCGCGGAGATCAGGATGCGCTGGCCGTCCTTGAGCGCGGGGGCGATCCGCTCGTCCCAATAGGGGAGGACGCGGGCGATGGTGTCCTTGAGGCTTTCCGTCTTGGGGATGGCGATGCCGGCGTAGCGGCGGTCCCTGGACAGGTCGAACTTGCTGTCGTCCTCCAAGACCGGGGGCGGGACGTCGAAGCTGCGGCGCCAGATGTGGACCTGCGCGTCGCCGTGCTTGGCCGCGGTCTCCGCCTTGTCGAGGCCGGTGAGTCCGCCGTAGTGCCGCTCGTTCAGGCGCCAGTCCTTCTCGACCGGGAGCCAGAGCCGGCCCATCGCCTCCAGCGCGATGTTGAGCGTCTTGATCGCGCGGGTCTGAAGGCTGACGAAGGTCTGGTCGAAGTCGAGGCCCTTGGCGGCCATCAGCTCGCCTGCGGCCTTGGCCTCGGCCTCACCCTTGGCGGTCATGTCGACGTCCCACCAGCCGGTGAAGCGGTTCTCGAGGTTCCAGGTGGACTGGCCGTGGCGGATCAAGACTAGGGTCGGCATTCGGGCTCCTGGGATGGCGCGGGTTGGTATCAACAACTATCCGTCATCCTGACGAAAGTCAGGACCCAGGGTAACGGGACGTCGCCCATCTTGGCTCTGGGTCCTGACTTTCGTCAGGATGACGGCAGATACGGTATGCCGTGGGCGATCAGATTTCGTCGATCATGCCGGCGAGCGTCTCGAGCATCGCATGCGCGAGCTGTTTCGAGCGCTCGGGCGACCAGCCGAATTCGGGATCGGCGTTGGCGTCGTGATCCTTGAACGGCATCTCCAGCGTCATCGACACCGCGCCGAAGCGCTCGGCGAGCTGGTTGGTCGACATCGACAGGTTCGCCGAGCCCGGTGCGGACTTGGGATAGCCCTTCTCGGTCTGGAAATCGGGCGTGTGCGCCGCGAGCCGCCGGCCGTATTCGTAGAACTTGTCGCCGTGCGCGTCGGTCCAAGAGGGGATGCCTTCGAAACCGGCGATGAAGTTCGCGGGGATCGCCTCGTCGCCGTGGATGTCCATCGCGACGTCGACACCGGTCAGGTCCATCGCGTTGCGGACGCACAGGACCTCGGGGCTCTTCTCAGGCGTCGGCGTGTGCCATTCGCGGTTGAGGTTCACGCCCACGGCATTGGTGCGCAGATGGCCCCGGCGCGTGCCGTCCGGGTTCATGTTGGGGACGACGTTGAAGGTCGCTTTCGCCAGCAGGTCCGCGGTGATCGGATCGGCCGAATCGGTCAGCCGCTCCAGCGCGCCTTCCATCCACCATTCGGTCATCGATTCGCCGGGGTGCTGGCGACCGTAGATCCAGACCTGCTTCGGCCCCGACCCGATCGTGAAGCAATCGATCCCCTGCCCGTCGAGCGACTGACCGAGTTCGCGGTGCGCGACGCCCGGCAGCAGCGCGGTGCGCGCCACCAACGCCTCGTGCATTTCCATCGTGTACGGCGCGAAATACGCGAACCAGGCGAGATCGGTATCGGCGGTGAAGTCGAATTCGAGCACGCCATTCTCATAGCGCGTCTCGATCATCCGCCACGCCTGGCGATCGGTGCTGGCGCGCGTCTTGTAATCCGGCCAACCGAACGGATAGGCCGACTTGCCCGCATTCAGGATGCGGTAGGTCAGGGTGCGGCCAGCCGCCCCCGCCACGCGGAAATAGAACCACTGGAAGAAATCGGACTGGAAATCGGTGACGATCTCGAGGTCGATTCGGTCTCCCTCGATGGCGACAACACGAATGTTGCCGCCATCGAAGGCTGCATTGATGGTGACGGGGCTCATGGTCTGTAGGGTCATTTCACCTGAATAGTGCGACCGGACTCGCCGGGGAACCCCATGAACAAGGCGCGAGCGAGCTTCCCGGCCTGGATATCGGTCGTCGCGTCGGCCTTGCGGGCATCGGCGAAGGTCTGCGCGCGGCCTTCCCAGACCGGCGACTGGTCGGCGCTGCGCTTGATCGTCACCGACAGCTCGGAGACGAGGATTGCGGTACGACCGCCGCCACCGATCGGGAAGCCGACCCCGCCGCCGAGCCCGACACCGCCGCCGCCACGACCGCCGCTGAAGCCCCCGCCGCCGAGACCGATGCTGAACGGCGCAGGCTTGGGCGGCCCGGCCTGCGTGGTACGGGTGAAGCCCACGGTCGCTACCAGCAGCGGCTTCGCGCCCGGTGCGGGGACGCTATAGCCGGCCTTCAGCAGTTCGCCCTGTACGGCAGCCGCGTAGGTCTTGAACTCGAGGCTGGCGGGGCCGCCGCCGGTGAGCGGCTGGACCGCGATCGTCCCGCGGTCGATCGGCTCGCCGAGATGATAGCGCAGCACCTCGGTCGGGGGCAGCGACGGTCCAGTCGCGCACGCGGTGAGGGATGCGCCTGCCAGCGCCAGGACCAGGATCGAACGTACCGCCATCGGGACTTCCTTAGAATGTTGCGCTATAGTAACGCTCCGACCAGCCGAGTGGGTTCCCGGATGGTAGGAGCGTGTCCGTTGCTTGACTTGGACACACCCCGCCATTAGGCGATCCCGTCTTTCCGCACACCTAGATTTGAAAAGAAGCGAATCGATCATGAAGATCCGCAATTCCCTGAAGTCGCTCAAGGATCGTCACCGCGATAACCGCGTGATCCGTCGTCGTGGCCGTACCTACGTCATCAACAAGACCAACCGTCGCTTCAAGGCACGCCAGGGCTAAACCCCTGGTTACCGCCGTCATTTTTGACGTCGGTCGTGTTCTTTACGACTGGGATCCGCGGATCCTGTACGAGCGCCTGATCGATGACGATCGGGCGCTCGACGCGTTCCTGCGCGATGTCGTGACGGTCGACTGGCATTTCCAGCACGACGCTGGCCGCGACTTCGCCGACACTTCGGCGGAGCTGGCTGCGTTGTATCCGCAGCATGCCGCGCTGATTGCCGCCTGGGGGCCGCGATTCAACGAGAGCATCGGTGCGCGAATCGCTGGCATGCAGGAGATCGTCGAGGAGCTGGACGCGGCCGGCGTACCGCTGTTCGCGATCACGAACTTCAGCCACGAGTTCTGGCCACCCTTCCGCACGCGTGAAGCCCATCTGTTCGACAGGTTCCGTGATGTGGTCGTGTCGGGCGAAGAGAAGATGGTGAAGCCGGATGCGGCGATCTATCAGCTGGCGCTGGAGCGATTCGGGTTGGCGGCGGAGGACGCGGTGTTTGTCGACGACAATGCGGCGAATGTCGCGGCGGCGCGAGCGCTCGGGATCGAATCGGTGCTGTTTACGAACGCAGCGGATTTCCGTGCGCGATTGGTCGAGCTGGGGCTCCCGATCGCAGCGTAGCCCTATCGCCTACCCGAAGCTTGTTTCCCCGCGAAGGCGGGGACCCAGCCTGGGCTCCCGCTTTCGCGGGAGAACAAGGAGGGGATTACTGCCCTCGCCTCTTTGCAATCACCGATCGAGCGAAATCGACTGGCGCAAATTGGCGATCGCGGTCTCCTGATCCGCGACCGGCGGCTCCGGGGCCACGCCACCCTCGAAATCATCCGTTACCGTCACGGTCGTCCCCAGCGTCGTCACCCCGAACAATTGCTTCGCAAAGCCAAGCGGTACGCGGATGCACCCGTGCGATGCGGGGAAGCCCGGATTCCGGCCCGCGTGGATTGCAATCCCGTCCCAGGTCAGGCGCTGCATGAACGGCATCGATGCGTCATCGTACAGGCTCGACTTATGAACCGCGTTCTTCTGCAGGATCGGATACGTGCCGAGCGGGGTATCCTTGCCATCCTTGCCGCTGGAGATCGTAGTCGCCGCAATCATCGTCGCGCCTCGATAGACGAACGCACGCTGCTCCAGCAGACTGATGACGATGCTGACCGGCTCGCTAGAGCCGTTGTCCTTCCAGACGAATTGGTTCGGCGAGAGCTCGGTCGCGGCCTGCTCAATCGGCATCGCCGCGATCGCGGCGGCCGATGCGGCCCACACGGGTTGACCCGCGAACAGCGCGAACATCAACCCCATTGCCGTAGCAGACTGCACGATCCTGCTCATCTCTTCGTAGCTCTCCGAGTCTCGATATTGCGTCCAACGCACGATTCTTCAGAACGTGCCGTCGCGCCGCTGAGTCGACGAAGCGACCCCAAGCCGGGGTAGTTCGAGGGAACGGACCCACAACCAGTGGAAATGGTTGCAGAATATTCACCGAAAATCTGCTATACGTTCGGTCACGGGAACTGGGGCAATTACGGGAAAATCGATGCACGACGAAGGTCTTGTGCGCGAACGACGCGCGCTTCTGAAGAACGGTTTGGTTTTGGCGGGGGCACTTGCGGTACCGGGGGCGGTATCCGCTACGCCACATCTTTCGCGGGCGCTGACCGCGCGCGATCTGAAGCCTATGACGCAGCCACCGCTGCCGCGGACCACGGTCGCGGTCACCTCACCGCGGGTGGTCCGGCCCGATCTGCTGCGCCAGGCGATGGCATCGCTGAGCCGTCACGGTAGCCGCATCCAGCATCACGACCGGATCGCGATCGCCGATTTCGCGGCACCGTCGGGCAAACCGCGGTTCCACTTCATCGATCTCGCCAGCGGACGCAGCACCTCGTTGCTGGTCGCGCACGGCAGCGGCTCGGATCCGGCGCATACCGGATATCTGGAGCGCTTCTCGAACCGCTTCGGCTCGAACGCCTCGTCCGAGGGCGCGTTCGTCACCGACGATTATTATGTCGGCAAGCATGGCCGCTCGCAGCGTCTGATCGGCCTCGATCCGACCAACGACAACGCGCTTGATCGCGCCATCGTCGTGCATTCGGCGTGGTACGCGAACAAGGACATGATCGAGAGCCACGGCATGCTCGGTCGCAGCCAAGGCTGCTTTGCGGTCGGCGAGCGCGATCTCGACCAAGTGTTCGCACGGCTCGGTGCCGGCCGGATGATCTACGCGGCGAAGGTCTGAGCCGTTATCCCAGCGAAAGCTGGGATATGCCCGTTTGCAGGCGTCATCCACCTCGCGAGATACCCCAGTTTCCGCTGGAGTGACGGAATTGTGAGGCGACATCGCGCACCCCAGACCCGACATCCAAGCGAAAGCGGAGATATCCCCGTTTTGCGGGCGTCACCCACCTCGTGAAATACCCCAGCTTTCGCTGGGGCGACGGTGATGGGTGAGGTGGGGATTTCTCCGGCAGATATGTTCGCCGCTACCTTATCGCGCGGCCCTACCCCGCTACCCTGCCCCGCCACCTCCCGGCGGTCTGTGCCATCCGGCTCTGCTCCATTCGCCGACGCGCGCGACGTACGCCGCCGATAAATCCCGACCACAGCAGCGCCTCGAGCCCGGCATAGCCAAGCCCGAGATGATCGGGTCGTACCGCCAGCACGTCGCCCAGCCGCACCGTCCCCGCGCGCAACCCCGCGCGGCCAATGTCGCCCCAGCGTCGCGCCGTCTCCCAGCGGATCAGGCGGATATCGTGGGCCGAGCAGGCGTGCGTCGCGAGAAAATCCGCCTGGATCACGCTCAGCGCGCTCCCCAACGTCGCCAGCGCGGCGCGGTCAGGAGCGGGGCGCTTGGCCATGCTGTGTTGGACGATCAGACCTGCGACCCGCGCGGCGCGTTCGTCGAACAACCGCGCATAGCGTTCGGTCAGCACGCGCACGGACGCCGCCTCCATGATGTCGACGAACCGCTTCGACACGCCGCCGGGATGGACGCGGTACAGCATCAGAGCCTCGTCCAGCCGCGCGATCGCGCCGAAGTGCTGGATCCGCTGATACAGGTCGAAATCCTCGGCATAGAGGAGTTCCGGTCGGGTCACAGGATCGAGCCGCCGGGCCACCTCGGTCCGCATCATCGTCGATGACCAGACCAGCGGGTTCTCGATACAGGTCAGCCACGCGACCAGCGCGGGCGTGGTGGTCGGCGCATAGCTGGACGGACCGACCACGCCTTCGGTCAACAACTCGGCGGCAGTGCCCAGCAATACCGTGTCCGGATGCGAGTCGAGATACGCCACCTGACGCGCGAAGCGATCGGGGCGGCAGATATCGTCATGGTCGAGCGCGGCGATGTAGCGCCCACGTGCCTCCGCAAACCCACGATTGCGCGCCTTCACCGGGCCGCCGTTCTTCGCCATCACGACCAGTCGCACGCGCGGATCGGGCCAGGCTCGTATCACCTCGCGCGTGTCGTCGGTCGAGCAGTCGTCGACCACGATCACTTCGAAATCCCCGAACGTTTGCGCCGTGAGACTGGCGAGCGTCTCCTCGATCAACCCTGCACCGTTGTACGCCGCCATGACGACGCTGATCACCGGTACGCTCGCACGCGCATCGACGGTCGGATCCTGCCGAATGTCGCTCTGCATTCCAGTCGAACTCACGCTGCTGCCATTACCTTCGATGTCATCACCTGATCGACGATCATGAGGCCCACATCGTTCTGCCATAACCACAAGCCATTCGCCTGCCCCGAAAAACTACGTTCCCCACCGAGCGGCCCCCACGGCACGAACCCGGCAGCGAGCCCAAGCCCGTACAGTCCCGAAATCGGCGCTTCGTCGGCATCGACGATCCGGCAATGGCGATCGACCATTGGTTTGCCGTCATGCGCCGCCAACGATATCGGCAGGCCGTCGCGGTCGACGATCGGCAGTGCGATCGGTCGATAACCGAGCGCCGCGATCACCAGATCCGCCTGTTCGACGACTGCGCGCGCGTCTTCGTCGCCGTCGCCGGCTATGCGGTGCAACGTCACGCGGGGATCGGGCGCACGACCGTCGATGCGGAGCATCCTCAGCACCAGGTCGCGCGCCTCGAGGCGAAATCCTGCAAGACGGTAGACGAACCCCGAGACCGGGCAGACGTCGTCGGGGTCGAAATCGGTGAACCCTTCGGCGTGCGCCGCTTCGACCGAATGATAGAAGGGGCGCAGCGGACGGCGGTGCAGCAGCGTGATGGCCCCCGCCCCCAGCGGCAGCGCCGGCTGACTCTTAAGCAGTAGCGCGATCGTCGTCAGCGCGCTGGTCGACCCGCCGATCACCGCGATCTTCGGGTTGCGCTTGCCGGTCAGGATATCGGCGACCTTCTCGAACCCGCCAACGGTCAGAACGTCGTCCGACTGGAGCAGCCGTCCGCTCGCAAGATCGACCAGGCTGCCGCCCGCAACGCGCTGCGTTGCGAGCCGGTCGAGCGGCTGGTGACCGCCGGTCGCGATGACGACGTTGCGCGCGAGTTGATCGAAGACATGCCCGTCGGACAGCCGGCGGATCTGTACGCTCCATAAGCCGTCGCCGACCCGTTTCGCGCCCAGTGCCTCGTGCCCGGTCAGCACGGTGCCGCCATTCTCGCGGACGATATCCGTCAAGCGGTCCCCGGTCGCGCGCAGCAGCGGCCCGACCTCGGTCAGCGGTACGCCGAGCGCACCCTCATGCGCCGCGACCGCACGCCCGGCGGGGTGATCGACTAGCCGCGCGAGTTCGGGATGCACATTGTCGCGCACCGCGGTCAGGAAGGTCTGCGCGGTCGAATCGGAGGTGATCGCGTAGCGCCCAAGCCTGCCACCACCGATCGCATTGCTGCGCTCGATCACCATCAGCCCCGACGCGGCCAGATCGGGTAGCAGGCCGCGCTTCGTCGCCGAGGTCAGCATCGCCGTCCCCGCAGGGCCACCGCCGACGACGATGACCGACGCGATCGCACCGCCGAGGCCGCGTACCGACGCCCGTCGGTCGAGCGGCTGGACGATCGCCGCGCACGCCGATGCCAGCGCGGTTGCCGCCCGCCGCGCATCATCGACCGACATCGTGTCGGTGATCGGCAACGACAGCATCCGCCCCGCGATCCTGTCCGCAACCGGCGTCGGCTCGATCATCGCGGTCGCCTGGAACCACGGCTGTTCGCCGAGATGCGGGCTAAAATACCGACCGCAGCCAACGTCGTCCGCCTCGATGCTCTCGACGATCGCGTCGCGGTGGTGCGCGATATGCTCGGGGAGCAGCACCGGCATGAACTGCATCGCGCGGCGGCGGCCTGACACCGCCTGGAACTGGAAATCGGGCAGCGTCGCGCGGTAGGTATCGTCCAGTTCCGCACGATGCCCGGCAATCGCATCGATCTCGGCGAGCTTGGCCTGCGCGATGATCGCGGTGATCTCGGGCAGCTTGGCGTTGATCCCGGGCAGCGTCGCATTGCGGCTGCCCTCGAAGCCGAAATTGCCCATCGACCGCAATGTCGCGATCAGGTCGACGTCGCCGCTGTGGATCAGCCCCCCCTCGCCGACCGCGAACGTCTTGGTCGCGTGCATCGAATGGACCACCGCGAACGGCGCGCGCGCGCCAAAGCCAACTCCCGCATCGTCGAGCGTCCCCAGCGACGAGGCCGCATCGACCACCACACCGACGCCGTAGCGCCGCTGGAAATGCACGTAGCGGTCGAGGTCGATCGCGTTGCCGAAGGTCGCATAGGGCACGACCACGCCGATCCGCTCACCGTGTCGCTGGAGCAGCCGCTCCTCTTCCAGCGCGCAGGCACCCCAATCGTCAGGATCGATATCGCAGACCAGCGGCGTCAGCCCGGCCCACGCCGCCGCCTGCGCGGTCGCGGCGAAGGTGAGCGCGGGCATCAGTGCCAGCGTGCCCTGTTTCGGGTTCAGACCGCCCGTCCGCATCCCCGACGCGTGGCGGATTGCGAGCATCAGCCCGAGCGTGGCGTTGCCGACCGCGAGGCATGCACCGTGGCCGCCGAACAGCTTTTCGGTCACCCCGGCCTCGAACGCGCGAACCTCCGGACCGTTGTTGCTGAACACCCCCGATGCCTCGACCCGACGCAGCGCATCAAGGTGCTCGCTCAGCCGCGGCGGGTTCGGCGCGATCAGGGGGAGGCGTTTCATCGGCGATCCGGTCTATTGTGCGACAGGTCTATGACCCACCGCCTCCTAAGAACCAGTTACGCGAGCAAACGCCAATATATGCAAGTTAGTCATTTCCTTACATCACCCCGGATCGCGTCCGGGGTGATGCAGGACTTTCAGCGTACCAGTGGCAAGCTGATATAGCTTTCGTCGGGACCTGCGACGGTGATCTTCTGCGTTGCCTTCACGTAATCCTTGGGTTGCGCGAAGAAGATGTTCGGGACGAAGGTCTGCGGGTTACGATCGTAGAGTGGGAACCAGCTCGACTGCACCTGCACCATGATCTTGTGCCCCGGCAGGAACACATGGTTGGTGGTCGGCAACGCGAACTTGTACTTGAGCGGTACGTTCGCCACGATCGGCTTGGCGACGGCCAGATCCTCGCGATACCGTCCGCGGAAGATGTCCATCGCGACCGACAATTGATACCCCGCCATCGCCTTTTCGCCGGGATAGACGTCCGGATACACGTCGATCAGCTTCACCACCCAGTCGCTGTCGGTGCCGCTGGTCGCCGCGGTCAGGTTCACTTCCGGAACACCGGCGATCGTCGTCGATGTAGTCAGCGCGTCGGTGGTGAAGGTCAGCACGTCGGGACGGCCGGAGACGGCGCGCTGGTCGTCGACCAGCCACTGTTTCCAGGTCGATCCGCTCGCATAGGTCGGCAGCGTCGGGCGCACGCGGTAGCTGACCGGCGTGGCCGGATCGGAGATATAGTCCGCGGTCGTTGCCGCGCCGCCAGCCGCCTGGAAGCCGAGCGCGCCGCCCGGCTTGAGGTAGAGCGGCGTGCCCGCCGTGGAAGCGGTCGGCCAGCTCTGGAGCTTCTGCCACTCGTTGCCGCCCGACTGGAACATCGTCACGGGCGCGACGTCCATCGCCGGCTGGTCGCTCTTCAGATAGTGAGCAAGGAATGGCGCGAGGACGTGCCAGCGCCACCATTTGGCGGTGTCGGCGTCCCATTTGATCGCACCCAGCGCGCTGCCGTCGCGCACCTCCTGGCCGTGATACCAAGGCCCCATCGACAGATAGACCATGTCGTTGGCGGTGTCCTTGGGCTCCAGCGCGCGATAGACCGCGGGTGCACCGTAGATGTCCTCCTGATCCCACAGGCCGCCGACGATCAGCGTCGGCACCTTCAGCGGCTGGCCCGCGAGCACGGTGTCCATCGCCTGCGTCGACCAGAACGAGTCATAGGCGGGATGCTGCGTGATCTTGCGCCAGAAGCCGAGCTGTTCGAGCCCCTGCGCCTTACCGATCGCACCCGCCGAGCCGCCCTTGAGGTAATAGTCGTAGTCGTCGGCGGTGTCGGTGATCCACGGCGTGCCGGCGTCCTTGGTCGCCTCCTGGCCGAGCACGTACGGCATCATGCCCTCGCGGAAGGCGCCGTTGTGGAACCAGTCGTCGCCGCGCCAGCCGTCGACCATCGGGTTCATCGGCACCGAGACCTTCAGCGCCGGATGCGGGTTGATCAGCGCCATCAGCGGCAGGAAGCCGTCATAGCTTATCCCGCTGATACCGACGCGCCCGTTCGATTCGGGGACGTGCTTCACCAGCCAGTCGATCGTGTCGTAGGTGTCGGTCGAATCGTCGGTCTTGGTCGGGTTCTGCGGCGTGCCGGCGCGCGCCGGGTTCATCATGTAGATGCCCTGTGATCCGTGCATCCCGCGGACGTCCTGGATCACGCGGATATAGCCCGCCGCGGCGATCACGTCGGCCGCGCCGTCGCCGTTCTGCAGAATTCCCGCATAGGTGCCGCTGTCGACCTTGGTTTGGCCGTCGGCATCATAGGGTGTGCGCGTCATCAGGATGCCCGCGTCCTTCGCGCCCTTGGGCACGATGATGACGGTGTGCAGCTTCACCCCGTCGCGCGTCGGGATCTCGACGACTTTGCGAACGTAATCGTAGCCGACGTCGCGCGGTGCCATCTTGGCGGGGCGCTCGTCGTAATTCTGTGCGGTCGCGGGGGTGGTTGTAGCGACGGCAAGCGTAGCAAGCGCGCAGGCTGTGAGCAGACGGGTCATTGATTTCATGTTCTTCTTCCTTCCCTCCCGGACCGAAAAAGAAAAGGCTCGCCTTTCCGTGCGGAAATACGAGCCCCTCCCATGGTAGCTAGCGAATCGATCGCGTGATCACCCTCCGCCAAATATCGTTACTCCAGCGAACGCTGGGGTCTTCCGCTTGGCGGGTGCCAGTGGCCGCTCGGTGAGATCCTAGCTTTCGCTGGGAGGACGATGTCGCGGTGGATAACGATACTCGCCCAAGACCGTCACCCCAGCGGACGCTGGGGTCTCCCGCTTGGCGGGTGCCGGTGGCCGCTCGGTGAGATCCTAGCTTTCGCTGGGATGACGGGGCCTCGGGAGGGTCTGGTGCCACGCTCTTTCGACTACTCCGTTACGCGGTCCGCGTGCCGGTCAGCGGGAAGCTGCCGAACGCGCCGGCTGCGACGCTGCCCTTGAGGACGCCATCCTCAACGGTCGCCTTGCAGTCGAGCGTCATTGGCATCGGCACGGTCATGCTCTGCTTCCAGGTAATCGTGTCGCCATCGACCTCGCCGGTGACATCCATGCCGCCCATCGCGCCCGACACCGCACCGGTGAAGGTGCTGCCGGCGCTGTTGACGGTCAGCGTCATCTTCTGGTCGCCCAACGGCGATTTGACCACGCAATCCCAGCTGCCATCGACGTTTGCCATTATTCTCTCTCCTGAAGCACCGCCCGGAACGCCCGGGCTCTGCAATTATTTGGCGCCGGCAACCGACGCCGCGGGGATGACCTCGACCGGCAAACCGATGCTGTCAAGCTGCGGTCGCACCGTCTTCGCATCGCCGACCACGACCCAGATCGTCTTCTTCGGATCGAGCGCCTGCTGGATCGCAGTGTTGAGTTGCGGCAGGTTAAGTCCCTGGTATCGCTGCGTGATCGTCGCGTAGTAATCGTCGGGCCGCTTCAGCAGGTCGTTCTGCTGCATTGCGCTGAGCACCGCGTCGGACGTCTCGAAATTGCCCGACAGCGAACGGATCGCGCCGTTGATCGCACGGTCGAACTCGACCTGCGTCATCGGCTCCTTGCCGAGGAACGCGCCGATGTCGCCGCGCAGTGCCGCGATCGAGGGGCCGGTCTGGTCCGCCTGCACCGGCGCCGACAGGACATAGGGCGCGGCCTGCTCGTTCTGCTGGAAGCGCCCCGACACGCCGTACGACCAATGCCTGGTCTCGCGCAGGTCCATGTTGACGCGACCAAGGAAGCTGCCGCCGAGCGCATCGTTTGCGGTCGCGATCGGCAGCAGGTCCTGCGTGCCCTTGAGCCCGGTCGGCACGCCGGCGACGATCAGCGACTGCGGGCTGTCGGGCCGGTCGATCAACACAATCTTCGGCGCGGACGGCGTCACGCTCGCCGGGAACTGCTTCACGCCCGCCGCACCTGTCGGCCGCCACGTCCCGAACCGCGCATCGAGCGCCGCCTTCACCTCGCCGAGCGGACGATCGCTGACGACGAAGATCTTCGCCTTGTCCGGCCGCAGCCACGCCTGCTGGAACGCGACCAGATCGGCACGCGTCAGCGCCGCCACCGCCTTCGGATCGCCACTGCCCTGCGCCTTGGCATAGGGCGATGTCGGCCCGAGCAGCTTCGGCAGCACGCGCGTCGCCAGCCCCTGCGGGCTGGTCAGTTCCTGCGCGATCTGCGCCAATTGCTGGTTCTTGACGCGCGCGACCTCGGCATCGGCGAACGCCGGATTCTGCGCGATGTCCGCGAACAGGTCGACCGCGGGTGCGAGGTTCGCACTCGGCACCTGGAGCGACAGGAAGGTCCGGTCGTTCGATGCGCCCGAACCGATATCCGCCCCCAGACGCTCCTTGGCTTCCGCCAGCGCGAGCGAATCGCGCGTCGCGGTGCCCTCGTCCATCATCGACAGCGTCAGCTTCTGCGTGCCAAGCTTGGTGGGCACGTCGGCCGCGACGCCGGCATCAAAGCTCAGCACCGCCTGCGTCACCGGCACCGCGTCGCGCTGCGCGTAGACCAGCTCGATACCGTTGCTCAGACGGGTGCGCTCGACCTTCGGGAAGCTCAGCCCCGCCACCGTACCGACCGCCGGCAAGGCGCCACGCGTGCCCTTTGGCGGCGCTTCGGGCGCGGGCACCACATCGGCCTTGGGCGGCACGACCGCATTGGCATAGGCATCGCGCGCGCCGGGCACGACGGTCAGCGAATAGGCGGGACGCGACAGCCACTTCGCCGCCGCCGCGCGCACGCTAGCGGGCGTCTCGGCCGCGAGCTGGAGCAGCTGTTTCTTGTAGAAGCCGGGATCGTTCGAATACAGCGCGCCTTCGGCAAGAGTCACCGCCTTGCCGCCGAACCCGCCGACCGATTCAAGCCCCTCCATCTTGCGCGCCGCCGTCGTTGTCGCGACGCGGCTGACCTCGTCGGCGGTCGGGCCGTTCTTGAAGAAGTCGGCGAGGATCTCGTCGATCCGCTTGGTTACCAGCGCGGGGTCGACGCCCTCGCGGACGATCGCCTGGATCTCGAACATGCCGAGCTGGCTGAAGCTGCTGTTCTCGGCGGAAATCCGCGTGACCAGCTTCTCCTTCTTGACCAGCGCGGTATCGAACCGGCTGCTGGCAAGCCCACCGAGTACGCCCGCCGCGACGTCCAGCGCGGTGCCGTCCTTGTCGTTCAGGCCGGGCACCACCCAGTTGCGGCTGATCATCACCGCGGCGACGCGGTCCTTGATCGTCTCGCTGACCGGCGCGGGCAGGGTCGGGATCGGCGCGGGCGGGACGATGCTCTCGGGGCCCTTGGGGATGCCGCCGAAATACTTCTCCGCGAGCGTTTTGGCGGTTGCCGCATCGACGTCGCCGGCGAGCACCAGCACCGCGTTGTTCGGGCCGTAATGATCCTTGAACCAGTCCTTCACGGTCTGCAGCGAGGCCGCGTCGAGATCCGCCATCGAGCCGATCGTGGTGTGGCCGTAAGGGTGATCCGCCGAGAACAGCCCTTCGGTGATCTTGTACTGTGTCAGGCCATAGGGCTGGTTGTCGCCCTGGCGCTTTTCGTTCTGGACGACGCCGCGCTGCTCGTCGAGCACGCCCTGCGTGATCGCGCCGGTAAGATAGCCCATCCGGTCGGATTCGAGGAACAGCGCACGGTCGAGCGCCGCGGTCGGCACCGTCTCGAAATAATTGGTGCGGTCAAAATAGGTCGTGCCGTTGAAGTCGGTGGCGCCGACCTGTTTCAACGGCTCGAAGAAATCGCCGGGTGCGTTCTCGGAGCCGTTGAACATCAGATGCTCGAACAAATGCGCGAAGCCGGTCTTGCCCTTCGGCTCGAACTTCGACCCGACGTTATACCAGACGCTGACCGCCACGACGGGCGCCTTGCGATCGGTATGGACGACAACGCGCAGGCCGTTCTTCAGCGTGAACTGCTGGTACGGAATATCGACCGACTTGACCAAATCGGCGACCGGAGCAGGGCGCGCTGCGGGCGTCTGCTGCTGCTGCGCCTGTGCGGCGGGAACCAGGAAGGCCGCGAGCGATACGCCGGCCAGAACGGTAAATTTCGACATCATGTGCAAGCGCCACCCCGGTTCGTCTGTTACAGGCAACATACGCACGCCGATCCCGACGGCAACAAGGATCGCGAAATCAATCGGTAACGGGCCGATCGGGTAGCTCCGCAGCAACCGCTCCGCTATCCAGCGGCATGAGCCAAGCGCCATCGAGCAGAACACCGCGCCTGAAGCGCGTCCTCACCCGGCGTAGCGGCCTCGCGGTGGGAACAGCCACCACTATCGTGTCGCACTACCCTGTTTCGACTGTCGCGATCGTACCACACAGGCGCGACAGATGATCCGCCCCAAGATTTCGGCGCGTCAGATCGGCATGCAGGATCAGCCGCTCGCGATCGTCGATGGTTTTCATCCCGACCCCGATGCGCTGCGTACCCATGCCGCCACGCATGCGTTCGAGCAGGGTCGCAACCATTATCCAGGGCTACGCGCGCCGCTGCCGGCGGGCTATCTTGCGGCGATTCGACCCGCGCTGACGGCGGTGTTGTCAGGAGTATTCTATCACAATGCCGGGTTCGCGACGATCGACGCGAGCTATGCGATGGTGACCATACCGGCCGATCGACTCACGCTGGCGCAGCGGCTGCCGCATGTCGATGCGGTCGATCCCGGTCGCATCGCGCTGGTGCACTATCTCAGCCCCGAACGGCGCGACGGAACCGCATTCTATCGACACCGTGCGACGGGTACCGAAACGGTCGATGCCGTACACGCACCGGACTATTACGCGCGCCTCTACGCCGAGCTGGCGCGCGATGGCCTGCCCGAGCCATCCTATATCGCCGGCTCGACCCCCTTGTTCGAGCAGATCGCGCAGGTCGAGGCCCGCTATAACCGGGCCGTGATCTATCGCAGCGCATCGCTGCACAGTGGCGTGATCGTACCGGACACCGTGCTGAGCGAGGATCCGCTGCAAGGACGCCTGACGATCACTGCGTTCCTGTTGCTCGACTAAAGCGGGGTCGCCGGACGCCACTCGGCGCCGGGCGGATCACCTGCGTGTTCGACGCGACGCGCCACCGCTTCATCGCGACGTGCCACCGGAATAGCGCCGTTTAAGTCGACTTTAGCATATTTTACGGCAGAGGACTGTCATCCGTGCACTGTGCGGCGATCCTGGTCGGCGATTCCTTGTCGGCGCCCCGGTTCGACGACCTCCTCGACTACCCCTTCAACCATCAAGGCAGCGCGCGTGTTTCTACGGGACGATCAGCGGTATGAACTGGCCGGCGTCGCGGTGACGCGGGGCCCTGTCTTGCGCATGCCGTCATCGGCAACACTGACGCCGCGCGAGTCGCCCGTCGACATCTTGCGCGGTGCGGCAACACGGATCGACTGGGTTCCGGACCTGGGCGCGCGGATCGGCAGCCTCGACTGGTGGCGCGGGTTGGCGACGTGCACGGCATTGTGCGCAGCAAGCTGGGCGTTGTCGCCGGGGATCAAACCGCTGGTCGGTGCGGTGCCGCCACCGCTTGCCGGCGCGGAATGGGACGAGGCCCGCGCACAGGGCATTACCGCGATCGGTCAGGGGGCAGCGACCGGCCGGCGAATGGCCGCCAACGACCTTGTCGCACCGCTTGCCGAGGTCCCCGAACGGCCGACGGTCGAGCTCTCCGCGACACTCGGCCAGGGCGACCGGCTCGATCGCGTCCTGATGCGCGCGGGGGTCGGTCGTCCCGATGCCGATGCCGCCGCCGCCCTGGTCGCGCAGGCGGTACCCCTCGACGACATCGCCGCGGGAACACGCATCGCGCTGACGCTTGGTCGACGCCCTGATCGCACCGTTACCCGACCGCTCGAAGCGCTCGACTTCCGCGCCCGGTTCGATCTGGGGCTGGCTCTGGCGCGCACCGCGACCGGGTTGGCGATGCACCGCAAGCCGATTGCGATCGACGCGACGCCACTGCGGATCCAGGGGCTCGTTGGATCGAGCCTGTACCGATCGATGCGCGCCGCCGGGGTGCCGGCCAAGGCGGTCGAATCGTACATCAAGGCTATTGCTACGCGCGTGTCGATCGGTCGCGACGTCGACCCGGCGGACAGTTTCGACCTGATAATCCAGCGCCAGCGCGCAGCGACCGGGGAGACGCGGATCGGCGACCTGCTGTTTGCCGGGATCGATCAGGGGCGACACAAGGTGCAACTCGTCCGCTTCGGGCCGGGCGGCGCGGATGCCGATGGTGGTGGCGACGGCGATGCCGGCGCCCCGCCGCGGACCGATGGCTGGTTCGACGCGAACGGCCAGACCGAGCGGCGCGCCGTGTCCGGCTTGCCCGTATCGGGGCGCATTACCTCGAACTTCGGCTTGCGGATGCATCCGCTGCTGGGCTTCACCCGCATGCACAAGGGCCTCGACATCGGCGCGCCCTATGGTGCGCCGATCCATGCCATGACCGACGGCATCGTCGCGTTCGCGGGACGGACCGGCGGCTATGGTAACTTCGTAAAGCTGATGCATGGCGGCGGCATGGCGAGCGGCTACGGTCATATGAGCCGGATCGCAGTGTCGTCGGGCACGCGCGTGCGGCAGGGACAAGTCATCGGCTATGTCGGATCGACGGGCATGTCGACCGGCCCGCATCTCCATTGGGAGGTGTGGAAAAACGGCGCCGCGATCAATCCGCGCAGCGTGTCGTTCGCCAGCGTCGCGCAACTGTCGGGCGCGAGCCTGCGCGCGTTCCGGGCGAAGGTGGCGGCGCTGCTAGCGGTGCGGACGGGGACCTGACGGCAACCCATCAATCCTACCACGCCAGAGGAGATGCCGCCGACAGTGGCGGAGGGGCGGATACGAAACACGGGGTCGTGCTTGCCACCCCCTCCGTCTGCCACGCGCCAGCCATCTCCCCCTGGCGGGGGAGTATCCGCAAATCGCGCCTAAGCTTTGCCCGCCATCTTCGCCTTGAGATCCGCGAACGCGTTGGCGGGGCGAAACTCATCCTCGCTGATCACCCCCGCCGCCGCCAGCGCCGCCGCCGCATTGGGCCCGCGCGGGAACGGATCGATCGCCAGCGCCAGCGTATCGGCCGCCGCTTCGCCCAGATCGATCGCGCCCCCCTCGATCGCCACTGTGTCGAGCGCATCGTCGGACAGTTCGACCTCGTCGCCTTCCGCCACCAGCTGTTCCACGAACAGCAGCGCGACCGGTTCGTCGATCCTGGTATCGAGCGGCTCATCGGTAACCGAGCACGCCTGCACCGCAGCCCCGGTGACGCGCCCCTTCACGACGATGCCGCTGTCGGTCCGCTTGATCCCGAACCGTGCCTCGAGTCGCGCGATCGATACCATCGCGAAGCGCTTCGCCAGCGCGGCACGTTCGTCCTCGTTGGCGACGATCTCGACGATCCGCTCACGCTCGCCGATCGTGTCGAGGCGTTCGGGGCGGCTGAATTCAGCCTTGTTCATACCAGGCGTCACGGTAGCTCTCCTGCGAGCAGTTTCATCATTGGCGTAGTTGCTAGCGCGGCATGAAACGCCATCAGCGACGTCCGCACATGCGCCAGCGCGGCATCGGCCGGCACCGCCCCTCGATACAGGTTTCGCAGCAGCGCTGGCGTAATATCTCCAGCCGCCAGTCCATCACGGTATGCGCCGAGTCGGCCGCCGAGCATGCTCATCATCTTGCCGATATGCTTGCCGACGATGATGTCGCCGATCCCGATTTCACGCAATTGGCCGTCCATGTCGTCGACAAAGCGTTCGGCAAGGCGCGCCGCGGGCTCGCCACCGGCGGGTTCCGCCTCGAGCCGTAGCATGACGACCGCAAGCAGAGTCGCGATCATGTCGAACCGGCCGTCGACGGTGTCCGGCACCGCACCGTCCCGATACCAATGCTCGGCACGCGCCCGCGTCACGACCGCGGTATACAGCGGCAGCGCTTCGTCCGGCTTCTCGCCGAGCAGTCTTCCCAACCAGCTCAATCCGTCGTCCTTCGCCCATCGACCGCGCACCGACTTGTTTGCCCGCGCATCCTCGCATATCGAGGCGATCGGCGGCCGATGCAATCGCATCGCAACCGTCACGTGTTTTCGCGTGCCCCGGTTGGGAGTTTATATGAGCGTGTTTTCCGCCCGTACGGGTCTCGCCGCCGCGCTTGCGGTCGTTACGCTTGCCAGCGCGGGCTGCACCCAGTTGCGCTCGCATCAGGGGTATGTCGTCGATACCGACCTGGTCAACTCGGTCCAGCCCGGCGTGGATAACCGTCAGTCGGTGCTCCAGACGCTCGGCAAGCCGACGCTCGCGGGTCAGTTCGACCAGGGAGATTGGTATTATCTCGCACGCGACAGCCGCAACCTGGCGTTCCGCAATCCGCGGCCCAACGCGCAGATCACGCTGCAGATCAGCTTCGACCAGAAGGGGACCGTCACCGCGATCCGTCGCGGCGGGCTCGATCAGGTTGCCTCGGTCAAGCCGTACGGCAAGACCACGCCGACGCTGGGTCGCGAACGCGGCTTCTTCCAGGATCTGTTCGGAAACATCGGTACGGTCGGCGCCGCGGGTGCCGGCGGCGGCGGTGGCAATGGCGGCAACACCGGCGGCGGTGGGCGCGATCGTCCGTAATCAAGGCTGAGTCCCACCGGTTTGGCCGTACCGCCTGCTACGCATCGGTACGGCCGGGCCGGGAGTGGATCGGCGCCGATCCCGAAAGGGGGGTGGGATCGCGGACGTAACGCCTCGCGATGACGATGGTTCGCAGGCCCCGCCCAAACCTGCATATTTTTAGTGACTCAGCGCCATCACTTGCGTCGCGGAGACCGCCAAACATCCGTTTCGGATCGGACTGAATCCGAAACGGACATATGCTGCTGTACCTCGTCGTCGGGGGTACGCCATGCTCGAGTCGTTCTGGATCATCGACGGCTTGGCGCGGGAAAGTTTGCTGTTTGCCGGAGTCGGGCTTTTTCTTGGCGGCATTGACGACCTGCTGGTCGACCTCGTTTTCATCGTCCGTCGGATCCGGCATTGCGCACGTCCCCGGCTGACGCTCGCGACTCTGCCGCCGCCACGATGCATCGGCGCGATCGCAGTGTTCGTAGCGGCATGGGACGAGGTGTCGGTAATCGGCGGCATGTTGTCGACCGCGCTGGATCGCTATCGCCATGACGATTACCGGATCTATGTCGGTGTCTATCCGAATGATCGGGGCACGATCGATGCCGTTGCCGCGATCGCCGAGCATGATGGCCGCGTCAGGATCGTGATCGGGCCGCGCGACGGTCCCACGACCAAGGCGGATTGCCTCAATACGGTGTGGCATGCGCTCGGCCGCGACGATGCCCGTGAGCACCGGCATACCAAGGCGATCGTGCTGCACGACGCCGAGGATGTCGTGCATCCGCAGGAACTGCGTGTCTTCGATTGCCTGATCGATCGGTACGATGTGGTGCAATTGCCAGTCCTCCCGCTCGTCCATCACGGGGCTCGGCTGGTGTCGGGACACTATGCCGACGAGTTTGCCGAGTCGCACGCCAAGCAGATCGTCGTCAGGACGGCTTTGGGGGCGGGAATGCCGCTTGCCGGCACCGGCTGCGCGATCGCACCCGACATGCTTGCCAGGATCGCGTTCGCGCGCGGCGGCAATCCGTTCGACGCGACCAGTCTAACCGAAGATTATGAACTCGGCTTGCGGCTGGCGGAGCTTGGCGCGCGCTGTATCTTCGCGCGGGTAGCAGCGGACGATGTCGGTGCGGTCGTCGCCGTGCGCGCCTATTTCCCCGGTACGATCCGCGAGTCGGTCCGCCAGAAGACACGGTGGATGAACGGCATCGCGCTAGCCGGCTGGGATCGGACCGGCTGGGCGAGACCGCGTGCCTTTGCCGACCACTGGATGCGGATGCGTGATCGGCGGGCACCGCTCGCCGTCGTCATTCTCGCGGTCGCCTATGTCGGAATGCTCGCCTGGGCATTGTCGATGGCGGCGCATCACTTTGCGGGTCAGGCAATGCCAGCGCTCGACCGGTCCCATCCGATCGCGCTCTGGCTGTTCATCGCCAACGCCGTCCTGCTGGCGTGGCGGCTGGGATCACGGATGGTGTTTACGGGTCGCAGCTACGGCGTTGGCGAAGCCTTTTGGGCGCTTCCCCGCTTCATCGTCGGCAACTGCGTCTCGTTGCTCGTCGCGCCCTGCGCGGTGGCGCGCTACATCGCCATGCTGCGGGGCGCAGCGCCGGTATGGGACAAGACCCGTCATGAATTTCCCGACGCCCCCGCAGCGTCGATCAGCGCATGCCACGGGTTCGGACCGAGCGTTCCAGCACCGGGATGACCGGCGGGCGGCCGTTGCGATTCCTCGCGCTGACGCTGGGTGGCTGGGTGTTGGTCAGGATTGCGGTACTGTTGTCTGAGATCGAGCCCCGTCAACCCTTGCCCATCCGCCCAACCTTAACGAAGATACTGGTACCGCCCGCCGCCGCGACGGTATTTCCCGCCGCCGCCGTATTCCCCGGTCCGCGCCAGATCGCATTCGTCATCCCGCCGTTGAGCGATACCGTCGTGACGCCCGCCCCGCCCGCCATCGTTTTCCGGGCGAAACCGCGTACGGATGTCGCGCTGCCCCCTAGGGTATCCGGCTTGCCGGAAACCTGGTCGCTGGACCACATCGCCGCCCAGTCTTTCGGGCAGCAACCTCC
Organism: Sphingomonas sp. PP-CC-3A-396; assembly: GCF_004343105.1. Classification (NCBI taxonomy): domain Bacteria; kingdom Pseudomonadati; phylum Pseudomonadota; class Alphaproteobacteria; order Sphingomonadales; family Sphingomonadaceae; genus Sphingomonas; species Sphingomonas sp. PP-CC-3A-396. The sequence continues at coordinate 149,520 of NZ_SLYF01000006.1, read as the reverse complement.
CGGCCGAACCGACGCACCGCCTTTCCTGTTAGCGCCGTTCGTGGTTCGCGGCGCGAGTCGGCTGAACGGTAGTGCATGGCTGCTGGTACGCGGGGGCCCGGCCGGTACCGTCTCCGGCGGCCAGCTCGGCGCTTCGCAGGCGGGGCTGCGGATAACCTACGCGATCGACGCTGCCCGCCGGTTCGCACTGTCGGCTCGGGTCGCCGCCCCGCTCGAGGGCCGCGGACGCGAAGCCGCGGTTGGAATCGAGTGGCAACTGACGAGGATGCCGATCCGCCTGATCGTCGAGCACCGTTTCGTTCTCGATGGTGGCCGCAACGGACCGACGATCGGCGTGCTCGGCGGCTATGGTCCTGCCGATATCGTCCCCGGTGTCCGTCTTGAAACATACGGGCAGGCCGGTGCGATCGCCCGCGACGGGCTCCAGACGTTCGTCGATGCCTCGGCTCGGCTGACCCATCCGCTCGGCACCGTCGCGACGGCCCGTCTCGATATCGGCATCGGCACATGGGCGAGCGCGCAACGGGCTGCCGAACGTTTCGACATCGGACCATCGGTCGTCGCCACGCTGCCGATCGCGCATAAATCGCTACGCCTGACGCTCGACTGGCGCGAGCGGATCGCGGGCGGCGCGCGTCCCGGCTCGGGACCGGCGCTGTCGATCGGCAGCGACTTCTGATCCCGTGTCCAAACACCGGGATCGGTGCTCAGTCCAGCCTAGCCCCGCGCGCGCAATCCGGTGTAACGCTGCTAACGTGGATCTGTATCTCCCCGTCGCCAACCTGTCGGTCAACGCGCTGGTCATCATCCTGCTCGGCGGGGGCGTCGGGCTGTTGTCGGGCATGTTCGGGGTGGGTGGCGGGTTCCTGACGACGCCGCTGCTGATCGTCTACGGCATCCCACCGACCGTCGCCGCCGCCTCGTCCGCAAGCCAGGTGACCGGCGCGAGCGTGTCCGGCGTATTCGCGCATTTCCGCCGCAAGGGCGTCGATACCAAGATGGGCGGGGTGCTGGTCGCAGGCGGCATCCTCGGCTCGTTCTTCGGCGCGTGGCTGTTCCGGCTGCTCCAGCAAAGTGGGCAGATCGATACGGTGATCGCGATCGTCTACGTTCTCATGCTCGGCTCGATCGGCGGCCTGATGGCGAAGGAGTCGATCGGCACGATCGGGCGGGCGCGCACCGGGCGTCCGCCGAAGGCGCGCAAACGCCGCCATCACCCGCTCGTCGCCGCGCTTCCGCTCCGCACGCGGTTCTACGCCTCGGGGCTCTACATCTCGCCGCTCGCGCCGCTGTTGCTCGGCTTCTTCACCGGCATCCTGACCATCCTGCTCGGCATCGGCGGCGGCTTTATCCTGGTCCCCGCGATGATCTACCTGCTCGGCATGGCGACCTCCGTCGTGGTCGGCACCTCCTTGTTTCAGACGCTGTTCGTGACCGCGGTCGCGACGATGGTCCATGCGACGACCACCAAAGCGGTCGACATCGTCCTTGCCGGGCTGTTGCTGCTCGGCTCGGTGGTCGGCGCACAGATCGGCGCGCGGTTTGCGAGCAAGTTCCGCCCCGAATATCTCCGCCTCGCGCTTGCGGTGATGGTGCTGCTGGTCGGCGCGCGCATCCTGCTCGGGCTGGTCTGGCGGCCCGAGGAGATCTTCTCGGTCACGCTGTCTTGAGAAAGTGGCCAATTCTGGCGTTCGCGCCGCTGCTGATGGCGCAGGCGAAGCCCGTGCTCGTCCCGGACGTATCGCAGCGCAATATCGAGATCGCCTACAGCTTCACCGGCGCAGAACTCCTCCTGTTCGGGGCGATTCTCTATCCCGGTGGCCGCCTGCCAACCGGCGAGCAACCGACCGACGTCGTCGTCGTCGTGAAGGGGCCGACCCAGTCGATCCTGATGCGCGAGAAGGAGAAGGTCGCCGGAATCTGGGTCAACGCGTCAAGGCTGCGCTACCGGTCCGCACCGAGCTTCTACGCGATCGCCTCATCCAAGCCGATCGACCGCCTCGTCGACGATCGGACGCGCGCGATCTACGAACTTGGGCTCGACAGCCTGCAATTGTCGCCCGCCTCCAGCGCCCCCGCCGACACGCAGGACCGCTTCCAGAAGGGCCTCGTCGACCTGAAACGACGTGCCGGCCTCTATTACGAGGCGCCACGGGCGGTCGAGATCACCGACGGCGTGCTATACCGGGCGCGCGTCTCGATCCCGGCGCGCGTACCGGTCGGCCGCTTCACCGCGGAGACGTTCCTGATCCGCGACGGACGCGTGCTGGCAGCCGCCGTGCGCGACATCGACATCCGCAAATCCGGCTTCGAACGCTTCGTCGCTCGCGCCGCGGATCGCTCGTCGATCGTCTATGGTCTGGTCGCGGTTGCCCTCTCGGTCTTTCTTGGTTGGGCGGCGGGCTGGATCGCGCGAAGGGTTTAGCGTTCCTTCACCATCCTCACCGGATGTTTACGGTCTTGCGTGCAAGACATTGGGTAAATGACTGGGGATCTTGCCAGAATGAGTGAAATGCCGGGACCCGATGCCTTCCTGCGCGCGCCATCGCCGACCAGTGGTTCCGTCGGCATGGTACCGCCTGCCCCGATCGGCGTCGTCTTCGCGATCGCTGGATCGAGCAGCCGTGTGTTGCTCGACCGCGCGTCGATCGGTGCGCTGTGCGACGATCGCGACCCCGTTGTCGCGGCCGCAGGTCAGGTCGGCGGTCAGGTGAAGATGCGCGTTGGCACGACGTGGCTGGTCGCCAACATCCGGTCGCTCAAGCTCGAAGACAATGCCGGCACCTGCATCGCCGCCGACATCGACTTTCTCGGTGAGGGCGACGAGGAACGCCTGACCGGCAAGCTCTATCGGTTCCGCCGCGGTGTGACGCGGTATCCGATGCCCGGCGCCGAGGTGTACCCGATCACCACGTCGGACCTGCAACAGGTCTATGCCGCCGAGGATCGCGCCAACATCACCGTCGGCACGGTGTATCCGACCAGCGACATCCCCGCCGCGCTCTATGTCGACGCGATGCTCGGCAAGCATTTCGCGCTTGTCGGATCGACCGGTACCGGCAAGTCGACCAGTGCCGCCTTGATCCTCCACCGAATCTGCGAACTCGCGCCGCAGGGCCATATCGTGATGATCGATCCGCATGGCGAATATGCGGCTGCGTTCAAATCGAACGGTGCGTTGTACGACGTCTCGAATTTGCAGATGCCCTATTGGCTGATGAACTTCGAGGAGCATTGCGAGGTTTTCCTCACCAGCAGCGGATCCGCGCGGCAGTTCGATGCGGACATCCTCGCCAAATGCCTGCTCGCCGCCAAAGCCAAGAGCCGTCTCGGTCAGGAGATCGCCAAGCTGACGGTCGATGCGCCCATTCCCTATCTGCTCAGCGACCTGACGACGATCATCAGCGCCGAAATGGGCAAGATGGACCGCGCCGGCGACACCGCGCCGTATCTACGCCTGAAAACCAAGATCGACGAGATCAAGGCGGACCCGCGCTATGGCTTCATGTTCTCGGGGATGCTCGTCGCGGACACGATGGCGAGCTTCCTAAGCCGGATCTTCCGTCTGCCCGGCGACGGCAAGCCGATCTCGATCATCGACGTCTCGGGTGTGCCGTCGGACATTACGTCCGTGGTGGTCGCGGTCCTTGCGCGGATGACGTTCGACTTTGCGATTTGGTCGCGCAACGAACCGCAGCGCCCGATCCTGCTCGTCTGCGAAGAGGCGCATCGCTACATCCCCGCCGGCCAGGAGACGAGCAGTGCGGTCGGTCGCATCCTCGGCCGGATCGCGAAGGAAGGCCGTAAGTACGGCGTGTCGCTCGGCCTCATCACGCAGCGTCCGTCGGATCTGGCGGAAGGCGTGCTGTCGCAGTGCGGCACGATCATCGCGATGCGCCTCAACAACGACCGCGATCAGGCGTTCGTCCGCGCGGCGATGCCCGAGGGTGCACGGGGCTTCCTCGATTCGATTCCGGCGTTGCGCAATCGCGAATGCATCATCTGTGGCGAAGGCGTGACGATCCCGATCCGCGTGAGCTTCGACGGGCTCGAGGAGTCGAAACGTCCGGCGTCGGGCGACCCACTCTTTTCCGAACTCTGGCGCGACGTCGGTGGTGAAGACCAGATCATCGGCAGGACGATCCAGCGCTGGCGGGCACAGGGCAAATAGGCCGCCGGTTTAGCCCCCGCGTGGTCAGTCCGCGTCGGGGCCTAAGGTCGGATCGAGATCGCGGGGGCGGATGAATCGGGTCAGGCGGGCGGTGGCCGACGTGATATCCGCCCAATCCCCTTCAAACTGGAGCTCGGCGATGCTGGCGGTCGGATATTTGTCCTCGACCGCATCGCGCAGCGGGTCAGCCCCGTCCGCCACCAGCATCAGGACGAGATCTTCCAACCCCGGATTATGCCCGACCAGCAGCGCGCTCTCGGCGTCGGCCGGAAAGCCGTGCACCACGTCGAGCAACGTCGCTGCCGACGCGAGATACACGCGACGGTCCAGCGTCGGCGCGATCATCCGGCCATAGCCCGATTCGATCTGCTCCAGCGTCTCCGACACGCGCACGGCGGGCGAGGCGATCGCATGATCGAACGCTAATCCTAGTGATCGCATATGCCGCCCGACCATCGCCGCGGCGCGCTTGCCCTTGGCGTTGAGCGGGCGATCAAAGTCACGCGCAACCGGATCGTCCCAGCCGGACTTGGCGTGGCGCAACAGCGTCAACGTCTTCATGGCAATCCTCAAGCGGGTTCGCGGCTTTCATGCCCTACCGGGGCCCGGGAGGAAAGCCGGCTCGCGACTCGGGCCACCGCTTCTTCGAGCGTTACGCGGGCGATCGGCACGCCCGGCGGGAACGCGCTGAGCAGCCGCGAGGGCATCGCGGCGGACAGCATCACGAACACGCCGGAATCATCTGCGCGCCGGATCAACCGGCCGAACGCCTGAGCTAAACGAGCCCGAACGAGGCGGTCGTCATAGGCCGAACCGCCGCCCGCGAGCCTGCGCGCGGCATGAAGCACGGAAGGCTTTGCCCAGGGCACGCCCTCCATCACGACAAGCCTCAGCGACTCGCCGGGCACATCGACGCCGTCTCGGAGCGCATCGGTGCCGAGCAGCGACGCGCCCGGATCGTCACGGAAAATGTCGACCAGCGTGCCGGTGTCGATCGGATCGACGTGCTGCGCGTGGAGCGGCAGGCCTTCGCGCGCGAGTCGATCGGCGATGCGGCCATGCACGCCGCGCAACCGTCGGATAGCGGTGAACAGCCCGAGCGTCCCGCCGCGGCTGGCGACGATCAGTTGCGCATAGGCGTTGGCCAGCGCGCCGATGTCGCCGCGCTTCACGTCGGTGACAATCAGGACTTCGGCCTGACGCGTGTAATCGAAGGGGCTCTTCGCCTCGAACCGTGCGGCGGGGCGCAGGAGATGCGGCGCACCGGTGCGGGCTTCGGCCACCTCCCAATCGCCGCCGCCGGTCAGCGTTGCAGAGGTAACCAGTGCACCATGCGCCGGTTTCAACACGATCTCGGCGAACGGCCGAGTCGGGTCGAGCCAGTGGCGATGCAGCCCGATATCGAACTCGCGCCCCTCGATCCGGTCGACCGCGAGCCAGTCGACGAAATCGCCATCGACAGGTCCGCCAACGCGCGCGAGCAGCGACAGCCACGACGCCACCGTCTCCGCGCGCCAACCGATCGAGGCGATCGCGCCCTCGACTCGTGCGCGGGCGGGCGCGTCCATCCAATCGGGGGCTTCGGCGAGCACGGCTTCAAGCCGGCGACCGAGCGTGACAAGTGGGCGGACGAGCGCGTCGAGCGCGGCGGCAGCGGGCGCGGCGGCCTCGATCAGCGTCGCATCGGGTTCGGCGAGTTCGGTCTCCAGCCCATAGCCCGCGTCGCCCGGCTGTTCGGCCCGCGCGTAGGTGAGCCCGCGGACGGCGGCGAGAAGCGTCTCGATCGGCCCGAACGGCGCACCTTCGCCGAGCCTTTGCAGCCAGCCGTCGGACGCGAGCGCGCCCGCCGCGGTGACCGCATCGCTGATCGCCCGCGCGCCCTGTTCGTCATAGCTGGCGAGATCGGACAGGCGCGCGGCAAGCCCTCGCCGGCGGCCGCGACCGCTCGATTCGGGGCCGAGGATCCAGCGGCGCAGTTCGATCGTCTCCGCACCGGTCAGCGCGGTCGCGAACATCGAATCGGCGGCGTCGAAGATATGATGGCCTTCGTCGAACACGTATCGCGTCGGTCGGGTGGCGAGTTCGCGTCCTCTGGCGGCGTTGACCATCACCAGCGCGTGGTTGGCGATCACGATGTCGGCGTCGGACGAGGCACGGGCGGCGCGCTCGATGAAGCATTTCCGGTAGTGCGGGCAGCCGGCATAGACGCACTCGCCGCGCCGGTCGGTCAGTGCAGTTGAACCATTGCGGCGAAACAGCGTCGGCAGCCAGCCGGGCAGGTCGCCGCCGACCATATCGCCGTCCGCGCTATACGCGGCCCAGCGTGCGACGAGATGCGCGAGGATCGCCGCGCGGCCTGCGAACCCGCCTTGCAGCGCGTCCTCCAGGTTCAGCAGGCAGAGATAATTCTCGCGGCCTTTTCGCGTAACGACCTTGGCCTTGCGGATCGCAGCGTCGGGATAAAGCCGCGCGGTTTCCTGGCCGAGCTGGCGTTGCAGCGTCTTGGTGTAGGTCGAAATCCACACCGCGCCGCCCGCCTTCTCCGCCCAGAGCGAGGCGGGGGCTAGGTAACCCAAGGTCTTGCCGATCCCGGTGCCGGCTTCGGCGAGGACGAGGTTGGGCGTGTCGCGCATCGCCCGCGGGGCGAAGGCGGCGGTGGCGGCGCCGGCGTAGGCGCGCTGGCCGGGGCGTTCCTCGGCGCCGTGGCCGGTAAGGTCGACGAGGCGCGCTTCGGCATCGCCGGGCTCGATCGTCACGGTGCGGGGAGCAGGTCGCGGCGCGTGCTCCTCCCATTCGGGGAGCGACGAGAACAGCCAGCGTTCGTTGACCGCCGGCTTCTTCAGCCGCTCGGCGACGACCGGCGCCCACGGCCAGCGCAACCGGAACAGCGATTGCGCCGCAGTCCACGCCCCTTCCCGCTCGGGCCAGTCGCCATCGGTGAGCGCCAGCATCGCTTCGGCAGCGCGCAGCAGGAACGGCGCGACCGCCGCATCCTCGCTCGGCACATCGAGCCCAGTAACCCGCGCGATCCCCTTCGGCGTCGGCACCGCGAACTGCGCCGGGCGAAGGAACGCGTAGAGTTCGAGCAGATCGAGCCCCGACAGATCGGGATACCCGAGTCGCTGCCCGACCAGCGGCGCGTTGAGCATGATGACCGGCGTGTCGGCGGCGATCCGGATCGCCTCGCCTCGCCCGATCGGACGCGCACCCTCGGCGTTCGCGATCCAGATGCCGGCGTGGCTGGCGTGGAGGGCGGGATAGGGGAGCGGCATCCTGGCGACCTTGCTGCAACGAGAACGAAAGGGCAACCTTTTGTGGAAGGGGATATGGTCAGCGGTGCGCAGGACCCCGATCGGGGATGCCCCGCCCCCGCCCGTCATCCCAGCGAAAGCTGGGATATTCATGGGGCAGGTGCTGCGATCCCCACGGGGATATCCCAGCTTTCGCTGGGATGACGGGGGGCATCGATACGCGAACTTATCCAAATTCGCCGTTACGCAACCGGTACGGTTCACATGCGTTGCGCACTTATCGATACTGGCCTTTACCTACATCAACAGGGACGATCATCATGCGGAAGTTTCTCATGGCGCTGAGCGCGCTCTCGCTCGCAATCCCGGCCGCCGCCGTGATTCCTACGGGCAAGGCCGAAGCACGCTCGAAGCGTGAGTATCGCGGCCATGACCGTCGTTACCGCGCAAAGCGTTGCCGCCATTCGAGCGGCACGACCGGTCTTGTCGCAGGCGGCGTCGGCGGTGCGGTGCTTGGCAATGCGGTCGGCGGCGGCTTGCTCGGCACGCTCGCCGGCGGCGCAGCGGGTGCGCTCGGTGGCCGTGCGGTCGACCGGACGATCACCGCGAAGGATCGTTGCCGCTAAGACGCATGCGGCGGTGGGGTGACGGACACGGGCGCAGGCGCTAATCGCCGAACGCTATGACCGATGACATCCGCACCGCCGCCCTCGAGTCCAAAGCCTGGCCGTACGAGGAGGCGCGTAAGCTCCTTAAGCGGTATCCGAACGGCAAGTCGGGCGATCCGGTGCTGTTCGAGACGGGCTACGGACCGTCGGGCCTGCCGCATATCGGCACGTTCAACGAGGTGTTGCGCACGACAATGGTGCGCAACGCCTTCCACGCCCTAAGCGATACGCCGACTCGGCTGATCGCGTTCTCGGACGATATGGACGGTCTCCGGAAAGTCCCGGACAACGTCCCCAACGGCGACATGCTGCGCGAGCATCTCGGCAAGCCGCTGACGCAGATACCCGATCCGTTCGGCACGCATTCCAGCTTTGCCGCACACAACAACGCGATCCTGCGCGAATTTCTCGATCGCTATGGCTTCGACTACGAGTTCGCGTCGTCGACCGAATATTACACCGGCGGGCGTTTCGACGAGGCGCTGAAGGGTGTGCTTGGCCACTTCCAGGGCATCCAGGACGTGATGCTCCCGACGCTGCGGGCCGAGCGTCGCGCGACCTATTCGCCGGTGCTGCCGATCTCGCCGACCAGCGGCATCGTGCTGCAAGTGCCGATCGAGGTGATCGATGCGGAGACGGGCCTGATCGCGTTCGAGGATGAGGGCCAGCGGATCGAGCAGAGCGTGCTCGGCGGCAAGGCCAAGCTGCAGTGGAAGGTCGACTGGGCGATGCGCTGGGTCGCGCTCGGCGTCGACTACGAGATGGCGGGCAAGGACCTGATCGATTCGGTCACGCAGTCGTCGAAGATCGCGCGCGTGCTCGGCGGACGCCCGCCCGAAGGCTTCAACTACGAGATGTTCCTCGACGAGAATGGCGAGAAGATCTCGAAGTCGAAGGGCAACGGGCTGAGCCTCGAACAGTGGCTGACCTACGGCCCCGAGGAATCGCTCGCGTTCTACGCGTATCGCGAGCCGAAGAAGGCGAAGTCGCTGCACATGGGCGTGATCCCGCGCGCGGTGGACGAATATTGGCAGTTCCGCGGCAATTATGCGGGCCAGGACCTGAAGCAGAAGCTCGGCAATCCGGTCCATCACATCCACGAAGGCAAACTGCCGACCGGCGAGCTGCCGGTGACGTTCGGGCTGCTCCTCAACCTCGTCGGCGTGATGGGCGATGCGAGCAAGGAGCAGGTCTGGGGCTATCTGGCGAACTACGTGCCCGACGCGTCCGCGGCCAAGTATCCCGAGCTCGACCGGCTGATCGGCTATGCGCTCGCCTATAGCCGCGATTTCGTCGCGCCGACGCTGAAGCGCCGCGCGCCCGAGGGCATCGAGGTCACGGCGCTGGAGCGGCTGGATGCGGAACTCGCCGCGCTGCCCGCGGAGGCGAGCGCGGAGGATATCCAGAACATCGTCTACGAGATCGGCAAGACCGGCGGGTTCGAAAACCTGCGCGACTGGTTCAAGGCGCTGTACGAGACGCTGCTCGGGTCCGAGCAGGGACCGCGTATGGGGAGCTTCATCGCGCTGTACGGCGTGGCGAACTCGCGGAAACTGATTGCTGAAGCGTTGGCGCGGTAAGCAAATCCGGCCAAGAAGCACCACCCCGGCGAAGGCCGGGGCCCAATTGGGATACGCTGTTAACAGGCTGCCACGCTTCGTTACTCTGACCTTTCCAATTGGGCCCCGGCCATCGCCGGGCTGGTATTTGAGTGCTCCGATCGCGCGCGCTTGCTAGACGAAAGCGGTGGAACATATTAGCAACAAGTCCACCTCCCCCGATTCGGAAACCGGCATGTTTCACCGCCCCCTCGCGCGTCATCGCCTGTTCTTCGCACTCCGCCCGCCGCTCCCGCTAGCGCGCCAGATCACCGAGGCAGCGGCGTGGTTCGATGGCCCCGAGCAGAAGCTGCGCCCCGAGCACCTCCACGTCACGATCGACATCATCGACGACCATGACCGCGTCTCGACCACGCTGGAACGCGACCTGAAGGCGATCGGCGATGCGGTCGAAGCAGCGCCGTTCGCGCTCCAGTTCGACACCGCGGTCGGCAGCGATCGATCCATCGCGCTGCGTCCACGCCACAAGAACGCCTCGCTCGCGGCACTGCATCAGCGGATCGCGGTGGCACGCGAGTCGGCGGGGCTGTCCCAGCGCAAAGGCTATCGGTTCAGCCCGCACATGACGCTCGGCTATCGCGACGGCCTGCCGTTCACGCAAGCGATCGCGCCGATCGGCTGGATCGCGGATGCAATCGTGCTGGTCCACAGCCATGTCGGCCTGACGCGCAACGACGTGATCGGCCGCTGGCTGCTGAGCGGCGACGACGATCGGCAACTGGCGCTGTTCTAGGCGCTCGAATTTGCCGAACGCGCGCGACCCGGTAGGACCCGCAAGGCGATCGGTTGGTTCTTCCCTCGTGACCGCGCAGCAAGGAGCGACAATGCGGCTGTTTTTCGACGAGGCCCAGCGGACCCATGCACCAGCGTGGGAACTGCATAACGGTGCATTCACGGCCTATGCGGAGACTCCCGCGCGCGTCGATGCGATCCTGCGCGCGATCGGTCCGGTCGAGGCGCCGGAAGATCGCGGCGGGGCGCCAATCCTGGCCGTCCATCCCGCGCCCTATATCGCCTTTCTCAAGGACGCAGCCCGACTTTGGCGGGAAGCCGGGCGCGAGGGCGACGCGATCCCCTACACCTTCCCGATCCGCGGGCGCCGGCCGCTCGACTTAACCCGGATCGATGCGCTGATCGGCGCGTACAGCTTCGACGCGACCACGCCGATCACGTCGCAGACCTGGGCCGCTTCCTATGGCAGCGCGCAGTCCGCGCTCGCCGCGACGCACGCGGTCCTCGACGGCGACCGCACCGCGTTCGCACTCTGCCGCCCGCCCGGCCATCACGCGGGCGCAGACTATTGCGGTGGATACTGCCACCTCAACACCGCCGCGATCGCCGCGCAGGCCGCACGCGACGCCGGTGTCGACCGCGTCGCGATCCTCGATATCGACTATCACCACGGCAACGGCACGCAGGATATCTTCTACACGAGAGGCGACGTGTTCTACGCCTCGGTCCATGCCGATCCGAAGACCGACTATCCCTTTTACTGGGGCCACGCAGAGGAAACCGGCGAAGCCAACGGACTTGGTACGACGCTGAACGTGCCCCTCCCGCACGGCACGCAAATCGACGCGTTCCGGGCCGCGCAGACCACAGCGCTCGACGCGATCGCCGCGTTCGATCCCGGCCTGCTCGTCGTCAGCTTCGGCGCGGACACGTGGGAGGGCGATCCGATCTCGCATTTCAAGCTGACCACGCCCGACTATGCGGTGTTAGCCGCTGACATCGCGGCCCGCGGGTGGCCGACCGTCATCGTCATGGAAGGCGGATACGCAGTCGACGCGCTCGGCCACAACGTCGCGAGTTTCCTGCGTGGCTTCTGAAGCGCCGATTGCGCTGGGCACGCCCGCCTACCGTCGGCTGACGCTGGCGATGTTGTTCGCGGGGTTCTCGACCTTCTCGCTGCTGTATTCGGTGCAGCCATTGCTGCCGCTTTTCGCCGCGCAGTTCAGGCTGACCGCCGAGGGCGCGTCGCTCGCGGTGTCATTGGCGACCGGGCCCTTGGCGATCGGCATCCTGTTTGCCGGGTTCGTGTCCGACCGCGTCGGCCGGCGTCCGCTGATGATCGCGGCGATGTTCGCGGCGGGGGCGCTGACGCTGGCGGCGGCGGTTGTGCCGGGGTGGAGCGGGTTGCTCGTGTTGCGCTTCCTGACTGGTGTTGCGCTCGCAGGCGTGCCGGCGGTGGCGATGGCCTATGTCGCAGAGGAGGTTGATGCGGGCTCGGTCGGTGCGGCGATGGGGCTGTATATCGCGGGCAGCGCGCTCGGCGGGATGGCCGGGCGGCTGGTCGTCAGCATCGTCGCCGATCTCGAAGGCTGGCGCTGGGCGCTCGCCGCGGTCGGCGTCGCAGGCCTCGCGATGGCGGAGGCGTTTCGCCGGCTCGCGCCGCTCTCGCGCAATTTCACGCCGAGCGTGGGACGACCGGGCGCGTTATTGCGCAGTGCCGGGTCGCTGTTCACCGATCGCGCGATGCCTTTGCTGTATCTCGAGGCGTTCCTGCTGATGGGCGTGTTCGTCACGATCTATAACTATGCGGGCTTCCGGCTGATGAGCCCGCCTTACAGCCTCAGCCAGGCGGCGGTCGGCGGCGTGTTCCTGCTGTACGTGCTGGGATCGGTGAGTTCGGCGAAGTTCGGGACGCTCGCCGGACGACTCGGGCGGCGGAAGGTTTTCTGGATCCCCGTCGTCCTGCTGATCGCCGGCGTCGCACTGACCGCGATGACGCCGCTCGTGCTGGTGATCGCGGGGATCGCGGTCGTGACGGTCGGCTTCTTCGGCGCGCATTCGATCGCAAGCGCCTGGGTCGGCAGGCGCGCGCAGGGTTCGCGCGGGCAGGCGGCGGCGTTCTATCTTTTCTTCTATTATATGGGGTCGAGCGTACTGGGATCGGCCGGCGGCTTCGCCTGGACGCATGCCGGATGGCCGGGGGTGACGGCGTTCTGCCTGTTGCTCGGCGTGGCGGCGTTGGTGATCGGGCTGGTGCTGCGCACGGTGCCGCCGCTCGTGGTGGAGCCTCCTGCGCCGCAGCGGATGCCGGATCCGTGACATCCCTCCATCCGTCATCCCGACCATTCCGTCATACCAGCGAAAGCTGGGATATCATCGTTTGACCCACGTCATCTGATACGGAGGAATACCCCAGCTTTCGCTGGGGTGACGGGATCTGGCGGGTTTGGTCGAAACTCGAGCAACGAGCACTCGCCCCTTCTACCGCGACGCCACGTCCGTCGCATCTACCGGCGGCATACCCACCATTCCCTTCGCGACCGCTTCGACCCGCTCCATGACGCGGAGGACGTTGCCACCGGACAGTTTCGCCAGATCGCCATCGCTCCACCCCCGCCGCGCCAGTTCCGCGAACAGCAGCGGGTAGCCGTCGACGCCCTTCATCGCGATCGGCCCGGTCCCTTGGATCCCGTCGAAGTCGCCGCCGATCCCGACATGATCGTGACCCGCGATCTTCGCGATATGCTCGACATGATCGGCGACCGTCGCGGCGGTGACCTGAGGCTCGGGATGCGCGGCGTCCCACGCCACCAGCGGCGCTGGCGATTTGGCGCCATAGACCCCTGCCGGCACGCCGACCGACTTCGCATAGGCCGAGCGCGCGACGTCCCAGGCGCGCCATTCGGCCGACAGGAACGACAGGTAGAAGTTCACCATCACCACGCCGCCGTTCGCGCCGATCGCCCGCAATAGAACGTCGGGAATGTTGCGCGGCGCGTCGGCGATCGCGCGCGCGCTGGAGTGCGAGGCGATCACCGGCGCCTTGGTCGCGGCCAAGGCCGCGGCCATCGTCGCGTCCGAGACGTGGCTGACGTCGACGATCATCCCGATCCGGTTCATCTCCGCGACCACCTGCCGCCCGAAATCGCTGAGCCCGTTGGCGCGCGGTGCGTCCGTCGAGCTGTCCGCCCAGTTCAGGCTCTTGCCGTGCGTCAGCGTCATGTACGCGACGCCAAGCGCGCGATACTGACGCAGCACCGACAGCCGCCCGTCGATCTGGTGCCCGCCCTCGACGCCGATCAGCGACGCGATCCGTCCCGCCTTTTCGATCCGTCGGATGTCGGCGGCGGTGGTCGCGAGTTCGAACGTCGTCGGGTTCGCTGCGACGAAGCGGCGGACGATATCGATTTCCTCCAGCGTCATCTCGACCGCGCGCGGCGCGTCGGCGGGAATGTAGACCGACCAGAACTGACCGCCGACATGACCTTTGCGCAGACGGGGAATGTCGGTCTGCAACGGGTTCGGCAGCCGTGCGGTGTCGACCGAAAGATCGACCGCCTCGACCTTCGCGTCGTGCAGATCGCGGATCTCCCAGGCGAGGTCGTTATGCCCGTCGATCACCGGACTCCGCTCCAGCAGGCGTTCGACTCGCCGTGATACGGCAGCGTCCGGGCTAGCCTGCACGGCCAGCAACAGGAATGCGGCGATCATGTCTTGGTCCCCAATAGCGTCCGCTTCATCCTGAAGGAGCTGTTCGCGTGCGACAAGCCGGGTAAGGCGCTCGCCGGACGCAGACGGAGGGGCGTAATTGGACACGGGAACGGCCGGAACGGCGCGCGGGGCGGACAGCCGCCTCTCCACCGCGATCGCGATCGCGCGGCTGACCGGGATCATGGGGATCGTCTATGTCCACGCCTGGACCGGGCGGACCGCGGAAGAGCTGGCGGCGGTCGCGTTCAGTTGGCAGGCGGTTCTCCGTACCGTGCTGAGCGAGATGTTCGGGCGCAGCGCGGTGCCGCTGCTCGGCATGATCTCGGGCTGGCTGGTGGTCTCGACCGCGACGCGCCGAAGTTACGGCCCGTTCCTGCTCGGCAAGGCGCGGACGATCCTGCTCCCGATGGTCCTGTGGAATGCGATCGCGATTGTGCTGGTCGGGGCGGCAGCAACGTTCGGCGAGCTGAAGGCACCGACGCCGTCAAGCATCGGCTGGACGCTGAACGAACTCGTGCCGCTCGTCCACGCCAACGACATCAACGTGCAGATGCCGTTCTTACGCGATCTTTTCGTGTGCATGATGCTCGCCCCGCTAATGGTACGCGCGTCGAGTATCTGGCTGGCGCTGGTCGCTTCGATCGTGGTCGTGTGGAGCGTGTCCGGCGTGCATATCCCGCTGCTGTTGCGGCCGCAAATCCTGCTGTTCTTCGCCGCCGGGATCGCCGCGCGGCGATTTGGCGTGGCAGAGAAGGTGGCGGGGTGGCCTGTCGTCCTCTGCGCGCTGCCGTTCGTGGTGCTGATCGCGCCGCGACTCTGGACCGCGTTGCTGGGGAACGTCTTCTTCGACGCGCATCCGCATGTGATGGCGGCGTTCGACATACTGTTTCGAGTGACGTCGGCGGTCTTGTTCTGGCGAGTTGCCTGGGCGCTGGCGGGGAGTGGCGTCGCGGAGCGGCTGCGTGGGATCGAGCGCTATGGATTTCTCGCCTTCTGCGATCATCTAGTGCTGTTGTGGCTGTTCGGGCCGGTGATCGGGCAGGCGACCGGTGCGCTGGGGGCGGCGCTGTATCCGGCGTATCTGCTGGTCCAGCCGTTGCTGGTGCTCGGGGCTACCGTTGCCCTTGGGCGGGGGCTGATGGCGCTTTCGCCAGCGGTCGCGCGGGTGCTAAGTGGGGGACGGCTCGGGCAGGCTTCAGTTACTGCGTGACGGGGGACCGAGCTGGTTCACCCATTCCTGGTTGTGGACGACGGTCGAACGAACCGGCTTCCCCGCAGCATCGAGCCAAGGCCGATAGCGGAAGCGGAGTTCGATCAGGCGGCAGGTGGTCGCGTCGAGCACCGTGTTGCCGCTGGAGCGCGTGACCATGCAGTGCGTGACGCTGCCGTCGGTCTCGACGGTGTAGCGCACGCCGACGACCCCGCCCGCGCCGATCACCGCCTCGGCGTTGGGGAAGTCCTTGTTCTTGAAGCGGCCCTTGAGGAGGCGGGGCGGGGTTTCGTCGCCGCCGTCGCCGTCGCCGTTTCCGGAGCGACCGCTGCCGGTGCCGGTCCCCTCGCCGCCTGCGCCCGTGCCGGGTCCGGGGACGGGCGCGGCGCCGCTTGTGGCGTCGCTGCCGGGGCCTGGCCTCAGTGTGGCGATAACCGGGGGCGGTGGAACGATCGGGGGGGCGATCGGCTTCGGGACGACGAGTTCGGTCGCCTTCGAGCGGAGGTTCGCGGGGGACGCTGCGCCGTTGGGACGGTGGCTTTTCGCGGGGCGGGGGACGATCTTTTCGGGCGGCGGCGGTGGAGGGGATTTCGGGCTAACTGCGAACGTCTTCAGCGCATCGGGGATAGCGGTGGGGATGCTGACGCCGAGCCCGAGGATCAGAGCATAGCCAATGACGGCGCAGAGTAGCGAAGCGCTCGCGGCAGATATCAGGCGGTCGCGCGGGTTCGGGTGGACGCCGTACATGCAGGGTAATTGGGGAGGCGGGTATTGTGCGGCAACTGTGCGTGAGGGCACGAGGAGGATCTCGGTACTCCGGACGTATTCGGTACTTATCTCGCTTCGACAGATGCACCTCCCCGGCGTAGGCCGGGGTCCAATTGGAAAGGTCGATGTAACGAAGGACCTTTGGTCGTTACCGCCGTTTCCCAATTGGGCCCCGGCCTTCGCCGGGGCGGTGGGCGATTTGTGTAAAATAGACCTGCGTTTGTGAACAAAACCGGTTCGGCGTCGGCAGACCTGTACGTTCGGCAGACACTAGAACGGGCGGCGCGACCTATGTCACACCGCCCGTTCTTGGCGCGCGACGCGGGAGTAAATCCCGCGTCGTCGGTCGGCGCTGGAGCGCCGCCGGCCGGCCTTTCGCGTGCGAACCTGCGCTTCGCTGGTTCGCAGCGGCGTGCTGGTGCACGCCTCGCTCATGCCTACAGCTTCGCCGTCAATTCCGGCACGATCTTGAACAGATCGCCGACCAGGCCGATGTCAGCGACCTGGAAGATCGGCGCGTCCTCGTCCTTGTTGATCGCGATGATGACCTTCGAGTCCTTCATCCCCGCGAGATGCTGGATCGCGCCCGAGATGCCGACCGCGACATACACTTCCGGGGCGACGATCTTGCCGGTCTGGCCGACCTGATAGTCGTTCGGCGCATAGCCGGCGTCCACGGCAGCGCGCGAGGCACCGACGCCGGCACCGAGCTTGTCCGCCAGCGGGTCGATCATCGCATGGAACTGGTCGCTCGAGGCCAGCGCACGGCCGCCCGAGACGATAATCTTCGCGCTGGTCAGCTCGGGACGCTCGTTCTTGGCGATCTCTGAGCCGGCGAAGGTCGACAGACCCTTGTCGCCGGTCGACGCGACCGCTTCGATCTCGCCCGAGCCACCCTCGGTCGCGGCCTTGGTGAACGCCGTGCCGCGCACCGTGATGACCTTCTTCACGTCGGTCGACTGCACCGTTGCGATCGCATTGCCGGCGTAGATCGGGCGCGTAAACGTGTCTTCGCTCTCGACCGACAGAATGTCGCTGATCTGCATGACGTCGAGCAACGCGGCTACGCGCGGCGCGATGTTCTTGCCGTGCGTCGTCGACGGCGCGACGAACGCATCGTGCGTGCCCATCAGCTCGACGATCAGCGGCGCGACGTTCTCGGCTAGCGCATGCGCGAACGCAGCGTCGTCCGCGACATGCACCTTGCCAACGCCAGCGATCTTCGCGGCCGCGGCAGCGACGCCGTCGACGCCCTGGCCGACGACCAGCAGATGGACTTCGCCGAGCTGCGAGGCGGCCGTGACCGCCGACAGCGTGGCATCCTTGACGGCCTGACCGTCATGTTCGACCCAGACGAGCGTCTTCACTTGGCGACTCCCATTTCCTTGAGCTTGCCGACCAACGCGTCGACATCGGCGACCTTGATCCCGGCCGAGCGCTTGGCGGGCTCGACCACCTTCAGCGTGGTCAGGCGCGGCGTCACGTCGACGCCGAAATCGGCCGGCGTCTTCTGCGCCATCGGCTTCGACTTCGCCTTCATGATGTTCGGCAGCGACGCATAACGCGGCTCGTTGAGGCGAAGATCGGTGGTGATGATCGCGGGCAGCTTCAGCGTGTCGGTCTCGGCACCGCCATCGACTTCGCGCGTCACGTTGACCGAGCCGTCGGCGATCTCGACCTTCGACGCGAACGTGCCCTGGCCCCAGTTCAGGAGGCCGGCGAGCATCTGCCCGGTCTGGTTGTTGTCGTCGTCGATCGCCTGCTTGCCGAGGATCACGAGGTCGGGTTTTTCCTCCTCGACGATCTTGGCGAGGATCTTGGCGACGCCGAGCGGCTCAACCTTGGTCTCGCTGACGACGAGGATCGCGCGGTCGGCGCCCATCGCGAGCGCGGTGCGGAGCGTTTCCTGCGATTTCTGCTCGCCGATCGAGACGACGACGATCTCGGTCACGCCCTTGTCCTTCAGGCGGATGGCCTCTTCGACTGCGATCTCGTCGAACGGATTCATGCTCATCTTGACGTTCGCCAGATCGACGCCCGTTCCGTCAGCCTTCACGCGGGGCTTCACGTTGTAGTCAAGCACACGCTTGACCGGCACCAGCACCTTCATCGGGATTCCTTCCAAGGTGGATATAGTTCGTTCGCTGACGGCGTTACCCGGCGGCGTTGGCGCGACAGATGGCTGTTTTACGTCGTTTTCGCAAGTGCGGTATGGAAACATCACCATGCCGTAGCGTCACGCCGATCCACCTGTCCGACCAGTCGTGATACCAACGAAAAAGGGCCCGGACGTTTCCGTCCAGGCCCCAATTTCGCACAATCAGTATGCGTCGTCGAAGGCGGTTAGGCCGCGACCTTCTGCACCTCTGCGACGATCTTCTTGGCTGCATCGCCAAGGTCGTTCGCGGGAACGATCGCCAGGCCGGAGTTCGCGAGGATCTCCTTGCCCTTCTCGACATTCGTGCCCTCGAGGCGGACGACCAGGGGCACCGAGAGGTTCACTTCCTTCGCCGCGGCGACGATGCCATCGGCGATGATGTCGCACTTCATGATGCCGCCGAAGATGTTGACCAGGATGCCCTTCACGTTCGGATCCGCGAGGATGATCTTGAACGCCGCCGTCACCTTCTCCTTGTTGGCGCCGCCGCCGACGTCGAGGAAGTTGGCCGGGAACATGCCGTTGAGCTTGATGATGTCCATCGTCGCCATCGCCAGACCGGCGCCGTTGACCATGCAGCCGATGTCGCCATCGAGCTTGATGTAGGCGAGGTCGTACTTCGACGCCTCGAGCTCGGCGGGATCTTCCTCGGTCTCGTCGCGCAGTTCGAGCAGGTCCTTGTGGCGGAACAGCGCGTTGCCGTCGAACGCAACCTTCGCGTCGAGCACCATCAGCTTGCCGTCGTTCGTCACCGCGAGCGGGTTGATCTCGATCTGCTCGGCATCGGTGCCCATGAACGCGTCATACAGCTTCGACGCGGTGTTCGCGGCCTGCTTGGCGAGATCGCCGGTGAGCTTCAGCGCGGCAGCGACGGCGCGGCCGTGATGCGGCATGAAGCCGGTTGCCTGGTCGATGTCGATCGACTGGATCTTCTCGGGCGTGTCGTGCGCGACCGCCTCGATGTCCATGCCGCCTTCGGTCGAGACGACCATCATCACCCGGCCGGTGGTGCGGTTGAGCGTCAGCGCGAGGTAGAATTCCTTGTCGATGTCGACGCCATCGGTGACGTACAGGCGATTGACCTGCTTGCCCGCGTCACCCGTCTGGATGGTGACGAGCGTGTTGCCGAGCATGTCGGTCGCGGCCGCACGAACCTCGTCCTCGGTCTTGGCGAGGCGGACGCCGCCCTTGGCATCGGGGCCCAATTCGACGAACTTGCCCTTGCCGCGGCCGCCGGCGTGGATCTGCGCCTTGACGACATAGAGCGGTCCGGGAAGCTTCTTCGAGGCCTCGACCGCCTCCTCGACGGTCAGTGCCGCGAAACCGGCAGGCACGGGGACGCCGAACTTGGCCAGCAGTTCCTTGGCCTGGTATTCATGGATGTTCATCGGGAAGGCTCCACGCAATTTTTAGGAAACTCGGGAATTGGTTGGGCGTAAAGCACAGGGCGACCAGCAAATCCACCCTTAAGGCATTTGCAGTTGCGTCTCGTTCGCAATAGAGGCGTATCGAGGCTGAGTTGATCTGGTTTTCTCTGGGACTATTCGCCTTTTGCCGTCGCGCCTTACCGCCCCTGTATGCACGGCATGGCGATCTGGCTCGGCATCCTCCTGTTCCTCGGCACCGTGATCGGCATGGAGGCGTTCGCCTATGCCGCGCACCGCTGGGTCATGCACGGTTTCGGCTGGTTCCTGCATGAGAGCCACCACCGCGCCCGCCACGGCAATTGGGAGCTGAACGACCTCTACGCGGCGATCTTCGCGGTGCCGTCGTTCGTGCTGCTGCTCGGCGGCGTGCAGCTCGGCTGGTGGCCGGGGTTCGCGTGGATCGGCGCGGGAATCGCGGCCTATGGCGCGATCTATTTCGGGTTCCATGACGTGATCGTGCACCAGCGCATTCCGACCCGGTATCTGCCCAAGTCGAAATACATGAAGCGGATCGTCCAGGCGCACCGGCTCCACCACGTCGTCGAGACGAAGGAGGGCAATGTCAGCTTCGGCTTTCTGGTTGCACCCAAGCCCGAGGATCTGAAGGCCGAACTCAAGCGGCGATCGCGTGAGGGGATTCGCGCGCCGGCCCGGTCACGGGCGGCTGCATCCCAAGCTGCCGAATCGTAGGGCGTTTGGAGAATAGTAACCACTTGGGGAGCAGTGTCCCGGACATGACACAGCCCGTCCCCATCCCTCCCGCCGAACCGAAGGGCGAGGAACTCCGCCAGGCGCTACGCAAGGCCGTCAAGATGCGCGCGCACCTGCGCGATCGGGGCCAGACGCGATTCGAAATCGAGGTGACCGACCTGTCGCTTTCGGGATTTCGCGCGGAGACTAGCTTTACGTTGTGGCCGGGGACCGTGGTGTGGCTAACGCTGCCGGGTCTGGCGGCGCTGGAGGCGGTGGTCGCGTGGCGTGACAAGTTCAAATATGGCTGCGCATTCGCCAAGCCGCTGCACCCTGCGGTGTTCGATCACATCGTTGCGCTGAGCCAGCGATAGGACGCTAGCTTGTTCTCCTGCGAACGCAGGAGCCCAGAATTACTCCGCCCCGGCTTTGGTTACCCTGAATTCCGCGTCCGCAGGAAAACAGCTAGGGACGTCGGCAAAGCCGTCGTCGGTCGGTTCGGTGTTCCCGAACCGCCGGCCGATCCGGACGCTGCTCGCTATCGAGCACCGGCGCGGACGTTGCCGCGCCTGCGTCCGTCTTCAGTCGAACAAACTCGACACGCTCGTCTCATCCGCGATCCGCTTGATCGCCTCGCCCAGCAGAGGCGCGATCTGCAAGTGGCGGATCTTGCCGTGTGCGCCCTTGATGACGTCGTGGTTGCCGATCGAGTCGGTGATCACCAATTCGCGCAGCTCCGAGCCCTCGACTCGCGCCACCGCGCCGCCCGACAGCACGCCGTGCGTCACGTAAGCCACGACGTCCTCCGCGCCCGCTTCCTTCAACGCCGCCGCCGCATTGCAGAGCGTGCCCGCCGAATCGACGATATCGTCGATCAGGATGCAGAACCGCCCCTCGACCTCGCCGATGATGTTCATCACCTCCGACTCACCCGCACGCTCGCGGCGCTTGTCGACGATCGCGAGCGGCGCGTTGTCGAGTCGTTTGGCGAGCACGCGCGCACGGACCACGCCGCCGACGTCGGGCGAAACCACCATCAGGTTCTTGCCCTTGAACCGCGCGAGGATGTCCGCCGACATCACCGGGGCAGCATAGAGATTGTCGGTCGGGATATCGAAGAATCCCTGGATCTGGCCGGCATGCAAATCGACCGATAACACGCGGTTCGCGCCGGCGACGGTGATCAGGTTGGCGACCAGCTTGGCCGAGATCGGCGTACGCGGGCCCGGCTTCCGGTCCTGCCGCGCATAGCCCATATACGGGATCACCGCGGTGATGCGGCGCGCCGACGCACGCTTTAGCGCGTCGATCATGATCAGCAATTCCATGAGATTGTCGTTGGCGGGATAGCCGGTGGACTGGATCACGAACACGTCCTCGCCGCGGACATTCTCGTTGATCTCGACGAAGACCTCCTCGTCCGCGAACCGCCGCACGCTGACGTCGGTCAGCGGAATCTCGAGATAGGCGGAGATTTCCTGCGCCAGCGGCAGGTTCGAATTGCCGGTCATCAGTTTCATGAAGCTATTTCCCGCTCGATATTCCGCACCCCTTAGGCGCAGCTTTCCGTTGGTGGAAGGGTTTGCCCGTCGCCGCGCCGCTCCGTACAGCGGCGGGATGACCGTGATCACTCGTTTCGCCCCCTCGCCCACCGGCCGCCTGCATGTCGGCAACATCCGCACCGCGCTCCACAACTGGATGTTCGCGCGGGCCAATGGCGGCAAGTTCGTGCTCAGGATCGACGACACCGATCCCGAACGTAGCGAAGAGCGCTTCGTCGACGCGATCCGCGCCGATCTCGACTGGCTCGGGATGACGCCCGACGCGGAGGAGCGGCAGTCGGCGCGGTTCGCGCTGTACGAGGCGCGGTTCGCGGCGCTGGTCGCGAGCGGGCATGTTTATCCCGCGTACGAGACGACGCAGGAGCTCGATCTGAAGCGGAAGATCCAGGCCGGGCGCGGATTGCCGCCGATCTACGATCGCGCTGCGTTGGCATTGACCGAAGAGGCCCGCGCTAAGCTGGAAGCGGACGGCGTAAAGCCGCACTGGCGGTTCAAGCTCGATCACGACTCGGCGATCGCGTGGGACGATTTGATCCGGGGCGCGGCGCATTTCGAGGCGAAGACGATGAGCGATCCGGTCATCCGGCGCGCGGAAGGGTCGTGGCTGTATATGCTGCCATCGGCGATCGACGATGCCGAGATGGGCGTGACGCACGTCGTGCGCGGCGAGGATCACGTGTCGAACACCGCTCTCCAGTTGCAGATGTTCGCAGCGCTCGGCGTGACGCCGCCGCGGTTCGCGCATGAGGCGTTGCTGACGGGGGCGGAGGGCAAGCTGTCGAAGCGGCTTGGCTCGCTCGGCGTCGATCATTTCCGCGAGGTCGGGATCGAACCGCAGGCGGTGCGCGCGCTGCTGGCGCGGATCGGGACGAGCGACCCGGTCGAGCCGATCGCCGACGCCGCGCCGCTGATCGCGGGCTTCGACTTTGCGCGGTTCGGGCGCGCGCCAGCGCGGTTCGACGAGGCGGAATTGTCGGCGCTGAACGCGCGGATTTTACACGCGCTGCCGTTCGAAGCGGTGGCTGAGCGGTTGCCCGAGGGGATGAATGTGGCGGCCTGGGAGGCGGTGCGGCCGAACCTCGTGACGCTGGCGGATGCGGCGGATTGGTGGAGGGTGATCGAGGGACCGATCGTGGTCGAGGGCGACGTGGAGGCCGAGTATCTCGATCAGGCGCTGACAGCGGCGGGGGAGATCGATTGGTCGAGCGACCCTTGGCACGCGCTGACTGCGCGGCTGAAGGCGGAGACCGAGCGGAAGGGCAAGGCGCTGTTCCTGCCGTTGCGCCGTGCGCTGACCGGGCGCGATCATGGGCCGGACATGGCGGCCTTGCTGCCGTTGATCGGGCGCGAGCGGGCTTTGGAGCGACTCGCAGCGCGGTGATCTCGCGGTCACCGACAAAGTTCGACCCGTAAAAAGCATGTTCTCCCGCGAAGGCGGGAGTCCAGTCTGGGCTCCCGCCTTCGCGGGAGAACAAGAAGGGGCGGGCCGGCGGTCGATCCGAGCGAATCGGATCATCCCTCGTCGCGATAGGGAAGCCCCACCCCTTCCCAAGCACCACCCCGGCGAAGGCCGGGGCCCAGTTGGAAAGGTCGCAGTAACGAAGCGCCGGCTTCAGTTAGCAACGTCCCCCAACTGGGCCCCGGCCTCCGCCGGGGTGGTGGATGTATCGACGATAGGTGCTGCCCAACTGGCCGAACCCGCACGTCAGACCTGTCCGTCGTGTCCGTCGTGTCCGTCGTGTCGCGGACGTCACTGGCGCCGATCAGACGCCGATTCGAAAGCACCCGCCTCGCCCCCCCCAACCCCCTTGCCTCTGAAATGTAATGATGTACCATCCCAAACGGCGGTACCTATCTCGCCGCCATCCTCAAGGAGAAACAGGGGAGACGGACCATGTACGCGGATCGACCAAACCGGACGGGCGGATTCAATCCCGGGAGCCTCGGCGTCGCGCTGGCTATCAACTGCGCGGTGATCGGAGCCTTGTTCTTCGCGGCGCCTAACGTGCTGCCGTTCGTGCCCGACAAACCGCTCATAACCTATGTGCCGTACACTCCGCCGCCGCCACCCGAACCGGTGCCGCCCGCCGACCCGCTGATCCGCCAGCAACCGCGTCCCGCCCCACGTCCTGATGCGCCGATCACAATAGTGCAGATACCGCAAACCGACGGCTTCACGGTCGCCCCCGATCCGCTCCCCTACACGCTGCCGATCGGCATCGAAGGCACCGGAACAGGCACCGTCACGGTCGATCCGCCAAAGCCTGCCCCCGTGTTCGTCCAGCCGGGCATCGACCCACGCTACGCCGCCGATTTCCAGCCGAGCTATCCATCCGAGGAACGCCGCGCCGAACGCGAGGGTCGCGTCGTCGTCCGCGTGCTCGTCGGCACCGACGGCCGGGTGAAACAGGTCGAGCGGGTCAGCGCGACGACCGACACCTTCTACCGCGCGACGCTGGAGCGGGCGCTGGCGAAGTGGCGGTTCAAGCCCGCGACGCGCGACGGCGTTCCGGTCGAGGCATGGCGATCGATGGCGCTGACGTTTGTCCTCCAGAACTAAAGCTTAAGGGGGGCGGGGCTGGCCTAGCCGGCTCCGTCCCCCTATCTTGGCGCGCATGGGCTTTTTCAGTCGCTTCACGCCGATCGTCGCCTATCGCGACCTGCGGCTTTTCCTCAGCCAGCGCCGGCCGTACGAACTCATCTTTCTCGTGGCCGCGCTCGGCGTCACCAGCTTCCTGATCTACGCGTTCATGAAGGATTCGTACGTCGAGAAGGAATATCGCCCGAAGATCATCTATGTCGAGCAATGGCCCGCGGATCGCACCGACGCGCAGATCGTCGCGCAGCAAAAGATCGACGCGCCGATCAAGGCCAAGGCGCTCGCCGAGCAGAAGGCCCGCGAGGATGCGCAGCGCGCCTCGTTCAAGCGACTCGACGACAAGCTCAAGGCGATGGGAATCTGACCGACTCGCGCTGGATGGGGGCTGCACTGGCGCTCGCCGAGCGCGGTCGCGGCAGGACGGCGCCCAACCCCAATGTCGGCTGCGTGATCGCGCGCGACGGGCGCGTCGTTGGACGCGGCTGGACGCAGCCGGGTGGTCGTCCGCATGCCGAGGCAATGGCGCTGGCCGAGGCCGGTGCGAACGCACAGGGGGCCACGGCTTACGTCACGCTCGAGCCCTGCGCGCATCAATCGTCACGCGGGACGGCCTGCAGCGAGCTTCTGATCGAGGCTGGCGTTGCGCGCGTTGTCGCAGCGCTTGAGGATCTCGACGCTCGAACGTCCGGCCAGGGGTTCGCGCGGCTTCAGGCGGCAGGCATCATCGTCACGCGCGGCATTCGCTCGGACGAGGCCCGTCGTTCGATGGCGGGGTTCCTGACGCGGCAGGCACTCGGCCGCCCCCATGTCACCTTGAAGCTGGCCACCTCGCTCGACGGCTGTATCGCGATGGCGGACGGATCGAGTCGCTGGATCACCGGCCCGGAGGCGCGGGCGCACGCCCATCTCGAACGGAGTCGGCACGAAGCGATTCTCGTCGGGCGCGGCACGTACGAGGCCGACGCACCGCGACTCGACGTGCGATTGCCGGGCTTGGAAGAGCGCGCGCCGAAGCGCGTACTCCTGTCGACCAAGCTTACCGTTTCCCCCTCCCCCTCCCCCCGTCATTCCAGCGAAAGCTGGAATATCCCCGTTGCCGGCCACGACGGAGCCTCACGGGGAGACCCCAGCTTTCGCTGGGGTGACGGAATTGGGGCGGGTGACGAAATAACGGTTGCAGACGGAATGATCGTGGAGCGAGGAGTTGGAGCAGATGGCCACGCAAATTGGACCGTCATCCCCTCCCCTTCCGACATCGCCACCCTCCCCAATACCGACCACATCCTCGTCGAAGGCGGCGCGGCCGTAGCGTCGGCGTTCCTGTCCGCGGACTTGGTCGACCGTATCCTCCTCTACCGTGCACCGATCCTGATCGGCGGCGGCAAGCACGCACTCCGCGAAATCGGCCTCACCGACCTGACCGAAGCGCATGGTCGCTGGGCGGTCGTCGATGCGCGGCAACTTGGCATGGACAGGCTCGAGGTCTACGAGCGCGAACGAAACGAGGCATAATGTTCACCGGAATCGTCACCGATATAGGCACCGTTACGCGAGTGGAGTCGCCAGGCGATACCCGCGTCGTCGTCGCGACCGCCTATGATACCGCCACCGTCGATCTCGGCGCGTCGATCTCCTGCTCGGGCGTCTGCCTGACTGTCGTCGATAAAGGCCCCAACTGGTTCGCGGTCGACGTCTCCGGCGAGACGATCAGCCGCACCGCCAAGGACCAGTGGACCGAAGGCCGGAAGTTCAACCTCGAACGCGCGATGAAGCTCGGCGACGAACTCGGCGGTCACATCGTCACGGGCCATGTCGACGGCCTCGGCACCGTCGTCGCGGTCAGTGAGGAAGGCGGCTCGCACCGCGTCACGATCCGTGCCGGCGCCGACATCGCGCCGTTCATCGCGCCCAAGGGTTCGGTCACCGTCGACGGCGTCTCGCTCACCGTGAACACCGTTCAGGACATCGATGGAGAGGTCGAGTTCGGCCTCAACATCATCCCGCATACCTGGAGCGTCACCACGCTCGGAACGATCCACGTGGAACAGTCGGTCAACATCGAGATCGACGTCCTCGCCCGCTATCTCCAACGCATGGAACATTACCGTGTCAAAGCCAGCTGAACTCGCCCGTCTGAAGCACGGTTATCTTTCCAGCCCCGAAGAGATCATCGATGAAGCGCGTAACGGCCGGATGTTCATCCTGGTCGATGACGAGGACCGCGAGAACGAGGGCGATCTGGTCATCCCCGCGCAGATGGCGACGCCCGAGAAGATCAACTTCATGGCCAAATACGGCCGTGGCCTGATCTGCCTCGCGCTGACCCGCGACCGCACCGAGGAGC
This sequence comes from Sphingomonas sp. PP-CC-3A-396, assembly GCF_004343105.1. Taxonomy (NCBI): domain Bacteria; kingdom Pseudomonadati; phylum Pseudomonadota; class Alphaproteobacteria; order Sphingomonadales; family Sphingomonadaceae; genus Sphingomonas; species Sphingomonas sp. PP-CC-3A-396. Next base: position 122,610 of record NZ_SLYF01000006.1, on the reverse strand, counting down.
TCGGGCTCGAACTGATGAGCCGCAACAACGGCACCCGGCACGAAACCGCGTTCACCGTGTCGATTGAGGCGCTCGAAGGCGTCACCACCGGCATCTCGGCGGCGGATCGCGCGCGCACCATCGCGGTGGCGGTCGATGCGACCAAGGGCAAGCCGGACATCGTCACCCCCGGCCATGTCTTCCCGCTGGTCGCGCGCGACGGCGGCGTGCTGATCCGCGCTGGCCATACCGAGGCGGCGGTCGACGTCGCGCGGCTTGCCGGGCTAAACCCCTCGGGCGTGATCTGCGAGATCATGAACGAGGACGGCACGATGGCGCGGATGGACGACCTCGTCACCTTCGCGCAGTTCCACAACGTCAAGATCGGCACGATCCGCGACCTGATCGCCTATCGCCGCCGCTACGATCACCTCGTCGAGAAGCGCGCCGAAGCCAAGTTCACGTCCGAATGGGGCGGCGACTGGACCGCGCTGACGTTCTGGAACAAGGCGACCGGCACCGAGCAGGTCGCGCTCGTGAAGGGCAAGATCGACCCGGCCAAGCCGACGCTCGTCCGCATGCACGCGCTGTCGCCCTTCGCGGACATCTTCGGCGAATCGGGCGATCGCGGCCGTATCCTCGCGCGCTCGATGCAGATGATCGCGGACGAGGGCGCGGGCGTGATCGTCGTCATCAACCGCCCCCGCAGCAACACCTTCACGTCCGCCGTGATGAAGAAGGCAGGTGCGGAGATCACCCCGGACATGGAGGAACTGCGCGACTACGGCGTCGGCGCGATGATCCTGACCGAGCTCGGCGTCCACGACATGGTGCTGATCACCAACACGCATCACACGCTGGTCGGGCTCGACGGCTATGGGCTGTCGATCGTCGGCGAGCGGCGGATTGCTTCCCTGGATACTGAAAAGAGCTCCAACTAATGGCCCTTCTCCTCATCGTCGAAGCGCGCTTCTACGATCACCTTAACGACCTCCTCGTCGAAGGGGCGAAGGCGGCGATCGAAGCGGCCGGCCACACCCACGAGACGATCACCGTGCCCGGCGCACTCGAGGTCCCCGGCGCGATCGCGCTGGCAGCCGAGAGCGAGACGTTCGACGCGTATGTCGCGCTCGGCGTCGTGATCCGCGGCGAGACCTATCATTTCGAGATCGTCGCGGGCGAGAGCGCACGCGGGATCATGCAGCTGACGATGGACGGCTTGGCCGTCGGCAACGGCATCCTGACGACCGAGAACGAGGCGCAGGCGCTTACGCGCGCGCGTCCGACCGAGGGCGACAAGGGTGGTGGTGCGGCGAACGCGGCGCTGGCAATGCTGGCGTTGAAGGACCGATTCATCGCGTGAGATGGGCGCGTGGGTGAGGTAATCAACCTTCGGCTTGCACGGAAGCAGCGGGCTCGGTCCGATGCCGCGGTGCGCGCGGATCGGAACCGGCGGGTGTTTGGACGGACGGCCGCGGAGAAGGCAGCGGAAGCGGCTGTGAAGGCTCGGATGGACAGGACGCTGGATGATGCAAAGCTAGAAAGCCCCGCACCCGACAAACCTCCGGAATAACCTCAACGTCACCCTTCCCCTGACTAAGGATGAGCGTGGTACTCAGCGTTGTCCCTCGTAATTCTCTTCGCGAACGCCGCGTCTGCGATCCTCCCCCGCCAGGGGGAGGATCGTTTGAGTGGCGTCGTGCGGCACGATGCCCTTCCTTGTTCTCCCGCGAAGGCGGGAGCCCAGTCTGGATCCCCGCCCTCGCGGGGAGACAAATCCTAGGATAGCGGCCGACGCCACACTCTCCGCCGCCCCACCGCAGGAACGTCGCGACCCCCGCGCCGTTATGCCCCCGTAACAAAGGGGCGATCATGATTTCGGATGCGAATGCGACGCTGCTCGCCAAGCTCGGCTTTGCCGCGCGCGGGGTGGTCTATATCCTCGTCGGATGGTTCGCGATCGATGCGGCGCTGCACGGTGGCGAGATCGCCGACAACCAGGGTGCGATCGGATCGATGGCGGGCGGGCCGCTCGGCCCCGTACTGCTGGCGATCGTCGCGGCGGGGCTGCTCGGCTACGCGATCTGGCGGTTGACCGAAGCCGCAGCGAACCCGGAGCAGATCACCCGCGATGCCAAGGGAAGTCTCAGGCGGATCGGCCATGTTGTCAGCGGCATCACGCACTTGATACTCGCCTGGACTGCGGCCCGGCTCGCACTCGATCTGGGCAAGGGCAAGATTGCCGTCTCGCCTGGCGACGAGAGCGCACGCGACTGGACCGCGTTGCTGCTCGACCAGCCCGCCGGCCGTATCCTGGTCGGCGCGGTCGCGATCGGGATCCTCGTCGCCGCATTCCAGCAGGCGCAGAAGGCCTGGCGCGGCAACTTCATCCACGATTTGCGCGGCGATGCCCCCGCCCCCGGCTATGTCTGCACGATGGGCCGGATCGGCTACGGCGCACGCGCGCTCGTGTTCCTGATCGTCGCAGGGCTGTTTGGCCTCGCCGCCTGGACCGCGCATGCCAGCGACGCAGGCGGCGTGGCGGAGGCTTTGGAACGACTACAATCGCAACCGGGCGGCAAGTGGCTGCTCATGCTGACCGGGATCGGTCTGGCGCTGTTCGGCGCATACAGCCTGATCGAGGCACGCTTTCGCCGGCTCCACGTCGACCTGCCGGGCACCGATTGAACCGAACGACAGCATATCGTTAAGATGCGGCGCTTAACGAAGATCAGTATGTACACGATTACCTTCGACGTTCCGACCAAGACGCTCACCATTGTTACCGAAGGGTTCTGGTCGCTAGCGACGACTGCGGCATTCTCCGCCGAGCTGCTCGCGCGGGGCACCGCTGCTCGCCTGTATCACGGCCGGTTCGTCGTGCTCGCCGACCTGCGCAAGGCGGCGATCCAGCCGTTGAAGGTGGTCGATGCGCTCGAAGCGATGATGCCCAAGGCGCTCAAGGTGACGTCCGCGCCGATCGCGGCAGTGGTGGCGTCGCATTTGGCCAAGCTCCAGACCGAACGCTATCTGAAAGCCGAGAACTGCCGGACCTTCCTCGACATCGACGAGGCAAAGGCCTGGCTTGCGGGTGATAGCCACGCCGCCTGACGGGCTTCAGTCCTGCGGTGCGGTCTCGAGCAACGCCGCCTCGACCTCTTCGATCGTGATGCCGAATGCGCCGGCAAGCCCCGACAAGGACGCGCCACGATCGGCTAACGTGCGGATCCGCGCAGTGTCGACGATAGTCTTGTAGCTGCGCGTGTCGCGGTCGGTCTTCGACTCCTCGCCGCTGCGCGCGAGCGCGCCCGAACGGCGGCGTTTGGAGATCTTCAGCGCCTCGACGTCGTTGGTCGGCGGCGCATCGAGCCGCGCTTTGATCCGCTGATCCTCCTCGATCCGCCGGCTTTCGCGGGCGCGTTCGCGCTCCTGGGACTGGAGGTCACGCTGGGCGGCTCGCGATTCGGATCGCTGTTCGGACGCGGCCAGCCGCTCCTTCGCGCGCTGCTCGCGGCCGTTGGCGCGCTCCTCCGCCCGCTTTGCGGCCCGGTCGGCGGTGCCGGGCATGAGCGGGCCCGTTCCCCTGCCGCCGCTCGGCCAGCCGTCGGTCATTGCATATCCTGTCGTCACCGATGCGCCGTACGACGCGGAGGCGCGCTGCTAGGCGATGGCAGCACCGGTGACTAGGGGCTCCACGTCGTCACCCGACCATCCGCCCCCTCGCCGTCACCCCCCCGCCGTCATCCCAGCGAAAGCTGGGATCTCACCGTGGGGCGAACGTCGCGAACCACGAGGGATACCCCAGCTTTCGCTGGGGTGACGGTTTTGGGAAGGCTGTCGGAGTAAGGTGCCTTAGTAAGTTGGCGGAGCAAGGCGGCCAAGCAAGGCCGCGACTTGGAGCGGACGGGTTACGCGTTCGCAGTTTCCAGCGCAGGGTAGTCGATATAGCCCTCGGGGCCCTGGCTGTACCACGTCTTCGCATCGTCCTTCGCAAGCGGGGCGCCGGTGCGCAGGCGCTCGGGCAGGTCCGGGTTCGCGATGAACGTGCGACCGAAGGTGATCGCATCGGCATTGCCCGAATCGAGCTCGGCCTGCGCCTCCTCGACCGTCGTGTAGTCCGAGTTGACGATCAGCACGCCCTTGAAGACTTTCCGGATCGCCGGGCTGAGCTTGGGCACGTCGGTCTTGCCGAACGTACCGTCGGGGCCGGGCTCGCGCAGTTCGAGGAACGCGATGCCGAGGTCGGATAGCGCCTTGGCGGCGGCGGTGAACAGCGGCTCGGGGTTGCTGTCGTCGACACCCTGCGAATCACCGTTCGGCGACAGGCGGACGCTGGTGCGGTCAGCTCCTGCGACCGAGATCACGCGCTCGGCGACCTCGCGGAGCAGGCGAACGCGGTTCTCGATCGAGCCGCCATATTCGTCGGTGCGGAAATTGGCGTTGTCGCGCAGGAACTGGTCGATCAGATAGCCATTCGCCGCGTGGATCTGCACGCCGTCAAAGCCGGCCGCGAGTGCGTTCCTGGTCGCCAGCTCGTAGTCGGCCAGCAGGCGCGGGATCTCGTTGGTCTCGAGCGGACGCGCGACCTCGAAATCCTTCTTGCCCTCGAACGTGTGCGCCTGGCCTTCGGTCGCGGTTGCCGACGACGACACGGGCTGCGTCTCGTACACCGACGAATGGCCCTGGCGACCCATGTGCCATAGCTGCGCGACGATCCGGCCGCCAGCGGCGTGGACCGAGTCGGTGACGGGCTTCCACGCGGCGACCTGCGCGTCGGTCCACAGACCCGGCGCGAACGGCCAGCCGAGGCCTTCGCGGCTGATGCCGGTGGCTTCCGAGATGATCAGGCCGGCGCTCGCCCGCTGCGTATAATACTCGACCATCATGTCGGTCGGAACGGCATCCTTGTCGGCACGCCCACGCGTGAGCGGCGCCATGATGATGCGGTTCGGCGCGTCGACGGCGCCAAGGGTAATCGGATCGAATAGGCTAGGCATGGAAGCTCCTTATTGGCCTGACGGGGGGAAGATAGGAGGCTACAGCGCGGCATGCATCGCCCCGACCCGCAAAGATTATCTAGCGCGCCCGATACGCCGCGCGGTTTGACGACGGAGGCGAACAGTGTCGCTGCGCCGGGCCTGATCGCGTTCGCGGCGCTGGTGGTGGCGAACGTCGCACTCGCATTCGGGCCGTGGTTCGTCCGCGCGACCGAGGTCGGACCGGTGGCGGCGGGGTTCTGGCGGCTGACGCTCGCGGTGCCGTTCCTGGTCGTCCTCGCGGTCCAGCAGGGCGCGCGACCCAGGCGGCTCGGGTGGAAATTATGGGCCGGGCTGCTCGCGGGCGGGGTTTGCTTCGCGGCCGATCTCGGTACCTGGCACCTCGGGATCCTGCGGACGACGCTCGCCAACGCGACGCTGTTCGGCAACGTCGCGACGCTGATCTTTCCGATCTACGGCTTCCTGATCGTACGAAGATGGCCGACGCGGACGCAAGGGTTCGCGCTGGCGCTGGCGGCGGCAGGCGGCGCATTGCTGCTCGGGCGGTCGTACCAGCTCGATGCGAAGAACCTCGCGGGCGATCTGTTCTGCCTGCTCGCGGGGCTGCTCTACACCGTCTATTTCATCCTGATGGCGCGCGCCCGGGCGACGCTCGCCCCGGTTTCCGCGCTGACCTTGTCGACGCTGGCGGGCATCGTGCCGCTGCTGGTGTTCGCGCTGGCGATGGGCGAACGCGTGCTGCCGACGCACTGGGAGCCGCTGATCGGGCTCGCTTTGTGCAGCCAGGTGCTCGGGCAGGGGCTGATGATCTATGCGCTTGGCCGTTTCACGCCGCTGGTGATCGGGATCGCGCTGCTGATCCAGCCGGTGGTGGCGGGGCTGGTCGGCTGGCTAATATATGGCGAGCGGCTCGGCGCGGCGGATCTGGTCGGCGTCGTGATGGTCGCGGTCGCACTGGTGCTCGTTCGTCAGGGCCCTCCCCCCGAATTACCTCTTGAAGACGCGCTTGATACGCCTGATTTTGGACGGCAGGAGACGGTATGACCCAGGACCTTACGCTCGATGAAATCCGCGCCCTGCTGGCGCCCGGCATCGCCGCCAACGCGGCCTTCGACGGTTGGAGCGACGCCGCGCGCGACATGGCCGCCCAAGCGGAAGGCGTAGACACCGACGTCGCCGCGCTGGCGTTCAAGGACGGCCCGGTCGACATGATCGACGCCTGGTTCGCGCATATCGACGGCGTGATGCTGACCGCGGTGCCCCCCGAACGGCTCGCATTGATGAAGATCCGCGAGAAGATCACTGCATTGGTCGAGGCGCGACTCGATGCGACGTCGATCGATCGCGAATCGCTGCGCCGTGCGGTGGCGATCCTCGCGCTCCCGCAGAACCTGGCAAAGGCGACGCGGCTCGGCTGGCGGACGGTGGACACGATCTGGCGGACGGCCGGAGACGTCTCGACGGATTATAATTACTATACCAAGCGGATGATCCTTCTCGGCGTGTACGCATCCACGATCACGGTGTTCCTCGACGACGAGAGCGAAGGGCTGGCCGAAACGCGCGCGTTCCTCGGTCGCCGGATCGACGGGATCATGCAGTTCGAAAAGGCCAAGGCCGGCTTCCTCAAGCGCACCGAGCACAGCTTCAGCCTGTCGCGATTCGTTGGTCGGCTGCGCTATCCGACGGCCTGAGGGCGGTACCCTATCCCGTCATCCTGGGCTCGACCCAGGACCCAGAGCCACGAACGCCGTCCTGTTTGGCTCTGGGTCCTGACTTTCGTCAGGATGACGGGACGTCGAGACGGTCGTGACCCGCGGCGGTTAGGGCTTCCCTTCCCACGGCGTTACTGATAATCACTCGCATCATGGACACTCGCCCCGATCGTTCCGTCAGCCTCGAAACCCTGCCGCGCAAGCAGCACGCTATTGTTGCGGCAATCGAGTGGGCGCGGCTTGCCGGTCCCGAAGCGCGTCGCCTGCGCGAACTCGGCTTCGACGAGGGTGTCGATGTCGAGGTGCTGCACCGCGCGACGCTCGGTCAGGGACCGATCGCCTGCCGGATCGGCCGCATGACCGTCGCGCTCCGTCGTGCGGTTGCTGGTGCGATCCACGTCTCGCCAATGCCTGCCGCGGCTGAATAATCCCATAAAATGAACGCAGCACCGCTGGTTGCGCTGGTCGGCAATCCCAATGCCGGCAAGAGCGCGCTGTTCAACGCGCTCACGGGTGCGCGCCAGAAGGTCGGCAATTATCCCGGCGTCACGGTCGAGCGGAAGGTCGGGCGGCTGATGCTCGACGACGGGCGGCCCGTAGAACTGGTCGACCTGCCCGGTGCGTACAGCCTCGAGCCATCCTCCCCCGACGAGCGCGTCACGCGCGACGTCGTCACCGGCACGCAGGACGGCGAGCGCCTGCCCGACGCGCTGGTCGTCGTCGTCGATGCCGCCAATCTCGACAACCACCTCCGCTTCACGCTCCAGCTGATCGCGCTCGGCCTGCCGGTCGTGATCGCGCTCAACATGGTCGATCTGGCGGAGCGCGACGGGCTGAAGCTGGACCCGAAAGTGCTCGAACGCGAACTCGGCGTGCCGGTGATCCCGACCGTCGCGGTGCGCAAGCGTGGCCTCGACGAGTTGAAGGCGGCGCTCTCGGGCATCGTAATCAACGGCCCGATGCGCCTCCGTAAATCGGACGGCAGCGTCCAGGACGACATCGTCACGCTCCAGCGCCGCGCGCGCGCGATCGCCACGTCGGCGACCGTATCCGAGACGCAGGTCCGTCGCTGGACGCACATGCTCGACGCGGTCGCGCTGCATCCCGTCGCCGGGCCGATCCTGCTGCTCGCGATCATGTTCCTGATGTTCCAGGCGGTGTTCAGTTGGGCGCAGCCGTTCATGGACGCGATCGATGCGGGCTTCACCGCGTTGCAAGGCTTCCTGACCGCCGAAATGCCCGATTCGCTGCTCCGCTCGCTATTGGTCGACGGCGTGATCAAAGGCGTCGGCGCGGTGATCGTGTTCCTGCCGCAGATCCTGATCCTGTTCCTCTTCATCCTCGTCCTCGAAGCCAGCGGCTACATGGTCCGCGCGGCGTTCCTGATGGACCGGGTGATGGCGAGCGTCGGGCTCTCCGGCCGCGCGTTCATTCCGCTGCTGTCGAGTTTCGCCTGCGCGATTCCGGGCATCATGGCGACGCGGACGATCGACGACGAGAAGGACCGGCTGACCACGATCCTGATCGCGCCCCTGATGACGTGCTCGGCGCGCCTGCCGGTCTACACGCTGATCATCGGCGCGTTCATTCCTAACACGCAGGTGCTGCCGTTCGTCGGGTTGCAGGGGCTGGTGATGCTTGGCCTGTACGTGATGGGCATCGTCGGCGCGTTCGTCGCCGCGCTGGTGCTGCGCCGGACGGTGACCAAGGGCGTGTCGTCGGGCTTCATGATGGAGATGCCCAAATACCAGTGGCCGCAGTGGCGCGACGTCGCCATCGGCCTGTGGAGCCGCGCGCAGATCTTCCTGAAGCGCGCCGGCGGGATCATCCTGACCTCGACGATCATCCTGTGGGTGCTGCTGAGCTTCCCCAAGCCACCCGAACAGCCCGCCGGTGCGCCGAAGATCTCGGCGGTCGATTATTCGGTCGCCGGGCGCATTGCGAACGGCATCGCGCCGATCTTCGCGCCGATCGGCTTCAACCGCGACATCGTCCTCGCGCTGATCCCGGCGATGGCCGCACGCGAAGTCGCGGTCGCGGCGATCGGCACCGTCTATGCGATCGACGATCCCGAGAGCAACCAGGGCGGCAAGGCGATGGTCGAGAACCTGCGCGGCCGCTGGAGCCTGCCGACCGCGCTCGCCTTCCTGATGTGGTTCGTGTTCGCGCCGCAGTGCATTTCGACGATCGCCGTCACCCGTCGCGAGACCAATGGGTGGAAATGGCCCGCCTTCATGGTTGGCTATTTGTTCGCCGCCGCCTACATCATGGCTGGCATTACATACTGGCTGGCGGTGTTCGCCGGCCTCTGAGGGGCATCATGGCAGGCAGCGTCAACAAGGTCATCATCGTCGGCAATCTGGGTCGCGACCCAGAGAGCAAGGCGTTCCAGAACGGCGGCAAGGTCGTCAACCTGCGCATCGCGACGTCGGAGTCCTGGAAGGACAAGATGTCGGGCGAGCGCAAGGAAAAGACCGAATGGCATTCGGTCGCGATCTTCAACGAGGGTCTCGCGAACGTCGCGGAGAAGTACCTCCGCAAGGGCTCGAAGGTTTATATCGAGGGCGCGCTCCAGACCCGGAAGTGGCAGGACGCGCAGGGCCAGGACAAATATTCGACCGAGATCGTGTTGCAGGGCTTCAACAGCGTCCTGACGATGCTCGACGGTCCGAATGGCGGCGCAGGCGGTGGTGCAGGCGGCGGCGGCGGTAGCCGCGGCGGTGGCGACGACTGGGCAGGCGGCGGTGGCGGCAACGACTTCGGCGGTGGTTCGTCTGGCGGTGGTTACGGCGGCGGCGGTCGTGGCGGCAGTGCGCCTTCGGGTGGCGGTAGCGGCGGCGGGGCACGCGGTGGCAGCTTCGGCCAGACCGGCGGCTTCTCCGACGATCTCGACGACGACGTGCCGTTCTAAGCTCAATGACGACGCTGTATTCCGTTCCTACGACCGCCACGTTCGACGAGGCCGAGCGCTCCCGCGTGATCTCGGCCTACGACGTTGCCGGTGCGCGCGCGAAAGGCCAGTTGGACGACATCGTGTCGTTCGCGGCCGAATTGTGCGACGCGCCGGTCGCCTTGCTGAGCCTGGTCGAGGAGGAATATCAGCGGTTCCTCTCGCGCACCGGCACCGATCTCGAACAGACGCCGCGCAGCATGTCGTTCTGTGCGCACGCGATGCACCATCATGAAGTCATGGAGGTGCCCGACGCGCGCACGGACCCTCGCTTTACCGACAATGCGCTGGTGACGGGCGAACCCTATGTGCGGTTTTACGCGGGTGCGCCGCTGGTCTCGAGCGAAGGCGTACCACTCGGTGCGCTGTGCGTGCTGGCGCCCGATCCGCGCGAGGGGCTGACCCGGTTCCAGCGCGACGGCCTGACTCTGCTCGCCAAGGCGGCGATGGGGCGGCTCGACGACCGCCGTACCGCGCGCGAACAGGCGTTTGCCGAAGCCGAGGCGCGGCGGACGCTCGAGGCGAGCGACCTGCGGTTCCGGACGCTCGCCGACACCATGCCGCAGATGGTGTGGTCGACGCTCCCCGACGGCTTCCACGACTATTTCAACGCGCGCTGGTACGAATTTACCGGCACGCCCGTCGGAACAACCGACGGCGAAGGCTGGAACGACATGTTCCACCCAGACGATCAGGACCGCGCCTGGGCCGTCTGGCGCCAGTCGCTCGACACCGGCGAGCCGTACAACATCGAATACCGACTCCGGCATTTCGACGGCACCTACCGCTGGGTGCTTGGTCGAGCGCTACCGGTGCGCGACGAAAACGGCGCGATCCAGCGCTGGTTCGGGACCTGCACCGACATCCACGAACAGAAGCTGGCCTACGAAGAGCGCGAGATCATCAGCCAGGAGCTGAGTCACCGCATCAAGAACATCTTCGCGGTGATCGCAGGGCTGATCGCCTTCGCAGCACGCGGCAAACCGGAGTTCGCCGGGATCGCGACCGACCTGCGCCACCGCATTACCGCGCTGGGCCGCGCGCACGACTTCGTCCGGCCCCACAGCGCGAACTCGCGACCATCGGCGGCGCAGAATAGCCTTCATGGGTTGTTGCAGGAGCTGTTCGAGCCGTATCAACGCGTCGACGGCATGCGCGTGATCGTATCGGGCGACGACGTGACGATCGACGATCGATCGGCTACGCCACTCGCGCTGCTGTTCCACGAGCTGGCGACCAACGCGACCAAATATGGCGGGCTCGCGACCGAAATGGGCACCGTGCAGATCATCGTGGCGGCGATAGGCGACACGGTGACGCTGACATGGAGCGAGGAAGGTGGCCCGGCCGTGACCGAACCGACCACACCTTCGGGTTTTGGTACGCAGCTCATCGAAATGAGCGCAGTGCGTCAGCTCGGCGGCAAGATCGAGCGCACATGGAATAGCGCGGGCCTGACCGTGGCCGTGGATATCCCGAAAGCCGCCTTCAGCCGTTAACGAATGCGGATGATATCGTCGTGGATGACCGGTTGCTCGTCACAGGCGAGCGCGGCGGCCGCCAGGATTGCTGCGTCGCTGAACGGTTTGCGGATGCAGCCAAGGCATTCAGCATCGCCGATCTGAGCGGGATTGGCGGTGACGAACACGACTTTGACGCCGTACTCGGCTGCCATCCGCTTGGCGATTTCGGGTCCGGTCGGTCCGTCACGCAGGTTGATGTCGACAAAGGCAAAACTGCAACCCGGCGCGGCCGCGATCGCGCTCTCGCGATCGGCCGCGATCCCCGCCACGCCGTATCCGGCATCAGTGAGGATTCTCTCGAGGTCGAGTGCGACGAAAATCTCGTCTTCGACAATGAGGGCGGTCTTGGTCATCGGCGTGTTAACCGGTCGCCGACCGATCGGTTCCGCGCCGATACTGATCGCCATCAATATCGGGCGACATAGTGTTACATTTATCGCGGCGCCGTTACCGCCGCCCTTAACGCCGCAGCAGGAAGACTGCGTGCTCGGCGAGCAGATTGGCAGCGCCCGCGCCGGTCCGCTTGTCACCCGACAGGAACCAAGCGTCCTCGACGATGATCCCGCGCGCTTTCACGAAGGCGCGGAAATCGTCGATCGTGACGTGGTGGATGTTGGGCGTGTCGTACCAGCTTTCGGGCAATTGCCGCGTCACCGGCATGCGGCCACCCCACAGCAGCGACAGCCGCACCCGCCAATGCGCGAAATTGGGAAAGCTGACGAACGCGCGCCGGCCGATCCGCAACAGGTGATCGAGCACGAGATCGGGCGCGCGCGCGGTCTGCAGCGTCTGGCTGAGGATCGCATAGTCGAAGCTCGCGTCGGGATAGCCCGCAAGGTCGATGTCCGCATCGCCCTGGATCACTGACAGGCCGCGTGCGACCGCCGAGGCGACGTTGTGCGCGTCGATCTCCAGTCCGCGCGCGTCGACCTCGCGGGTATCGCGCAAGGCCGCCATCAGCGCGCCGTCGCCACAGCCGATATCGAGCACGCGGCTGCCTTGCGCGACGTTCTCGGCGATGACGGCGAGGTCGGTGCGTAACGTCATGGTGCGGTCCGTAGCTGCTCGGCGAGGCCAGGGGCGAGCCGTTCCATGTAGCGATCGGCGCGGACCAGCGGGTGGAAGCCGAGCCCCGCATAGACGCCGTGCGCGTCGGCAGTGACGAGGCCAATCCTCCGCAGTCCTGCGAACGAGGGGTGATCAAGGAACCAGCTGACCATCCGCCGCCCCAACCCCTGCCCGCGCACGGACTCCTCGACCCAAACGTCGGCGAGCCACGCGAATGTCGCGTGATCGGTGATCATCCGAGCGAACCCGACTTGCGTTTCGCCCTGATACGCACCGAGGCAATGCGACCCCGCGATCGCGCGTTCGACCAGCGACCGCTCGATCCCCGGCGACCAATAGCTGCTCGCCAGCCAGCCATGGATGCGGTCGATCTGCAGCTTGTCCACGTCGTCCGAAAGGAGGATCGTCATCGCCCCGCCCTCAAGAAGCCGTCGACGACCCGGTTGAGATCGGGGGCCTCCAGCAGGAACGCATCATGGCCGTAGGGACTCGACAGCTCGACGAAGCTCACCGGCGCGCCCGCAGCGTTCAAGGCTTGGACGATCGCGCGGGATTCGGCGGTCGGGTAGAGCCAGTCGGTGTCAAAACTGACGAGGCAGAACCGCGCCTTGGTCGCGCGGAACGCGTTGGCGAGCATTCCGCCATGCTCCTCAGCGAGATCGAAATAATCCATCGCCCGCGTGATGTAGAGATACGAGTTCGCGTCGAACCGGTCAGTGAAGGCGAGGCCCTGGTGCCGCAGATAGCTCTCGACCTGAAAATCCGCGTCGAACCCGAATGATTTCGCATCGCGTGCTTGCAGCCGACGCCCGAATTTCTCGGTCAGCCCGGCTTCGGACAGATAGGTGATGTGCGCTGCCATCCGCGCCACCGCGAGCCCGGCGGTCGGCGCGTCGTCGTCGTGATACTCGCCCCCGCGCCAGTTCGGATCGGCCATCACCGCCTGCCGGCCGACCTCGTGAAACGCGATGTTCTGCGCGGTATGCCGTGCGGTCGAGGCGATCACGACGCACGCCTTCACGCGGTCGGGGAAGGTCGCGGGCCAGCTCAGCGCCTGCATCCCACCCATCGATCCGCCGACCACCGCGTGGAGCACGCCGATGCCGAGATGGTCGAGCAGCATCGCCTGCGCGCGTACCATGTCGCGAATCGTGATGACCGGGAACCCCATCGCCCAGGGCCGCCCGGTCGCCGGATTGATCGTCGCGGGACCCGACGAGCCCATGCAGCTGCCCAGCACGTTCGCGCAGACGACGAAGTGGCGCGCAGGGTCGATCGGCTTGCCCTCGCCGACCATGCGCGTCCACCAGCCAGGCTTGCCCGTGCGCGGGTGATGGGAGGCGACATGCTGGTCGCCGGTCAGCGCGTGGCAGATCAGGACGGCGTTCGAGGCATCGGCGTTGAGCGTACCGTACGTTTCATACGCGATATCGACCGGCGACAGCAGCACGCCGCCGTCGAGCCTGAGCGGCCCTGGCAGCGTGACGCGCCGCGCGAGGCCGAAGCGCTGGTCGGTGTCGTGGCTGGTGCTGGGGTCGATGGCAGGCGTGTCGAGCATGCCGCGCGCTACCATAAGCGCCCGCGAACATGCCAGCGCTGCGTCCTCAATCCTCCCTCGCAAGGGGGAGGTGGCTGGCCCTTGCCAGACGGAGGGGGAGGACAGGAATACAGCTGTTGCGTCGCCCTCCCCCTCCGTCGCTTCGCGCCACCTCTCCCTTGCGGGGGAGGATAAGTCAGTCCGACGAGCCGTTAGCCTACACCTCGCACAAACATTGCCACCGCGGCACCGTGCCCGCTATGTCCCGCGACCATGACAAACATCATGCCCGCACCCGCGCCGAAGCCCTGGATCATGGGGATCGCGCCGTACACGCCCGGTCGCTCGACGACCGATGATGGCCGCACGGTGATCAAGCTGTCGTCGAACGAAAACCCGCTCGGCACCAGCCCCGCCGCGAAGGCCGCGTTCGACGCCGCCGACCGGACGCTGGAACGCTATCCCGACGCCGGCGCGACCGCGCTGCGCGAGGCGCTGGCGGCGCATTACGACCTCGACCCGGCGCGCGTGATCTACGGCACCGGCTCGGACGAGATCCTGCATCTGGTCGCGGGCGCCTATGCGGGCCCCGGCGACGAGATCATCCACGTCCGCTACGGTTTCGCGGTCTACGAGATCGCGACGCGCCGGGTGGGGGCGGAACCGGTGATCGTCGACGACCGCGACTATGCGACCGACGTCGACGCGATCCTCGCCGCGGTTACCGAGCGTACCCGCGTCGTGTTCGTCGCCAACCCGAACAACCCGACCGGCACGTTCACCCCGCGTGCCGAGATCGCGCGGCTGCATGCAGGGCTCCCGAAGTCGGTGCTGCTCGTACTCGACCAGGCCTATGCCGAATATCTGTCGCCCGAGGAGGACGATGCGGGTTTGGCACTCGCGATGACCGAGGCGAACGTGCTGGTCACGCGGACCTTCTCGAAGATCCACGGGCTGGCCGCCGAGCGGATCGGCTGGGGCTATGCCTGCGCGCCGATCATCGACGCGATGCACCGCATCCGCGCACCGTTCAACGTCACCACCGCGGGGCAAGCGGCCGCGGTCGCCGCGATCGGCGACACCGCGTTCGTCGACGCGACGCGCGCGCATAACGATACCTGGCGCGGGTGGTTCGTCGAGCAGGTCGGGCAGATGGGCAATGCGGGCCTGCGCTGCGTGCCATCGAAGGCGAACTTTGTGCTCGTGCTGTTCGAGGGCAAGCTGACCGCCGATGCCGCCTATCACGGGCTGATGAAGGCGGGCTACATCGTCCGCTGGCTGCCCGGCCAAGGCCTGCCCAACGCGCTGCGCATCACGATCGGCACCGAAGAGGAAACGCGCGGCGTCACCGCGGCATTGCGCGCGCTGGTCGAAGCCGCCTGATGCTGCCGTTCGCGCGCGTCACGATCATCGGGCTGGGACTGATCGGCTCGTCGGTGGCGCGCGCGATCCAGGCGGCGATGCCGACCGTCCGCGTCACCGGCTACGACGCCGATGACAGCGTGCGCGAAACCGCGGACCGGTTGCAGTTCTGCGACGACGTCGCGGACTCGGCGGGGGCGGCGGTGATCGACGCCGACCTCGTGATCCTGTGCGTGCCCGTGGGCATAATGGGCGACGTCGCGCGCGAGTTCGCGGCCGAGCTCCCCGCCGACGCGGTCGTCAGCGACGTCGGCAGCTGCAAGGCCGAGATCGTCCGCGCACTGACAGAGGCGCTGCCCGACGCGACCGTCATCCCCGCGCACCCGGTGGCGGGCACCGAGCGCTCAGGCCCCGAAGCCGGCTTCGCGACGCTATTCCGCCACCGTTGGTGCATCGTCACGCCCCCCGAGGGCGCCGACCCGGTCGCGGTCGAGCGTGTCTCCGAATTCTGGCGTCGCCTCGGCGCGCAGGTCGAGACGATGGCGCCCGAGCATCACGACCGCGTTCTCGCCGTCACCAGCCATCTGCCGCACCTGATCGCCTACACGATCGTCGGCACCGCCGGCGACTTGGAGGAAGTGACCCAGTCCGAGGTCATCAAATATTCCGCCGGCGGCTTCCGCGACTTCACGCGGATCGCGGCGTCCGACCCGACGATGTGGCGCGACATCTTCCTAAACAACCGCGAGGCGGTGCTGGAAATGCTCCAGCGCTTCTCGGAGGATCTGAGCCATCTCCAGCGCGCGATCCGCTGGGGTGACGGCGACGCGCTGTTCGACCTGTTCACGCGGACCCGGGCGATCCGGCGGAGCATCGTCGAACAGGGTCAGGACGACGACGTGCAGGATTTCGGGCGGACTCACGGGTAAATCTTCTACCACCCCGGCGCAGGCCGGGGCTCAATTGGGTAGGCCAGCGTAACAACGCGCAGCGCATATTAGCGACGTCCCCCAATTGGGCCCCGGCCTCTGCCGGGGTGGTCGGCTGTTGGGAATAGCCTTCCGAACTTAATCCAGCGCGTTCATCGCCGCGTGAACCCGCTCCTCCGCCTCCTCACGCGGCAGGCCCGGCGGCACCACCTCGCCGAACCGGAAGGTAATCACCCCCGGCAGCTTCGGGCCCTTCCGCGGCCACACCAGCCCGCTGTCACACGCGATCGGCACCGTCGGCATCTTCAGCGCACGATACAGCCCCGCAAACCCCGGCTTCAGCGGCGGATGCTCGCCCGGCGATACCCGCGTCCCCTCCGGAAAGATCAGGATCGAGCGCCCGGTCGCCTTCGCCGCGGTCGCCTCGCGCATCATGCTGCGCATCGCCGTCGCCGACGCCTCGCGGTCGACCACGATCGCGCCATAACGCCGCGCCGCCCAACCCCAGGCCGGGATATCCGCCAGTTCGCGCTTCAGCACGATCGCAGGGCCATCAAGCAACGCCTGCAGCTCCAGCGTCTCGAACATCGCCTGGTGCTTGCACGCATAGAACGCCTGCTCGGTCGGCCGCGTCCCCTCGATCCGGATATGCACACCCAGAATCCACCGCGCGCACCAGCGATGGAAGCGCGTCCAGATCGTCGAATGCACGATCACCGCGCGCGATCCGAACAGCGCGGAGATCGGCACGGTCACCACGATCGGTACCGAGATCGTGTAGAAAACGAGCATGAACGCCCAGTTACGCAGCCAGATCATCCGCCATATCCAATCCACAACGCGATCCGGCGAAGGATCAACTTGTTATATTCGTTGACCAAGGTCCCGAGTCGCGGCGTACCCGGCACGCCATCGCCGAGAATCACGACATTCTTGTCGAGCGCCGCCGACAGCTCCATCCGTGCCCGCGCCACATGCCAGTCCGACGTCACCAGCCGCACCGACCGGTATTTGTGCACGCGCACCCACTGCGCGGTCTCCTCGGCATTCGACCGCGTATCGACCGCGTCCGCGCCGAGATCGATGCAGCACGCGAACAGCGCGGGCGACGTCCGGTATTCGAGCGCGAGATCGATCGGCCGCACCCCCGGCGCGACGCCCGTCACCAGCATCCGCTTCGCCTGGTGATCGCGCAGCAGTGCGATGCCGCGGTCGATCCGCCCTGCTCCGCCGGTCGGCACGACGATCGCATCCGAGGTGAACCCGTTCAGCGGCTTGGGCAGCATCAGCATGAACAGCGCAAAGCCGAACGCCCAGGCGAGCGCCATGATGCCGAACAGCCGGACGATCACAGGATATGCCTCAGCGCGCGGACGATCGTGACACGCGCGGCGAGCGTGGCGAGAACGACGAACGCGACGGGCAACAGCGCGAGCACCACCCAGTCGACCCCGCCAAGCGTCACCCCGCCGAGCAGGTCCGAACCGAGCCCGCGCAACCGGATGCCGATGAACGTGACGATCAGCAACGCCGCGACACCACCACCCACGCCGCCGATCGTTGCATCGAGTGCGATCCGCCGCTGGAACAGCCGCGCGACCTGAAGATCGGTCGAGCCGAGCATGTGCATCACCGCGATCGTGGCGCGATGCGTCTGGAGCCCCGCACGGGCGGCGAGCACCACCACCGCGGCGGTCGCGCTCGCCATCAGCAGAACTAGCGCCAGCGCGAGGAACGTCAACGTGCGCATCACGTCGTTGACCGGCGACATCCAGCTTTCGTGCCGGTCGACGCGGACACTGGGATTCAGACGCCGAACCGTAGCCGCAACGCGCGACGCGGCGGCCTCGTCATGGTCGGCAAGGTCGACGTCGATCATCGCCGGCACGGGCAATTGCGGATCGGCGCCGTCGGAGCCAAGCCAGGGTTGCAGCAACCGTGTCAGCTCCGCGCGATCGACCGGCGTCGCCGTCGCCACCGCCGGCATCGTCCGCAAGGCAGCAAGGACACGGGCAGCGGCAACGTCACGCCGCACCGGATCGCCATCGACGACCTGCACCGTCAACCGCCCCGCCAACTGCCGATCGAGCAGCCGCGCAGCCCCCGCGGTCGCGAGGCCAAGTGCGGCGGCGAGCATCGTCAGGAACAGCATGATCGCCATCACCCACGTCATCGCACGCAGCCCGCCTGCTTCGTCAAGCACGCGGCGTTCGGCCGAAGACCGGGCGTTGGTGGCGCGGCTCATCATTCGGGCCGTGTCGGCGGATAGCGGAGCGCGCCCGTCGGATCGAGCAACCGCCCACGATCGAGCCGCATCATCTGCGCGCCCGGTATCCGCCCCAGCAGATGGAAGTCATGCGTCGCGACGACGACCGTCGTCCCCAGCTTGTTGAGCGATTCGAACAAATGCAGCAGTCGCTCGGCCATGTCGGGATCGACGTTGCCGGTCGGTTCGTCCGCAACCAGGATCTCGGGGCGCGCAATCACCGCGCGCGCGATCGCGACACGCTGTTGCTCGCCGCCCGACAATGTCGCCGGTCGTGCATCTGCGCGGTCGCCGAGTCCTACCCAGGTGAGCATCTCGCGCACCGGTTGCTCGATATCCGCCTCGGGCATCCCGGCGACCCGCAACGGCAGCGCGATATTGTCCCAGGTCGACAGATGCGGGACGAGCCGGAAATCCTGGAACACCACGCCGATCCGTCGCCGAAACCCGGGCAGCCGGTCGCGCGACAACACCACCGCGTCCTCGCCGAACAGCCGGATGACGCCGCGCGTCGGCCGTTGCGCGAGATACAGGAGTTTCAGCAACGAGGTCTTGCCGGCACCGCTCGCGCCGGTGAGAAAATAGAACGCACCACTGCGCAGCGTGAAGCTGAGGTCGGACAGCGTCTCGGGGCCTGCGTCCGGCCCCGAGCCGTATCGCAGCCCGACATTTTCGAATTGGACGATATTCGCCATGACGTGGTTGCGCCCGCTCTCGCCCGCTTGATGCCCGTGCCAATGCCCGTATTGGCGCTTTCGCATGAAAGCGCGCGCCGCTTCAAGCTTGCCACATAGACGGGCAGCGTGCTTATTCGGAACATGAACGGTCGCGCTCCGGCGGCCGCTGGTGAAGCGTCTCCATGATCCTCCAATGTCCCGAGTGCAGCACGCGCTATCTGGTCCCCGACAGCGCGATCGGCGGCGATGGACGCACCGTGCGCTGCGCCAATTGTCGACATAGTTGGTTCCAGGCGCCCGCACCGGTGATCGAGGATGCGCTGGAAATCCCGGTCGCGACGCCGGTCGCACCCGTGCCGCCGCCGCTCGCGCCGCTGATGCGGACGCCGGACCCGGTCGAGAGGTTCACACCGTTTGCCGCTGCGCCCCCGGCCCCGACCCCGACCCAGATCGCGCCGGAACCAGCCTTTGCGCCTCCCGAATTCATCGTCCCGGATTATACGTCGGTCGCCGAGCAGCCCCCATATACGCCGCCGCTGAAACCTCGGCGCAATACGGCCCGGTGGTGGACCGTCGCCGCGGTCCTGGCCGGGCTGTTGATGCTGATCGCGGTCGGATCGATCGTCTATCTCGGCGCGCCGGGCGTGGTGGCCAAACTGGGATTCGGGCTTGGCAGCGCAGAGACGCCGTTGCGGCTGCGTGACAATCCGATCGAGCGACGCGAGCTGGAGAACGGCTCGGAGCTGTTCGCGGTCAGCGGCCAGGTGACCAACCCGTCGGACCAGCGCCAGCGCGTCCCCGACATCCGCGCCGAACTCCGCGATGCGCAGGGACGGCTGGTGTATAGCTGGACGATCACGCCGCAGCAGCGGACGCTGGCACCGGGCGGTGCCGTCGATTTCAACTCGGCGACGCTGAACGTGCCGCCCAACTCGAAGCGGCTCGAACTGAGCTTCGCGGGTGAGGCGACGCGCTAGCTCTACGATCCTCCCCTGACGGGGAGGATCAAGTCAGCCCTCCCCGTCAGGGGAGGATCGAGTCAGCGCCGCAATCGTCGGCTTACGATCCAGAAGCGGCCGCCGTGCAGGATCGCGGCGGTCAGCATGCCAAGGCCAGAGGCGTAGACCAGCGCCATCGGGCCGACACCGGCGTACACCATCCACCAGCCCGCGCCGCCGGTGACGACGAAATACGCGACGATGCTGTTCACGCCCGCGACGACCTGATCGCCGAGCGAGCGGAGCGCGTAGACCAGCACCACTTGCGCGCCGTCGAACAGGATGAACGGCGCCCAGACCGGTAGCATCGCCAGCGCGACAGTATGCGTGGCGAGGTCGGCCGGAAACGCCGCGACGATCGGCCCGCGCGCAACGATCAGGACGATGCCGCACAGGCCGAGCGCGAGCATCGACAGCCCGGTCGCGATCAACGCGCGGGAGATGCCCGCTTTGGGATTACCCTCACCGACTGCATTGCCGACGCGGACACCACAAGCGGAGCCGAGGCCGAGTGCCAACCCGAACGTGACGTTGTGAACCGAGAACACGATCTGGAACGCATGCGCGACATTGTCGCCGAACTGCGTCGACAGCGCGATCAGGATCGAGAAGCCGGCAAGTTCGAGGCCGGACGCGACGGCGGGGACGATTCCGAACACCGCGAGTGCGGCGATGCCGGCCGGCACTCCGCGCCATGCCGCGAGGTCGATTCGCCGAACTCCGCGCTCCTTCGCGCGCGGCAGGGTCAACGCCGCCGCGATCATCCCGACCGCCCCCAGCCCCGACGCGATCGCGGTCGCCGTCGCTGCGCCAACCGCTCCCATTGGCGGCAGCCCGAGATGGCCGCCCGACATCGCCCAGGCCAGCACCGCATTGAGCGGCAGTATCGACAAGTTCACCACCGCGACACGCCGCGGTCGGCTGACGCCCTCCAGGAAGAAGCTGGCGGCGACGATCATCAGCTGCGGCGGATAGGTGAACGCCATCACCCGCACGACCCGCCCGGCCGGCTCGACCAGCGCAGGCGCGACACCGATCCCGGCGAGCATCGCGTCCGCGAAGACGAACATGACGACTCCTACGACGAGCCCGAGCAGTAACCCCAACACCAGCCCTTCGCGGAGCACCTGCCCGGTACGTGGCAGGTCCCCCGCCCCATCGGCACGTGCGGTATGCACGAGGACGCCCGACAACCACGCAAGCCCGGTGACGATCGCGATGAACGTCATCGAGCGGCTCGCGCCGAGCGCCGCCACCTCGTGCGCGCCGACCAGCCCGACGACGATCACGTCTGTGACGTGCAGGATCGTCCAGTTGAGGCTGGTCAGCATCACCGGCCACGCGAGCGCGAGCACGCGCCGCGTTTCGGCTCTGGTATCGGTCGAAAAAAGGAAGCGGGGCATCGTTTGCGGTACCGGACGAACGGTTTTTCGCAAAGGCCGTTGCGTAGCGTTCAAACCCTTGCTAGTGGCGCTCGCCTACCAGATGCCGGGTCCGCCCGGTGATGTTTCATGGGCGGCCATGGCGGAACTGGTAGACGCGCAACGTTGAGGTCGTTGTGGGCGAAAGCCCGTGGAAGTTCGAGTCTTCTTGGCCGCACCATTTTTTCTGATGAGCGTAAATACCCCCTTCGAGGGCCCCCCTTGCTGCGCGTGTGCGTTGGCTTGCTTGGAGGAATTTGCATGAGTTCGATCGACGACACGATCATCGATACGCCCGAGGGCCCGATGACGTTTGCGCAGTGGAAAAAGAAGAACCCGGTCCAGCTGCCCTCGCGCCGGACCAAGGGGAAGAAGCTCCCGAATAAGGTGAAGCTGACCACCGACGGGAAATAGGCGGACAACATACCCCTCCCGCTTGCAGAAGGGGAGCAAGTCAGTGCCGCTCGTGCGAACTCCACGACCCCTGCTTCGCCCGGATCATCCGCGCCTGAAATTTCACCCGTTGCCAGAACGTTGCATCGTCGAGCCGCCATTGGCGAATCGCCTGCGTCGCCAGCGTCTCGATCAACGCCTCGCTCGTCGCTGCGTCCTGCATCGCGAATGCTCGTGCGAGATCCTCGACGCACGGACCATGATCGGTAAAGTCGCGCGGCAGCGGCATTGGGACGGGTTGGTTCGGCGTCGGCATAGGTCTCTCTCCCTGTATTATCCCCGCCCGCCGAACAGCGCGCGCGTTGCGCCACCGATCGTCGCTTGGTCGAATTTCAACCGCATCGTCACGTACGGCCCCTGCCGCGTGTAGCGGTCGTCCTCAAAATCGCGGTCGCGGTAGCCCGATACGTTATAGCCTGCGGTGATCCACGTGTTCTGCGCAGGCGAGACGCCGACCGACGGCCCGCCGCTCCACGACCAGGCGCCGCGCGACCAGGCATGCTGCGCCGATCCGCTCACGCCGATATCGAACCGCGTACCGATATCCTGGCGCAGCTCGAACCCGGTGACGTCGATATACCCGTCATAGGTGTCGTCGGCGAACCGCCCCGCGACGTATTTCGCGCCGTAATACAGCGTCGCCTCGGTCCCGTGGCCGAGCCCTTCCGGACCGGTGCGATAGTTCACCGCGAGGTTGTTGATGATCCGCGACGTGACCTGATCGCCGCCGCCATGGGCGGGTACGCCGAGGGCATTGGAGTCGGTGAACCCCGCATCCGCGCTCTCATGCCGCAGCTCGAGCCGTTCGAGCACCGACCAGCGGCTGTCGAGCGGGCGGAACGCAAGCGCCAGATCGGCGGTGGCATAGGTCGCGACCGCGCCGCTCTTGTCGGTGATCGTGTACGCCTTGATGCTCGACGCGAGCGTCTTGCCCTGCCCCAGCGTGCGCAGGAAGTTGGTGGTGATCCCCCAGCGATCGCCGCTGTCGGCATTGCGGTATTCGAGCCGCCCGTTCACCGACCAGCGTGCCTGGCGATAGGTCGCGCCCAGCGTCATCGCAGCGTAATCGCCGTTGGTCTGGTCCTGCCCGACATAACCGCCCGAGGTGACCGGCTGGAACGCATTGACCACCGCACCGTCGGGAATCTTGCCGTTCAGCGTGTTGCTGGCATCGAGCGTGCCGTCGACCGTCCAGTGCTTGCCGAGCGGCACCGACTGGCTGAGGCCGTATTGCGCATAGGTCCGCGCGCCGTTCTCGCCGATCGCCTGCTGGTTGAGCGTGCTCATCAGCTTGGCACCGGTCCAAGGCGCGACGTCGACGCCGAACTGCTTGGTATGCGCGACATAGCCGTCGCCATTGGCGATCTCATACCCGCCGATCAGGCGGATGCCGGGCTTGATCCGGTAGGCGAGCTGGATCTGGTGGCGCACCGGGAAGTCGACACTGTCGCTGTCGCCGCCGGGCGCAAACTGCGTCTGACCGGTCACCGTCAGCGTGTCGCCGAACAGCGCCTGGCTGCCGCCGAGCGTGAGCAGCCGGCTGTCGCGGTCCTTGCCGTCGATGCCGCGATCCGCCGCATACTGGCCGCCGACGAAGATCGTGCCCGTGTTGCGCCGATATTCGAGGCGGACGTCCGCGGCGGTCCGCGTCCCCGCGCTGTCGAGTTGCTGCTGGTGCCAGGCGACCCCCGTCAGGCTGATCCGGTCGGTCAGCCGCAGGCGACCATCGAGCCCGAATTTGCGCGTACCCGCTTCGACAAGGTTCTGCTGGCCAACGCCGAACGCGGTATCCTGCTGACGTGCATACGCGAGCAGGTCGAGCTTCGTCCCATGATGATCGACCTCGGCGAGATAGGCGAGCCCCTGCCCCAGCCCCTGCCGCCCACCCTTGGCGATCTCGCCGCGCAGTTCGGTGGTGGCGGTCACGCGCGCCTTGATATCGGCGCCGAGCACGGTGGCCTTGCCGACGGTCTCGTCGCGGATGACCGCGACGCCGACCTCGACCCGGCCATCGGCCAGCTTGGTCGCAACGCGCCCAGCGGCGGCGAGCTTCGACGACTTGCCGCCCTCGACCTCGTAATCCGCGACGATGAAGATCGGGTTCAAATTGCCGTCGCGGCTGAGGATCGGCTGGCGGAAGCGGACCGTGCCCATCGACGTATCGATGTCGTAGTCGATGTGGCGGGTCAGTTCGGTGCTCGAGACGATCAGCTCGGAGCGGAAGCGGTCGCGCGTCTCGAGCCGCAATTTGTCGCTGTTCGGGACGATGTTGCGCCCCGACAGCCGGTATGGCCCGCTCAGGCCGTTGCCCTGGATCTCGTCGCGCGAATACAGCGTGTCGGTGTTCGCCGCGAACCCGGTCGCGCGCACCCGCTTGCCCTCGTACGCCGCCTTCACGCCGTTGAGCGTACGGCTGTAGCGGGTCAGCTGCGCGTCGGTGAAACCGGTCTCGAAATCGCCAAACAGCGCATAGAATTCGCGACGCTCGAGCCGCAGGTACAGCTTGCGGCGGGTTGCCGCATCATAGCCCTGGCGCGAACCGTCGCCATAGACGGTGTAATAGCGGTCGGGGTCGATCGTGCCGAGCAGCCCGCGGTCGGGATCGTATTTGCGATCGCTGTCATAGGCGATCGTCGCCAGCCATGAGCCCTTGACGCGACCCTTGGCGTAGAAAGCGAGCTGGCCGTCGGTGACGACGCTGTTGCGCTGCGACCGCGGCAGGCCCGATTGGCGCTTGCTGAGCATGTCGTAGCCAAGCGAGCCTGCGCCGAACCCGACCACGACCCAGTCCTTGGCGGACGCTGCGAGCCAGGCGCGAACCTCGTTGGCGTGGACGACCTTATCCTCGGTCAGCGAGACGACGACGTGAACCGCGCCGGCCTGCGTGGTCGGCTGGAGGGCGATGAAGGCCAACCCGTCGTCACCGACCACCTGCGCGGTGGTGGACGAGCGTTCGCGGCCGGCAAGCTGGCGCCCCTGTTCGAGCTCGGCCTCGACCGCGGCGGTATAGGGCTGGTCGACGGTGAACGGGACGAGCGTGCCGGCGCGGACCGGGCGACCGGTCTTGTCGGTGACGCGGACCGCGACCAGCGGGCGGGTCAGGCCATCGGCGACAAGCCGGCTGCTGGCCGCGTCGAACACCGCACGGACGCCGGCGCCGGCATAATGCACGACGCGCTGGAGGGTCTTCACGACGCTACCGTCGGCGGCAAGAATGCGCGCATCGAGGCGATTGTCGCCGTCGGTCAACGGGATACCGGTCCAGCGCGATACCGCGATATCGGTGCCATCGCGCGTGTCGGTGCCGTCGAACGCGAGCGGCTCGACCTGCTTGCCGTTGATCGTGAGCGCGACGCGCTGACCCGGCATGTGCTTGATGACCGCGCGGACGATCGGCGCGCGGGGATTATGGTCGGCGCTCGGGAACAGCCAGTCGATGCCGGCCGCCTGTTCGCCTGTCAGCCAGTCGCGGCTCCCCGCAGCGACAGCGGCATCCGCGACCGCGACGGGAAGGCCGGCATCCGCCGCCTTGGCCTTGCCGGTCGGCTTCAGCTGGAAGTCGACACGCTTGAGCAACCCGCCATCGCCCTCGACGAAGCGCGAGATCGGGCTGTTCGCCTGGCGCGTGTCGATATCGCAGGCGACCGGCGCGTGCGTCGCGGGGATGCTCGACGTGTCGATCTGGACGACGTGACGCCCAGCGCGGACGCCCTCGAAATGGTACAGCCCGTCGCGGTCGGTGGCGACGAACGTGCCGTCCTCCATCAGCAGGCGAATGCCGGCCACGCCCCTGCGCTTGTCGACGGGATCGCCGCAATTCCCTTCGGTGACGCGGCCGATGATCGTCATCGCGTCGGTGAACAGCAGCGGGCGTAGACGCACGGACGCCGCGGCTTCGTTGCTGGTGATGGTGCCCTGCCCGGCGACGCGCGCACGATTGAGCGCTTCGCCGGTCGGGGCGCCCGGCGCGATGCTGACGACGTATTTCAGTTCGGTCGAGGCACCGGCGGCGAGCACCGGGATGACGAAATCGAGGCTGCGGCCATCGCTCGACACGGTCGGCTCGTCCCCGCCGCGCGCGGAATTACGTTCGTAGCGCAGGCCGCGGGGCAGCGTGTCGGCGACATGGAGCCCGCGGGCCGGGACAGAGTCACGGTTGGTGATCCGCAGCAGATACTGGACGAAATCGCCCGGCGACGCCTCGCGCACGGAGGCGACTTTGGTCAGCAGCAGCGTGCCCGCGCCGGGGCTGTCCAGAGGGATGTCGGCGGAGAACGGCTCGGGTGTCGACAGCGTCAGCGAGCCGCCGAAACTCGTGTCGTTGAGAATGAACGGCCTGCCCTGCGGGTCCTTGAGCGCTGCCAGCGTGGCGCGGTCGACGGTGGAGGGCGCGGTATAGGTACCGGGTGGCGCGACCTTGATGAAATAGCGCCCCGGCGCCGTCAGCGGGAAACGATAGCGCCCGGTCTCGCCAGGATAGACGCGGCCGCCGGCGTCGGTGACCGCTTCGCCGGTGACGACGGTGGAAGGATAGCGGCTGACGCCGTCGTCCCCGAACACGGTCGCGGGCTGGCCTGTCTCGTC
This sequence comes from Sphingomonas sp. PP-CC-3A-396, assembly GCF_004343105.1. Taxonomy (NCBI): domain Bacteria; kingdom Pseudomonadati; phylum Pseudomonadota; class Alphaproteobacteria; order Sphingomonadales; family Sphingomonadaceae; genus Sphingomonas; species Sphingomonas sp. PP-CC-3A-396. The sequence continues at coordinate 96,151 of NZ_SLYF01000006.1, read as the reverse complement.
GACCAGCGACACGGTCGTGCCGTCGATCAGCGCGCCGGTCCGCGAATCGAAGGTGTAGCCGGCCGGGTCGATCAGCAGCGCCGCCATCGAAGCGAGGCTGTAGCCGTCTTCGGAAAAGCTGAGCTTGATCGTCGCGCCGCGCTGGTTGCGAATGTCGCACGCGGCGAGTTCGGGATGCTTGCCGGTCGCGCTGGCGGGGATGCCGCCGGCGAAGATCCCGCTGTCGACGGCGGTTTCGGTCAAGGTCAGCGTCGTGTGGATCGTGCCGACGTCGACATCGATGACCGACGTCTCGCGCAGGTCGGGATCGTGGTTGCCGGCCTGGTTGTCGAGCACGAGGATCATGTCCGCGTAGATGTCGACCGCGGCGACCCAGGGCGATGCGGCATAGGTCGCAGCGTCGATCGGCGACGGCGTGAACAGGAGCGATGGCGCGGTCTGGCACTTGGCGCCGGTCAGCTCGTAATTCGGCGGCGGCAGGCGAAAGGTGAGCGTCGTCGGACGCTTGGCGCGGTTCACGTCGAGCGCGACCGTGTTGGACGGGATCGTACGCACGCCAGAGTCGCTGGCCGCGTTGTCGAACGACAGCGTCGCGGTATTCTGGATACGCGTCTGGGCGCTTGCCGGCAGGATACCGATGACAAGCCCGATCAGCGTCAGGAATAGGGCGCACAGGCGCAAAAGGCGGCGGAAGCTGGGCATCAAGGGTCCGCTCCCGGCACGCGTCCTTCACGCGTGCCGGGATCGGTCGGTCCTTTCGGGTGCGAGGGTGTGGGCTTAGTTGATCGTCACGCGGAACGTCGCTGCGACCGATGTCCCGCCGAGCAGAACCGGGATCGTCGCATTCACCGTCTTCGTGTTCGTGTTGAACGAGCCGGTATAGTTGAGCACCGGCACGGTCACCGATCCGTCGTCCGCCAACGGGACGCCGCCGACGATCCCCGTCAGCAGGCACGTATTCCCGAGCGCGATCGCACCGATCGAGAGCGAGTTCGTGACATAGGTGGTGTTGGCCGGGATGACGTCGGTCAGCACGACGTTGGACGCCGGCGTGCCGACCGTGCCGTTGTTGACGATCAGGCAATATTGCACGACCGCGCCCGGGATAGCTTTTGGCGAAAGGGCAAGGTTGACCGGATCGTTCAGCACCAGTTGCGACTTGGCGACGCTCAAAGCGACATTGCGCGTGGTGATTTCGTAGCCGAGCGACGCGCGGCCCTGCCCGTTCAGCGCAACGTCGCCGCCAAGGCCATCGGAGTCGTTGTCGGCAAAGACCACATCGACGACAGCATCGTCGTTCGGGGCGACGCTGGCCGCCAGCGGCAAGCCCTGAGCGGCTGTATCACCACCCGCCGCGACCTGTGCGATCAGCGTGATGCCGGCAAGCGCGTTAGCCTGGTTGTTGGGAATGTCGGCGACGATGAAGACGACCGCCGACTGATCGGCACCGAGCTCGTTGATGTAGGTCACGGTATCGGTCCCGGCGTCATAGGTGCCGTTGCCGTTCGAATCGACGTAGATGTGGATATTGGTCACGTCGAAATTGTCGCCGGTGAACAGGTTCGTGATCGGCGTCTGGCTCGACGACAACAGGAAATCCTGCGTGCCGTTGGTGTTGTTGGTGACCTTGAACGTCGTAACCGCCGCGGTCTGGCCGATCGCCACCTGTGTGTTGTTCGGCTGGTTCGCGATCACGGTCAGGTTGACCTTGCGATCGACCACGAAGCTCGTCGTGTTCGACGTCGCCGACTGCTGGACGCCGTTGACCGAGTAGCTGGCCTGCGCAGTGTTGGTGACCGACGTGCCGGCGGCAGTGCCGGCGGGCCCCGGTGCCTGCGCACTGGCTGTATTGGTCGCGATACCAAGCGACACGACCGCAGCCGTTCCGGCCATCAGCGTGCGAATTACCCCTTTTGCGTACATTCCGAATTATTCCTTCTGTGTAGATTGCGAGAGCTGGGTCGACGGAGGCGCACTCATTTCAGGACGGCCTGGAACGCGAACTGACCTTGCGAACCGGCCGCTAACGGGCTTGCGAGGCGCCACCGGACGCTGGTGACATCGTTGGGGCTCGCCGGGCGCGTGCTGCCGTCGAGGCTGCGGACGCGCAGCGTGGCGAGCGAACCGAAAGTCTTGCCGTCGACCGACACGTCGGGTGCCGGCGAGCCGGGATTGGCCGAGCGATAGGCGATCTGCCGCGGCAACGGATTGTCGAGCACCACGTTGCTCAGTGGCTGCGTACCGGTGTTGCGATAGGCGAGTACGAAGATGACCTTGTCGCCCGGCGTCACCTTCGACGGTTTCACCAGCGCGATCCGCGTGGTGCCGTCGGCGGCTGCGGCGCGGCTTTCGACCAGGATACTGCTGGTGACCTGCAACGGCCCTGCGGCCGCGGAGGCGGCGGCAGCGGTGGCCGCCAGGACGGCGGCAATCATCGGACGCGTGATCATGACTATGCTCCTCATTGAATCTTGGCTTTGAACTGGACGGTGTGGACGGACGCCGCGGCGACCTGCCCGAGCGCGACGGCGATGCCCGGACCTTGCGCGCCATCAGCCGGTGCGCCGCCGGTCGCATCGAAGCGGCCTGCGTCGCCGTCCGCGGCGTCGCTCAGCAGCGCGCCATCGAGCGTCAGGCTGCCGGGGACGAAAACCGTGCCCGCCGGGATTGGATCGGCGATCCGCGCGCCGGTGACGGCATCGGTGAAGCGCGCCTCGAGCGTATAGGTGATGACCGAATCGCGAACCGCGTTCTGCGATCCATCGGCGGCGCGCACCGACTGGCTCTTGATCAACGCAGGACCGGCACGTGCGCTGGCCAGTGGGACGACCACGCTGGCAGTGGCACCGGTCGGCCCGACGACCGCGTCGCCGCCACCGTCGCCGCGACCGGCATAGCCACTTCCTGGCACACCCGACCCGGTCAGCGCCCGCGCGGTCATGGTCAGTGTGGCATCGGCGACGGACTGTTCCGCGGTCCCGACCAGGACCGCGAACACCGTGATCGACTGGCCCGGCGCAAGCGCCGGTACCGTCGCGTCGACCGGTGGGAGGTCGATGGCAGGATCATAGCGTCCGTTGCCATCGGCATCGATCGCCAGCGTGCGCAACGTCATCGCTGGGGACGAGATGCTGGTCGCCAGCACGAACGATTCGGTCCCATTGTCGGCATTGGTCAGGACGAACGGGATGATCGTGGGCAGTGCGGGCGGCGACGCAACCGTGATCACGCCCTGCCCTTCGCGCACCAGGCGGGTGTCGAGCCGTTCGGCGACGATCAGCGTGACCGTGTTCGAGGTGACGGACCGGGTGCCACCGTCCATATCGTACCGAAGATTAGCGGTGTTGAAGATCACGGTGCCCGCCAGGCTTTCCGCGCGTGCGGCGGACGGGGCGGCGGCCATAGCGAAGCCGGTCGCGATCATGACGATCACGAAGAGCGCAGCGACGCTCGCACGGGTCCGACTTGTATTTGCCCGTATCTTCAAGATGACGCCTGCGCGCAATGTGTTCCCCACCCTTTGATGGGGAACAGATCGAGCACTTGGCCTTAATCAAATGCTACGAAATCGTAACGGTATGTTTTATGAGCAAACTTGACATATTTGCGACTAAATCGGTTATGATAAATCAGTCAGGATCAATCGACCCGTTCTGCTACGTTTTTGTCTCTATTCCGGTATAAAGTCGAAATAGGTCTATCTAAAATACCCGGATCAGCGGCGACGCAGCGCGCGAAGATAACCGCGCATCGCCTGGTCGCCACTATGGCTCAGCGAAATTTCGACACGTCGCCGATCTGTAGGGTCGATTACCCGATCGATGAGCTTCAGCTTGTGCAGATGTTCGATCCAGCGCTGGGACGTGGTAACCGGCGCATCGGACATGCTGACCAGCGCCTTGATGTTCATCGGCTGGCGTTCATCCCGCGATACGAACAGGGCGAGCAACATATCCCAGGCTGGCTCGTGAAATAGCTCGGGGGGTAGGAAACGACGTCGCAGCCGTCGATCGGCAAGCACTGCCTCGGCGTGCGCTACGAGTTCCGTCTCACTGGGCTCGGCACCGACTGGTTCCGGATCCGCAGCATGGGCAACGCGGCCGTTGAATTCTTCAGCGACCGCCGAAAGCTTGGCGGTCAGATCCTTGATCAAATCAACTACCGACTCGTTCTTCACCAAACACTCCCTTGTCCGTCTTCAACGAGGTAATCGACCCATTGATCCGGTACATCGGACGGGTCGCACCGCCTTTGCCGTCCTTTTCAGCGGGTAGCACCGCGGGACCATTGTCAGCGCAAACTCCACGTCAACATGACAGGATTATCGGCAGTTTCCATGCAAAAATGGACTGTTTCCGGTATAACCCTACACATTGAAGCGATATTTTCACATTTGACCGGGGTATGCGCGCCATTGTGGGTGCAATAGATTGAAACTAACTAACCATTGTGGTTTTATCTGTATTGATTTGGCGCAATTCACACACCTATCCGCCATCAATACTATGGTATACTTTCGATCCACCGCGATAGGACGCCTGAAACCACCTGTGTTTGAGGACATCAGCTTGCAAGGGGATCCAACGATGGCCGCGACTCGAATATATGCGCTACTGCAAGAGGCGTGCGCTGCGCTGGAAGCGTCTGAGGACCATGCAATCGCGGCCTATGTTGGTTTCGCGATGGCGCTGGTCGAGGAAAAATACGGGGTCGGACACGACCATCTCGAAAGCGTCGGCTGCGACTGACCATTGCGATCTGGCGTGACGGTGGTGGCTGCGGCAATTCGCCGTTTACGACTTTTCAGATGAACATGACGGATTGCGACGCGAGTTGTTTTCGGGGAAGCATGCGGATTGTCGGCCGCCGCGACGTCTATGTTCGTCGACCGTGCGTTGAGTGTTCGACCCACGTGTCCTCGCACGTGGATGAAAGGACGTCGTACCCGTTTCCATGCCCGCTCCACCAACCGACACCTCTCAGCAACTGCCTGCGTATTTAAACGCTGTCGGGACCGCTGTTCCCGATCATGACATCCACGCAGCGTTCATCGCCTGGGCGCGCGAGCGGACCGGTGCGCGATCGACCAAGGTGTTCGACCGGATGGCCTCACGGTCGGGTATCGCGCATCGCTGGTCGGTCTTGCCGCCGACCGCGGATGGCGGCTCGCCAGTCGACGATGCTGGGTTTTACGCAACCGAACCGCATCCCGGGACGGCTGCAAGAATGACGCTGTACGCCGAGCATGCGCCCGCTCTGGCGATCCGCGCGATCGAGTCGTTGCGCAAGCAGATCGCCGTCGAGGGCATTACGCATCTGGTGGTGGCGAGCTGCACCGGCTTCGTCGCGCCCGGCATCGACCAGATCATCGCGCGCCGGCTTGGGCTATCGCCCAGCGTCGAACGGCTGCTGATCGGCTTCATGGGATGCTACGCGGCGGTCGTTGCGCTGCGTAACGCGCGTCACATCGTCCGCTCCGAGCCCAAGGCGCGCGTGCTCGTCGTGACGGTCGAACTCTCGACGCTGCATCTCCAGCCTGCCAACGACATCGAGCCGTTGCTGGCGATGCTCCAGTTCGGCGACGGCGCCGCGGCCGCGCTGGTCACTGCGGACGCGACCGGGATCGAACTCGGCACGCCGTTCGCCGCCGCGCTGCCAGATACCGAAACGCTGATCCGCTGGGACGTCACCGATGCGGGGTTCGCAATGCATCTGTCGGGCGAGGTGCCCGCGCGGATCGCGACCGCGCTCGCGGATGCCGCATTCCGCACGATCGTCAGCGACGGCCAGCCGCCCGAGACGATCGACGGCTGGGCGGTCCATGCCGGCGGGCGATCGATCCTAGACGCGGTCGAGCATGCGATGCATCTGAACCCTGAGGCGCTGGCGGCGTCGCGTCAGGTGTTGGCGGACAATGGCAATATGTCGTCGGCGACGTTGATGTTCGTGTTCGAACGCCTCCTGGCCAGGCCGCCGATCGGGCGCGGCGTCGCGCTGGCGTTCGGGCCGGGCCTGGCGGCGGAGGGCTTCGGATTCCGGAGCGCGGTATGAGCCTCGCATCATCCAGCCTAGCCGTGCGCAGCCAGGCCGAAGAGCTGATGGACGCCGACGATCTCGACGCAGCGACATATGCCGATGTGGTCGGCGATCTAGCGACCGTGAACACCGTGACGATGGCGCGCCGACCGACGCTCGATTTCCTCGATCGGGCGATCAAAGGGCGGACACGATTCCGTTTGCTCGATGTGGGTTTCGGTGACGGCGATATGCTGCGGCGGATCGCGCGCTGGGCAAAGGCGAAAGGCATCGAGGCTGATCTTGTCGGCGTTGATCTCAACCCGCGCAGCGAGCAGGCGGCGCGCGTGCATGGCGGCGATATCCGCTACGTCACAGGCGACTATGCCGATCTCGCCGACGAACCTTGGGACGTGATTGTCAGCAGTCTCGTCGCGCATCACATGACGCACGACCAGCTCGTCGCGTTTTTACGGTTCATGGAGCGCCACGCGACCGCGGGGTGGTTCGTCAACGACCTCCACCGTCATGGGGGCGCACACTGGGGGTTCCCGATCCTGGCCACACTCGCGCGCTGGCACCCGATCGTCCGGCATGACGGCACGCTGTCGATCGCGCGCAGCTATCGTCCCGACGAATGGCCACCGTTGCTCGCGGAAGCCGGCGTCACCCAGGCGAAGGTCCGCCGCATCTTTCCGTTCCGGTTATGCGTCGAACGCCTGCGCTGATAGTCGGCGGCGGGCTCGCCGGGGCCGCGACTGCGATTGGCCTCGCGCGCGCTGGGCGACCGCACCTGCTTATCGAGCGATTGCGTGAGACCGGCGATGCGATCTGCGGCGGGTTCCTGAGCTGGCGGACGCTCGAGACGCTGGTCGGGCTCGGGATCGATACCGATACGCTCAATCCGCAACGCGTGACGCGCGCACGCATCTTTGCAGGCAGCCGCCGTGCGGAAGCTGCCCTGCCCCACCCGGCAGTCTCGGTATCACGCCACCGCCTCGATACCGTCCTACTGGCCGAAGCCAAGCGGCTTGGAACGCCGATCGAGCGCGGTGTCACCGTCCGCGAGATCGATGGCACGACCGTGCGCCTCGCCGATGGTGCGACGATCGCGACCGACGCGCTGTTCCTCGCGAGCGGCAAACACGACGTTCGCGGCATGGCCCGCCCCGAGGAGGCGCGCGGCGACGATCCGACCCTGGGAATACGGGTACGCGTCACCCCCTCACCGGCTCTGGCCCAATCGCTCGCGGGCAGCATCGAGTTGCATCTGTTCGACCGCGGCTATGCGGGACTGGCAATGCAGGAGGACGGCACCGCGAACCTGTGTATGGCGGTACACCGCTCGCGGCTTCAGGCCGCCGGATCCCCCACACAACTGCTCGAAGCTCTCGGCCGCGAGATGCCCGCACTTGGTGAATGGGTCGCGCTGATCCCCCCCAATGCCTCGATCGATGCGATCGCCAATGTCCCCTATGGCTGGCGCCAACGTACCGGCGTCGACGCGGTGTTCCGGCTCGGTGATCAGGCCGGCGTCATCCCCTCGCTCGCCGGCGAAGGGATGGGGATCGCGCTCGCCAGCGGAATCGCGGCATCCGCCGCCTACGCAAAAGGCGGCTCCGAAGCAGGGGTCATCTGGCAGGCCGACTTCGCCCGCCGCTTGGCTCGCCCTATCGGTATCGCCAGCATCGTCCGCCATATCGCCGAGAGCGAACGCGCGACGTGGCTGCTACCGTTGCTGCGCCCCTTACTGATCCAGGTCATCGCCAACGCAACCAGAATGAGCCAGTCTTGAAATCCGTCCCGCCAGCACGAGATGCATAGTCATGGACCAGATAAATCTTTCCGAGGCCGAGTGGCGCAAGCGGCTCACGCCAGAACAATATCACGTGCTGCGCGAGGCGGGCACCGAGCGTGCGTTCGCAGGGGCGCTCAACGACAACAAGGCCGACGGCATCTACCGGTGCGCGGCGTGCAGCAACGAGCTGTTCGACAGTGCAGACAAATATGATTCCGGTTCGGGCTGGCCGAGCTTTACGCAGCCGATCGGCCCCGACGCCGTCACCGATCACGCCGATCGCAGCCACGGCATGACGCGCATCGAAACGCGGTGTGCACGTTGCGACAGCCATATGGGGCATGTTTTCCCCGATGGCCCGCCACCGACCGGCCAGCGCTATTGCATGAATTCGCTGTCGCTCGAATTCCGACCGCGCAAAGCGAACGCTGCGGCCTGATCGCGCTTGTAGGGCAGCAACGGAACGCGTAATTCTGCGGCCACATGGCCAGTACGCGTTCTGCTTCACCGTCCCGTCGGCCCCCGTCTCCCCCGGCGTCACGCTGGCGTCGGCGGTTGGTCGTCTTTCTTCAGGTTTGCATAGGGGTAGGCCTGCTCGCGCTCGGCGCGCTGGCGATCGCGGTGTATGTCGCGATGTCGCAGCTGCCGAGCTTCGACAGCCTGAAATCGTCGCCCAACGGCCAGATGATCCGCGTCCATGCCGCCGACGGCACCGTGATCGTCTCGATGGGGCCGAGTTTCGGCGAATGGCTCCCCTATTCGCAGATTCCGCAGGTGATGCGCGACGCGACCGTGTCGGTCGAGGATCGCCGCTTTCGCTCGCATATCGGCATCGATCCGGTCGGCGTCGCGCGGTCGGTGAAGGTGCGGTACGATCGCGGCCACTGGACGCAAGGCGGGTCGACGATCACGCAGCAGCTTGCGCGCACCGTTTTCCTCAATAATCAGAAGAAATTCGGACGAAAATTCCGCGAGGCGATCCTGGCATTCGCGCTCGAATGGAAGTTTAGCAAGGACCAGATCCTCGAACTGTATCTGAACAAGGTCTATTATGGCGGTGGTGCCTACGGGATCGACGCGGCATCGCGGAAGTTCTTCGGCCACGGTGCGGATCATCTGAGCCTTGCCGAGGCCGCGGTGATCGCCGGACTCGTGAAGGCGCCATCGAATTACTCGCCGACCGCCGATGCCGAAGCCGCGGTGGGCCGCGCGGGCGTGGTGCTGGAGACGATGCGCGAGACGGGCGCGATCACCGCCGAGCAGGCCGCCGATGCCGATGTCAGCGGGCTTAAGCTGGCACCGGAGCCCAAGCAGAACAGCGTCCGCTACTTTACCGACTGGGCGCTGCCACAGCTCGACACGCTGATCGACGAGACGACAGAGCCGCTCGAGGTGTGGACGACGCTCGACCTGACGATGCAGCGCCAGGCCGATGACGCGATCCGGGCGAATGCACCACCCGGAGCGCAAGGCGCGCTGGTGGCACTCGACCGTGGCGGCGAAGTACGCGCGATGGTCGGCGGCAAGGATTACGTCTCGTCGATCTATAACCGCGCGACGCAGGCAGTCCGCCAGCCGGGCTCGTCGTTCAAGCTGTTTGTGTATCTCGCCGCACTCGAGGCAGGCCACAAGCCCGAAGACTCGATCGTCGACGAACCCGTCACGATCCAGGGCTGGAGCCCGCGCAACGATTCCCGCCGCAACTCCGGCGCGGTCAGCTTGCGCACCGCATTCGCCTATTCGCTCAACACCGTCGCCGCGAAACTCGGCCAGGAGGTCGGCTTCAACACGGTCGCCGACATGGCGCGGCGGTTCGGGATCACCACGCCGGTCAACGTGCATCCGTCGATGGTGCTCGGCACCTCCGAAGTCCGCGTGATCGACATGACGCGCGCCTTCGCGAGCGTCGCGAACAAGGGCGTCGCGGTGACTCCGTACGGGATCACGCGCGTCACCGCGAACGGTCAGACGATCTACACGCACGAGGTCGACCGCAGCCATGTGCTGGTCGCGCCCTACGTCGCCGCCGAGATGACCGACCTGTTGCAGACCGCGGTCAACACCGGCACCGGCCGCGCGGCGCAGATCGGTCGTCCGGTCGCGGGCAAGACTGGCACCACCACTGCGTCGAAGGATGGCTGGTTCCTGGGCTTCTCGAGCGGCATCACGACGGGCGTGTGGATGGGTCGTGACGATGCCAAGCCGATCGCGGGCCTGCACGGCGGCACCGCACCCGCCAAGGCGTGGGCGGCTTTCATGAAGCCTGCGACCGCAAGCCGTCCGATCGAACAGTTCGATACGCAGGTGACGTTGCCCGAATGGCAGCTCGAACCCGACGAGCAGAGCTATTTCGGCCAGCCCGACAACGGCCAGATGGCAGTCGACGCAGACGGCAATCCGATCGAGCAGGACGCGGCGCCCGTCCCGACCGATGCGCAGACTGGCGACACGATCCCGCGCCCCGATGCGGACCAGCAAGAAACGCCGGCGGCACCGCCGCAGCAGTTGAACCAGGACTGGATCGATCGCGTCACTGGGCGAGAGCGGCGCGAACCCTCGTCACCGGCAGGGCGCCAGCCGCTCCAGCGCGAAATGCCCCGAGACGGGCCACGCGATCAGGTCCAGACGCAGCGTTTCCAGAGCGAGCGCCCTCAGGAAGACCGTCCAAACCAGTGAAGCTCCGCGCCGTGCGTGCGTAGCCAGACGCGCGCGGGCGTCGGGTCTTCGCCGTAGAGCTGCTCGACCAGCGCGTGGAAGACCGGGGCGTGGTTCATGTGGACACGGTGCGCGACTTCGTGCGCGACGGTGGCCCGGCGGACCCAGCTTGGCGCAAGGATTAGGCGCCAGCTGTAGCGGATGACGCCGCTCGATGCGCAGCTACCCCAGCGGCCCTTGGCATCGCCAACCGCGACCTGCGCGACGCTGACCTTCGCCTTGGCGGCATATTCGGCGGTTTCGGTTTCCAGCACGGCGAGCGCGGTGCGTTTCAGCCAGGCTTCGACGCGCCGCGGGATTGTTTCAGGCGGGCCTGACAGCGACAGCACCGAGCCTTCGCGAACGACGGTGCGGCGGCTTCCCGGAGTCCATTCGATCGTCAGCGGTTCGTTGGCGACGGCGAGGACCGCACCGGGCACGAACGGACGGGGTGAGGGGAGCAGGGCGCGCTGTTCGGCGATCCAGCCCGCCTTGTCCTCCGCCCAGGCCAGTGCCTGCTTCAGCGCCGCGCGTTTGGGCAGGACGAGCCTTGCCCGGCCGCTCGCGGGATCGATCGACAGTCGCGCGCGGCGGGCTCGCGGGTGGCGGACGATCTCCAGGCCTTCGATCACCGTCTTAAAGCTCGCGATCGATCACGTGATATTCGAGCTCACCGGCCTCGTCCTCGCTGATCGTCCAGCCGCGCACCGATTGCTTGGCGCGGTGGACCGCCTCGCGGTCGCCGCAGACGAGGTAGTGCCATTCGGGCAATTGCTCGCCGGCCGCGCGCAAGCGGTACGCGCAGGTCGAGGGTAGCCAGTCGATCCCGCGGACGTTGCCGGTCGTCAGGCGCACGCATTCGGGGACATAGGCGTGACGGTGGCGGTAATCCGAGCATTGCCCGCTGCGGCGGTCGAGCAGGCGGCACGAGACGTTGGTCGCGACGAGCTCGCCGGTATCCTCGTCCTCAAGCTTGTGGATGCAGCATTTGCCGCAGCCATCGCATAGGGCTTCCCACTGACCGCGATCGAGCTGGTCGATCGGCGTATCTTCCCAAAAGCGCACGCTCATCGGGCCCAGCGCTTGATTTCCGTCACCACTGCGTCGGGCCCTTGTTCCTGCGGCAGCAAAGCGAGGGGCTTGCCGTCCGGGCTCATCAAATAGGCCTGGCGCGAGTGGTTTACGAGATAGCCGCCGCCCGGCGAGGCGTCGCCCTTGCTCGAATACACCGCATATTCGGTCTTGATCTTCGCGATCTGGTCGTCCGTACCGGTCAAACCGACCATCCGTGGGTGGAACGCCGAGACGAACTGCTTGAGCACCGCAGGCGTATCGCGCGCCGGATCGACCGTCACGAACACCGGCACGATCTTCGCGGCGAGCGCGGGGTCGCTGGTTTCAAGCTTTTTCACCGCAGCGCCGATCGCCTGGACATCCGTCGGACACACATCGGGGCAGAAGGTGTAGCCGAAATACATGATCCGGTATTTGCCGGCAAAGCTACGCTCGGTGACGGTCTGCCCGTTCTGGTCCGTCAGCGTGAAAGCGCCACCGATCCGCGCGCCTTCGAGCGGCGGTTTGGCAGGGGGAGCGGACGCGTTGCACGCAGATAGCGCCAAGATCGGCAGGGCGAGCGCGGAGAGGATGAAACGGGTGTTCATGATGCCTCCAGCCTTGATCTGTTCGCTACTGCGGCGCAAGCGTTGCCCCATATCCAGGACGAACCAAGGAAGTTTCTCGATGCGTATTGGCCTGATCCTCGCCACCACCCTCCTGACGCCTGTGCTGGCCTGCGTTGCGGCGCCCGCGTCCGCGCAGGGTCAGTCGGAGGGGTACAAGTTCCTGTCCGCGGTGCGCGATGCGAAGAACAACGACGTACTCGAGATGCTCGGCAAGCCCGGTAGCAACATCATCAACACGCGCGACGTGACGAGCGGGGAGGGTGCGCTCCACATCGTCATCAAGCGCGGCGACGAGGTGTATCTGCGCTTCCTGCTGCAAAAGGGCGCGGATGCGAATTTGCGCGACGGCAAGGGCAATACGCCGCTGTTGCTCGCGGTGACGCTTGGGCAGACGGGCATGATCCCAATCCTGACTGCGGCAGGGGCGAACCCGAACCTGGCGAACTCGGCGGGCGAAACGCCGCTGATCCGCGCGGTGCAGCGCCGCGACGTCGGCATGATCCGGACGTTGCTGACCGAGGGAGCGGATCCCGATCAGGCGGATATCATGGCCGGCATGTCGGCGCGCGATTACGCCAAGCAAGACGGGCGTAATCCAATAGTGTCGAAGCTGCTGGTCGACGCGCCGAAGAAGGTAAAGAAGGCGGTTTCCGGTCCGAAGTTCTAATCGTCGATCCTCCCCTGGCAGGGGAGGTGGCTGGCTCTTGTCAGACGGAGGGGTGTCACGCTCTCGATGGTGCGTTACCCCTCCGTCAGCCCTGCGAGCTGCCCCCTCATAGGGGAGGATTATGGGCCTAGAACGCCAACCCGTCCGCGTCCGGGTCCATTTGCGCGATCAATCGTCGCGCCGCACGCCGGGCAAACGCCAGCGTCCCGCGCTTACGAATATGCGCGGGGAGGGGGGTGGTATGCGCCTCGCGGACGATCGCCGCGTCGTAGCGGTCCGCGACGATGATCCCGGTGCGCTCGGGCAGGAACGCAGGACCATCCAGCGGTCCCACGTCGAACCCTGCCGGGACAGCCCAGAAATACCGGTCGCAATGCCCAAGATAATCGGGCCACTTGCCGTCGCCGAGCAGGTCGGCGCGCGACACCTTGATCTCGACGATGACGATCTGCCCGCGTGCATCGACCGCCATCAGGTCGGCACGACGCCCGCCATCGAGCGGGACTTCGGTCATCGCGGTCAGGTCGTGACGCAGCAACATGCGGATCACGCCGCGCGCCACGTCGGCAGCGCAAAGCGGCGATCCCGGTTCGTCGATGCAGGAGTCCGGCGGCATATCGAGCATGCCCCGGAAATAGAACAATCCGCGAACGAGGCAAGCTCATTCACGGATTGTGATCCGGATCTCAGGGAAAACGTCTAGCCAAATCGACTTCCATATCCCGTTCGTGCTGAGCGAAGTCGAAGCACCTGCGTTCGGGGCGCACCCTTCGACTTCGCTCAGGGCGAACGGGGGGAAGGGCAAGGGGTAGGAGGTTGCTTGAGACGGATGGTCTCAGCGATAGAAGACGTGGTTGCCGATCGAGGCGACCTTGATCGCGCGAACCGATGGGCGGCGATCGGGCGTGTTGAAGTACAGTGCCTTGTCGGCCGGGCTGTTCCACGCGCTGGCGAGCGCGACCTTGGCAACCGCGATCGCAGTGCGATAGGCGGCGCCGGCGTTGATATTGGGGATCTGGCCGCCGCGAACGAAGCTGAACTGGCCGCGCTGCTTGACGACGCCGCAAACGTTGGTCGGGAAACGACCCGACTTGGCGCGGTTGATGATGACTTCGGCGACCGCGAGCTGGCCAGTCAGCGGCTCGCCCTTCGATTCGAAATAGATTGCGCCGGCAAGGCACTGGAGCGCTTCGTCGGCGGCGGCGCTATCCTGCGCGGCAACGGCCTGGGCGAGCGTGTCGAATTCTTCTTCCTCGGCAGGTGCGACTGGCTCGACTGCTGCAACGGTGGCTGCGGCGGGAGCGATCTGCGGAACATTCTGCGGGGAGAGGGCGTTTAGGTTTGCGAGAGCCGTAAGATTGACCGTGGAACGATCGAGACCAGTCGCCTGACCGGGTGCGCTGTTGCCGAGCAGGCCGGCGAGAGAGAATGTCATGGCTGCGATGGTCGCGGCCCGCTGCAAAATCGTCATTCAAACTTATTCAGGTGCGGTTGGACCGTGGAAGCAATCGTACGAGCCGATCGTCCAGGCATCCCCCCGACTGCGTAACCGATCCGGATCGCACCCGTCCCAGCACAACGCCAATCAATGTTGCAATTCCCCTCTATTGGGGGGGCTTTCGAGTCAATCGTCGAGGATCGTTTCAGCGGCGAACCGTTCCGCCGCTGCGATGTCCACCTCCACAACCCACAAATCGGGGTCGCGAGCACGCCTGCGCCGCCAATAGCCGTCGAGGTCTTCGGGCGGGGTCGAATCGATCAAGGCGGTCCGTCCATCCGGGCCAATTCCGCGTTCCAGCAGGCGGGGAGGAGCGCCCTTGTCGACTGCGATGACGAGGATCGCGCCGCCCTGTGCGTCGCCTTTCGCCATCACCGCGCCGAACCCGCCAGCGTCGTTGACGCGGCGAAGGAGGGCGCTGACGAGCACACCGCTGGGCAGCCTGCCGCTCATGCCGGCGCCCGGTATCCAGGCAGCCCGGCGAGAGGGATCCGCGAGCGCATGAACGTGCCGGTACCCCGCGCCGCCTCTTCGCCGTCCGCATCGATCAGCCGCGCGTCGGCAACGAACACACGTCGCTTGCCGCTGATCCAGCGTCCCTCGGCGATCACCGGCCCGACTTTCAGCGGCCGAGTGAGCAGCAGGTTGAACGCGGTCGTCAGCAGGAAACGGTCGGTAACAAGGCTGTTCGAGGCGTAGAATGCGGCGTCGTCGAGCATTTTGAAATAGCTCGTCCCATGCGCCGCCCCGCCAGCGTGATAATGGCGTTCGTCGATCGTGAAGTGGATCCGCGCGACACCGGCTTCGGGAATCTCCAGCGAAGACTCGAAGAACCGGTTGATCGGCGCCTGCGCATACAGCGATTCCAGCGCGCGGAAATGCGCGTCCGCGCCTGCAGTGTTGGGAGTGTCAGGCATCTGCGTCGCTCGCGAACAGCAAATTACTGTCATCCTGACGAAAGTCAGGACCCAGAGCCACGAAGCGCATCGATCGGTTACTCTGGGTTCTGACTTTCGTTAGGATGACGGGGCAGGACTCATGCGGCATCGCGGACCTCGTCGGCGGTAAACAGCGCATAGAGCGCGTCTGGTGAGCCTGCACCGCGCAGCTTCTCTAGGAACGCCTTGTCGCGCAGCCGCCGCGAAACACGCGCGAGCGCCTTCAGATGCACCGCGCCCGCATCGGTGGGGGACAGCAGCATGAAAACGAGGTCAACCGGCAGGTCGTCGACCGCCTGGAAATCGACCGCCTGCGCCAACCGCACGAACACGCCGGTAACCTGCGCCAGCCCGTCGAGCTTGGCATGCGGGATCGCTACGCCACCACCGAACCCGGTCGAGCCGAGTTTCTCGCGCGCGCCTAGTCGTTCAGAGATCATCTTCGCATCCGCATCGACGATCTCGCCGGCGATGGCTGCGATATGTTGGAATACCGCTTTCTTGTTGGTGGCGATCACGCCCGTCTGCACCGTGTCGGGACGCAGCATATCGCTGAAATCGGTCATGGTCTTCATGTGTCTCGATACGCCCCCGCGCGCGTCCGCCTTAGCGGGTTGCGCGGGGGCGTAAAGGCGTGGCTGAGAGACCCGCGCCTTTATGGACCCTTCTTTACTGGGGAGGGGAGGCCGCGCCGGTCGAAGCGGCCCGCTGTGGCTCGACCCAACCGATTGTGCCGTCGCCGCGCTTGTAGACCATGTTGTGCGCGCCGGTACCCGCATTCTTGAACAGCAATGCGGCGGTGTTGCGCAGATCGAGCATCATCACCGCGTCGGACACGCTGGCCTCGGGAATGTCGACGCGCGTTTCGGCGATGATCAGCGGTGCATCCGCGACATCGTCCTCCTCGACGCTTTCCTGGAACAGCGTGTAGCCGGCGTTATCATAGCCGTTGCTCTCGGCCATCGCGACGGCCTCGCCGGCATGGCGATCCTTCAGGCGGCGCATGTAGCGGCGGAGCTGGGTTTCGATCTTGGCCGCTGCACCATCGAAGGCGGCGCGCGCATCATATGCGTCGCCGTGTCCCTTGAGCACGAGGCCCTTCATCACATGCGCGACGATATCGCATTTGAAGCCGGCATCGTGCGGTCCCTTGCCGAACGTGACCTCGGCCGAAATGGCGCGTGAGAAATACTTGTCGGCGATACCCTGGAGTCGGTCTTCCACGTGGCTGTTGAGTGCTTCGCCCGTGTCAACCTGGTGACCAGAAATCCGGATATCCATTGTCGTCTCCTTGTCGGCGTTACAGTCTTCGGGCGGTCCTATTGGCTCCACCCTGCCAGCGTCATCCGGACGCCACGGCCCCCCAGATCGGATCCTTGATCCCCTTCATAAACGCAGCATGGGCCGCAAGGTCTCCCTCGCTCACCGCGAAAACGCGGGGCGGGCGAACGACCCGAGGCGCCTGTGCGACGATCGGAGTCGCGGCGGTGCTGCCGGTGTCGCCGAGCAGGCCGAGGCCGATCTGGCGACCGCCCATCAGCTCGACATAGACCTGCGCGAGCAACTGCGCGTCGAGCAGCGCGCCGTGCAGGACGCGGTGGCTGCGATCGATCCCGAACCGCGAGCAGAGCGCGTCGAGCGAATGCTTGGCGCCGGGGTGACGGCTGCGCGCGATCTGCAGCGTGTCGACCATTCGCTTCATGTGGATGATCTGGCGGCCGCACTTGGTGAGCTCGCCGTTGAGGAACGAGAAGTCGAAGCCGGCATTGTGCGCGATCATCGGCGCGTCGCCGACGAATTCGAGCAGGTCCTCGACCGCGTCGGCGAACTTCGGCTTGTCGGAGAGGAACTGCGCGCTCAGCCCGTGGACGTTGAACGCCTCGACCGGCATGTCGCGCTCGGGGTGGTAATAAGCGTGGAAGGTGCGGCCGGTCTCGACCCGGTTAAGCATCTCGACGCAGCCGATTTCGACCATGCGGTCGCCGCCGGAAAAACTGAGCCCGGTGGTTTCGGTATCGAAGACGATCTCACGCATCCAGGTGGTATCGGCTCAGATTTCCAAGGATGCAAGCACCGCCCGGACTTGCGCGCGTGTTGCGTCGAAGCTCGTATCGGTGTGGATGACATGATCCGCGCGAGCGCGTTTCTCGGCGTCGGGGGTCTGGCGCGCGAGGATCGCGGCGAACTTCTCCGCAGTCATGCCGGGACGGGCGAGAACGCGGGCGCGCTGGACGTCTGGGGCAGCGGAGACGACGACGATCAGGTCGACGTTGCGGTCGCCGCCGGTCTCGAAGAGGAGAGGGACGTCGAAGACGACGTGTTTGCCCGCGTGCTTAGCCAGGAAAGCGCCGCGCTCCTCGCCGACGGCGGGGTGGACGATCGCCTCAAGTTGCTTGATCGCGGCGTCGTCGCCGAACACCGCTGCGCCGAGTTTCGCGCGATTGATCGCGCCGTTCACGGTCGAGCCGGGGAAGGCGGCCTCGATTGCGGGGACCAGCCGGCCACCGACGCCCTGCAACCGGTGCACGGTTGCATCCGCGTCGAACACGGGCACGCCTTCGTCCGCGAACATCGCGGCGACGGCGGACTTGCCCATGCCGATCGAGCCGGTCAGTCCGATGATCATTTGATCAACAGAGCCCGAAGATCCTCGTCTCGATCCCGCGGTGGTTCCACGTGGAACAATATCTCGAACGCGACCGCCGCTTGGCCGATCAGCATCTCCAACCCGTCGACCGTTTCCAGATCGCGCGCACGCGCCGCCTTGAGCAGACCTGTTTCGAGCGGGGAGTAGACGATGTCGTAGACCAGCGAGTCCGGATCGAGTGCGCCGAGATCGATGTCGAGCGGCGGCTGACCCGCCATGCCGAGCACGCTGGCATTCACCAGCAACCGCGAGGGCGGGGCGGCAGGACCGATCGGCAGTGCCTGCCCCTTGAGCCCGAACGCCGACAGCAACGCCGCACCCTTCAGCGGATTGCGGTTGAGGATCGTCACCGGGCCAACACCCATCCGCGACAGCGCGAACAGGATCGCGCGGGCGGCACCACCTGCGCCGATCACCGTGACGGGCTGGCCGGCGATGTCGAGGTCGTCGATCGGTGCCCAGAATCCGGCGGCGTCGGTATTGGTGCCGATGCAGGCGCCAGCCTGGTTGCGGAACATGGTGTTGATCGCGCCGATCGTCCCGCGGACGTTGCCGGGGTCGGAGACGTGGTCGAGCGCGGCGAGCTTGTGCGGCATCGTGATGTTGCACCCGCGCCACGCCGGGTCGGCTTTGCGTTCGGCGAAGTAGGCGGGGAGGGCGTCCGGGGTGACGAGCTTGTGGCGGTACTCCGCATCGATCCCCAGCGCGTCTAGCCAGAAGCCATGGATCAGCGGCGATTTCGACTGCGCGATCGGATCGCCGATCACTTCTGCATAGGGACGGGTCATTCGAGGCTCCGGTAGCTCAGTTTAGTCGTTGTATTCGCATAAATAGGCACACCGCGCTGTCCCCGTCATCCCAGCGAAAGCTGGGATCTCCCTATTTGGCGGTCGACATCTGTCCCGTGGGATACCCCAGCTTTCGCTGGGGCGACGGATGGGGGCTTGGTGTCGGGTCAAAACCACTCCGCCACCCCGGACCTGTTCCATGGTCCACCGTTCCGCGAACTCACACGCCTCTCGATTTTGCGGAGCCGTGGATGCCGGAACGAGCCCGGCATGACGAATGGAAGGATCAAGCCAGCAACTCGCCTCGCGCACGGAGGAAATCGAGGACGTTTAGCAGCGGCATGCCGAGTACCGTGAACTGACTTCCCTCGATCCTGGCGAACAGTTGTGCGCCGGGGCCTTCGATACGGTAGCAGCCGACGCAGCCCGAGATGGCGGGCCATTCCGCATCCAGATACGTCTCGATGAACGCGTCGGACAGTGGGCGGACGTGCATCTTCGCGCGCTCGACGTGGCGCCAGATCGCCTGGCCGTTCTCGGCGATGACCGCGGCGCTCCACAGGTCGTGGCGTTTGCCGGACATCAACCGCAGGTGCGCCGCCGCGTCGGCTCGGTCCACGGGCTTGTCGAGGATAGTGCCGTCTTCCAGTGCTACCAGCGAGTCACTGCCGAGGACGAGATAGCCCGGCATTCTCGCCGAAACCTTGAGCGCCTTCAGTTCGGCCAGCGCATCGGCCAGATCGCGCGGCGACAGGTCGCGCAACGCTGCCTTCGCCGCATCCTCGTCGACGCCAGCAAAGGTCGCCTCGAACGGCACACCCGCGGCGGTCAGCATCGCGCGACGCGAGGCACTTTGCGAGGCGAGGATCAGGCTCATACTTCCTCCGGCGTCACTGCGTCGCTCCGCCGCTGGTTGCACAGCGCGATGATCGCCGCCGCGGTTTCCTCGATCGAACGCCTGGTGACATCGATCACCGGCCAGCCATTGTCGGCGAACATGCGGCGCGCGAAGGCGAGCTCGCGCATCACTGCTTCCTCCTCGACATAGGACGTATCCGGCTGCTGGTTGAGCGATAGCAGGCGGTTGCGGCGGACCTGGATCAGGCGGTCGGCGCTCGTCGTCAGACCGACGATCAGCGGGTTGGCGAGCTTGTAGAGGTTCAGCGGTGGTGGGCTTTCCACGACGATCGGGATGTTCGCGGTTTTGTAGCCGCGGTTGGCGAGATAGATCGAGGTCGGCGTCTTCGACGACCGCGATACGCCCGCCAGGACGATATCGGCCTCCTCCCATTCTTCCGAGGCGATCCCGTCGTCATGGGCGATCGTCCACTGGATCGCGTCGACGCGCGCAAAATACGCCGCGTCGAGGACGTGCTGGCGGCCAGGTCGCGCCTTTGCCTGCTGCCCGAGCAACCCCGATAGCGCGTCGTTGACCGGGTCGAGCGGCGCTACTGCCGGAAGACCTAGCGCTAGGCACCGCTGCTCCAGAATTCGCCGCGTCGCGGGGTTTACCAGCGTGAACACCACCAGCCCCGGGTTCTGCGCGATCTCCTGGAGGATGCGCTCGAGATGCGCCTCGGTCCGCACCATCGGCCAGAAATGGCGGACCGTCTCGACGTCGTCATATTGCGCCAACGCCGCCTTCGCGATGTTCTCCAGCGTCTCGCCGGTTGAATCCGACAACAAATGAAGGTGGAGCCGCATCATCGGCGTTTTATCCCCAGCGGGCGGGCCTGTGGGCGTGAATCTGTGGATAACATGGGGAGAACGGCTAGCGTAACTCGTCCGCCTCGCCAAGCGACGGGTTCGCCGTTGATAACACCGATTCTATCCACACCGCCGCGCACAGGGGCGGATTTTATCCACAGGCTGTGGGTAACGGGGAGCCTTGAATCGAATCAGCGCGTTTGTGGCGGTGCGCTAGGGTCAAGCTGTTGGCAATTCCGGGATCACCGCATAAGTCCCGGGTTCAACCGCCCAACCACTGCAACAACCTATTTCTTGAATCTTCTTATAGTAGAAGAAGGGTGCTCCGCTGACCGATCCGACCCCCAACTCGCCTCCCATCAAGCCTCTCCTGGCGACTCTTCGCGGAGAGCGTCAGGTCGTACCGCCGCTGTGGCTCATGCGGCAGGCGGGGCGGTATCTCCCCGAGTATCGCGAACTGCGCGCCGAGAAGGGTGGCTTCCTCGCGCTCGCGACCGATCCCGACGCGGCGGCCGAGGTGACGCTCCAGCCGATCCGTCGGTTCGGGTTCGACGGATCCATCCTGTTCTCGGATATCCTGATGATCCCGTGGGCGCTTGGGCAGGATTTGAGCTTCGGGGTCGGCGAGGGGCCACGGCTCGAACCGGCGCTGGTCGACCATGTGCTCGATCGGTTGCAGCCGGTGATGGGGCGGCTGGAGCCGGTCTACGGCACCGTCGCGAAGGTCGCGGCTGCCTTGCCTCCCGAGACGACGTTCCTGGGCTTTGCGGGGTCTCCCTGGACGGTCGCGACGTATATGGTGGCGGGGAAGGGCTCGAAGGATCAGTCGGAGACGCGGCGTTTCGCGTATCGCGACCCCGAGGCGTTCGGTGCGATCATCAATGCGATCGCCGACAACACCGTCGAGTATCTCGCGCGGCAGGTCGAGGCGGGCGTCGACGTGGTGCAGCTGTTCGACAGCTGGTCGGGGTCGCTATCGCCCGCGCAGTTCGAGCGCTGGGTGATCGCGCCGACCGCGTCGATCGTCGAGCGCCTCCACGCGCGTTGCCCCGGCGTGCCGATCATCGGCTTTCCGAAGGGGGCAGGGGGCAAGTTGCCGGCGTATGCGCGCGAAACGGGGGTCGATGCGATCGGGCTGGACGAGACGGTCGATCCGGTCTGGGCGCACGCGTCGCTGCCTGCGGACATGCCGGTGCAGGGCAATCTCGATCCGCTGGCGCTGATCGCAGGCGGGGCGGATCTCGACGCGGCGATCGACCGGATCCTCGCGGCGTTCGTCGAGCGTCCGCACGTCTTCAACCTCGGCCACGGCATCCTGCCCGACACGCCCATCGCGCATGTCGAGCAGCTGATCGCCCGCGTAAGGAGCACGACATGAGCGGATTTCTCGGCGCTGCGTACGACTGGGTGAAGGCGGCACATCTGATCTTCGTGATCTTCTGGATGGCGGGGCTGTTCATGCTACCGCGCTACCTCGTCTATCATCAGGAGGCGCTGGCGGCCGGTAACAGGACCGAGGCGGCGAACTGGGTCGAGCGCGAGAGCAAGATCCGCCACATCATCCTGACGCCGGCGATGATCGTCGTCTGGGTGCTGGGAATCGCGCTGGCGCTGAACCTGGGGCTGGCGGACGGCGCGCCGGGGCTGGGGTGGTTGCACCTGAAGCTGGTGCTGGTGCTGCTGTTGTCGGGCTATCACGGCTGGGCAGTCGGCTATGCGAAGAAGCTCGCCGCGGGGAAGCCGACACTGGCGGGGAAGCAGTTGCGGATGCTCAATGAGGTGCCTGCGTTGGCGGTCACGCTGATCGTCGTGCTGGTGATCGTCAAGCCGTTCTAAGTCCCACGTCATCCTGGACTTGATCCAGGATCCAGAGCGGCGGACGATACCGTTTGTGGCTCTGGATCCTGGGTCGAGCCCAGGATGACGGCTGGGGCGGCGGTCCCGTCCCCGCTTGACTAACCCGCCCCCCAATTCTAACCCCTTCTCCCAACACGGCCTCCTGGCGTCCTGCCCGGTCGTGGGTTCCAGCAGACTCGTCTCGCCCAGTTCCGCTTCCCAAGCGCACCGCCGACCGAGCGTTCTCCCGTTGATTGCTATCCGGAAATCCCCATGCATCTCAAAGACCTGAAGAAAAAGAAACCCGCCGAGCTGGTCCAGCTGGCCGAGGAACTGGGGGTCGAGAGCGCCTCGACGCTGCGCAAGCAGGACCTGCTGTTCGCGATCCTGAAGGTCCAGGCGGACAATGGCGACCAGATCATGGGGCTCGGCACGATCGAAGTGCTGCCCGACGGCTTCGGCTTCCTGCGCTCGCCGGAATCGAATTATCTTGCTGGTCCGGACGACATCTACATCTCGCCGAACCAGGTGCGGAAGTTCGGTTTGCGCACCGGTGACACGGTCGAGGGCGAGATTCGTGGGCCGAAGGATGGCGAACGCTATTTCTCGCTGGTGAAGCTCACCGCGGTCAATTTCGACGACCCCGACGTCGTCCGCCACCGCGTCAATTTCGACAACCTCACGCCGCTCTACCCCGAGAGCAAGCTGACGCTCGATCCGGCCGACCCGACCGTCAAGGACAAGTCGGCACGCGTGATCGACATCGTCTCGCCGCAGGGCAAGGGCCAGCGCACGCTGATCGTTGCGCCGCCGCGCGTCGGCAAGACGGTCATGTTGCAGAACATGGCCAAGGCGATCACCGACAACCACCCCGAGGTGTTCCTAATCGTCCTGCTGATCGACGAGCGCCCCGAGGAAGTCACTGACATGCAGCGCAGCGTGAAGGGCGAGGTGGTCAGCTCGACCTTCGACGAACCCGCGCAGCGCCACGTCCAAGTCGCCGAGATGGTGATCGAAAAGGCCAAGCGCCTGGTTGAGCACAAGAAGGACGTCGTGATCCTGCTCGACTCGATCACGCGTCTGGGTCGTGCCTACAACACCGTCGTGCCGTCGTCGGGCAAGGTCCTGACCGGCGGTGTCGATGCGAACGCGCTGCAGCGTCCAAAGCGCTTCTTCGGTGCCGCGCGCAACATCGAGGAGGGCGGTTCGCTCTCGATCATCGCCACCGCGCTGATCGATACCGGCAGCCGCATGGACGAGGTGATCTTCGAGGAGTTCAAGGGCACCGGCAACTCGGAAATCGTGCTTGATCGCAAGGTCGCGGACAAGCGCATCTTCCCGGCGCTCGACGTCGGCAAGTCGGGTACCCGCAAGGAAGAGCTGCTGGTCGACAAGGCCAAGCTCAGCAAGATGTGGGTCCTGCGCCGCATCCTCATGCAGATGGGCACGATCGACGCGATGGAGTTCCTGCTCGACAAGATGAAGGATTCGAAGACCAACGAGAATTTCTTCGATTCCATGAATCAGTGATCGAATGCGGCCCGCTGCACGCTGCAGCGGGACTCGCATCGATCCGGCCGGCGGGGCAGGGCCCTGACCGACGACATGGGCTTTGCCCATGTCCGCCAAGCAGACCAAAGCGGCACGCGAGAGCATGGCTTTCGCGTGCCGTTTCGCTATTAAACGCCCTATAATCCGTCACCATCGCTCGCCGCTGGTGACTCACGTCACCGGGAGCTGACATCTTGAGTATCATCGCCATGCTGGCCACCGCCGCATCGGGAGTAGCCGGACCCGGCTCGCCGCTGGAGATCTGGCAGCACATAGTCGCAGATTTCTCCAACCTCGGCGATCCGAAGGCGCTCGCCGCGTTCGGATCGGTCCTGATGATCGACCTCGTCCTGGCGGGCGACAACGCGATCGTCGTCGGCGCCCTCGCCGCTGGTCTCCCCGCCGACCAGCGCAAGAAGGTCATCCTGATCGGCATCGGCGCGGCGCTGGTGCTGCGCATCTTCTTCGCGTTGATCGTGACATGGCTGATGGGCATCGTCGGCCTGATCTTCGCGGGCGGCCTGCTGCTGCTCTGGGTAAGCTGGAAGTTCTGGCGCGAAATCCGCGAGGGCGCGGAGAACGCCGGATCCGAGGAAATCCAGGGCGACGAGCGCTCAGGTATCCGCTCGTCGAAGGGCTTTGCCAGCGCGGCCTGGGCCGTCGCCGTCGCCGATGTCTCGATGAGCCTTGACAACGTCCTGGCGGTCGCTGGCGCGGCGCGTGAGCATCCCGGAATCCTCGTTATCGGCCTGCTGCTGTCGGTCGCGATGATGGGTCTGGCGGCGAACTACATCGCGCGCGTCATCAACAAGTATCGCTGGATCGCGTATATCGGCCTCGCAGTGATTCTCGTGGTCGCGCTGAAGATGATCTACGAGGGCTGGGTCGGCACCGGCGAGACGCTCGGGATCATCTCGCTGCTGCGCTGATCGCGGCTCGGCTGGAATAAAAAAAAGGCCTCGCCGGGATCGTCCGGCGAGGCCTTTTTCATGTCTGTCGTCAGCACCCCGTCACCCCGGAACAAGGGGACGGGGAGGGTGTGGTCAGCCCAGATTCTCCGCGAAGAACTTGGCCGTACGCTCGTCCGCCAGCTTGGCAGACGCATCTGAGCGACGCTCGCCGAACTCGGTCGCGAAGCCGTGGTCCTCGCCCGCGTAATCGTAGATCGTCACCTTGGGGTGATCGTCGAGCCCCGCGTGCATCGCCGCCTGCGCGTCCTTGTCGACGAAGTGATCCTCCTCCGGCACGTGCAGCAGCACCGGGTGTGCGATCGCGTGCTTTTCGCCGAGCAGGCCGTCGATCCCGACGCCGTAATAGCCGACGCTGGCATCGACGTCGGTGCGTGCCGCGGTCATGAAGGCGAGGCGCCCACCGAGGCAGTAGCCGACCACGCCGACCTTGGCGTCGTCACCGAGTTCCGACCGGACCGCGCGGATGCTCGCCTCGATATCGGCGATACCCTTGTCCTGGTCGAACTGGCCCATCAGTTCGAGCGCACGGTCGAACTCGGGCTTGATGTCCGGATCGAGCTCGATGGCGGGCTCCAGCCGCCAGAACAGGTCGGGGGCGATCGCGAGATAGCCGGCCTCGGCGAGCGTATCGCACTTGCGGCGGATCCCGGCGTTCACGCCGAAGATCTCCTGGATCACGACGATCGCGGCCTTTGGCGTGCCTGCCGGCGTCGCGCGATACGCGGTGAATTCGCCATCGCCCGCGAGCGTGGCGATCTTGGTAGTGTTCGTCATAACAGTCCTCCTGGCGGCCGCTCATGGTCGAGCAGCCGGGATTTGGTGATCGGGCCATCCCCCGCGGAGTACGCACCAAGCGCTCCGCCGGCTCCAAGGATTCGGTGGCAGGGGACGATGATCGGAAAAGGATTGCGTGCACACGCCTGGCCGATCGCGCGAGGGCTGGAGCCGATTGCCTTGGCGAGCGCGCCGTAGTTGGCCGTGGTGCCATAGGCGATGTCGACGATCGCCTGGCGAAGGTCGGCACCGCGCGGGGTAGGGGAGAGCGCGAGGGGCAGGTCGAACTCGGTCAGCCGTCCGGCGAAATACGCGTCGATCTGGCGGAGTGCTTCGAGGATCGCGGGCGCGTCGCTGGTCGAACCATCCTCCACGCCGATATCGATCGCGTCGATCCGGTCCCCGGTGCCGGTCACGCGGACCAGACCGATAGGCGTTGCGATCGAGGCGGCATCGCGCGCATACATTCCAACGCTATGCAGCGCCGCGATGGACCGCTCAAGCGTCATCGAGGGTGCGCCACATGAAGATGAATATCGAGATCGAATGCACCCCCGAAGAGGCGCGTCGCGCGGTTGGGCTGCCCGACCTGACGCCGATCCACGATCGCTATATCGCGATGATGATGGAGGCGATCCCGGACGGCCAGATGAAGCCGGAAATGCTCGAATCGATGTTCCGCGGGTGGCAACCGATGGGCGAGGCGGGGATGGCGATGTGGAAGCGCCTGTTCGACAGCGCGACGAAAAGCGGCTGAGTTTCCCGTGAAGACGATTTTCGCGGTATCGAGCGGACGACCGCCAGCGGCGATCGCCGTCGTTCGGGTGAGCGGCCCGCAGGCGTTCGCCGCGGCCGATGCGCTGGCGGGACCCTTGCCGGCGCCGCGCCATGCCAGCCTCCGGGGACTGCGGGACACCGATGGGGCGTTGCTAGATCGAGCGCTGGTGATCGTGTTTCCGGGACCGGCGACGGCGACCGGCGAAGACCTGGTCGAGTTTCATTGCCACGGCGGTCGTGCGGTCATCGCTGCGGTCGAGCGTGTGTTGTCGGGGATGCCTGGCTTGCGACATGCCGAGCCGGGCGAGTTCACGCGTCGCGCGCTGACCAATGGCCGCATCGACCTGACCGAAGCCGAAGGGCTTGCCGATCTTCTCGAAGCCGAGACCGAGAGCCAGCGTGTCGCTGCGATGACCGCGGCGGAAGGTCGCGTCAGCCAAGCCGTCCGCGGCTGGATGGACTCGGTCGCGATGCTGTCCGCGCGGGTCGAGGCTATGCTGGACTTTGCCGACGAGGACGATGTCGCGAGTGATACTGCCGCGTTCGACGCGATCGTATCCGAGATTGATGCGCTCGCCGCGCAGATCGAGGCGGTGGTCAACGCCCCGCCGGTGGAGCGGCTGAAGGATGGGCTACGGGTCGTCATTGGTGGCCCACCCAACAGTGGCAAGTCGACGTTGCTCAACCTGCTCGGCCAGCGCGATGCGGCGATCGTCTCGCCAATCTCGGGAACGACGCGCGACCGGATCGACGTGCCGGTGACGCGGAACGGTGTCGCCTATGTGCTGACCGACACCGCGGGTTTGATCGACACGCTCGACCCGATCGAGGCGATCGGCGTCAGGCGTGCTGAGGGTGCACTTGCCGCGGCGGATATCGTGATTTGGCTGGCCGATACCGCGCCGCCCCGTGGGGATGCGATTTGGATTCATGCGCGCGCGGATCTGCCGGGGCGGGGAGAACTGCCCTTCGGTCGGACATTGGCGGTCTCGCAAAACGACCAGGGATCGCTCGATTCACTGTGGGATGAACTGCATCGGCGAGGGATTGCGATGCTGCCACGTGGCGATAAGATCGCATTGAAGCAGCATCAGCGTCGGCAGTGTGCTGCGGCGGTCGAGGCTCTTCGGTATCGAAGCTCCGATGCGCTTATCGTCGCGGAACACCTTCGACAGGCTCGCGCGATTCTTGCTGGCGTGCTTGGGCTGGACGCGACGGGGGAGATGCTCGACGCGCTGTTCGGGCGTTTCTGCATCGGGAAGTGATGTTCCACGTGGAACATCTTTGACGCGTCGGTCGCGGCGTTCTACGGCCGTGACATGTTCGATGTAGTGGTGGTTGGCGGTGGCCATGCCGGAACCGAAGCCGCAGCCGCGGCGGCGCGCAGGGGCGCGCGTACTGCGCTCGTGTCGTTCGACGCTGCGCATATTGGCGCGATGTCGTGCAATCCGGCGATCGGCGGGCTCGGTAAGGGGCACATGGTTCGCGAGGTCGATGCGTTCGACGGGCTGATCGGGGGCGCGGCCGATGCTGCCGCAATCCATTATCGTATGCTCAATCGGAGCAAGGGATCGGCGGTTCAGGGGCCTCGGGTTCAGGCGGATCGCCGTCTTTATTCGGGAGCGATCCAGGCGATGCTGGCAGCCACGGAAGGGCTGTCGATCGTGGAGGGCGAGGCGACGGCGTTGCACTTCGACGGTAATCGCGTGGCTGGAGTAGTGTTGGCGGATGGCGCGATCGTGGCGGCACGAGCGGTCGTGCTGGCGACCGGCACGTTCCTGGGCGGACGTATCTTCCGAGGTGACGATCGCGAGGAAGGGGGACGGATCGGCGAGCGTGCTGCCAAGCCACTCGCGGACCAGTTGCGCGCTCGGAACCTGCCGATGGCGCGGCTGAAGACGGGGACGCCACCGCGGCTCGACGGTCGCACGATAGACTGGGCCGCGCTTGCCGAGCAGCCGTCGGACCTCGATCCCTGGACGATGTCGCCGATGACTCGGGGCCGTCCATTGCCCCAGATCGCCTGTGCCATCACGCGTACGACTGATCGGACGCATGCGATCATCCGCGAGGCATTCCACCGGTCGCCGCTGTTCACCGGCGCGATCGAGGCGGCGGGGCCGCGTTACTGTCCGTCGATCGAGGACAAGGTGCATCGGTTCGGCGACCGGGACGGGCATCAGGTTTTCCTCGAACCCGAGGGGCTCGACGATGGAACGGTCTATCCGAACGGGTTGTCGACGTCGCTGCCGGTCGAGGTTCAGGCGGCGATGCTTGCCAGCATTCCTGGGCTTGAGCGCGTTACGATGACGATGCCGGGTTATGCGGTCGAGTATGACTATATCGATCCGCGTGCGCTCGATACTCGGCTTGCGCTCGGTGCGATCGAGGGCGTGTTCTGCGCGGGGCAGATCAACGGCACGACGGGGTATGAGGAAGCGGCGGGGCAGGGGCTGGTCGCCGGGCTCAATGCGGCGGCGTATGCTTGCGATCTGGCGCCGGTGATACTTGATCGCGCTTCGAGCTATCTTGGGGTGATGATCGACGACCTCACGCTGCAAGGGGTGACCGAGCCGTATCGGATGCTGACCGCGCGGGCGGAGTTCCGGTTGTCGTTGCGTGCGGATAATGCGGAGACGCGGCTGGGCGGAATTGCGGAGGCGGCTGGGTGTCTTGGACCTGAGCGGTTGGCGCATCAGCATGCATTGGCCAAGGATCGTGCTCGTTTCCGCTCGGCACTCGACTGCGAGCGGACTGCGACCCATGTGGCCGATCAGGGTGTTGCGATCGGTCGGGATGGCGCGCGGCGGACTGCGTTCGACTGGCTTCGGTTCGAGGGGGTAACGCTCGCGCATGTCGCGCCGGACGCTGCTGAAGGCATCCCGGTGGCGGTCGTTGACGAAGTGTTAGAGGACGCGCGCTACGCTCCGTATATCGAGCGGCAGGCGCAGGAGGTCGCGCGGTTGCGGGCGGACGAGGCGATCCGTTTGCCGGAGGATCTCGCCTATGACCGCGTGCCGGGCCTTTCGAACGAGATGATCGATCGCCTGAGTGCGGCGCGGCCAACTTCGCTGGCCGCGGCCGCGCGGGTGCGGGGGATCACACCGGCGGCGTTGTCCGCGGTATTATTGCATACGAAACGAGTGCCAGCATGACCGAAGACGACGCACAGAGCTGGACGACCGAGCGGTTCGGGGCAGAGGCGACCGAGCGCTTGAACGCGTTTGTGGCGATGGTCGTCGAGGAAGCGCCGCACCAGAACCTGATCGCACCGTCGACGATCCCGACGATCTGGGATCGGCATGTGGTGGATTCGCTTCAGTTGGTTGCGCTTGCGGGGGCGGATACGTCGGCGAAGCGATGGCTCGATATCGGCACCGGCGGGGGGTTTCCCGGTATGGTCGTCGCGCTGGTTCGCGAGGGGCCGGTCGATCTGGTCGAGCCGCGTCGTCGACGTGCGGACTTCCTCCAGCTGTGTGTCGCTCGGCTTGGGCTTGGCGAGCAGGTCCGGGTTCACGCATCGAAAGTCGAGAATGCGACCGCGGATGCGTCGATCATTTCCGCTCGCGCGGTGGCATCATTGCAAAACCTTTTGCGTGGCGCGGCGCACTGCGCCACAACGGAGACGCGGTGGTTGCTTCCTCGGGGGCGTTTCGACGAGGAGGAGCTGGCCGCGCTCAAGCAGCATTGGCGGTTTATGTTCCACGTGGAACAAAGCGTCACGAACCCGGAGTCGTCGATCGTGGTTCTGGATCGGGTAAGCGCGCGATGATCACCATCGCGGTCGCCAATCAAAAGGGTGGGGTGGGCAAGACCACCAGCGCCATCAACCTCGCGACGGCGTTGGCCGCCACAGGCATGCGTGTGCTGCTGGTCGATCTCGATCCGCAGGGCAACGCGTCGACCGGGCTCGGCATCGGCCATTCGCAGCGCGAACGGTCGAGCTACGACGTGCTGGTCGGTGAGACGTCGATCGAGGAAGCGGTGGTGCATACGCGCGTGCCGCGGCTCGATATCGTCCCGGCGACGGTCGACCTGTCGGGCGCGGAGATCGAACTGGTCGATTTCGATGCGCGCACGCACCGGCTCGATCGCGCGGTGAAGGCGGCGCAGGGGCCGTGGGATATCGCGCTGATCGATTGCCCGCCGTCGCTGGGGCTGCTGACGATCAACGCGATGGTCGCGGCGGACTCGCTGCTGGTGCCGCTGCAATGCGAATTTTTCGCGCTTGAGGGGTTGTCGCAGTTGTTGAGTACGGTCGAGCGCATCCGCCAGCGGTTCAATCCGGGTCTGTCGATTTTGGGCGTGGCGCTGACAATGTTCGATCGGCGGAACCGGTTGACCGACCAGGTCTCGGCGGACGTCCGCGCGGTTCTCGGCAAAGTGGTGTTCGAGACGGTGATCCCGCGCAACGTGCGGCTGTCGGAGGCGCCAAGCCACGGGTTGCCCGCGCTGATCTACGATCACCGGTGTTCGGGGTCGCAGGCGTATATTGCGCTGGCGCGTGAGCTTATCGGGCGGCTTCCGGCAACTGCGCAGGTTGCGGCATGAGCGACGGTAACAAACGCGGCCGGCCGGGGCTGGGCAGGGGCCTTAACGCTCTACTTGGTGAGATGGCGCGCGAGACGCCGGTATCGGCCGATGGTGCGGCGCAGCAATCGTCGGGTGTGCGGATGCTCCCGGTCAGTTCGCTGTCGCCGCATCCCGATCAGCCGCGCCGGCATTTCGACGAGGCTATGCTCGACGAGCTGGCCGCGTCGATCGCGTCGCGCGGGCTGATCCAGCCGATCGTGGTCCGGCCGCATGGGCATGATTTCCAGATCGTCGCGGGCGAGCGGCGCTGGCGGGCGGCACAGCGCGCGCGGCTGCACGAGGTGCCGGTCGTCGTTCGCGACTTCGACGATGCCGAGACGCTCGAGATCGCGCTGATCGAGAACATCCAGCGCGAGGACCTCAACGCGATCGAAGAGGCGCAGGCCTATCAGCGGCTGGCGGGCGAATATGGGCATACTCAGGAGGTGCTCGCCAAGATCGTCCACAAGTCGCGCAGTCATGTTGCGAACCTGCTGCGGTTGCTGGAGTTGCCGGCGCAGGTGCAGTCTCAGGTGGTCGATGGGTCGCTGTCGATGGGGCATGCTCGGGCGTTGCTGGGGTCGCCGGATGTGGAGTCGCTGGCGGATCAGGTCGTGTCGCGGGGCCTGTCGGTGCGCGAGACCGAGAAGCTGGCGCGCGATGCGAAGCCTGGGCGGAACCGTGGCGGCGGTGGTGGTTCGTCCGAGCCTCGGGTGCAGGATGCGGATATTGCGGCGTTGGAGCGGCAGTTGGCGGACTTGTTGGGGTTGCAGGTCCGGGTGGCGCATACTGAGACGGGCGGGACGTTGACGTTGAATTACTCGACGTTGGACCAGCTTGATATGGTTTGCCAGCGGCTGACGGGTGGGGCGATCTAAGGCGCGGGCCTGATCCAATCGCACCCCGCCCGTTCGTGCTGAGCGAAGTGGAAGCACCTACGTACCGGACCATCCTTCGACTTCGCTCAGGACGAACGGGTTGAGGGGGTGAATGGAGGATCACTAATTTCCGTCATCCCGGCGGAAGCCGGGACCCACGGTTGCGGTGCGCTTCATGAGCCAACGTCCCGCGTCCATGGGTCCCGGCGTGCGCCGGGATGACGGAAGGTGGGGAGGTCGGAAAGAGGGAAGCGGAGGCAGACGCAGATGCGGTTGCGCGTTAGTTTCGCCGTGCGATCGCCTGGGAGAGCGCCACTACGGCCGCCTCCGCCACCACACTGCCAGCATTCCCCGATGCCATGATCGCGCGCTCGGCGGATCGGACGCGCTGGATCGCCGTCGCGAGCATTACCGGTGACCAGCGGCGTAGCGATCGCGCGGTGCTGGCCTCTTCCTTGAAGAACACCCTGTGGCGTTTCATCACCGCGTCGACCGCTTCGCCGCGGTCGATTTCGCCGCGCATGTCGGCGAGCGCGATCAGGCGGCGGACGAGTTGGCGGAGCCACGGGATCGGTGAGGTGCCGGCTTCTTCGAGCACGGCGAGTTCGGCGCCGAGATCGTCGACCCGGCCTTCGATCACTGCATCGATCGCACGGCTCATTTCCGCATCGCCGAGGTCTGCACCGACCGCATCTAGCGCATGGTGATCGAGGTCCGCGGGGCGATCGGGCGCGGCATCAAGGTACAAAGCGAGCTTCTCGATCTCTCGCGAAATGACGGCGCGGTCGCCTCCCGTCGTATCGACCAGGCGGCGGGCGACGCCGGGGGCGGGGCGTAGGCCGTTCTCGCTCGCGATCGTCGTCGCGAGGCGTTCGGCGTCCTGCGCGGTCGGGGCGTAGCAGGCGAACGCCATCGCGCGGGGGGAGTCGATCGCCAGCTTGACGATCTTGGCGGTCGATTTGACGGTCGGAGCGATCGCGACGACCGGGTTGCCGACGCGTTCGGCCGCGAGGAGGTTGGTGAAGGCTTCGAGGCTTTCCTCGCCTACCGAGGCGACGCGGACGAACCGGGCACCTGCGAACAACGATAGCGACGCGGCTTCGTCGGTCAGCCGGCCGGGATCGCTCTTGAGCGTCGAGCCGTCGAGATCGACGCGTTCGGCATCCGCGCCCATCGCCTTGGCGAGGACGCGGGCGAGATCGCTTGCGCCGGCCTCGTCGGGGCCGTGGAGCAGGTACAGGCGGATGTCACCGCCCGGCTTGGCCAGCGCACCGCGGATCTGGCCGGCGCTGGCCTTCACTTGGCGGGCGGAGTGGCCTGCGCCGCGGCGACCGCAGGCGTGTTGCGTGCGTACAGCGCAACGCGCGCGACGATCTGGTCGGCGACGATCTGCGACAGGCGTTCGAGGGCGGTGTTCTCGGCTGCGATCGTCGCATATTCCGAGCGGACGACGTCGATGCCCGCATCCGAGCCTGCGGTCGCATCGAGCAGCACCGAATTGTCGCCGATCCGCACGAGCTGATAGCGCGCGCGCAACGTACGGCGTTCGCGCGAGACGCTGTCATCGGTGCGGACGCCGAGGCCGCTGATCGCATCGTCGAGGCGGATGTCGATCCGGTAGAGCGCGGGCGCGCCGTTCGACGGCAGGCGGTCGCGCAGCGCGGTGGCCATCAGCCAGCCGTTTTTGCCCGCGATCGGGGCGATCTCGACCTGGCCGAGCGCGCCCGCGACAGGACCGCTGCTGCCGCCTGCATAGAGCGGATGCAGGCCGCAGCCGGACAGTGCGGGCGCCAGCGCGAGCGCGCCGAGGATCGCTAGGCGCTTCATGCGACGATGTTCACGAGTCGGTCGGGCACGACGATCACTTTCCGGGGCGGCTTGCCCTCGAGCAGGCGGACGATCTTTTCGGAGGCGAGCGCGGCGGCTTCGACCTCGTCCTTTGGCGCGCCCTTGGGGAAGACGAGCGTGTCGCGCAGCTTGCCGTTGACCTGCACCGCGATCGTGACTTCGTCGTCGACCAGCATCGCCGGATCGACGATCGGCCATGCGGCGTCGGCGATCAGGCCGTCGTTGCCTGCGGTCGCCCAGGCTTCCTCGGCAACGTGGGGGACCATCGGGCTGACGAGCAACAGCAAGGTGCGGACGGCCTGTTCGCGGTCTGCGGAGGGCGCGGCCTTCTCGATCGCACTGCACAGGGAGTAGAGTCGCGCAACCGCCTTGTTGAACTGCAAGGCGTTGATATCGCTCTCGATACCGACGGTCGTACGGTGGCAGAGCTTGCGCAGGGCGACGTCTTCGCCTTCGGCCTTGGCGGCATCATCGGACTCTATCAGGCGCCAGAGACGCTGAACGAACCGCCACGCGCCTTCGATGCCGGATTCGCTCCAGGGGAGATCGCGCTCGGGCGGCGAGTCGGAGAGCACGAACCAGCGCACCGCGTCGGCGCCATACTGGTCGACGATCGGCTCGGGATCGACGGTGTTCTTCTTCGACTTCGACATCTTCGTCACGCGGCCGACCGTCACAGGGCCTCCGGTCGCGATCTCGATATACCCCGCGTCGGTCTTGCGGACCTCGTCGGGAGACAGCCACTTCGTCTTCACCGGCGCGTCGCTCGAATCGTGGTCGTCGGTGTCGGCCTCCGGCTGCGCGTCGCCGGCGTCGCCTCGGCTATAGGTCTCGTGCGTCACCATCCCTTGCGTGAACAGCCCGGCGAACGGCTCGGCGATGTCGAGCATGCCGATATGCTTCAGCGCGCGCGTCCAGAACCGCGCGTAGAGCAGGTGCAGGATCGCGTGCTCTACGCCGCCGATATACTGGTTGACCGGCAGCCACTTCTCCGCGCCCGTCCGGTCGAACGGCTTGGCGTCCGGCTGGCTGGCGAAGCGGATGAAATACCACGACGAATCGACGAACGTGTCGAGCGTATCGGTCTCGCGCCGCGCGTTCGCACCGCAGGACGGGCAGGGGACGTGCTTCCAGGTCGGGTGGCGATCGAGCGGGTTGCCGGGGATGTCGAAGCTGACGTCCTCGGGCAGGACGATCGGCAGCTGGTCCTTGGGCACCGGTACCGCGCCGCACGCGTCGCAGTGGATGATCGGGATCGGCGTGCCCCAGTAACGCTGGCGGCTGACGCCCCAGTCGCGCAGGCGGAACACGGTCGTGCCCTTGCCCCAGCCTTCGCCCTCGGCGCGCTCGATCACGACGCGCTTAGCGTCCTCGATGTCCATGCCGTCGAGGAAGTGCGAGTTCACGATCGTGCCGGCGCCGGTCCAGGCGGTGTCGCCGACGAACACGGGGGCCTCGTCATCGCCTTCGCTGACGACACGCTTGACGGGCAGGTCGTATTTGCGCGCGAAATCGAGATCGCGCTGGTCGTGCGCGGGCACGCCGAACACCGCGCCGGTGCCGTATTCCATCAGCACGAAGTTGGCGATGTAGACGGGGAGGTGCCACGTCTTGTCGAGCGGATGCACCGCGCGGAGGCCGGTGTCGAAGCCGAGCTTTTCCTGCGTATCGAGTTCCGCCGCGGTGGTGCCGCCACGCTTGCACAGTTCGATGAAGGCCGCGGCGTCGGGGTTCGTTTCGGCGATGGCGCGCGCGATCGGGTGATCGGCGGCGACCGCGACGAAGCTGGAGCCGAACATCGTGTCCGGGCGGGTGGTGAAGACGTCGACCGAGCCGATGCCGGTCGCGTTGCCCGCCAGTGCGAACTTGAACTGCAGGCCCTGGCTGCGGCCGATCCAGTTTTCCTGCATCAGCTTGACCTTGTCGGGCCAATGCTCGAGAGCGCCCAACCCGTCGACCAGTTCGTCGGCGAAGTCGGTGATCTTCAGGAACCACTGCGACAGCTTGCGCCGCTCGACCAGCGCGCCCGAACGCCAGCCGCGGCCGTCGATCACCTGCTCGTTGGCGAGCACGGTCATGTCGACCGGGTCCCAGTT
This sequence comes from Sphingomonas sp. PP-CC-3A-396, assembly GCF_004343105.1. Lineage (NCBI taxonomy): Bacteria > Pseudomonadati > Pseudomonadota > Alphaproteobacteria > Sphingomonadales > Sphingomonadaceae > Sphingomonas > Sphingomonas sp. PP-CC-3A-396. The sequence continues at coordinate 60,414 of NZ_SLYF01000006.1, read as the reverse complement.
TACCGCCGATTCCTTGCGGTACACGAGCCCCGCCGCGAACAGGTCGAGGAACAGCGCCTGCTCATGGCCGTAATATTCAGGCTCGCAGGTCGCGAGCTCGCGCGTCCAGTCGAGCGCGAAGCCCAGCCGCTTCAGCTGCGCCTTCATCGTCGCGATGTTGGCGCGCGTCCAATTGCCCGGATGCACGCCCTTTTCCATCGCCGCGTTCTCGGCGGGCATGCCGAACGCGTCCCAGCCCATCGGATGGAGCACTTCCATGCCCTTCATCCGACGGAACCGCGCGAGCACGTCGCCCATCGTGTAGTTCCGGACATGCCCCATGTGGATGCGCCCCGACGGATAGGGAAACATCTCGAGCACGTACGAGCGCGGCTTGGTCGACAGGTCGTCGGCGGCGAACGTCTTGCGCTCGTCCCAGACCTTCTGCCACGCCGCGTCCGCCTTCAACGCATTGAAACGCGACGCCATTATATCAGTCCTCAGCCCGCGATCGAGGCGCGGCGCAGGTCGCGGGCCTTGGTCAGGATGATGTCTTCCAGCTTCTGCGTGGTCGCGGCCTGCACCGGCGACGAGACCCACTGGCCGTTGCGATTGACTTCGCGGAGGGCAGCGACGCGCAGCGCATCGGCGCGCAGATCCTGGTCGAGGATCGAGACCGTCACCTTCATGCGCTCGGTCGGCGTCTGCGGATTGATGTACCAGTCGGTGACGATCACGCCGCCGTTGGAGTCGGTCTGGAGCAACGGCATGAAGCCCAAAGTGTCGAGGCTTGCGCGCCAGAGGTAGCTGTTCACGCCGATCGTCGTGATCTTCGACGCGGCGAGATCCGCCTTGGGACGCGCCGATCCGCCGCCGCAAGCGACGAGAGGCAGGGCAAACAGCACGACTGCGATACGCGAGCGGCGGAACATGGGCATCATCCTGGCAAGAAAATCAGTCCTTGCTCTACAGGCGTGCCCGCGCGCCCGCAAGCAGACGCCCGCATGCGTGAGAGGCGGGGCGTCGAACGGCCGATCCCCCTCTCGATATGCCCGTTTCGGTAGCGCTAACGCGGCGACATGTGTGCTGATTGCAACACTGTCGGACAATTCGGCGACGAAGGGTGGGAATGCGCGGTTCTGCGGCCTTTGCTGTGGATCAATTCATGTTAGATGCTGTTTAACAGGATCCGATTACGGGATTCGAAGGACAGATTCGTTGTGATGACGCGTGGGGGAATATTCGGGGTGGTTGCCGGGGCGCTTGTCGCCACCGCCGCAATCGTCGCGCCCGCCTTCGGCGCCAGCGAACAGCCCGCCCGAATTGCCAAGCATAACGTCGCCGCGGTTCGCGGTATCGGATCATTCACGCCAGCTGCCGCCGACCCCCGCCTTGCCGCGATGTTCGCGCGCGGTGGCTTCGACGCCGGCAGCTTCCGTTTTACGCCGGCCGAAACGCGCCAGGATAATCGCGCGGTGACCGTTGCGGTCCGTGCGCAGACCAACCGCGGCATCGCCAACACGGCCAGCCTCGCATCGACCACGCCGACCGTCGGGATCGCACCGATCGCGTATAATCTCGGCATGTCCGTTGGCTGGAAGCGGTTCGCGATTTCCGGCGACGTGAACAAGCTCGATCTCGGTGGTCTGCCGGGTAGTCGCGAAGCCGCCGATCTGGCGGTAAGCTACAGCGCCAAGCGGTTCAGCGGCACGGTGAAGGCGGCGGCGGATCGTCCGCTGGCGAATGCACCGCGACTCGTCGAGGATGCGCCGAGCTACTCGGTCGATCTGGGTGGTTCGTACGCGTTGACGCGTAGCCTCGCGGTCACCGCCGGCGTGCGTTACCGTTCGGACCGCGAGCGCTTCGTCAAGGTCGACGACGACCGCCGCGACAGCCAAGCCGTCTATCTGGGCACCGCCTTCCGCTTCTAAGGTTTGGCAGGCTTTGCCGTGGTTGCGGCGTAAACCTGCTTACTCGTTCTCAACCATCGTCGCCTCTGGCATCTCTGCTTCTCCCGTTGGGAGAGGGAACGTGGCCGCGGCCGCTTGGTCGTAGGAATGATGAGGCTGATCTGAACCCAGACGATTCGAAGCACCTTCCACAATTCGTCACCCTAGCGAACGCTAGGGTCTCTCTCGAAACAGATGACGCTAGCCTCAGGGACGAGATCCCAGCTTTCGCTGGGATGACGGGGTGGGGGGTGTCTTGCCCCAATAGCGGGAGCGCGCAGGACTAGCGGAGCCACGCATCGATTGCAGCCCAGCCGTGAAACCCGAATCGCTGGATCCGCCGCCACCGCAGCGCGTCCATTCCACCCAACGCGATCACCGGTACTCCAACCCCACGGGCGATCCGCATCGCCCGCGCCGGACCCAGCCCAGCCGCCTCTGCATGCGACCGCGTGGCATAGACCGGCGACACGAACAGCGCGTCCGCCTTGGCGCGCTGCCCGGCGAGCGCTTCGGTACGCGTATGCGCCGGCCAGGTCCTGATGCCGCGCGTCCTCGCCCGACCATGCACGCCGTCCGCCCGCATCGAAGACACCCCCGCGACGACGACGATCAATCGCCGCGCCTGCGCCAGTCGTAGAACCCGCCGTAGCAATTCCCGTCGCTCGCCCGCTGGCGTTGCATAATGCCGAAACACCACGCCCGATCTGGGCGGCAACCGTCTCAGCGCCAGCCATAAAGCGTCACCCATCCGCTCGTCGGTCATCAGCCAGCGTGTGGGAATGGGGTTACGGCGGGCCACGCCGCTGCCTATAGCGCGCGGCATGATAGCTGACGACACCACGCCGCTCGCATCCATCCGTACCCGGATCGCCAAGGCCGCCGAGATTGCCGATCGCCGGATTACAGACGTGACGTTGATCGCGGTCTCCAAGACGCATCCGGTCGAGGCAATCGAACCGCTGCTCGTCGAAGGCCAGCGCGTGTTCGGCGAAAACCGTGTGCAGGAAGCCTTCGAGAAATGGCCGGCGTTGCGCGAGAAGTATCCCGACGTCGAACTGCACCTGATCGGCCAGCTTCAGTCGAACAAGGCGGCCGATGCGGTGGCGCTGTTCGAGTGCATCCATGCGGTCGATCGCCCGTCGCTGGTCACCGCGCTGGGGAAGGCGATTGAGACAAGCGATCGTCGGCCGGACTGCTTCCTCCAGGTCAATATCGGCGACGAACCGCAAAAGGGGGGCTGCGCGATTGCCGACCTGCCCGCGCTGGTCGAGCAGGCGCGCGCTGCCGGCCTGCCGATCGCCGGGCTGATGTGCCTGCCGCCCGCCGATATCGAGCCGGCGCCGTATTTCGCGTTGCTCGCCAAGCTCGCGCGCGATCACGGGCTGACCGGTCTCAGCATGGGCATGTCCGACGACTTCGAGACCGCGGTGACGATCGGCGCGACTCACGTCCGGATCGGCAGCGCGCTGTTCGGCGCGCGGGGGACGGGCGCATGAGCATTCCGGTTCGGTTCGACGCGCTGCTATTCGACTTCGACGGCGTCCTGATCGACAGCGAAGCGGTCGGAAACCGCCACATTGCGGAGTGGCTCACTGCGGCGGGTCACCCCACCACCGCAGACGAGTCGATGGCGAACTTCATGGGGCTTGCCGGCCCGCAGTTCATCGACGCAATCGAGCGCTGGATCGACCGGCCGCTGCCCGAGGACTTCTACGCCGCGCGCAAAGCCGAGGACGCGCGCGTGATGGCGGCCGGTGTCGACGCGATCGAGGGCGCGGTGGCGTTCGTCCGGTCGCTGCCGGCCGATCTGCCCAAGGCGATCGTGTCTTCGAGCCCGGTCCCGTGGATTGCGCGGCATCTGGAGCATATCGGGCTGCGCGATGCGTTCGGCGACCATCTCTACAGCGGCCGCGAGCATGTGACGAATGGCAAGCCTGCGCCGGATCTGTACCTGTTCGGCGCACAGAAACTGGGCGTGGATATCGCGCGGACGGCGATCCTCGAAGACTCGCCGGTGGGTGCGACCGGCGCGGTGGCGTCGGGGGGCTATGTCATCGGTCTGTCGGCGGGATCGCATTGTAATGCCGAGCATGGCGCCCGCCTGAAGGCAATCGGCGTCGATGCGCTGGCGGAGAGCTTCGACGACGTCGCGCGGTTGCTAGGATAGGCTAGATCTCGGTTCTTGAAGTCAGGGACAAGCCAGCCGGTATTCCGCTCCGATGATGACTACACCTCCCCGGCGAAGGCCGGGGTCCAGTTGCGGAACGGGAATAACGTGGGACGGACCTTCGTTACATCGGCCTTCCCAACTGGACCCCGGCCTTCGCCGGGGAGGTGCTCGCTCGAGGGATACGCAAACTCAACGCGTCCGCAGCGACCGCTAGCCCCGCCTCCAACGCCAGATCGCGCCGATCCCCGCGACCAAGTCATACGGGATCGCCGCCGCCTCCCGCGTCCGCATCTTGAGCTGGTATCGCCGGCTCCCGCCATGCGGCACGTGGATCACGCTCGCGGGCATGCCGAGCATCGCGAACAGCATGCGGATCCGTGGCTGATGATAGCCGTCGGTGCAGATCATGCACTGCGCATAATGCCCCGCCCGCGCGAACGCGGTCGCCGCGACCACGCTCTGCAACGTATCGATACTCGCCTCGTCGAGATGGATTCGCGACCGATCGACCGTCTCCGCCAGCACATCCGCCATCACCGACGCCTCGGACGGCCCATGCGCACCCTTCGCGCCCGAGCAGAACAGGTCCGCATCGACATAGCGCGCCGCCGCCGCCGCCGCGAACGCGATCCGCCGCGCGAGCGTCGGGCTCGGGCTCCCGTCAGGACGCACCGCCGCACCGAACACGACGATCAGGCGACGCGAGGGCGGGGGTGGCGGCGGCGGCGAAGGCGGGCTCTCGTTCAGAACTGATGCCCCGTGCGATCGCGCTTGGTCGCCAGATACTGCGCGTTGTGCGGGTTGGCGGGCAGCGAATGCGGCACGCGCTCGATCACCGTGACGCCCGCCGCCTCCAGCCCCGCGACCTTGGCCGGATTGTTCGTCAGCAGCCGCAGCTCGCGCTGGCCGAGCAACGCCAGCATCCGCGCCGCCACGCCGAAATCGCGCGCATCGACCGCAAAGCCGAGCCGCGTGTTCGCATCGACCGTATCGTATCCCTGGTCCTGCAACGCATAGGCGCGCAGCTTGTTGACCAGCCCGATGCCGCGCCCTTCCTGCCGCAGATACAACAGGATACCCCAGCCGCTCTGCTGGATCGCGTGGATCGCGGCGTGCAGCTGCGGCCCACAATCGCACTTCAGGCTGCCGAGCACGTCGCCGGTCAGACACTCGCTGTGGAGGCGGACCAGCGGCGGCTGGCCGTTGGGCTGGCCGATCAGCAGCGCGATATGCTCGTCCGCGCTCTCAGGCGAGCGGAACGCGACGATCTCCGCATCCTCCGCGCCCGCGACCGGGAGGCGCGCGCGGGCCGCGAGCGTCAGTCGTGTCGCGTCCTCGTGCGCTTCTATGTCCGCGCGCGCGATCCGAACCTCGGGCTCGCCGGTGCCGAGGAAGAAAGCGGGTAACAACCCGGCAATCCGCGCGAGCCGCAACGCCGCCGCCGCCGCGTCTGGATCGGTCAGCGCGACCGTCTGGAACGGCCCCTTCATGGGAGTCGCCAGATCGAATTGCGGATCCGCCAACGCGGTCGCGGCGGCGAAATCGATCCACGGCGCCCGATCGACCAGCACCGGCTCGGTCGGATCGGCGGCGGCCAGTTGGTTTGCGAGCTTCAGCGTCGCAGCTCGCCCCGACGAGATCAGCACGCCGCCATTTCCTTTCGGATCGAACGCGGCCAACCGGTCGGCATCCGCCGTTTCAACCGCCAGCAGCACCAGCCCGTCGATCGCGATCGGCCAACCGCGCCGGAGCGCATCGACCGCGCGGGCGGCGGCGCGCGGATCACTCAAAACGCGAACTCGGTCATGATCGGCACGTGGTCGGACGGTTTCAGCCAGCTCCGGCAGCGTTCGTAGACGTGGTGCGACACCGCCGCCTCGGCAGCGGTACCCGTCGCCCACATATGATCGAGTCGCCGACCGCGATCCGATGCTTCCCAATCCTTCGCGCGGTAGCTCCACCATGTGAACAACCGCGCGGGGGCGGGATGAAAGCGGCGGCCGAGATCGACCCAGTGGCCCGCCGCCTGCAACTTGCCCAGCGCTTCGACCTCCACGGGTGTGTGGCTGACGACGTCGAGCAACTGCTTGTGGCTCCAGACGTCCGATTCGAGCGGGGCGATGTTGAAGTCGCCGACCAGAATGGTCGGGCCTGGCAGCGTTTCGGACCAGGTCGTCATGCGCTCGATGAAATCGAGCTTCTGGCCGAACTTCGGGTTCACCTCGCGGTTCGGGACATCGCCGCCAGCTGGGACGTAGACGTTCTCGAGCCGCACGCCGTTTTCCAGCCGGACGCCGATATGGCGCGCCTCGCTGTTCGCCTGCCAGTCGAAGCGGTCGTCCTCGACGATCGGGACCCGGCTCAGGATCGCGACACCGTGGTGCATGCGCTGTCCGTGCAGGACGATATGCTCGTAGCCGAGCGCGCGGAACGCTGCCAACGGGAAGTCGCCATCGATGACCTTGGTCTCCTGCAGGCACAGGATGTCGGGTTGCTCGTCACGCAAAAACTGCTCGACGATGGCGATCCGGAAACGGACCGAGTTGATGTTCCAGGAGACGATCTTCACGGCCGCGATGTAGCGTTGCGAGGAGGTGGGGACAAGGAAGCGTCTGGGGGCTTCGGAAGAAGGGAGAAGGCGCCATCGGCGAAGCCGCTGTCGTCGACCGAGCCCTGAGAAGAGTGGGGCCCGTCGGCCGCGCTCGAGCGAGTCAGGCAAATCTTTTTGCCTGCCGCTCTACGCGAAAGACCCTCGCTCCGGGGGCATGGAGCGAGGGCCAACTCAGCGTTCGTCACGCAGGCAGACTGTGGGGAAACCATCCGGGCAACAGGGGGAAAAATCCCGAATGCCTCACATCCGCGAGCCACTCATTAGGGTGCGAAACCTGTCGCTGGCATGAATGACCAGAAAGTTTTGTTACTTTCTTCCACCCACGGTGCGTGGGTCGTTCCAGCGGAAGGTGTTGTCGCTAACGGCTCCGCCGAATTTCTGGTTGGTCAGGCGGATCGTTGTCCGGTTGTTCTGGCTGTCGAGCGCGACCCAGCCCTGCAGCATCAGTCCGCCCGGCGCGCCCGCGTTGCGCACGAACACCAGCGTGATCCGACCATATTCGGGGTGCTTGGGATCGTTCGCCTCGACCGACACAATCCGCTGGTCATAGCCAGGGACGAGCTTGGCATAGCGGGTGATGTCACGGGTCGGATCGAGCAGCACGCCCAACGGCGAATTCTTGATCGGCCAACGCTGCACCTGCTTCACCGAATAATCGATGAAGGTCAGCGCGCCGCCCTCCGCGACGATCAGGATGGGCACGCCCTTCTCGTACTGGAAGCGCAGCTTGCCGGGCTTTTTCAGCGTCAGCACGCCGGTCAGGACCTTGCCGTTGCGATCCGCCTGCGAGAAACTGGCGGTCATCGTCTCGACGGACTGCAGATGCTTCTGCACCGCGGCCAGATCGCCGGTAGCCTGCGCGGCGATTGGCGCGGGTATGGCGGCAACCGAGAGAGCGGCGATCGTCGCGATCACCGCGGGGCGGGAATTGAACATCATAATCTCCTTGGAACGCGGACGATTGCCCGCCCGCGCTTGAACCGCCACTGAATTCGATCTGCGGCCACCACACAACCGCATCCGTCATCCTGACGAAAGTCAGGACCCAGGATCAAGCCGGGCAGCGGGTGTTACTCGGGATCCTGACTTTCGTCAGGATGACGGGGGCGGAGGGCCGGCGGCATGTAAAGTCGATCGTCCGTTACAGCGTGATCGCAGCCTTCATCCCGAGCACGCCGACGTCGTTCGCGTCATGCACCCCGCCAGGATTGTGGATGAACTGCACGTTCGGCCGCAATTCGAGCCACCGCGTCGGGTGGACGCTATAGTAGATTTCCGACGCATACTCCGCATCCTGTACCGCTGGCCGCGTCGGATCGAGTTCCTGCCCCTTCGCGACGCGCCCGTTCACGTTGGTCCGCGCCACGCCGAAGCCGAGGATGTCGCCCGGCCGCCATGGCACCAGCCCCTTGTAGAACAGCCCAGCCGCGATCTGGTTGTCAGTGGTCGAGGTCGCGCGATCGGCCTGCGTCGCGTTGAGGAAAACGCTGAGCCCGGTCACCGACTTGCCGTCCTTCGAGGTGCCGGTGATCTGCTGCTGAAGATTGAAATATACGCCGTAGCGCGCGTTGTGGCGGAGCGGCGCCATTCCGGTGATCGCGATCGGCTGGCGGTTCACGTCGTAGAATACGTCATCCCCGTTCGATGTGTTGACCCAGCCGCCAACCTTGTACGCGCCCACGCGGCCATCGTTGTCGCCGCGATGCCATTCGGCCTCGACCGGGATCAGCGCGCCGGTCGCGCCGTGGAACCGGCCGATCACGAAGTCCTTTTCGAGATTACGCGGGCTCACCTCGTAGGCGGCGGTCTTAAGCGTGAGATGGTCGTTGACGTCGTAGCGCAGCCGCGCACCCCATTGCCCGACCGGCCAGTTCTGCCAGTAATCGCCGACCAGGTTGCCCGGCTGCGCACCGCAAAAGCTGAGGTTCTGGAAATAGCACGAGAACACCGCGAAATCTTCGCCGGGGTTGGTGCGGCCGATCTTCAGTTCGAGCTTTTCGCCAAGCGTCTGCTCGTACCAGAATTGCGTCAGGCGCAGCGTCTGGCCGCGGCCGTAAACCTCCTGCACCTGTTGCAGCACGCCCAGATTGGCGTCCGCGCCCAGATCGCGACCGCGGCGATAGGTGAGGGTGGCCTGGAACGCGCCGCCCTTTAGCCCGACGATCTTGTCGAGATCGAGCAATACGCCAACGTCGAACTGCCCCGTCTCGCGCCACAGTTTCCGATCGCCGCCCGCGAAATTATACCCGCTTTCCGAGGCATAGCGCGCGCTGACGCCGATCCCGCGGTCCGCTAGGCGTCTGCGGATGTCGAACCAGTCCGCGAACAGGCCGGGCGGCGGGGTGCGCTGCGTATCCGCGGTCAGCGCGGATGGCGACAGATCGCTGTCACGGCGGACACCTGAACGGGGGCGGTGCTGGGTATCTGTGCTGGTACTGCCCGGAGTCTGCTTCGGGATATCCTGTGCCGAAACCTGCCCGGACACGGCAAGCGCCAATGCCCCCGCACACAACCGCCGATACCCCATCACGCCCACCTGTTATTCGTAACTTATATCAGCTCCGTATATCGGCCGTCGGTGGTTCGAAACCCTTGTCCGCGCGGGAAAGTTGGTGGCGGGCGGCCCCCTCCTAGTTCTCCCGCGAAGGCGGGAGCCCAGGGTTCCAAACGACATCGTTCGTGGCTCCTGGACCCCCGCGTTCGCGAGGGAACAGAAGGTTTCTCGAAGGACGGCTGGTGTCGGTTTTCCAGCGCTAGATCGCATGCCCTTCGGTATCGCGGAGCACTTCGCGCCGCCCGACATGATCCGGGCGGCCGACGATGCCGTCCTTCTCCATGCGCTCGATCAACCGCGCCGCGGAATTATATCCGATCCGCAACTGGCGCTGCAGCCAAGAGGTCGAGGCCTTCTGCGATTCGCACACCAGCTGGATCGCCTGGCGATATTGCTGGTCCTCCGCCGAATCCTCCCCGGTCGGTGAGCCCTCCAGCGCGAAGCTCTCCTCGGGCTCCTCGGTCACGGAGGAGATGTAATCCGGCAGCCCCTGCGAGCGCCAGTGATCCGCCACCAGCCGCACTTCGTCATCGGTAACGAACGGTCCGTGCACGCGGACGATGCCCTTGCCGCCAGGCATGTAGAGCATGTCGCCCTTGCCGAGCAGTTGCTCCGCACCCTGCTCGCCGAGGATGGTGCGCGAATCGATCTTCGACGTGACGTGGAAGCTGATCCGCGTCGGCAGGTTCGCCTTGATGACGCCGGTGATGACGTCGACCGACGGCCGCTGCGTCGCCATGATCAGGTGGATGCCCGCCGCGCGTGCCTTCTGCGCGAGCCGCTGGATGAGGAATTCGACCTCCTTGCCCGCGGTCATCATCAGATCGGCCAGCTCGTCGACGATCACCACGATCTGCGGCAGCACGTCGTATTCGAGCTTCTCCTCCTCGTACATGGGTGCGCCGGTATCCGGGTGATAGCCCGTCTGCACCTTCCGACCGAGCGGCTGCCCCTTGGCCTTCGCACCGCGCACCTTGTCGTTGAAACCGGCGAGGCTGCGCACGCCGACCGAGGACATCTGGCGATAGCGGTCCTCCATCGTCTCGACCGCCCATTTCAGCGCCCGCACCGCCTTGGCCGGATCGGTGACGACCGGCGACAACAGATGCGGAATGTCGTCGTACATGCTCAGTTCGAGCATCTTCGGATCGATCATGATCATCCGGCACTGGTTCGGCGTCAGCTTGTACAGCAGCGACAGGATCATGCTGTTCAGCCCGACCGACTTGCCCGAGCCGGTGGTGCCCGCGACCAGCAGATGCGGCATCGGCGCGAGATCCGCGATCACCGAATCGCCCGCGATGTTCTTGCCGAGGATGATCGGCAGCTGCGCCGACTGGTCCTCGAACGTCTGGCTCCCGACGAGTTCGTGCAAGCTCACCGCCTCGCGCCGCGCATTCGGCAGCTCGATGCCGATCACGTTGCGCCCCGGGATCACAGCCACACGCGCCGAAATCGCGGACATGTTGCGGGCGATATCGTCGGCCAGCGCGATCACCCGGCTCGCCTTGACGCCGGGGGCGGGCTCGAGCTCGTACATCGTCACGACCGGCCCCGGCCGCACCTCGATGATCGACCCCGTCACCTTGAAATCGTCGAGCACGTTCTCGAGCAGCCGTGCGTTGCGCTCGAGCCCCGCCTTGTCGATCACATTGCCTTGGCTCGGCGGCGACGGCGTCAGCAGGTCGAGGCTCGGCAGCGTGAAATTGTCGCGCAGGTCGAGCGACGACTGGCGCTCCTTGGGTTTCGCTTGGCTCGGCGCGTTCTGGCGATCCGCGATCACCGGGGCAGGGCGCGGATCGGGTTCGGCGATCGCGCGCGGCTCGACCGGTTTGCGCGTCAGTGTCAGCGGCTCGTCGTCGTCCTCGTCGATTTCCGCAAAGCCGTCATAGCCCAGCGCCTCGGTGCGATTGCGGCGTGGAAAACGCCATTTGCGCTCGCCGAGATCGATCTCGATGCTCTTGCCCCAGACGATCGCGCCCGCGATCGCCGCGACCAGACCGACCGCGCGGGCGGACCAGAGTTCGGCGACCGGCTGGCCGATGAAGCTCAGCCCCCAATGCACGACGCTCGCGACGGACAAGCCGATCACGCCACCCCAGCCGGCGGGCAGCGCCAGCACCGACGATCCGGATACGAACGCGAGCGCGCTCGCCATTAGCGCGACGCCGATCGCCGCCCCGCGCACCATCCGCAGCCAATGCCCCAGCGGCAGATCGCGCCACAATCGCATGCCCAGAATCGGCCCGATCGGCAGCAGCAGCGCGACCGCCGGCCCGAACAGCGTCAGCGCAATATCGGCGAACCATGCGCCCGGTGGTCCCACCAGATTGTCGGGATAGGCGCCCGATGCGGTGTTGAGCGCAGCGTCACTCGGATGATAGCTCGCCAGCGCCAGCGCCATCAGCAGCGTGCCGACGAACAACGCGATCGCCGCGATCAACGCGCCGCTGCGGACGGCACCCGCCTTCACCGTCTCACGCCACAAGGCTGGCTGCGCGCGGCTGGCCATGACCCGTATTCTCCAGTTGCAGTATAATGCAGAAATGCATCGCCCTCGGCAGGCTCAACGTCAAGGTAACCACGCGACAACACGGGTTAAGCTGCACCCGGATCGTCGTTGGCAGCGACCGGCTGGCGGGATAAAGCGGCGTCATGGACACAGATGTAATCATCCTCGGTGGCGGGCTGGTCGGTGCGACGCTCGCCGTGGCGCTCGGCGTGCACGGCATTTCGACGATCGTGGTCGACCCGGCGGACCCCGCGGTGACGCTGGCACCGGGCTTCGACGGCCGCGCCTCCGCGGTGGCGAGCGCGAGCCACCGGATGCTCAATGCGATCGGCATCGGCGCGACGCTAGCGGGGCAGGGCTGTGCGATTCGCCAGATCCGCGTCAGCGACGGGCTGGAGCCGGGCAAGCTCGATTTCGTCCCTGACGCCGACGATGGCGCGCTCGGCACGATGTACGAGAACAAGCTGCTCCGCCGCACGCTGTTCGACACCGCGACCGCGGCGCCGCACGTCGACCTCCGCATGCAGACCCGCGCGACGTCGGTCGACCGCGCCGAATCGAGCGTCACCGTCATCCTGGACTCAGGCGAGACGATCCGCGCACCTCTGATGATCGCCGCGGAGGGCCGCAATTCGCCAACGCGTGAGGCCGCGGGGATCACCATCGCGCGCTGGTCCTACGAGCACACCGCGATCATCGGCGCGTTCCATCACGAGCTGCCGCACGGCGACGTCGCGTACGAAATTTTCTATTCGAGCGGCCCGTTCGCGCTGCTCCCGCTCCCCGACGATGCCGACGGCCACCGCTCCGCGATCGTCTGGACGGTCGACGCGAAGAACGCCCCCGGCATGCTCAAGCTCGGCGACCGCGCGTTCCTTGCCGAAGCGGAAAAGAGCATGGGCGGCTTCCTCGGCGCGCTGTCGATGGCCACGCCGCGCTCCTCCTATCCGCTCGGCTTCCACCACGCCGCCCGCATTACCGACACGCGGCTCGCGCTGGTCGGCGACGCCGGCCACGGCATTCATCCGATCGCCGGGCAGGGCCTTAATCTCGGCTTCCGGGATGTAGCGACGCTCGTCGAAGTACTGGTCGAGGGCAAGCGGCTCGGCCTCGATCTCGGCGACGCCGCGCTGCTCGCGCGCTATCAGCGCTGGCGCGGGCTCGACACGTTCATGACCGCCGCCGCCACCGATACGCTCACCCGCCTGTTCGGCCTCCCCGGCAAGACCGCCAGCGCCGTCCGCCGGTTCGGCATCAGCGCCGTCAACGCGATCCCGCCGCTCAAGGACCGCTTTATGGCGGAAGCACGCGGCGAAAGCGGCGACCTGCCGAAACTGCTGCAAGGGCTTACCGTGTGAGACGCGCGATCTGCCGATCGTGAACGCGGGACAGTAGGGTCAACGCGAGACCTGCGCCGATCAGGCACATCAGCATGTCCCATTGCGTATCCCAGGGATCGCCCTGCGTCCCGAGGAACGCATCGGCGCCCTGACCGAGCGCAACGGCCGCCCCGAACTCGATCAGTTCGTATAGCGCGCTGACGGATAGGCAGTAGGCGAGCACGGTGATGGTGAGCAGGCGACGCGACGCGATGCTGCCGGTTCGCACGAGTACTTCGCGTAAGGCGACGGCGGGGACGAATCCCTGCATCAGATGCCCGAACCGATCATAGGGATTGCGCGCGAGATGCAGCATGTCCTGGGCCGCGAAACCAATCGGTACGCGGGCGTAGGTATAGGCACCGCCCAGCATCAGGACGAGGCCGTGCAGCGCGATCAGCAGCAGTGCCAGGTCCGTGAAGATGAAACGGCGGCGTAGCGCAACCAGTATTGGAAAAGCGACCAGGACGGGTGCGACCTCCATCCACCACGTCGCGCGGTCGAACGGCGCCCAGCCCGATCCGACAAGCCCAAGTCCCCAAACCGCGCCGAGAGACCAAAGGCGGCGGTCGGTCGATGGCATCAATCCGCTACGCGTCCGCCAAGTTGCCGCGCTTCCTCGACAAGCATCACAGGGACGCCGTCTTTGATCGGATAGGCCAAGCCCGCGGTGTCCGAAATCAACTCCTGCGCCGCTTCGACATAGCGCAGCGGCGTCCGCGTCATCGGGCAGACCAGGCGTTCGAGCAGCCAAGGATCGAGCGTGCTCACTGCAACGTCACCGATTCGTCGCCATCGTGCCGGCCGAAAAACTGCATCAGCTGGATGATCAGTTCGGCGCGCTGCTCGATATCCGGCGCTTCCAGCAACGCCTGTTTCGCGGCCGCATCGAACGGCGCGATCTGGGCGATGCCGTTGACAAGACTCTCGTCGTCGAGCCGTCCGACCGCATCCCAATCGACCGCATAGCCCTGCATGTCGGCGAACCGGCGCGACTCCATCTCCAGCGACGAGCGCCGTCCGAGCGACAGCGCGTCGTCCTCGATCAACGGCAGCAATTCCGCTTCGACCTGTCGGAACGCGGTCGTCACGTCCAACTCGCGGACGATCCGGAACAGCGCGATGCCCTCGAGCACGACGTTGTACCGCCCGTCGTCGAGCGCCTCGACCTCGGCGATCTTGCCGACGCAGCCGATGTCGTACAGCGCATCCGCGTCGTCGTTCGGCCCGCCGCGCGGCTGGATCATGCCGATCCGCCGATCACGCGCCATCGCGTCACTGATCATCGCCCGATAGCGCGGCTCGAACATGTGCAGCGGCAGGTGCATGCCGGGGAACAGCAGCGCTCCCGGCAACGGGAAGATCGACAGCCGTGTGGTGGCGCGAGGAGGCGACTCGGTGGTCATCCAAACAGGATCGCAGACAGACGCCGCCGCTGTCCAGACACCCACGGGTCTTCGAGCCCGACGACTTCGAACAATTTCAGCAGTTGCGTCCGCGCCGCGCCCTCGTTCCAGTCGCGCTCGGTGGCAATGATGCCGAGGAACGTGTCCGCGGCGGCATCACGGTCGTTCGCCGCCATCTGGCCGTTGGCGAGCGCAAACCGCGCTGCCAGATCGTCGGGGTTCGCCTCGACCGCAGCCAGCAGCGGCGACAGGTCCGCGACCGGCGGGGCCGACTGCGCGAGCGCGAGGGCAGCTTGCGCGCGGATAATCGCGGGATCCTTGGCGATCGCCGGATCGAGGTTCGCCAGCCAATCGCTCGCCTCGTCGAGCTGCCCGGTCGCGACCAGCGCGCGGACGAAGCCGGCATGGACCTGCGGATGCTCGGGCGCGATCTCGGCGATCTCGCGGAAAATCCCGAGCGCACGCTCGCCGTCACCCGCAGCGAGCGCCTCTTCGCCCACCGCGATCAAGGGCTCGACGTCGGGCGCGGCATCCGCCGGCCCGGCCTCGATCGGCAGCTGCTTGAGCAGCTGGTCGAGCAGCACGCGCAGCTGAGATTCAGTCCGCGCGCTGGTCATGTCGGCGACCAGCTGGCCCTGGAACATCGCATAGACGGTCGGGATCGACTTGATCTGGAATTGCGCGGCGATGAACTGGTTCTTGTCGGTATCGACCTTCGCCAGCACGACGCCCTTGTCGGTATAATCGGCGGCGACCTTCTCCAGCGTGGGCGTCAGCGCCTTGCACGGCCCGCACCATTCCGCCCAGAAATCGATGATCACGAGCTTCGTCATCGACGGTTCGACGACGTCGCGACGGAACGCCTCGACGGCGTCCTTCTCCGCGGGGGACATTCCAAGCGTGGCCAAGTTCAACTCCCGTGTGGTTCTAGCGCGCTATTTGGGGGGCGGCGGCGGCGAATGCCACCTCTGGAGCCAACCTGTAGAGCATCGCGGTCGAAATTCCACGCGCCGCCGCCGCCGTTGAAACGGCCCGTCGATCCATGTTCGGTTACCGTCGGTACATCCCCATCGGTCCGTCCCCCTCAAACCCGTCACCCCAAACCCGTCCCCCTCAAACCCGTCACCCCAAACCCGTCACCCCAAACCCGTCACCCCAAACACGTCACCCCAAACACGTCACCCCAAACACGTCACCCCAAACACGTCACCCCAAACACGTCACCCCAAACACGTCACCCCAGCGAAAGCTGGGGTATCCCCGTGAGGCGCTGGTCGCGTGCCACGTGAAATACCCCAGCTTTCGCTGGGGTGACGGGCGTAGGATCCGAGACGGGCGTAAGATTCTAAACGGGATCCACATCCGTGACGTGATCGGCAGCCGTGACCAGATTAGAATCAATGAAAGTCGCGCGACTTCGGCAGGACTCGCACATCCCGTGGATGCGTCGCGCGCGGGTGGTGTGCGCGGGCATCCGGGCTCCGGGTGAGGACCGGGCGGATCACCTCGTCGACGCGCGCGAGCGGCGGTTCCAGCGCGTGATCCTCCGACAACAGCCGCAGCATCTCGGTGCGATCCTGCACCCGTGCGGTCATAAGGTGCGTGACGCCTTCCTCGCTGCGCTGGATCACGCCCTCCAGCACCATCAGCCGCGACGCCATCACCGCGCGGCGGTTCGCCTCGAAATCGCGTGCCCACATCAGTCCGTTGGTGACGCCGGTCTCGTCCTCGATCGTCACGAAGATCGCATTGCCTTTGCCCGGCCGCTGACGGACCAGCACCACCCCCGCGACCTTCGCGCGCCGCCCGTCCTTGGTAGCGTTGGCCTGCGCGCTCGACAGGATACCTTCGGCCGCGAACCGTTCGCGGAGAAAACTCATCGGATGCGCCTTCAGCGACAACCGCGTCGTCTGGTAATCCGCTGCCACCTGTTCGGAGAGCGGCATCGCCGGCAGATGCGCATCGGGTTCCTGGCCGAGTTCAGGCACGTCCGCGGCAGCGAACAGCGCAAGCTGCTTTGGCGGTGTCCTGCGGACGTCCCACAACGCCTCGCGGCGCTCCTTGGCGATCGATCGGAACGCGTCGGCGTCGGCGAGCAGGTTCATCGCGCGCTGTGGCAGGTTCGCCCGCCGCGCGAGGTCCTCGATGCTGGCGAACGGCGTGGTCCGGACGCGGACGATCTCGTCGGCCCAGTCCTGTCGAAACCCATCCACCTGCCGAAAGCCGAGACGCAAATCCTCCCCGGCACGGGGAGGGGGACCATCCGCAGGATGGTGGAGGGGGCGCGCCGCAGACGTCGCGCTTGGAAAAGTGGCAGCCGCAAGCGACTCGTCTGTGGACGCCTCCCACCCCGCTTCGCGCGGTTCCCCTCCCCGTGCCGGGGAGGATTCAAGCGAATTATCCCAACCACTCGCATTCACATCGACCGGCAGCACGGTCACCCCATGCTCGACCGCATCGCGCACCAGCTGCGCCGGCGCATAAAACCCCATCGGCTGCGAATTGAGCAACGCGCAGCAGAACACCGCCGGGTGAAAGCATTTGATCCACGACGACACGTACACCAGTCGCGCGAACGACAGCGCATGGCTCTCGGGAAAGCCGTACGACCCAAACCCCTCGATCTGCTTGAAACACCGCTCAGCGAACTCGCGCTCATACCCCCGGCCGACCATCCCGCCGATGAGCTTAGCCTGGAAATTATCCATGCCGCCGACCTTGCGGAACGTCGCCATCGCTTTCCGCAACTGGTTCGCCTCGTTCGGCGTGAACCCGGCCGCGACGATCGCCAGTTTCATCGCCTGTTCCTGGAACAGCGGCACGCCGTAGGTGAAGCGGAGCAGTTGCTTGAGTTCGTCGGGCGGCCCGAACTTCGGATCGGGCGAAGGATATTCGGCCACCTCCTTGCCGCTGCGCCGCCGGAGATATGGGTGCACCATGTCGCCTTCGATCGGCCCCGGCCGGACGATCGCGACCTGCACGACCAGATCGTACAGCACGCGCGGGCGCAACCGCGGCAGCATGTTGATCTGCGCGCGGCTCTCGACCTGGAACACACCGATGCTGTCGCCCTTGCACAGCATGTTATAGACCCGGTCGTCCTCAGCGACTGCAATCGTATCGAGCTTGTGATCGCCGTGACCATGCTCGCGCATCAGGTCGAACGCCTTTCGGATGCACGTCAGCATCCCGAGCGCGAGGATATCGACCTTCATCAGTCCGAGCGCGTCGATATCGTCCTTGTCCCATTCGATGAAGGTGCGGTCCTCCATCGCGCCGTTATGGATCGGCACCATCTCGTCGAGCCGTCCCTGCGTGAGCACGAACCCGCCGACATGCTGCGACAGATGGCGCGGGAATTCGAGCAGCCGGTCGACCATCTCGCGCAGCCGCGCGATCTCCGGATTGTCGATGTCGAAGCCGGTTTCGGCAAACCGCTGTTCCTGGAAGCGGTTCGAGAAACTGCCCCACACCGTGCTCGTCAGCCGCTGCGTCACGTCCTCGGTCAGTCCCAGCGCTTTGCCGACCTCGCGTACTGTGCTCTTCGGCCGATAATGGATGACGGTCGCGGCGATCGCGGCGCGGTCGCGACCATAGCGGCGATAGATATACTGCATCACCTCCTCGCGCCGCTCATGTTCGAAATCGACGTCAATATCCGGCGGCTCGTCGCGCTCGCTCGATACGAACCGCGAGAACAACAGGTCGTATTTCATCGGATCGACCGAGGTGACGCCGAGCAGGAAGCAGACCACCGAGTTGGCTGCCGAGCCGCGTCCCTGGCACAGGATCGGGGGATCCTGCGCTCGCGCAAACCGGACGATGTCGTGCACGGTCAGAAAGTAATAGGCGTATTTTCGCTCGCGAATCAGGGCGAATTCTTCGTGGAGCAGCGCCCGCATCTTCTCCGGCACGCGGTAGTCGTAGCGTTCCAGCGCGAGCTGCCAGACATGATGTTCGAGCCAATCCTGTGCCTCCCAGCCGGCCGGAATCGGTTCGTGCGGATATTCGTATTTGAGATCGTCGAGCGTGAAGGCGATCCGCGATAACAGGCGTGCGCTCTGCGCCACCGCATCGGGGCGATCGCGGAACAGCCGGGCGATCTCGGTCTCGGGTTTCAAATGCCGTTCGCCGTTCGCGGCGAGCAACCGCCCGGCCTTGTGGATCGTCGTGCGCTCGCGGATGCAGGTGACGACGTCGTGCAGATCGCGGTCGTCGGGATAGGCATAAAGCGCGTCGGTCGTCGCGAGCACAGGAACGCCTGCCGCATCGGCAATCCGACCAAGTCGCGCCAGTCGCCGCCGATCGCGACCGCCGCGCGGCATCGTCACGCCGAGCCAGACCGCATCCGCACCCAGTCGCCTGACCGCGCTAAGGACCGTCGCCAGATCGCGCTCTCTCCGTTCGGGTAGGGCATCGCCGTCCGGCAGCGGCGACACCGGCGTCGCGCCCCGCGCGCTGCTGTTAGGCATCACCACCAGCATCATGTCGGCATGATGCGCGATCAGGTCGCCGAGCCCGAGGATGCAGCCACCCTTTTCGGCACGCCGGTTACCGACCGTCAGCAGCCGCGTCAGCCGCCCCCAGCCACGCCGGGTCGCAGGATACGCAACGATGTCGGGGGTGCCGTCCTCGAACACCAGCCGCGCGCCGACCACCAGCCGGAAGTCGATCGGTGGCATCGCCATGCCGAGCAGACCGTCGCGTGCCTTTTTCAGCGCCTGGTGCGCGCGGACAACGCCGGCGACAGTGTTGCGATCGGCGATCCCGATCCCGCCAAGCTCCAGCTGCACCGCGCGACCGACCATCGCGCCGGCATCGCTCGCCCCATCGAGAAACGAGAAATTGGTCGCGGCGACGAGTTCGGCGAACCCGGTCATGGCGCCGCGCCGCTCACGCGAAGACGCCGTGGAGGTACCAGCGGGGCGCCTCCATCTCGGAATACAGGCCGTGGCGGAAGATCCAGAAGCGGCGGCCGCGGCGGTCCTCGATACGGTAGTAATCGCGCGTCGGGATGTCCTGGCGGCGCCACCATTCGCCGGCGATCCGCTCCGGCCCTTCGCTATGTGCCACATCGTGGACGGTGCGCCGCCAGCGAAAGCGGTGCGGCGGGCCGTCGGGGACCTCGGCCATCATCGATTCGATCGGCTGCGGCGGGTCGAACAGGTAGATCGGGCGGAGCGGCGGTTCGCCCGTTTCGGGCGCGATCCACGGTGTCGGGGCAGGGGCCTCGGCGGCAGGCAGCATCAGCTCGGCCTGTTCGGGAATATGACTGTCGCGCGCCGAGAACCGGCGGACGCGCGCCCGGCCCAGCCGCGTGCCGAGCTGGTCGACGAGTTGCGCGACTTCTCCTTTTTGCGCCTCACCGCCTTCGAGCTTCAATTGCGAGGCGTCGAGTTTCTCGGCCAGGGCGACGTCAAGCCGGACCAAATCGTAGCCGAATCCTGGATCGAGCGGATCGGCGAGGCTGTCGATCCGTTCGCGGAACAGCCGCATCAGCAGCGCGACGTCGCGTGTCGGCTGGCCAGTCTCGATCCGCAACCGTTGGACCAGGCCGTCGGCGCGAAACAGGCGCGCCTCCCAGCGGCGACCGCCTTCGTGACGCTCGGCGAGTTGACCCGCCGCTTCGCCCGCCAGGTCTGCCAGCATCTCCAGCGCATATTCGGTCCGCGCGATCGGTTCGGCGAAACGCCGTTCGACACCGATTTTCGGCACGGTGCGGCGCGCGACGATCGGCCCCTTCACCGACCCGTCGAGCCGGCGAATCATCATCGCCGCCTCCTCGCCGAACCGCGCCGCGATCGTCGCCAGCGGCCGCGCCATCACATCGCCGACCGTCTTCAGCCCAGCGCGCGACAAGGCGGTGGTCGCATCCTCGTCGAGCCCCAGTGCAGCCACTGGCAACCGCTTCACCGCGCGCTTTTCATCGGGGGCAGGTGCCCCCGCATACCGGGCCAGCGCGCGCGCGGTGTCGGGCGTGTCGCCGAACGCATGGCGCACCAGCAGCCCCCGCCGCGCGAGGCGCTCCTCGAGATCGGCGGCGAGGCGACGCTCGCCCTCGAACTCGTGCACGCACCCGGCGATGTCGAGGATCAGCCCATCGGGTTCGTCGAGCGCGACCGACGGCGTATAGCGCTGGCACCCGTCGGCGAGTCGCTCGAGCCATTCGTGATCGGCATGCGCGTCATGATCGTACACCTCCAGCTCAGGGACGCGCGCGCGGGCATCTGCTAACGTCAGCCCCGGAACGAGTCCTGCCCTAATAGCTTCTCGGTCGAGCGCCTTCAGCCTGACGCTGCCCGACACCGTCTCGACGAACGCGATCGGCGTCTCAGCCCGTCCGACGAACAGATGCGGCCGCATCGTCCGCAGCCGCTCGATCGGCAGCCACGGGAATACCAGCGCCAGGTATCGTCTTGGAATCACCAAAGGCGAAGGCGGTATTGTCGAAGATATACGCGTCACGGTCCCACTCCACACGCCAGCGAAGCCCGGCTTGGCCTCCGCGTCGACGCAGCAATTCGATGTCGAAGGTAGGTTTGCCCGGTGCGTCGGCCTCCAGCGGTCGCGATCGACACGCCGCAACCTGCCAGCGTGACGCCGCCGCGCTCGGCACCGGGTCTGCACCGATGCGCAGGCTGAGGATCGTCACGCCCGAGGCTTCGGCGGCCAGCATCAGCCGCCGCGTCGCGGTCAGGTCGATCTTCGGTGCACGTCCCCAGGACTCGATCAGCAGCGTACCAAGCCCGTGGCACCGCGCGGCGTCGGCGGCGGCGCGCAGTAAATCCGTTTCGTCCTCGACCAGCCCAAGCACCAGCGACGACACGTCGAGACCCATCTCGACCAGCCCGGTCGCATGTAGCCGCCCGCCCTGGCGTTCGCTCGCCTCGGTCCGCAACCACATCACCGGCGCCGCCCGAGCCGCCAGAACTGACGCAACCGCGAACCCCGCGCCGCTGGCCGAATCGTCCACGGTGGCGAAAATCTCGTGCAACTGCGCCTTCGCCAAACCGCCCGTCAGCCACGCATCGTCTGCACGATCATCCCCCTGAGCCGGTATACCGGTCGTGGCGATCCGCTTCAGGCGGGCAATCAAGGCGGACGACTCGTTCACAATTGTTCTTGTAATGTTCTATAGAGGGAGTCGCCAAGCGGAATCTCGCATCGACTGATCGGTTGGTGCGGCGCACAATAAATTTGGCGAATTCCGCTATAATATCGAAAAGGCGCTTGCCGATCTCGAAACCTCGGGCTAACAGCGCGCCTCACCCAGTCACCGTGTCGCTTCAGACCGGAGACATAGGCGCCAGAGCGGGCGTAGCTCAGGGGTAGAGCACAACCTTGCCAAGGTTGGGGTCGAGGGTTCGAATCCCTTCGCCCGCTCCAGTTTTCTACAGTGAATACACACTTAGAGGCTGGCCGCCGGGGCCGAGGGTATCCTCATATAGCTTTTGGTAATCGAGGGTTATTGGCTTGCAAGCCCGAACCTAGCGCATTGCCGCTTGGGTAACGACATCGTGAGCGTTGCACAGCCTCGCCAGTCTCGAGTTCGGTAACGCATGCCAGGGGAGGCATGACTCTGGGCTGCTGAACGTCGAAAACTATCAGCTTCTCCCGCCGATAGTGTCAGGGCCTCTTGATCGAGCCGCTGAAAAAGCTCGTCGGACGTCATGATTACAGAGCGTTGCGAGACAACCCGTTTCAATGAACCCCACGCCGGATGTATATCTCGCTGCCACGCATCAGCCTGAGTTCAGGCTTTGCCCGGCAAGTATGTTGGACGTCTCGACCGATAAGGGAAAATGGTGCCCGGAGACGGGGTCGAACCGCCGACACTGCGATTTTCAGTCGCATGCTCTACCAACTGAGCTATCCGGGCACGTCCGGTCTGGGACCGGAGAAGCGTCCGACCTTGCGATCGGAAGGGCGCGTTTAGTCGGGGTCTTCGGCGCTGTCCAGCCCCGTTTGCGAGATTGGGCGGCCGGGAATGCGATACCCTTCGCCGAGCCACTGCAACAGGTCGCGGTCGCGGTGGCGGCTCGAACAGAACGGCTTGTAGTCAGAGACTGCGGGCTGGTCGCAGATAGGGCATTTGACGGTTGTCATCGGGCGCTCTCCAGTTCGTGGACGACGCCGGTGCGGCGCGCGAGTTCCGCGAGCCAGTCGGGGCGCGTCATCAGACGCGTGTGGACTGCTGCGGGCAAGGTGTGGCGGCGCGAGGCGGTCGGCGGTGTGCGTTCGAGCGTGCGGATCGCCGCTCGGGCCGCTGCGCCGACCGGATCGGCGCGGAGGATTTCGGGGATCGACGCCCGCGGGCGTGCGCGGACGATCTGCAGGAAGCCGAAGCCGTTCATCGCGGTGCGCTCGAACGGTTGCGGCAGTGATTCGTCGATCGCGGCGGCAACGGCACTGCGTTGCGCCTTGCCGGCGAGGGTCGGAAAATCGATGCCGATCGAGCCGCCGATGCCGTGTCGGCGAATCGCGCGCGCCACGGCATGCGCGGCGGCGATGGCGAGCGTGTCGAGTGGTGGCGCGCCGTCGACGTCGAACAGCGTCATCGCCGGCGTCGGCGAAAGCCGCAGTGCGCCAAGCGGGAACACGATCTCGCCGCTCACGGCCTCGTCGAGGAGTTCGGACCAGCCCGCCGCCTCCAGCGCGTCGGGTTCGTGCGCGCGCGGACTACGGACGGGCAGGCCCGTCGCCACGAGGCGCTCGTACAGCGTCGGCGCGGGGCAGGGCGGCAGGTCGCTGGGGACGGCCTTGGCGAGCTTCGCGCGGCCGGCCTCGGGCAGCGCCTCGCGGACGATCTCGACGGTCAGGCTCGCGCCCTGTGTGATGCCGGGGGGGAGATAGTTGATCAGCGCCTCGCCGCCATCGAGCGTGACGCGACCACGACGACCCGGAAGCAATTCGACCAAACGCGCGCGGGCGACGAGGCCGACCTTCAGCGCGGTGCTGTCGTCCAACTCGATCGCGGCTTCGAGAATCTGATCATCGTCCACCAGTGCAGCGCGCGCTTCGCCGATGCCGGCTTCGTAGAGCCATTCAGGCCCGGTTTCAGGCAAGCGCGACGCCAGCCGTTTTCAGCAACGCACGCGTTTCGAACAGCGGCAGGCCGACGACACCCGAATGGCTACCCGACAGGAAGCGCACGAATGCCTCGGCACGGCCCTGGATCGCATAGCCGCCGGCCTTGCCCAGCCCTTCGCCGCACGCGAGATAGTCGTCGATTTCGGCAGGCGACAGCGGCTTGAACGCGACGATCGTGTCGGCGATGCGCGTGCGCACCTTGCCGGTCGCGTCGATCACGCAGACCGCGGACAGGCAGTGATGACGCCGGCCCGACAGCTTGCCGAGCAGGTCGCGCTGGATCTCCAGCGTGTCGGCAGGCGGCAGGATGCGGCTGCCGAGCGCGATCGTCGTGTCGCCGGCGAGCACGATCTCGCCCTCGGCGCGCGCGACCGCACTGGCCTTTTCCACCGCGAGGCGGAGCGCATAGGCACGCGGCGGCTCGGCCTTGCGCGGCGTTTCGTCGATATCGGGAGAGGCCACGCGCGACGGTACGACGCCGAGCCGCGCGAGCAGATCGCGGCGGCGGGGCGAGGAGGAGGCTAGAACCAGCACAGGTGCCTCGATGCTTGGGCTACGCGACCGCGCGAACGGCGCGCGGCGCTTATTTGAAGCGGTAGGTGATGCGACCCTTGGTCAGATCGTACGGCGTGAGTTCGCACAGCACCTCGTCGCCGACCAGCACGCGGATGCGGTTCTTGCGCATCTTGCCGGCGGTGTGACCGAGAATCTCGTGGTCGTTTTCGAGCTGAACCCGGAACATCGCGTTGGGGAGGAGTTCCACCACGCGGCCGCGCATCTCGAGCAGTTCTTCCTTGGCCAAATATAATCTCTGAATTGGGGGAATTTCGGGACGAGCGCCCTTACCGCAGGTTCGCGAAAAAAGAAAGCTGGACGCGCAACACACGACGCTCGCGATGTTACTCACGGACGCCGCCTCATGCCTGCCACGCCAATATGGGGGAAAATGACAATTCGGCAATGGGCAGCACGATGGACCGAGCGCTCAAGCGGCGCGGCGGAGCGTGTGGCGATCGCCATCGACAGCGACATGGCCAAGTCGGGCAAGCGCGGCCAGCGTCGCGGCGATCCGCGGCCGAACCTTTTGGCCCTGCGCATACCGGCGTGCGATATCGTCGCTTGTGAGCCCTGCACCACTGCGCAGATCGGCGAGGACGGCAGCAGTCTGGCCGATCGCATCGCGCGGGAACTGCGGTTTGCGACGTGGCGCGGCGGGGAGGTCCGCCTCGATCTGCTCTGAACGCGCGGGCAGTGGCAGCGCGGTAAGCCCGGCGCGCGCGATCTGGTAGTCGGGGCGTAGCCAGCGGACGCGGCCCGCCTTTTCTTCGGCGTGACGCGCGGCGTTGAGCGCGACCAGGCGCGCGACGATGTCGGTGTCGCTAAGATCTGCAGGCCAGCCGTACGCGGTGGCGACGGCCGTATCGATGCGGTCGTGGAGTTGCGCGAGGATATCAACGCGACCGCGTTGGCGCTGGTCCTGTGCAACGGGATCGAACGCAGATCCCGAGCGAAGTCGTGCGAGCAGATTGTAGAGTCCGGTCATCGTCAGGTCGGGCTGCGTGTCGAGCACGTCCTTGCGCGCGGTATCGAGTTCCTCCGCAAGATCGCCGATCACCGCGCGTTGATCGGGCGTCGCATCGGGAAACGGAAACGGATCGGCAATCCGCGATTTGGTGTAGCGATGCCCCTGCTCGAACCGCGCGACGCCGATCAGCCCGCAATTGGCATAGGTCCATTGCAGATGCGCGCGCGACGAGAGCACGCCCAGCGAGAACCCGTCGTCCAGCGCAAAGCAGACGACCATGTGGTCGGGCGTCGTCGTCGCAGGCAGAAATTGCAGGATGCGGTGCTTGGCCGTCTCGGTCGTGCCGATGTAGCGCGACAGGTCGTGCAGCGCGGGACGGAACGTGCGGCGCGGTTCGCCGAAGATCCACCACCGATCCTTGAAGGCTGTGCGCCGATTGGTATCGCGCACCGGTTTCACGGTCATCAGCAGATGCTGGTAAATGGCCGGGAATATCGTGCGCAGAGCGGTCTCGTCATGACCATAAGCATCGATGATCCATCGGTTACTGAGATGACGAACAAGATCCGCGCCGCCGACATAGGGCTTGATTATGCCGGTCGCCGCAGGGGGCGAGATCGCGAGCAGATGGTGCGCTTCTGCCGCCGTCAGGACGAACCCGCGGGCTGCCAGCATCATGCCGTTGCACGACAGCCCGTCATTGGCGACGAGCGCGAACGCCGCTGCCGCGTTTGCACCGATCGAAAGGTCTGCGTTGATCCTGCCGCTCGTGGCCGCGAAGCCGAGCATCGGGGCGTCGGTATCGAGCCCGTGTTCCGCGACGATCTGGAGACGCTGACCGACCGGCACGCCGCGTTCGACCACGGTCATCGCGATCCGCACTGCCGCGGCGTCGGTGGTCGCCTTGGTCCAAGGGTGGTCGGGGATCGCGAGCACGATACCGATCGGCACTTGGGCTGCGAGCCGTTTCGTGATGACGCGCCGGCTGAATTCCTGCGTGATCGAGTTCGTCGTGACGAAGCCGAACCGCTTTAGCCGCGTACCGGTCTCGGTCAGGCGTTCGGCGGCGCGATCCCACCAATACATCACGAAATCGGCCGATCGGTTGATCTGCGGATGCGCCGTCCACAGCGCCGTCAGATAGCGTTCGCCAAACGCGCTGCGCATCGCCGAACCCTTGCCGATAAAGGGCGGATTGCCGACGATATACTCCGCATCCGGCCAATCGGGGCGGCGCGGATTGGTCAGCGTGCCGTCTTCGGCGACACGGTCATGCGCGAGGACGGCGTCCATCGTCGCGATATTGTCGAGCTTCTCCAGCACCGGGTCGGCGATCGTCCGGCGATTGCGCAATTGCCATTGGAGATAGCCGAGCCACAGCACGAGTTCGGCGATCGCTGCCGCGCGGGGGTTCAGCTCGATCCCGAGGAAATGGCGCGGATGAACGGTGGCGGTCTCCAGCGCGAGCGCTTCCTGGCCACCGAGATCGGCGAGCACTTCGAGCACGTCGCCCTCCAGCCGCTTCATCAGTTCGAGTGCGACGTAGAGGAAGTTGCCGGTGCCACAGGCGGGATCGAGCACCGTCGTCGCGGCGAGACGTTCGTGGAAATCATGCACTGCCCGGATCGCCACGGCGGGACGCGACAGCCGCTCGCGCTCGACCGTGCCGAGCACCTGCGTCTCCCATTCGCGCTGCAGCGGCTCGATGATCGTCGCGATCACCAGCCGCTCGACATAGGCGCGCGGTGTGTAGTGCGCGCCCAGCCGCCGCCGCTCGACCGGATCGAGCACCTGTTCGAGCAGCGTGCCGAAGATCGCGGGTTCGACCTCGGTCCAGTCGTGACGTGACGCTTCGAGCAGTTCGCCGATCTCCTCGCGGTGCAGCTGGATCGCGCTGCGTTCGGCAAACAGCCCGCCGTTGAAGCGCCGCACCGTGCTCCGCATTGCCAGCGAATACCCGCCGGTATTCATCGCGCTCCACAGATCCTCCAGCATCGGCGCGAAGCTCGACGGATCGTCGCGCGCGTCGATCAGCATCTGCGTGAAACTGCCGCGATCAAGCAGGTCGGCGCGCTGCGCGAACATCGTGAACAGGCAGCGCATCAGGAAATGCGCGACCGGCTCGGGCGCATGGCCACGATCCTCGAGCCGTTTGCTCACTTCGGCCAGGCGCCGGGCGATGTCGCGGGTGACGATCGCGGCGTGGCGGGCAGGGTCGAGCGCGTGCGGATCGAGCCAAATTTTCCGCAGGCGATAGCGGATCGCCGGATCGCGCAAATCGTCGAGATACAGGCGAAAGCCGGCGCGGTCGGGGAATTGCCGGTACGCCTTGCCCTGGCCCGAGAAGTCCGCGAACAATTCGATCGCGTGGCCGACGTCGCAGACCAGAATGAATGGCGGCCAGCCGTGATCGGTCGGGAGGGCGCGAGCATATTGTTCGGCCTGCTCGCGGGCGTTGCGCATCAGCACGTCCCAGCTGCGATGCGCACTGCGGCGGCCGCGACGGTCGGAATCGTCGGGAGGCGGCAGGCCAAGAAGCGGTGCCTGTTCGGGGCTGGCAACCTCCTTGGTGCCACCCCGTTCGCGGCTTTGCTTGGCCTCGAGGACGAAGCAGCCGCGGCGATACAGGTCGATTCGGCCGTTGCGCTGGATGCCTCCGATATCTTGGAGTCGGACGGCACGTTCGAAGACATAGTCGTTGCGGTCGTGCGTCGCGTCGGCAGGATCGGGCACCGGCACGCCGATCAACCGGCAGAGTTCGGTGAGGAAAAGGGGAAAGTTGGCGCGCTCGGCCCCGCCTTCGTTGGCTCTCCAGCGCGCGATGAACGCGTCTATGTCCGTCGAAGAAAGGACGTTGGAAGAGGCAGCGACCGGGGTGTTCATCCGGTCGCAGACTAAGTGCAATCAGTCGGTCGTCATCCGGAGGTGGGTGCGATCCTGCGCCAATCCGCGAATGTTCCGTAGGCGACTGCTCCGAAACGGATCAGCTGGCTCCGTCACCGGTTAGCGCGGTCGACGGTAATAGTACGACGGGCGACGCGGCAAGCCGCGCCGTCGGTCGGGGGCGTCGGGCCCCCGCCGGCCGGTCGCGCTTGCTGCGGCTTCCGCCTCAGCCTCCGCCGCCAGCCAGCGCCGCGAGCAGCAGCAGCGCGACGATGTTGGTGATCTTGATCATCGGGTTCACTGCGGGGCCGGCAGTGTCCTTGTAGGGGTCGCCGACCGTATCACCGGTGATCGCCGCCTTGTGCGCCTCGGAGCCCTTGCCGCCGTGATGGCCGTCTTCGATGTATTTCTTGGCGTTGTCCCATGCGCCGCCACCGCTCGTCATCGAGATCGCGACGAACAGCCCCGAGACGATCACGCCCAGCAGCATCGCGCCGAGCGAGGCGAAGCCGGCGGCCTGGCCTGCGACGGCAGTGATGATGAAATACACTGCGAGCGGCGACAGCACCGGCAGCAGCGAGGGGACGATCATCTCGCGGATCGCGGCCTTGGTCACGAGGTCGACCGTCCGCGCGTAATCGGGGCGGCTGGTGCCGAGCATGATGCCGGGGTTGTTGCGGAACTGCTCGCGGACTTCCTCAACGACCGCGCCGGCCGCGCGACCGACCGCAGTCATGCCGAATGCGCCGAACAGGTACGGGAGCAGCGCGCCGAGCAACAGGCCGACGATAACGTACGGGTTGGACAGGCTGAAATCGACGGTGACATCGGGGAAGTACGTCGCGAGATCGGTCGTGTAGGCTCCGAACAGCACCAGTGCGGCAAGCCCGGCCGAGCCGATCGCATAGCCCTTGGTCACTGCCTTGGTAGTATTGCCGACCGCGTCTAGCGCGTCGGTGCGCTGGCGAACATCATCGGGCAGCCCCGCCATCTCGGCAATGCCGCCGGCATTGTCAGTGACGGGGCCGTAGGCGTCCAGCGCGACGACCATGCCGGCCTGCGCAAGCATCGCGGTGGCGGCAAACGCGATGCCGATGATCCCGGCCAGCTGGTACGCGACAATCACCGCGACGACGATGACCAGCGTCGGCAGCGCGGTGGATTCGAGGCTGATCGCCAGGCCTTGAATGACGTTGGTGCCGTGGCCGGTCTCCGACGCCTTGGCGATCGACTGCACCGGGCGGTGGTTGGTGCCGGTGTAATATTCGGTGATCCAAACGATCAGCCCGGTCACGACGAGGCCGATCATCATCGACCAGAACAGGTCCATGCCGGTGAAGCTCTGCGTCAGCGACGGTGCCGCCTGCGTGGTGAGATCGTCAGTCGCGGGGTCAAGGAACCCCGCGCCGCCGATCACGCGGTGGAGGTCGCCGAGCACGTACTGCGTGGCGAGGTATATCGCCGGGATCGACAGGATCGTCGAGGTGAAGAAGCCCTTGTAGAGCGCGCCCATGATGCTGCCGCCGCCAAGCCGCACCATGTAGGTGCCGATGATCGAGGTGACGATGCACACCCCGCCGACGAGCAACGGGAGAGTCATCAGCCGCATCAGCTCGGCGCCGCTCGCCTGGATGAGCAGCGCGATCGAGATCATCGTCACGCCCAGCGTGACGACGTAGGTCTCGAACAGATCGGCGGCCATGCCCGCGCAGTCGCCGACGTTGTCGCCGACGTTGTCCGCGATCACGGCGGGGTTGCGGGGGTCGTCCTCGGGGATGCCCGCCTCGACCTTGCCGACCAGATCCGCGCCTACGTCCGCCGCCTTGGTGAAGATGCCGCCGCCAAGCCGCGCGAAGATCGAGATCAGCGATGCGCCGAATGCGAGCGCGGTCAGTGCCTCGACGATGATCCGGTCGTTGGGGGCATGGCCTGCGGGACCGGTGAGGTACCAGAAGAACGCGCTGATCGCGAGCAGGCCGAGGCCTGCCACGAGCATGCCGGTCACCGCGCCCGACCGGAACGCCAGCGTCAGCCCGGCCTGCAGCGACGTGCGCGCGGCCTCGGCGGTGCGCACGTTGGCGCGGACCGAGATGTTCATGCCGACATAGCCGGCTACACCCGACAGCACCGCGCCGATGACGAAGCCGATCGTCGAGATCATTCCGAGCGTGAAGAGGAGAATCGCCGCGACGATGATTCCAACGATCGCGATCGTGGTGTATTGCCGCCCAAGATAGGCCTTCGCGCCCTCCTGGATGGCGGCGGCGATGTCCTGCATCTTGGCGTTGCCGGGGGAGGCTGCGAGCACCTGTCGACTGGTGACGAAACCATATAGGACGGCGATGACGCCGCAGATCATGGCCAAATAGACGGTCGTCATACGGCGCTATCCCTCTTGTCAGGTCCTCTCCGGTCCCGACTTTGCCGAGTCCCGATGTAAGGAACCTATCAGTGCACGGGCATTGCGCAAGTTATCCTCGGGAGCTGTGCTCGTAGCCTAGACTTGCAGGGAGCGGGACAGGTTTGCCGGAGTCGTGGAGGGTAAGCCCCGAGCCGGTCGAGAACGTGCCGATCCGAGCGGCGTCGGTAACGAAATCTTGCGGTGCAGCAAAAAGGAGTTGGTAGTCGTCTCCCGCTGTGGCTGCGGCGAGGCGGTCACCGGAGAACGCGCGATAGGCGTCGGAAAGCGGGATGCGCGCGAGGTCGATACTGACGGCGAGGTTGCTGGCGAGCGCCATGCGGGATGCGTCGATGAGCAGACCGTCGGACACGTCCATCATCGCGTGGACGTGCGGCGCGACGATGCGGCCGTCGGTGAGTCGCGGCTGCGGGCGGCGGTACGCGGCGAGAAGCTCGGCAGGGCCATCCGCGCCGAGCGCGATCGCGAGCCCCGCACCCGCGTCGCCAATCGTACCGGTGACGTAAAGTGCGTCGCCTCCTAGCGCGCCGTTGCGGGCAGGGGCGGCGGCGTCGCTGCCGAATGCGGTGACTGTCAGGACGCGCGGGGCGTTCGTGGGGAGCGTGACGGTGTCGCCACCGATGATCCGCGTGTCGAAGGTCGTCAGGACGTCGGCGAGCCCCCCGAGGAAAGCGCGGTCCCACGCGTCGTCACCGAGCGAGTAGTTGAGGAGGATACCTTCGGGCTTGGCCCCCTTCGCGGCGAGGTCGGAGAGGTTGGTCGCGACCAGCTTCCACGCGACGTCCTGCACGGGGTCGGTTGGGAGGAAGTGGACGCCTTCGACCAGCGTGTCGGTAGTAACGACGAGCGGGCCCGCATCGAGCAGCGCGGTGTCGTCGTTGAGGCCTCGCGCGGCAGGATGCAGTGGGAGCCGGCGTAAGGCAGCAATGAATTCAGCTTCGGTCACACAAATCCTCCCCGGAACGGGGAGGGGGACCGTCCGCAAAGCGGAGGGTGGAGGGGGCGTGCCGCGAGCGTTACGCCAGCGGGGTGTCTTCCGGCCGCGAAAGAAGGTCCGTAACGCTCAACCACCGGTACGCTTGCGGAAGCCCCCCTCCACCATGCTGCGCATGGTCCCCCTCCCCGTGCCGGGGAGGATTTAGGCACGCACCTCTTTCGCGATGCCATCAAGCAACCCGTTCACGAACCCAGACTCGCGCTTGTCGTAGAACGCATGCGCGACGTCGACATATTCGCTGATCACCGCGGCCACCGGCACGTCCTTGCGCGCGAGCAGCTCGTACGTCCCGACGCGGATGATCGCCTTCATCGGCTTGTCGAGCCGCGCGAGCGTCCAGCCCTTGGCCAGCTTACCCTCGATCAGCACGTCGATCTCTCCGGCGCGTGCGTTCGCCCCGGTCACCAGGTCGTCGAAGAAATCGACGTCGGCCTCGGCATATTCGACATCTTCGATCGTCGCGCCGAGCCGGTGCTGATGGAATTCGTTGAGCAGGACGGGCATCGCGGTGCCCTCCATCTCGTGCTGGTAGGTCGCCTGGACGGCGGCGAGGCGAGCGGCGGCACGCGCCTTGGTGCGGGGGGCGGTTCGAGTCATAAGCGGTTGCCTGTAGGCGCGGGGGGGCTGTGTGTCAGCCCTTTGCGTTTCGTGCGCTTTCGCGAAGGAGAATGGTTCGCGCAGAGGCGCGGAGAGCGCGGAGGTGTATCGCTCGCCGCGGAGCGGCCCTCTCATCACCAGCCAATGAGGAGATCGAAGCGGCTATGCCGCGCACAACACCTCCGCGCTCTCTGCGCCTCTGCGCCTCTGCGCCTCTGCGCGAACACACTAACTAACTGTTGAGTCGTAGCCGTAGCGCTACCGACTTTGCGTGGGCGGGGAGCCCTTCGGCATTGGCCAGCGCAACCGTCGCAGGCCCCAATTCGCGCAACGCCACCTCGTCCAACGCCAGGAAGCTGGTACGCTTCATGAAGTCGAGCACCGACAGCCCAGAGGCAAACCGCGCACGGCGGCCGGTGGGGAGGACGTGGTTCGGGCCGGCAACGTAATCGCCGATCGCTTCGGGCGTGTAGCGGCCGAGAAACACCGAACCTGCATGGCGGATATGGTCGAAGAACGCTTGCGGATCGGGGATCGCCAGCTGGAGATGCTCGGCAGCAAGGCGGTCGACTAGCGGGATCGCGTCGGCAAGCGTGTCGACGACGATGATCGCGCCGTTGGTGTCCCACGCGACGCGCGCGACGGCTCCGGTGGCAAGCTCGCCCAATTGCCGGTCGACCGCGGCCACGACCTTGTCGGCGAACGCCGCGTCGTCGGTGAACAGGATCGACTGCGTGCTGGGATCGTGCTCGGCCTGGCTGAGCAGGTCGGCGGCGGTCCATTCGGGGTCGTTGAGCGCATCGGCGACGACGACGATTTCGCTCGGGCCAGCGACCATGTCGATGCCGACGACGCCGTAGACCTGGCGCTTGGCTTCGGCG
This sequence comes from Sphingomonas sp. PP-CC-3A-396, assembly GCF_004343105.1. Classification (NCBI taxonomy): domain Bacteria; kingdom Pseudomonadati; phylum Pseudomonadota; class Alphaproteobacteria; order Sphingomonadales; family Sphingomonadaceae; genus Sphingomonas; species Sphingomonas sp. PP-CC-3A-396. Next base: position 27,459 of record NZ_SLYF01000006.1, on the reverse strand, counting down.
ACCCAGGCGTTGCCGGGGCCGGTGATCACGTCGACCGGCTCGATCCGGCCCGCGCCGTATGCAAGCGCCGCAACCGCCTGAGCGCCACCGACGCGCCACACTTCATCGACGCCGGCGAGATGCGCGGCAGCGAGAACGAGTGGGTTGATCTGGCCATCTGGGGTCGGCGTGACCATCGTCAGGCGCCCTACCCCCGCGACCTTAGCGGGGATCGCGTTCATCAGCAGCGACGAGGGATAGGCGGCACGGCCGCCGGGGACGTAGATGCCGGCGGCATCTACCGGTAACCAGCGCGCGCCGAGCCGGACGCCTGCGGAGTCAACCGAGTCGCTGTCGAGCGGGCGCTGTTTCTCGTGATACGCGCGGATGCGAGTTGCGGCGAGTTCGAGCGCGGTGCGCAGGTCGGGGTCGAGCGCGTCGAACGCAGCCTTGCAGTCGGCGGCGTCGATCTGCCAGCCAGTGGCTTCCAGATCGTGGCGGTCGTGCTTCTGCGTGAGGTCGCGGACCGCGGTTTCGCCATCGCGGCGGACCGACGCGATGATCGCGGCGACGTCCTGCGTGACACCTGCGTCGGACTCGCGACGGTCCTCGACGAGCGCGGTGAAGCGCGTCGCGAAGTCCGCGTCGAATGTGGAAAGGCGAATCACATTCCCCTCCCGCTTGCGGGAGGGGTCAGGGGAGGGAATGACATAGCCTCGCACGGTGCGATCGGGGCGGGCGTGCCCTCCCCCGACCCCTCCCGCAGGCGGGAGGGGAGCAGAAGGTTAGCGCTCATGCCGCGATCTCCTGCGCTTCGACCGCACGGCGGAATGCCTCGACCAGCGGCACCACCCGGCTGCGCGTCTTCATCGCGGCACGGTTGACCACCAGGCGGCTGGTGACCTCCATGATCGTCTCGACCTCCACCAGTCCGTTCTCCAGCAACGTCCGCCCCGACGACACGAGATCGACGATCCGCGGCGCCAAACCCAAGGTCGGCGCCAGTTCCATCGCGCCATTGAGCTTCACGCACTCCGCCTGCACGCCACGGCTGGCAAAATGCGCCGCGGTCACATGCGGGTATTTGGTCGCGACACGGACGTGGCTCCAGCCGCGCGGGTCGTCCTGTGCGGCCATTTCGGCGGGCTCGGCGACCGACAGGCGGCAGTGCCCGATGCCGAGATCGACCGGTGCGTAGAGTTCCGAATAGCCGAACTCCGCGATCACGTCCGACCCGACGATCCCCAGTTGCGCTGCGCCGTGCGCGACGAAGGTGGCGACGTCGAACGCGCGCACCCGGATCAGCGAGATCGCCGGATCGTTGGTCGCGAACCGCAACGCGCGTGAGTTCTCGTCGGAGAACGACGCCTCAGGATGCACCCCGGCGCGCGCGAGCAACGGCAGGGCCTCGGCGAGGATGCGTCCCTTGGGGACCGCGATGATGATCTGGGAGTCTGGCACGCGCCGGGCTTTACGGGGGGGGCATGGCGGGTGCAACAACCTGCGCATGGCAAATGTAAAGGCAAGTTGCTCGGCGTTCGAAATCCAGGCGGGGTATTGCGCAGCGATGGACGCGCCGATCACGGCGCGGGTTTGCACCGCGCTGGCGGGGGCGCTCGATCGGGAGAGCGAGACGGGGCGGCGGGTGCTCGACTGGGCGGGTGAGCCGGTCGCGGATGCGCTGGCGTTGCGGTTGGTCGGCGGGTTGCATGCGCTGCATCGGTCGGGCGTCGATCCCGCGCTCTCGACCGTGTTTTCCGGCGCGGAGACCGACCCGGCGCGCGTCACGGCCATTTTGAAAGCCACGCTCGTCGCGCACGATGCGGCGTTGCTTCCGTGGCTCGATGGGCCGCCGCAGACCAACGAGGCTGCGCGGTCCGCGGGGATGATGACCGGCATATTGAACCTTGCCGAGCGGTACGGGCCGCGGTTCGAGGTGCTGGAGATCGGATCGAGCGCGGGGCTCAACCTGCTGATCGATCGCTATCGGTTCGATCTCGGCGGCGTGACGGTCGGGCCATCGGCATCGCCTGTGATGATCCGCCCAGAGTGGCGGGGCGCGCCGCCGCCGAGCGCTCCGGTCGAGATCGAGTCGACGCGCGGCGTCGATATCCAGCCGGTCGACGTCGCCGATCCCGTCGCGGCGGCGCGGCTCGAGGCGTATGTCTGGGTCGATGCGGTCGAGCGGCAAACGCGGCTCGCTACGGCGATCGCCATGGTGCGCGAGGGCGGCGTCGATCTGGTCGAAGGCGATGCGGCGGACTGGGTCGAGGCGCAATTGGCCTTGCCGCAACCCGAGGGCGTCACGCGCGTGCTGATGCATTCGGTGGTGTGGCAGTATCTGCCGCCGACATCCCACGAACGGATCCGGGTCGCGATGGAGATGGCGGGCGCTAGGGCTACGGCGGAGCGGCCGCTCGGCTGGGTCATGATGGAGCCTAACCGCGACCTGCACCGCCACGAAGTTCGTGTCCGCGGTTGGCCCGGCGAGCGGGCGATGGAACTGGTCGCGCTGACGCATGCGCATGGCGCTTGGGTCGAAGGGCTCTCGGCGCCGTATGAGACGCGGGAGTACGTCATGCGGCGCGGGGCGTACGAGAAGGACTGAGCTGACTTATTTCGCTGTTCTCCCGCGGAAGCGGGAGCCCAAGGTAACGCGCGATAGCGTTTGTGATCCTGGGCCCCCGCCTGCGCGGGGGAACCGGAAGGCCCGGGATTTTCCCCGGCCCTGCCAAGCTCAGTAGAAGAAGCCGTTGTTGACCTGCACGACGCGACCCGAGCGGGTGTCGACCAGGACGACGTCGCGGCCGTAGCGGACCCAGCGCTGATAGCCGTAGCCCGGACGGGGCAGGCGATAGGTCTGGTAGTCGTTGATCCAATACTGGCGACCGTAATAGTTTGGCGCAAAACGGTAGCCGACGGTCACCGGGCGATAGCGATAGCCGCGCGGGCCGACATAGGCGGGGCGGCGATAGACGTTGCCGTGCGTGCGACGATAGTCGCGCCAGTCCTCACGCGCTTCGCGACGGTCTTCGCGCAGTTCCTGACGGGCTTCGCGGACGTCGCCGCGGTCGCCGTAGCGGCGTGCGCGCTGCAGGTCGCGCTGGCTCTCGCGGATTTCGCGCTGGTCGCGGCGGACTTCGCCATAGCTCTGTGCGGTGGCGAAGCTGGGGACGAGGGTGGCGGCGGCAATGGCCGCGAGGATCATCTTACGCATGGCTGCTCTCCTGTGTTCGGTGCCGAATCAACGGCATGGACGGGGTTTTGCTCCCGTGCCGCTGAACGATCGCCGAATGTGGTCGTCAGGATTTAGACAGGTGGCGAAGGTTCGTGCGCTGTTCACTTCACGACATAGCTGACGCGGTTCGATGCCCGCGTAAATGGCCTGCCAGTCCCGTCCCCGCCCCATCCGTCATCCCAGCGAAAGCTGGGATCTCCCCATTCGGGTCGCAGCACCTGCCACCATGAGATCCCAGCTTTCGCTGGGATGACGGATTTGGGGGGAGGCGATCACCCCTATTTCGTGTCCTCCCCCTGCGTCGCCTTCAGCGCCACCCCCTTCCGGGGGAGGATCGAGAGGGTTCTCAGATTCCCCAGCGGCGCATTGCGGCGATCACTGCGTCGGGTTTCTGCCACGGTACGAAATGGCCTGCATCGATCTTCTCGATCGTGAGGTCGGGGACATAGGCGGCGAGGTCGAGTTGGCTTGGGAGCAGCGCGCTGTCCTGCATACCCCAGATCACCAGCACCGGCATCCTAGTCGGCGGAAACGGCGCATCCAGAAACGCGGGGCGGGGCGGCGTTTCGTCCATTGCGGGGACGACGATCGCGCTGGCGCGGTACCAGTTGAGCATTGCGGTGATCGCGCCGGGCTGGCCCCATTCGTCGAGATAGGCGGCCTTGTCCTCCGCCATCGCGGCAAGATCGGCGTGTTTCGAGAAACTCGTGTCGAAGAAGGTTTCTAGGCCAATCGACTCGATGTGCTTTTCGAGATCGGGGTTGCGGAAGGCGCGGATATACTGGCTGGCGGCGCGCTGTTCGAGGTCGTCGAACATCGTCCGTTGGAAGACGAGCGGGTGCGGCGCGTTGATGATCACCAGCTTCGCGACGTGCTCGGGGTGGCGCAACGCCGCCATCCACGCGACCGCGCCGCCCCAGTCGTGACCGACTAGCGTGAAGGTCCCGATCTTGAGGTGGTTGGCTAGCGCGATCAGGTCGGCGACGATCTTGTCGGGGGTGTAGCTGTCGACGCCTTCCGGCTTGGACGATCGTGCGAACCCGCGCTGGTCGGGGGCGATCACGTAATGATCGCGGGCAAGGTCGGGGGCGATGTCGCGCCACGTGCGGTGCGATTCGGGGAAGCCGTGGAGCAGAATGATTGGCGGGTTCGCGGGGTCTCCGGTGATCGCGACGTCGAGTTCGACGCCCGTGGATAGCGTGATGCGTTGCAGGTCCGACATCATTCCCCTCCCGCTTGCGGGAGGGGTTAGGGGAGGGCCTACCCGTCGCGCTGCGCCTGGATCATGCCCTCCCCCGACCCCTCCCGCAAGCGGGAGGGGAGATACGCCTTCTACTCCCCTCCCGCTTGCGGGAGGGGTTGGGGGTGGGCTCGCGGCTAGTTTCAAACGGAGTGCTCCGCGATGGCGCGTGCCCACCCCCAACCCCCTCCCGCTTGCGGGAGGGGAGAGATCAGGGATAGCTAACCGTCTTCGGGATCGCCGGGATCTCGATCCATTCCTTTTCGTCGCCGGGCACTTTCGGGAAGTTGCCCGCATTCCAGTCGCGTTTCGCCTGTTCGATGCGATCCCGGTTCGAGCTGACGAAGTTCCACCAGACGTGGCGCGGCGTCGTGAACGCGTCGCCGCCGCACAGCATCGCGCGGCCGCCATGCGCGGACCGCAGCGTCGCGGAAATGCCGGGGCGCAGGACGTACAGCACTTGCGGCTCCAGCTTCACGCCTTCCAGCGTCGCCTCGCCCATTGCGAGGTAGATCGCGCGCTCCTCGGCAGCTGCGTCGATCGGCACGCTCGCGCCCGGATCGAGCGCGATGTCGGCGTAGATCGTCCCCGAATAGGTCGTGGTCGGCGCGGTCTGGCCCCACAGGCTCCCCATGATGATCCGCGAGCGTGCGCCGTGCGCCTCGATCGTCGGCAGCTGCGCCTTGGTGACGTGCTCGAACGCCGGGTCGATCTCCTCGACCGCCTCGGGCATCGCCAGCCAGGTCTGGATCCCCGACAGGTTCGGCCCCTCGGCGCGTTCGTCGCCGGGCGAGCGCTCGGAATGGACGATGCCGTGGCCCGCGGTCATCAGGTTGACCGCGCCCGGCTCGATCCGTGCCTGCGTGCCGAGCGAATCGCGGTGGTCGATCGCGCCGTCGAACAGATACGTCACTGTCGACAGGTTGATATGCGGATGCGGACGGACGTCGATACCCTGGCCCACGTCGAGATGCGCCGGGCCCATCTGGTCGAAGAACAGGAACGGGCCGACCATCGTCCGCTCCTTGTTCGGCAGCGTGCGGTGGACCTTGAAGCCGCCAAGATCGTGCGTCGACGGCAGGATGGTCTGGAGGACGAAATCATCGAGCATGGCGTTATCCCTTGGCAGGTTCCGTGGCGTCGAGCAGTTCGACCAGGTCTGCTGGATAGAGCGTTTCGTCATGCGCGACGATGTCGTTTCGGGAAAACCAGCGGTGACCGACGAGCAGTTGCTTCTCCTGTTCGGTGAGATTGCCCGCCTTCACGTCGCAGGTGTCGACATCGATCCGGAAATAGCGTTCGTCGGCGGTGACCTCGACGCCTTCGAAGGTCAGGAAGTCGATGGTGCGTTGCGCGATCTCGGGGCCGCAGTCGATGTCGAGGCCGACTTCTTCCCACAGTTCGCGGCGGGCGGCGGCGGCGTAGCTCTCGCCCGGATCGACCGCGCCGCCGGGCGTGCACCAAAGCGGCGGGCGGTCCGTGGGGGTGAAGCGGAACATCAGCACGCGGTTTTGGCCATCGACAAGGAGGATGCGCGCGGCCGGGCGTGGGGTTCGCTCGCTCATCGATCCTCCCCCGCCAGGGGGAGGTGGCGCCGAAGGCGACGGAGGGGGAGGACACGGAACGCCGGTCATCGCTTACCGCCCCCTCCGTCTCGCTGCGCGATCCACCTCCCCCTGGCGGGGGAGGATCGAATGCGTCTCATTTGGCATCCAGCTCGGGATAGGCGCGGAAGATGCCGTCGGTGTTGAAGGCGAGGCGGCGGTCGCTCTTGAGATACGCCCTGATGCCCGGCAGCGCCGCGACCTGATCATGGATACGGACCAAATTTGGATAGTCGGGTTCGAGCGTCTTCATCCGCTGCGGAAACATGTACCGCAGCCCTTCGATCACCTGGAACAGAGACGTATCGGCGTAAGACCATTTGTGATCGATCAGCCAGTCGCCCGCATTCGCCTGCGCGGCATCCTCGAAATGACCGAGATACTTCGGCATCCGCGCCTCGCGGAACTGTTTCGCCGCACGTGCGGCCTCGGGCTTCTGATCGTCGTAATAGTCCATCATCGCGACCGGATGATGGACGTTGTGGACCTCCGCGACGAGGTCGGCGATCGTCAGCTGGAGCTGGTTGAGCCACAGCCGGTCCGCCATGTTCGACGGCGCGAGGCCGTGACGCTCGCCGAGATACATCAGAATGTTTGCGACCTGCGCGATCACCAGGCCGTCGAGCTCCAGATACGGCGGCGCGAACGGTGTCCGTCCGGTGCGGTCGTTGAGATCCGCGAGCAAGCCCTCTTCGCCCACGCCGCGCGCGCAATCCTCATACGCGATCTCCGCGCCTTCGAGCGCGAGCCGGACGAACTCGCCGCGCCCCTGGATCGAGGGCCAGTACCAGAGCTTGTAGGACATCAGCTTTCCCCGGGTGCGCGGGCCTTGATGGCGAGCGCGTGAATCTTCGTGCTCAACAGCTCGGCGAGCGCCTGGTTCACGAGCCGCTGGCGCGCGACACGATTAAGGCCTTCGAACTGCGGGGTTTCCACCTCGACGCGAAAATGCGTCTCGCCGGTGCCGTCGTCGCCCATGTGGCCGGCATGGAGCCCGCTCTCGTTGATGACGATCAGGTGCGTCGGGGCGAGGGTCGCGGTGAGGCGGGCGGTGATCTGGTCCTGAACGGAGCCGGTGGCGAGGTCTGTCATCGACCCTATATAGCCCGTTTTGAAAAGCGCGGGGAGCCGGTGGCGGACGAGGATCGAAAAGAGCGCAAGGAACGCCCCAGCCCACGGTTTCACGGCCGCGTGGAAGGGACCGGGCGCGTCTGCATGTGGCGCGACTGCGAGGAGCCCGGCGAATTTCGCGCGCCACCGCTGGAGGGGCCGAGCGACGGCGGCCCGCCGCAGTTCCGCTGGTTCTGCCTCGATCATGTCCGTGCGTTCAATTCCGGCTATAATTTCTTCGACGGGATGACCGCGGACGAGATCCACCACGCCCAGCGACCGATGGCGGGCTGGGAGCGCGAGACGCGCGCGTTCGCGCATGGCGGCGGCGACACCCCGCCGAAATGGGCGGACTTCGCGGACCCGATTGATGCGATCGGCGCGCGGTTCGGCGAGCGGATGGCGGCAGCCCGGAAAGACGGTCGCGTGCTGTCCGACGGCGAGCGGCGCTCGTTGCGCGTGCTCGGATTGGGGACCGATACCGACCGCACGCAACTGCGCAAACGCTACAGCGAACTCGTGCGGCGCTTCCATCCCGACCGCAACGGCGGCGACCGTGCGCACGAGGCCGACTTGCAAAAGGTGATCGCGGCCTACCAGCACCTGAAGGGCGCAGCGGCGTTCGCATGATGCGTCGGCGTTTGGTTCGCGCCGCTGCCCCGCCGGATCAGGTTGGCTGGGCCCCGCCCATCGTCGCCGCCGCGGCGGCCATGTCCATGAAGAACGGTCCCCAGCCATGCCCGTCGAGGTCTTCGAAGGCGCGGCTGTACATGAAGCCCATGTCCTCCGGGTCGTGCAATTCGCGTCCACCCGCCGCCAGGGCCGCTTCCGTAATCGCATCGACCTCGGCTTGGCTGTCGAACGACAGGGCCAGCAGCACGCCGCTGGTCGTCTTCGCGTCGATGATCTGCTTGGACGTGAAGGTCGAATAAAACGCGCGATCGAGCAGCATCACGGAAATCGTGTCGGACCATGCCATCGCCGATCCCTGATCGTTGGAAAACATCGCGTTCCGCTCGAACCCGATCGCTGCATAGAATGCGGTCGCGGCCGCGACGTCGGCAACCGGCAGGTTCAAGAATATGGCCTTGCTCATGGCGGCTCTCCTGGTTCGACTCGGTTTCACACCGGTATTTGCAATGCATGCGCGCAACCGTTATTTAAAACAACTATGAAGTTAGAAAATGTAACCGAAGTCTCATCGAAGCGGTGGTATGACGATGCATGCGGCACCGCGATGGCGCTCGAACTGATTGGAGAGCGCTGGTCGCTGCTGGTCGTGCGCGAACTGATGTTCGGTCCGCGCCGGTTCGGCGAACTGAAGGCTGACCTCGGCGGGATCAGCGCGAACGTCCTGACGCAGCGGCTGGGGGGACTGGCGCGCGCCGGTATCCTGACCCGGCGCATGCTGCCGTCGCCGGCCAGCGTGCAGGTCTACGAACTGACGCCCTGGGGGTATGAGAGCGAGACCGCGATCCGCGAACTTGGTCGATGGGCGGCGCGATCGCCGGCGCATGATCCCACCCTGCCGCTCAGCGCGGCCTCGCTGATGCTGTCGTTCCGGACGACGTTCTCGCGGCAGCGCGCCGATGGCTGGACCGCGCTCGTCGGTTTTCGGCTGGGCGGCGAAGAGTTCGTCGGCCGGGTCGATGGCGACTGGATCCATGTCGTGCGCGCCGACCCGTCGGCAGCGGACGTCACGTTCGACGGCGATCCGATGACGATCGCATCGCTCGTCTATGGCGCAAGGCCCTTTCGCGATGCGGAAGCCGCGGGCACATTGCAGATCACCGGGAACCGTGCGCTCGCCGAGCGGTTCGTCACACTCTTTCCGCTACCGGATAAGGTCGCGGTTGAGTAACGCCCCTCGCTTGTCCTAGAGCGATCGGGAACACGAGGCCAACATGACCGATATCCCGAATACCCAGCCCGATAGCCGCGAGACCACGATCCTCGACGCCCCCGACCACATGGTGAAGGTGCGCGAGATGTTCGGGATCGATTCCGACATGGAAGTGCCGGCGTTTTCCGAAGCCGATGAGCGCGTGCCCGATCTCGATCCGGCGTACGTCTTCGATGCTGACACGACGCTCGCCGTGCTGGCGGGCTTTGCGCATAACCGTCGCGTGATGGTCCAGGGCTATCACGGCACCGGCAAGTCGACGCATATCGAGCAGGTCGCGGCGCGCCTCAAATGGCCGTGCATCCGCATCAACCTCGACGCGCATATCAGCCGCATCGACCTGATCGGCCGCGACGCGATCGTGCTGAAGGACGGCCAGCAGATCACGGAGTTCCGCGAAGGCCTACTGCCCTGGGCGTTGCAGACTCCGACCGCGCTGGTGTTCGACGAATATGACGCCGGCCGCCCGGACGTGATGTTCGTGATTCAGCGCGTGCTGGAGACCGAGGGCAAGCTGACGCTGCTCGACCAGAACCGCGTGATCCGTCCGAACCCGTGGTTCCGCCTGTTCGCGACCGCCAACACGGTCGGCCTCGGCGATACGAGCGGGCTGTATCATGGCACGCAGCAGATCAACCAGGGTCAGATGGACCGCTGGAACATCGTCGTCACGCTCAACTACCTCCCCGCCAAGGTCGAGGCGCAGATCGTCCTCGCCAAGTCGGGCGAATACGACAAGCCCGACGGCAAGAAGGTCGTCGAGAACATGGTGCGGGTGGCGGACATGACCCGCAAGGGCTTCGTCAACGGCGACATCTCGACCGTGATGAGCCCGCGTACGGTGATCACCTGGGCGCAGAACGCGCTGATCTTCGGCGACGTCGGCTTTGCGTTCCGCCTGTCGTTCCTCAACAAGTGCGACGAGGCAGAGCGGCCGCTGGTCGCCGAATATTACCAGCGCGTGTTCGGCAAGGACCTCCCCGAGAGCGTGGTGGGTAAGGTCTGAGCCTTTGGCCAACGAAACCCCTCTCGATCGCTTCAAGGCGGTTCTTGCCGGCACCGCGCGTGCGATTTCGGAGGAGCCGGAGGTCGAACTCGCCTTCACCGCGGACGCGCCGACGCAATCGGGCAAGCACATCAAAGTGCCGATGCCCGCTCGCGCCCTGCCGCTGGAGCAGGTCGCGGAGGCGCGTGGGTTCGCGGACGGCTTTGCGCTCAGGTTGAAGCATCACGACATCGCGCTGCATAATCGTGCGGCGCCGGTCGATGCGGTGGCGCGTGCGGTGTTTGATTCCGTCGAGACTGCACGGGTCGAGGCGCTCGGCTCGCTTGGCTATGCCGGCATCACCGAGAACCTCGAACGCGCGCTCGACGTCCGCCTGCGCGCCGATCCAATCACACGCGCGCGCAACCGTGACGAAGTGCCGCTGTCGACCGCGCTTGGCCTGATGGTGCGCGAACGGCTGACCGGGCAGGAATCGCCCGCGATCGCCGCACCCGGTCTGGCGCTGGTCCGCGAGTGGATCGAGAGCAAGACCGATCTCGACGCGCTGGCCTATGCGCTCGACGACCAGAGGGCGTTTCAGGGCCTTGCCCGGAAAATGCTGCAGGAGTTGGAACTGGTCGAAGGCGATCAAGTCCCTGAGGAGAGCGACGAGGGCGGCTCCGAGGACGAGGGCACCGACGAGCAGCAGCAGGACGAGGGCGACGAAGGCGACGACCAGGGCGAGGACGGCCAGGGCGAAGTCGAGGCGCGGGGCGAACAGTCCGAGCAGCAGAACGAGGAAAGCGACGGCCAGGAGCAGAGCGACGAGTCGATGGACGACATCGACGGCGAGCCCGGTGACGACGGCGAGGAAGGCATGCAGCCGGTCCGCCCGAACCGTCCCTTCGCGGACATGGGCGGCGCATTCGACTACAAGCCGTGGACGACGCAGTTCGACGAGGTGATTGCCGCCACCGAGCTGTGCGACGCCGACGAACTGGCGCGGCTGCGCGGCTATCTCGACCAGCAACTCGTGCACCTGCAATCGACCGTGTCGAAGCTCGCCAACCGGCTCCAGCGACGGCTGATGGCGCAGCAGTCGCGGTCGTGGGATTTCGACCAGGAGGAGGGTATCCTCGACGCGGCGCGGCTCGCACGCGTGATCGTCAACCCGACTCTTTCGTTGAGCTACAAGGCCGAACGGGAGACCGACTTCCGCGACACCGTCGTGACGCTGCTGATCGACAATTCCGGCTCGATGCGCGGGCGGCCGATTTCGATCGCGGCGATCAGCGCGGACATTCTCGCACGCACGCTGGAACGCTGCGGCGTGAAGACCGAGATCCTCGGCTTCACAACGCGCGCCTGGAAGGGCGGGCAGAGTCGCGAGACGTGGCTCGCCGCCGGGCGCCCGCCGCAGCCGGGTCGGCTCAACGACATCCGCCACATCGTCTACAAGCGTGCCGACGAACCGTGGCGCCGCGCGCGCAACTCGCTCGGCCTGATGATGCGCGAGGGGTTGCTCAAGGAGAATATCGACGGCGAGGCGCTGATGTGGGCGCATGCGCGTCTGGTCGCGCGGCCCGAGGAGCGCCGCATCCTGATGGTGATCAGCGACGGCGCGCCGGTCGACGATTCGACGCTCAGCGTGAACTCGGGCTCGTATCTCGAACGGCACCTCCGGCAGGTGATCGGCTGGATCGAGAGCAAGTCGCCGGTCGAGCTGGTCGCGATCGGCATCGGTCACGACGTCACCCGCTATTACGCGCGGGCCGTGACGATCATGGATGTCGAACAGCTCGGCGGGACGATCATCGAACAGCTGGCTTCGCTGTTCGACACCGAGTGATCTAGCGGTGATCGAAGCGCCCGCGGGCGGGTTCCACGGGCCCGTCAAGCGCTCGATCACGATCGCCGGCCACCAGACTTCGATCAGCCTCGAACCCGTCTTCTGGCAGGCGCTCGAAGCCGCGGCGGTCCGTCTCGCCCTGCCGCTATCGGCGCTCGTTGCCGAAATCGACGCGATTCGCATCGTTGCGGATGATCCGCCGAACCTCGCTAGCGCGTTGAGAACATGGCTGTTCGATAATCCTGGGTGAGAACTACTCGCATTAGCGTTGACAGTGCGAACGACTCTCAATAGCGAGCCCCTCAGAACAAAGGGGTTTGTCTATGTCGCTACCTTCGCCGCGGGCATCGTTGCCGCGTTCGTCTACCGTGCCAGCCTTTCTCGCTTTGTCGTGTGTCGGCGCGTTCGCGACCGCGCCGGCCTATGCCGCGGATGCCGACAAGTCGGCCGCGCCGGTGACCGATGCGCAGCAGCGCGAGGAAATCCTCGTCAACGGCCAGCGCCTGCACGACGAAGGTCCCAAACAGGTCGCGCCGCTGGTCAACACGCCGCGTTCGGTGATCGTCCTGCCAAAGGAAGTGATCGAGCAGACCGGGGCGAACAGCCTCGCCGATGCGCTGCGCACCGTCCCCGGCATCACCTTCGGCGCGGCCGAGGGCGGCAACCCGATCGGCGATCGCCCGTTCATCCGCGGGTTCGACAGCCAGGGCAGCATCTATGTCGACGGCGTCCGCGATCTCGCCGCGCAGACGCGTGAAGTGTTCGCGGTCGATTCGGTGCAGATCGTCCGCGGCTCGGACTCGACGCTTGGCGGGCGCGGCTCGGCTGGCGGCACGATCAACATCCTGTCGCGCCTGCCGCAGCTCGACAATTTCGGATCGCTCAACGCCAGCTACGGCGAGGCGGATTACAAGCGCATCACCGGCGACGTGAACCTCAAGGTCTCCGATACCGCCGCGTTCCGGATCGAGGGCATGTGGCACGACCAGGACGTTGCCGGCCGCGATGCGATCTGGCAGAAGCGCTGGGGCATCGCGCCATCGTTCGCGGTCGGGCTCGGCACGCCGACCCGGCTGACCGCCAGCTTCTATCACATGGAGAGCAGCGAACTGCCCGACAGCGGCATTCCGTATCTCTATACGATCGCCAACCATCCTGGCACCGGCAACGTCACGACCCAGCCTGCGCTCGGCGCTGTGACGACCTCCAGCGGCCAGACCGGCTACGTCTCGCGGAAGAACTTCTACGGGCTGGCGGCACGCGATTTCCGCGATGCGACCACCAACCAGGCGACGCTCCGCGTCGAGCATGATTTCGGCGGCATCACGCTGCGCAACACCGCGCGCTACACGCACAGCGACCAGAGCTATATCTTCACGCTGCCCGACGACAGCCAGGGCAATGTCTATGGCACGACCGCGACCGCCACGAGTGGGGTCAATCCGATTACCGGCGGTACGAAGCTGACCGGCGGCGGCTATGTCTGGACGCGCGGCAACACGCGCTACGGCTATAGCGAGAGCATCGTCGACCAGACCGATCTGTACGGCAAGTTCAATACGGGTGGCATCGAGCACAGCTTCTCGCTCGGTACCGAGATCTCGTGGGAGAAGACGCGGCGCGGTACGTTCGTGTCGGCTAACGGCTCGACGATCAGCCCGCGCTGCGACACGGTCACGATCGCGCGCTCCTATTGCGTGAGTCTGTTCGACCCGAACCCCTATGCGCCGTGGGTCAATTACACGAGCGACACGTCGACCACCGCGACACCGATCGTGAAAGGCGCGACCTCGACCGAGACGCAGAACGACGCGAATACCAAGGCGGTCTACGCGTTCGATTCGATCACGCTGATGCCGTCGCTGATCCTGAATCTGGGCGCGCGCTACGACCGGTTCGAGTCCACCATTACGCTGCCGGGCGCGACGCAGACCAAGGTCAAGCGCGTCGACAATCTGTTCAACTGGCAGGCCGGCCTGGTGTTCAAGCCGACGTCGGAAACCAGCCTGTATACGAGCTATGCGACCGCCGCGACGCCGCCCAACAGCCTGCTCGGCGAAGGCCGCGAAGACAATTCGATCACGGTCGCGACGCTCAGCGTGCTGAAGCCGCAAAAAACCAAGTCGTACGAGGTCGGCGCCAAGGCCAGCCTGTTCAGCGAGAAGCTCCAGCTCGGTGCGGCGGTATTCCAGACCGAAATCTCGAACGCGCGCGTGCTCGACGACACCAACACCGCGTCGTTCATCGGCGAGACGCGGATCCGCGGCTTCGAATTCAACGTCAGCGGGACGATCCTGCCCGGCTGGACGGTGTTCGGCGGCTTCACGCATCTCGATCCTAAGATCATCGATGGCGGTTTCACGACGCTGACCGCCGCGGCGATTACGACGACTGCAAACGGCGTTACCACGGTGATCCAGCCAGCCCGGACGATCGGCGTCGTGTCGGTCAACACCGGCAAGCAGGTGCCGCAGACTGCGAAGAACAGCTTCACCGCGACGACCAACGTCAACGTGACGAAGCGGCTGCAGATCGGCGGTACCGCGCTGTACATGGACGAACAGATCGGTGGCTATGCCGACAATCGTACTGCGACGCAGACTGCTGCGGGGGTGGTCACGGTCAACGCTGCGACCAAGGTCCTCACGCGCAGTATCCCCGATTACTGGCGCTTCGATGCGCGCGCGAGCTACAAGCTGACCGACAACATCGACCTCAGCGTCAACGCGCAGAATTTGACCAACAAGACCTATTTCTCGCAGACCTTCACCAGCCATTACGCCGCGATCGCCGCGGGCCGGACGATCTTCGGCACGGTGAACCTGCGGTTCTGAGGATATGACGGCGATCGATACGCTCACGCCCGACGCGATCGCCGCGCGCCTCTCCGGAAGTCCGGAGGAGCGCGCGGCGTTCGTGCGCGAGGCGGCGGATGCGGGCGTGGCGGAGGCGCAGGCAGTGTATGGCCAGATGCTGCTCGACGGGGTTGGCGTGGTCGCCGACCCAGGCGCGGCGCTTGGCTGGTTCATGAAGGCGGCGGCACAGCATCATGTGATGGCGCTCAACATGGTCGGGCGCTGCTACGATCTCGGCTGGGGCACGGCGGTCGACAAGGCGCGCGCAGCCGAATGCTACCGGATCGCGGCGGATCGCGGGCTGGATTGGGCGATGTATAACTATGCGACGCTGCTCGCGCTGGGCGACGGCGTGGCGGAGGACAAGCCGGCCGCACTGGCGCTGCTGGAAAAGGTTGCGGCGCTGGACGCGGGACTAGCCAGTGCGAAGGCGATCAATTTCGTCGGCAGCTTTGCGGAGGACGGCTGGGCCTGCGAGCGCGACTTCGCGCGTGCTGCCCAATGCTATGCGATCGCGGCGGAAGGCGGCGATTTCCGTGGGTGCTTCAATCACGCGCGGATGCTCGGTGCGGCGGGGGAGATCGATATGGCATTGGCTTGGCTGAAACAGGCGGGCGCACGCGGGAACGGGGCATTCCTCGCCAAGGCCGAGGCGTGGCTGGCGACGAGCGATATACCGGCGTTCCGGACGTCCGGCGTGGCCGCATTGCGTGAGGAGGCGGCATGCTGATCGCTGTTCCAGACGTCCTCGATCCGGGCGAGGTGACCCGCGTCCGAGCGCTGATCGACGCGGCCGAGTGGATCGACGGCAACGCCACCTCTGGCCCGCAATCGGCATTGGCCAAGCGCAACGAGCAACTGCCAGAGGACTCGGCCGCAGCGCGCGAGGCCGGGGGAATCATCCTTGATGCGCTCGGACGGTCGGCGCTGTTCGTTGCCGCCGCGCTGCCGCTGAAAGTCTTCCCGCCGCTGTTCAACCGCTACGCGGGCGGCCAGGATTTCGGGCTGCACGTCGATAACGCCATCCGCATCAAGCGCGGCTCCGACTTCCGGATCCGCAGCGACATGTCGGCAACGCTGTTTCTGGCCGATCCCGAAACCTATGACGGCGGCGAACTCGTGATCGAGGACCAGTTCGGCCAGCAATCGGTCAAGCTGCCCGCTGGCCACATGGTGGTGTACCCCGCCTCCAGCCTGCACCGCGTCGCACCGGTGACGCGGGGCGTGCGGGTCGCTTCGTTCTTCTGGTTGCAGTCGATGGTCCGCGACGACGGTGCGCGGCGGATCCTGTTCGATCTCGACCAGGGCGTGCAGGCGGTCGCGGCCGCGCAAGGGCAGGGCGATCCGGCAACGGTGCGGCTGACGGGGGTGTACCATAATCTGCTGCGCCGCTGGGCGGACGTCTGAGCATGCATGACGGAAAGGGGATGGATGGACTTGGCTACGCCCGCCATGCCACGCTCCACGAACGGGGGAATATTCGATGAGTAAACTGGCGATGCGACGGGCCTGGTTTCAGGTCCACAAGTGGATCGGGCTGATCCTCGCTATCCTGATCATCCCGCTGGCGCTGAGCGGCGCGGCGCTGGTGTGGCATGATGCGCTCGACCGGATCGTCGATCCGAGCCGCTATGCGGTGTCGGGGACGACGGTGCTCAGCCCGGACACCTATGTCGCGGCCGCGGCGGCGCGGCTTACGCACGGCGAGCGGATCGCGCAGCTGACGATGCCCGAGGATGGCGGACCCGTGGTGATCGCGGCGGCGGCGACCGGGACTGCGCCCAAGCGGCCGGGGCCACCGCAGCGGACGATGGTGTATCTCGATCCGCCGACCGCGCGCGTGCTGGAGGTTTCGCCCTCGAATGGTGGGCTCGTGCGGTTCCTGCACGTGCTGCACGGGAGCCTGCAGCTACCCGGCGTCGGGCGGTCGATCGTCGGCTGGATCGGCGTGGCGATGATGGTGTCGTGCTTTACCGGGCTGTGGTTGTGGTGGCCGACGATCGGCAAATGGACGCGCGGGCTGCGGTATCGGCGGCATCGTAACGTCGATACCAACCTGCATCACCTGTTTGGCTTCTGGATCGCGTTGCCGTTGTTCGTGCTGTCGCTGACCGGTGCGTGGATCTCGTTTCCGCAGTTCTTCGGCAAACTCACCGGCGAGGCTTCGCGACCGAGGGGCGGTCCCGATCGCGGGGCGATGATGCGTGCGAAGCCCGCACAGCCGCTCGACGTGGCGATCGGCAAGGCGCGCGGGTTGGCGGGGGGCGCACCCTTGCGCAGCGTCGCGTGGCCGACCGATCTCAGCGCGGACTGGACCGTGACGTTCGCGCGCGGAGGGACACCGGTGGGGGTGAAGATCGCCGACGATACCGGTGGCGCGACCGCGGCGCCGGCGCGGCCTCAGGGCGGCGTGGGGCGGTGGATGCGGCGGATCCACGACGGCACCGACATGGGGGCGCTGTGGCAGGTGATCATCTTCCTGGGCGGGATCCTGCCCGCGGTGCTAGCGGTGACCGGGGTGATCATGTGGTGGCGCGCGCGGGGCTGGAAGGCGGAACTGGCAGCGCGGCGGGCTGCGTAAACTTTCCCTCGCCCCTCCGGGGAGAGGGAAGGAGGAGCTCTTGGGACGGGAGGGTGAGGGGCTGTTGGGATCAGCATCCCGAGCCTCATGCCCCTCACCCTCCCACACGCAAGCGCGTGCGGGCCCCTCCCTCTCCCCGGTGGGGAGAGGGGGTTTAGTTACCGTCCCAGCAGCACCCGCGCTTGCCCGGCAATCTGTGCGAGCATCGCCGCATTCGGGACGGCCGCATGGCGCGCGCGGTCGATGACCGCCTTGAACTGCGCCACGCGCGTGGCGTTCGCCGTGAGCCAAGCCTCCACCGCACCCTGCGGATCTTGCGCACCACGCCGCGCCAGGAACTCCAGCCGCAACTGCTGGAAATCGCGCGCCAGACCGGCGATCAGCAGGCGCTCCCACGGATCGGTCGGGCTGATCCGCGCCGCATTCGCCTGCGCCCAATCCAGCCCGAGCGCCTGCCCGAGGTGCGTGAACGCGCGCGTGAGGACCGCCTCGTCGAGCGTCATCCGCTCGCCGAGATCGGCCAGCCCGACCGCGCCGTCCATCTCGAACAGGCGGACCACCTTGCGCACCAGATCGCTCGGCGCACCGACCGCCTCGAGCTGGCTGGCGATGCGGCTGCTCTGCGCACTCGCCTCTTCGAGCAACAACGCCGCGGTCTGGCTATCGAGCTGCGTGATGCCCTTCGCCAGCCGTGCGAGCACGTCGCCCGGTGCCGTTCCCGGTGCCGACACGCGCAACAGATCGGCGATCTGCGAGCGCGTCGCGACCGCCACCTCGTCGAACAGCGCGATCCGTGCCGCCTCGGGCATCACGGCCGTTTCGATCTCCGCCCACAGTGCCGGCAGGTCGAATAGGCGTTCGGCGACGACGAACATCGCCGCGATATCGCCCATCGCTGCGCCTTCCTCTTCGGCCAGTTCAAACGGGTAGAGGATGCCCAATCGGTTAACGATTCGGTTGGCGAGCTTGGTCGCGACGATCTCGGGCCGCAGCCGGTGCTCGTCGATCGCCGTCGCAAAGCGCTCGCGCATCGCCGCAGGGAAGGCAGCGTGCAGGTCGGGCTTGAGCGCATCGTCCTTGGCGATGTCGCCATGCTCGATCGCATCCTGCAACCCGAGCTTGGCGGTTGCCAGCAGCACGGCGAGCTCAGGCCGCGTGAGCCCTAGACCATCCTGACCGCGACGGAGCAGAATGTCGTTCGACGCCAGCCCCTCGACCGCACGATCGAGCCGCCCGCTGCCCTCAAAGATCTCGATCACGCGGACATAGCTAGGCATCGCCACGGCCCCGTCCGCCTCGGCGATCGACAGCGCGAGCGTTTGGAGGCGGTTATCCTCCAGCACCAGATGCGCGACGTCGTCCGTCATGCTGGCGAGCAGCGTGTTGCGGTCCTCGTACTCCAGCCGCCCCTCGATCATCTCGCGGTTTAGCGCGATCTTGATGTTGACCTCGTTATCCGAGCAGTCGACGCCCGCCGAATTGTCGATGAAGTCGGTGTTGATCCGACCACCGCGCGCCGAAAACGCGATACGCGCCGCCTGCGTGACGCCAAGGTTCGCGCCCTCGCCGATCGCGATCACGCGCAAATCCTCGGCGTTGACGCGCAACCGGTCGTTGGCCGGATCGCCGACCGCGACGTTCGCTTCCGACGCGGCCTTCACATAGGTACCGATGCCGCCGAACCAGAGCAGGTCGGCCGGCGCCTTGAGGATCGCCGAGATCAGTGCGCCCGGCTCCATCTCGCTCGCCGTCACGCCGAGCGCGGTTTGCACCTCAGGCGACAGCTTCACGATCTTGGCGGTGCGCGCGAACACGCCGCCGCCCTTCGAGATCAGGCTGGCGTCGTAGTCCGCCCAGCTCGACCGCGGCAGCGCGAACATGCGGTTGCGCTCGTCCCAGCTGGTCGCCGGATCAGGGTCGGGATCGAGGAAGATATGGCGGTGATCGAACGCCGCGATCACCTTTAGCGTCTTCGACAACAGCATGCCGTTGCCGAACACGTCGCCCGACATGTCGCCGCAGCCGACGACAGTGATGCTCTCGCTCTGCACGTCGAGGCCGCGTTCGGCGAAGTGTCGCTGGACGCTGAGCCATGCGCCCTTGGCGGTGATCCCCATCGCCTTGTGGTCGTAGCCGACTGAGCCACCGGAGGCGAATGCGTCGCCCAGCCAGTAGCCGCGTTCGAGCGCGAGCGCGTTCGCCACGTCGCTGAACGTCGCGGTGCCCTTGTCCGCGGCGACCACGAAATACGGGTCCTCGCCGTCGAGGATCGTTACGCCGTCGGGATGGACGACCTTGCCCTCGACGATGTTGTCGGTGATCGACAGCAAGGTGCGGATGAAGATCCGGTAGCTTTCGGTGCCCTCGGCCAGCCACGCGTCGCGGTTCGACGGGGAGGGGAGTTGCTTCGGATAGAAGCCACCCTTCGCGCCGGTCGGTACGATGACCGCGTTCTTGACGCGCTGTGCCTTCATCAGCCCGAGAATCTCGGTGCGGAAATCGTCGCGACGGTCGGACCAGCGCAGGCCGCCACGCGCGACCGGACCGGCGCGGAGGTGGATGCCTTCCACGCGTGGCGAGTAGACCCACACTTCGCGCCACGGCACGGGAGCCGGGAGGCCGGGGATCAGATGGCTGTCGAGCTTGAACGCGAGCGCTTCCGACGCTGCAGGCGTAAACGCATTGGTACGCAGCGTCGCCGCGATCAGGTTGCGATAGGCACGCAGGATACGGTCGTCGTCGATCGCCGTGACCGCATCGAGCCCGGCTTCGATTGCCTGATCCGCCTCGATCGCGTTGCCGGGATGATCCGGATGGTGAACTGCCGTAAAGCGCGCGATCAGGGCGGCGGCGACCTTCGGTGCACGCCGCAGCGCGTCGACCACGGTGGTCAGGCCATACGGAAGTCCGGCCTGGCGCAGATACCGGAACCACGCACGGAACAGCACGATCGCCTCGGGACGCATGCCGAGTTCGACGATCAGCCGGTTGAACGCGTCGTTCTCGGCTGCGCCTTCGAGCACCGCCGCGATCGCGCCTTCCAGCACGGGTGCGTCGCTCTGCTGCGCCGCATCGTTCGCCTCCAGCACGAAATCATGCACGAACGGTACGCTGTCGTCGCGCAACCGCGTCGGCAGCTCGCCGATCACACGAAAGCCGAAATTCTCCAGCACCGGTACGGCGTCCGACAGGGGGAGGGCGCCACCCAGCTTGTATATCTTCAGCTGCGGATCGGCGCCGGCTTCACCCGGTACGAGACGCACGCCACGCGCATCCGCATCGCCGAGCGCGGCGATGCGCTGGATATCCTCGGCGGCCTCCGCAGGCGTGCTGAGGTTGCGATAATTCTGCGGGAATGCGGCGGCCCATTTGAGCGCCAGACGTGCGGCACGTGGCGGCGGCAACGTCTCGACCAGGGCCGCCTCGACGTCCGACACCCAGCCGCGGACCATCCGCTGCAGCCGGAGCGCGAGCGGTGCGACGTCGGGCATCCGACCATCGCCGCGCAGATCGAGCGTGTAGCGGATCATCGCGACCTCGCCGTCCTCCAGCGCGATCGACCAGTTCAGGATGCTCGCATTCGCCGCTTCCGCCAGCATGTCGCCGATCGCGACGCGGCGGCTGGTGGTGACGTCGTCGCGCGGCAGCCAGACGAACCCGAACAAATGACGGCCCAGCGCGGACTCGACCAGCACGAGCGCCGGCCGGGGCCGATCCGCGATGCTCATCGCGGTCAGCGCCAGATCCTCCAGCGCGTCAGGCGCGAACGCGATCACCAGGTCGTGCGGCAGCGCGGTGAAAGCATGCGTCAACGCCTTGCCGGCATGACCGCGCGGATCGAAGCCGAACTTCGCCTTCATCGCGGCAAGTCGCGTGCGCAATACCGGCACGTCACGCGGCATCGCGGCCAGCGCAGCACTGGTCCACAGCCCACTATAGATCGAGAGCCCGGCGACCGTCGCGCCCTCCATCACCGGCACGACGACGAGGTCGAGCGGCACGGCACGGTGTACGGTCGAGATAAGATTCGACTTTAGCAGCAACGGCGCATCGTTGCCCGCCTCGAACCACTTGATCGCGAGTGCGCGCGAGGCCTCGGCAAGGATCGGCACGCGATGTTCGTTGCGCGCGATACCGAGCGCGGCGTGACCGCTCCCGTCACGATGCCAGATCTGATGCCCGAGCAGCGTCAGATGCCCGTTCAGGAACCACTGCAACAGCGCAGCTCCTTCGCCCTCGGGCAGCATCGCAATATCGTCGTCGAGCGCCGCCTGCATCGCGCGCCAGTCGGTCACCGCCGCACGGACGTCGGCCAGCACTGCGGTCAGATCCTCGATCAGCCCGCGACGGTCGCGCGCATCGGCGCGCTCCATCTCGAGATAGATCATCGATTCGGGTCGGCCCGCGCCCTGGCCGTCCGCATCGATCGCATGCAGCGTGCCGTCGGGCGTCCGCGTCGTGCGGACGACGGGATGGATGATGCGATCGACCGCGATGTCCTGCGCGCCGATCGCCGCGGCGATCGAATCGACCAGGAACGGCATGTCGTCGTTGACGATCGCGAGCCGCATGCGCCGCCGCGTGTCGTCCGCGCTGATCGGCTCGATCGCGATCGCCGGCGCACCGTCGTCGCGGTGCGCGGCAGTCGCGGCGACGAACGCCGCGGCCTGCGCGACCTCGCTCGCACCGAAGTCCTTGAGTTCGCCCGGAAGGGCCCGTTCGGTCAACCGGCCCGCAAGGGTTTCGGTGAGCGTTTTCAGCGATTGGTTAGCCATAGGTCAGGGCCTATGCGCTCGCAATTCGCCTATCTCAACCCTTGTGGCAGGTGCGAAGGATAATGCTGCGGCGCACCTAAGATGCGGACCGTTCCGCGGCCGCGATGGCGGCGATATCGCCGTCGAAACCAACGATAAAGCTTGCAAAACCGCCTGCCGGCACCTGGTGCCGCTGAGCATGGCGCAAGACCGCCGCGAACATCTCCAGCCGCGCCGTTTCGAAAGTCGCGCCGAAGACCAGCGTGACGATCTGCATCATCACGTCGGCCTGGCCTGGCAGGCAGGCGGCCTTGAACACTGTGGCGAGATCGCCGTCGTCGTGCTCGGCCGACACCGCAAGATCATGCGCCCGACCCAGCGTCCGGTGGAGCGCCGCCCGACTACGCGCTTCGGCAGCCCGGACCTGCGCCGCACTCTCGCGCGCCATCGCCAGTTGCTCACCAAACGGACCAGCCATCACATACCCGGCCGGCAACGGCTCATCGAGTACCAGCGCCTCCACGGGCGCCGGCTCGGCAGGCATGACATCGAACCCACCACTCGGACCATCGGCCCAGACCTGCGCGGCCGCACCTGCGACGCGGGAATTGCCCTGAACCGCCGCATCGAGTTCCGCCGACAGCGCCGCCTGCAGATCGGCGTCGGCGAGTTCCTTCCAGTTGATCACGCCGTAGATGAAATCGATCGTCACTCCACCCGACGCGAACGGCATGAGAATCCCGCGATACAGCGTCGTCCGCCCCCGGCTGCTGACGAATTCCGCCTCGAAGCCGATCGGCGCGCGATTGGCGATGATCTGGAGATAATGATCGGTCAGCCGCGACAGCAGCGACCGGCTCGGCACGTCTGCGATCGTCGCGATCGGCCCCTCCAGCCCGCATTCCTCGCGCAGCGCGCGGCCGAGATACGCGATCTTGGGGTCGCCCATGCCATGGCTGAAATCGAGCAGCACGCTGTGCGGGCCGAAATCGGTGATCGTCTCGGGCTCGAGGTTCGCGATCGACGGATAGGGTCGTCCGTCGAGCAGCGACACCCAGTGATTATAGGCGCGCACGTGCATCCGCCGCTCGTCGCCACCGAGATCGAACATGATGTCGTTGACGCCCGCATCGGTCGAACCCCCAGCATCCGCCATCGTCCGATCCGACGGTCCTGCGAACGCCAGTATATCTGCGCCCGCTGCGCGTCCGTGCTCTACGCTGCGTGCCGTCGTCATGCCCAAAGATCCCCGTATCGTCGCCATGCTTGTGCACCGCGCTTGGTAAACACCGGGTAAACTCGCAAACCGCTTGTCAGCCCGCAAAACCGCTGGTAGTTGCCACCACCTCGACCGGATACGTCCGACATCGGGCCGCTTTAGCTCAGCTGGTAGAGCATCGCATTCGTAATGCGGGGGTCACAGGTTCGAGTCCTGTAAGCGGCACCACCTAACTTGTGGCACTTCCACGAAGGAAGTTAGGGCCACTTTATTTAAAGACCGTTCGGCTGGGCCACCTTTCAGCGCCGGTACGCCTACCTCAGCCGGCGCCCGGCTTCTTCTGCTCGTCCTCATAGTCGGCATCAGTGCCGATCTTGCCGTTGGCCTCGGCTTCGGCGATGCCCGACGTCTCGACCACCTCGATCGTGCGACTTTCGGCCGCTATCGCATGAGGTTTGCGATCCGCATTTGGGTCCGCGGCGATCGTCGTACCATCACCGCCGCCCGAGCCTGCGACACCGTTCGCCGCGCTGCCGCCGTCTTCGCCAGCCTGGCCGCCGCCGTGATAGGCGATGTCGGTCTGGCCGCCATGCGCCATGAAACCGGTGTTCGTCTGGGTCTTGTCGGCATGCGGGTTGGGGTAGGATCCGCCGCCGCTCTCGCCGCCTTCGCTGCGGCCGTGAACGTCATCGGTGCCACGGGGCGAGTCCGAAACGCCGTCCGGTGCGCCCTTGCTCGCGGGATTGCCGGGAACGGGGGTATGAACCTTGTCACTCATCGGTACGTCCTTCTGAATGTAGCGGGTCAAAACAAATCGACCCGGTCCGCTCGTCGGGAGCAGACCGGGTCGGGAAGGGTTTATGGCCGCAGCACGACCTTGATGACGCCGTCCTGCTTGTCGCGGAACTTCTGGTACATCTCAGGCGCATCCTCGAGACTGGCTGGGTGCGTCACGACGAAGCTCGGGTCGATATCGCCCGCCTCGATCCGCGCGAGCAGCGGCTTGGTATAGGCCTGGACGTGCGTCTGGCCGGTCTTGATCGTCAGGCCCTTGTTCATCATCGCGCCGATCGGGATCTTGTCACCCATCCCGACATAGACGCCGGGGATCGAGATCGTGCCACCCATCCGGCAGCTCATGATGGCCTCGCGCAGGACGTGCACGCGGTCGGTCGCGAGGAAGGTCGCCGCCTTCACCTTGTCGATCACCGCGTCCATCGCGCCATGACCCGACGCCTCGGCACCGACTGCATCGATGCAGCTGTCCGGACCGCGACCCTTGGTGCGGAACTGGAGTTCGTCATAAACGCTGTCGACCTCGGCGAAGTTAATCGTCTCCGCGCCGCCCGCCTCGGCCATGGCGAGACGCTCGGGCACCTCGTCGATCGCGATCACACGGCCCGCGCCGAGCATCAGCGCGGAGCGGATCGCGAACTGTCCGACCGGACCACAGCCCCAGATCGCCACGGTATCACCCGGCTCGATCTGAGCATTCTCGGCGGCCATGTAGCCGGTCGGGAAGATGTCGGAGAGGAACAGCGCCTGCTCGTCGGTGACGCTGTCGGGCACCTTGATCGGGCCGATATCGGCCATCGGCACGCGCAGATACTCGGCCTGGCCACCGCAATAACCGCCCAGCATGTGGCTGAATCCGAACAGGCCGGCGGGCGAATGACCCATCGCCTTGATCGCCATCTCGGAGTTCGGATTGGTCCGCTCGCAGGCCGAGAACAGCCCCTTGCGACAGAAGAAGCAGTCACCGCAGCTGATCGTGAACGGGACGACGACGCGGTCGCCGATCTTCAGATTGGTGACTTCGGAGCCCAGTGCGACGACCACGCCCATATTTTCGTGGCCGAGGATGTCGCCCGCCTGCATCGTCGGCTGATAGCCATCGAGCAGATGAAGGTCGGACCCACAGATCGCGCAGGCCGTAACCTTGATGATCGCATCGCGGGGATGCTTGATCTCGGGATCCGCAACAGTATCGACCCTAACATCGCCCTTTCCATGCCAAACCAGTGCGCGCATCAGAAAGTCTCCGTTATAGAATTGCAGTATGGTGCTCACGCGCGACAGGGCATATCGTCAGACATGAGTCGGCATTGGCGAAAATGCCGCCCGATCATCATCAACACTATGCACTGTCGCTGCGAAGTTTCGGCTGCCACGCAGATGCGTCGTCGCCGTCAGCGTGAGCGTATTCTGGGGAGTATAGCGATCCGGACAGCATCATCGTTCCTGCTGAAGCCAATTATCTGCCGTTTATATTTCATACTGATTGGTATCAGCATCGATATGTTTAAATTGAAGTGCTCAGGCAACATGAAAAACTACGCATAACAATGACTTGCCAAGCCGCATTGTTAGAGAGATGTCGTTGCGTTTGCGATACGGAAGCTGTCGATTGTTCCCTTGCACGACGAAGCCTAGCCAAGATCGCTTAAGCTGGGGTCAGTTCGGAGTGTGGACCGTTAGGACGCTATCGCACTCTGTCGACGCCGTTCTCCCGCTACGCCTTCAAGGGCGCTGCGGTGTTCCGACTGGCGGATGCACGACTTCAGGTCCGGACTCATGCAGATCAAAGCCATTCTCTTCGATATCGACGGTAGCATTCCCTTTCCCGAACTCTGTTCCCAGTTGCTCTTTCCCAAAATGGCTTATCGAACACGAAGAAACGGGAAAGATCGCGCCTAACGGATGGCGGTTACCGGAAGCCCCGATGGCCAGCCTGACTGTCCGGGTGTAGGCGGAAGCGGAATGGCTGGAATGGAAAGGAAAGCGGACCGGTAGCTTTCGGGCAGGACCCTCGGCAAACTGCTGTTCGTTCAGGCACTCATTTGCACCCGACGGCAGCTAACGGCGACGCTTCACGCGGGGACAGTTCTACGGGAAATTCAACAATCCGTCGTGCGGGTGGTCTGCAAATGCGGCCGAATTGCTGCCATCGGTCAAAGCGCGCTGGCCCGCTCCTTCACGAAGCGGTCGCGCCACGCCAATGAATAGTCGTCGGCTTGCTGCTTCAGGTGCGTGGCGTGGACTCGTTCCGGTACCTTCACTCGCAGAAAGGGAAAAATCGCTGACGCCTCACCCCGTGTTATGTCTTCGTAAAACAAGCGTAGCGGGTCGACCGCATGGCGGGTGAAGAGTGCTTCCCACTGTCGGCGATTTTCCTCTATCATATGAATGGCATCGTTAATCGCGACGCGGCTATAGACTAGTGCCGGCGGCGGGAGCGTGTGATGGGTGGACCAGACGTTTGTTTCCATTGCGCGCACCAGGGATATCGCCTGCATAACGATATCGCGCCGATCAAGGAATACGACCTTGAGCGGGCCCGTCATTCCCTCGATCGGCTCCAGCCCCTGGCCTCCGATGCCGGTATAGAGTTTAATATGGTGGCGCAGGGCTGCGAACTGGGTCCACATCAGCTTGCAGCCGAATACCCCGTTTGGCGTAGAGCAGAAGCGAAAAAAATCGTAGAAATAGGTGAGATGGCTGGCGTAGCCATGATAGTCGGACCACGTCGCCCAGTCCTCAAGCAAGCCATATTCTTGCGGATAACCAATCGAACCCAACGCCGCCAGCTTCTCGCATAGCAGGAAGCTGCCCGTGCGCGGTAACGCCGCAATAATATAACCCCGGGTAATACCGTGCACTCTTTCAGATCCAGCAGGTCAGTGCGAAGCGCCGGTCGGCAAAGCACGCCGTGGGTAAAGTCACCGGCAGGATCTCGTGAAGTGTGCCCGACGGGAATATTGCTGCAACATTGTGGCGCGGTACGATCATCTGAACGGGGCCAAATCGCTGCCGCGCCGCATCGAGAAAACCATGCAGCGCGAGTTCTCCGCCCGAAAAACGGCATGGGAAGCGATGAAGGTATAGCACGATCGTCAACGAGCGGTTCGCAACGGGGGCCGCGCCGTCATCGCGATGCGGCCCGAACCAGTCGCCGGCTCCGCTCGCGGCGAATTCGGACTCCTCGACGGGGGTCGTTACTATTCGATCGCCGAAGTGCGAGCGAAGCGCACTACCGTGTTGTAAGGCTAGGGTCAGGACTCATTGGTCATAGCCAGAAGATGACGGTGGCCGCGAGCGCGACGGCAGAGAAGAAGACAGTTGGGCAGCGGTCGTAACGAGTG
>NZ_SLYF01000005.1:0-436293 GCF_004343105.1 Sphingomonas sp. PP-CC-3A-396 | reverse complement strand
GATCCGCTCGACGCCAAGCGCTTCCATTGCCGCTGTCGCGGTCTGCGCGAGCAGGCCGAGGTCGAGGACCTGGTTGCTCACCGCCTGCTCGGCGAACTACCTGACTAAGGGCGGCATTAACGCGGCCAACTGGAACAACATCGGCGGCGTGCTCGACCAAGCAGCATCCGCGTTCCTTCCAACTGGGTTTGGCGGGATCACTGCTGCGAGCACGGCCAAAACCCAAGGCGCGTCACTCGACCTCATTGGCTCGATGAAGAGCATCTTCTAAGGACCCGGCACGAATCGCAAGCAGGTGTCTCCTAACGCTTTTCGGCACGTGCTCAGACCCCGTACCGCTTGTTGCCGCCGCTCGTGATGCAATACCGTCCACCACGCGGCCCGACGCAGATGTTGCGCCCGGAGCACGGGCAGGAGCCGCCGCCATAGTTGTAGCTGGGTGCACTCCGAGCTCGGCTCTGTCGCCGGCTCGAACGGTGCGGCGTGCTGGACCAGAACGAGGAGCGGCGGCTAGGCCGGCTGATGCGCTCCCTGTTTGTATAGGCGCTACGGCTTACGGCACTTGTCTGACGCAGGCTTGCGCGGTTGGCGTCCGCAGTGCTCTGCTCGCCGAGATAACGCGACGCTGCAGGTGATCGTCGCAGTCATCGACCGCAATTGCGTCCATTCTGAATGCGTATTTGTCGTTGACCCCGAAAGGCTTGGGCGACACGCTTCGATCAACGGCCTGGGGAGGCCGAATCAAGAGGGGATGATATGAAACTGGCTATATTCGCGCTGACCAGCGCGTTGATGATTGGTGTTCCGGCGATGGCGCAGGGCCCACAATCGAAAACCCCGATCGTGATGAACGATGACGTCGGTGTACCTGTGTTTCCCTACGATATAACCGACCGGCCCTACAGAGTGCTCGGAGAGGTGAAGGCCGGGGTGCGCAAGGCGACGATGTTCAGCAAGTCGCCGTCGCAGGCCAAGATTTACCGCGAACTGTGGGAGCGCGGTCAGAAGCTCGGCGCCGATGCCGTGATCAAGGCAAGCTATGGCGACGCCCATGTAACAGCCGTGAGCTGGGGTAAGGCAAACGCGACCGGGACCGCGATCAAGTTTCTGGCGCCAGGTGAGATCGCACCGGCTATCGCCAAGCCGTGATTAGTCGGTCAATCGCTTGGTTGGTGACTGTCGCCGTTAGCGTTGCGCCCGTGATCGGCGGATCGGCGGCTATAGCCCAGACGACATTGCCGGGGAGCCCAGCCCCTGTCCTGGGCGGTACTCCGGTCGAACTGATGGTCACCAAAGAAGTCGATAGCCGAAGCGCCAAGGAAGGCGACCGGTTCAAGTTGCGCGTCAACTCTCCCGTCGTTGCCAATGGCATCGTCGTTGTCCCTGTGGGCGCAACTGCGTGGGGCGAGGTGACCTACGTGAACGGGACCGGGGCGGCCGGGAACAAGGGCCGGCTTGCTGCCAAGCTGCTGTATATCGATCTGCCCGGCGGTCCCTTGGCTATCTCAGGCTCGCAAGGAACCGAGGGCAAAGCCAATACCGCAGGCGTCGTGATTGGCGTGTTCAGCTTCGGGCTTCTCGGCCTGCTCATGAAGGGCGGCAACGCACACTTCAAAGCGGGCGATATTCTAACGGGATACATCAGCCCGCAAGCCCAAGCGACGGCTACGCAGTAACGCCGATTGGTGTGCCCTTGGGCGCGGGTACGAGACCCGCGCCTTCATGGTCAGACTGGCTTGGCGCCAGCCGTGCCACACTTCGCGAATTTACCATTCGCGCTCTTGCACCGGACCGTTTTGGCCGGTGCCTTCGGACACTTGGTGAAGCGCCCCTTGGCGTCCTTGCACGGCGCAGCCATCGAAGGCGCCCCGACGAGCAAGGACAGCGAGGCGGCAGCGAACAGCAGTTTACGCATCTGGCATTCTCCTGCCCGAGGACCGGGCATCTTGAAACTGCGGCGTCCTAGGCCGCTCGTCAACGGCTGCGTTCCGACGCCCGAAGGGAGTGCATTTCGGATCGACGGAGGGCTATTCAGGCGCTTGGTTGATCGGTGTTATTCCTGCTTATCCTATCCCCGGTTCAGGACGTCGGCGGCTCGGTTCCTCATACGGACGAGATGGAACGATATTTCCTATATCTGAACGAGCCGGGTTCCCGGATAGCCGACGATGAAGGGTTCTTAGCAGTGGACCTGAACGACGCCATTCGAGTAGCCACTGCGGGTGCCCGAGAAATTATGGCAGCTGAAATTCTATCTGGTAGGCTCTGCTTCGCCACCTCTATTCAAATCCTAAACGGTCGAGGCGCAACGATGCATACTGCCTGGTTCAAGGATTTAGTGCTCGTAACCGATCGCTGACTGCGGCGCGAACTGCGGCGCGCATCGCCCGCACCGCGTTGCCCCCGCCCAAGCTCGCTGCGCGTGCGGCGTTCATCGCGGCCAACTCATCTACCGTCAAAGGTCGACCAAAGGTACGTTCTAGGTACGGCTGAACTTTGCTGGGCTTCATTGCGGGAACATAGATCAGGCCGTTGCGACAACCTAATGCTGTGTTCCGGTCTCGGCGGGGTCAGTTTGATGACCGGACGTCTAGCGCCGATCGCTGGCACCGGTGCCTCGTCATGTTACCTTTATCATAGGATGGGGCGTTTGTGCGCCTCGTCGGTTTGCTCATGGCTGGTGCGGATTACTCCAGCCGAACCAGCCGGCCCGCCTCGCGTTTACACGGGCGCTTGAGGCGGGACGTTATTATGGTGAAACCGTAGCTCTTGTGAGTTCGTATCTGGAGCGCCGGGATGGATCCTCCCAAATGCACGTTCCGGCCGGCTCGCCCTTTGTGACCTTTGGGCGGGCCGTTTTTAAACTGAACGACGGCGCGCCAGTGCTCCACGCAGGCCCGGTATGATTGTGCGTTCCTTCCTATGTGAAGCGAACCCGCTCGTAGGCGCGTATCTATCCGGCCAGTGTAACCCCAACATACCCTGGTCGGCTCGTCCTTGGATTCCGCCAGGGGCGAGCCGTTTACCAGTGAACCTCACGCATGCTTTTGCGTTTTCGTTCAGCCAGGTGCCCGGAAAGTGACTGGCCGGCTCGCCCTCTCTCCCTTGTCAGGGCGAGCCGTTACCGACGGCATCGTCAGTGGCGGTTTCGAAGTACGTGACTGGAGACAATCGCCAATCTGGAGGCTACCCGTGGCCGAATGATCAAATCCGGCGGAGGTAGAAGCGATTCATGAAGCGGCAGGTGTCGGTCCATGGGCAACGCACAGAAGTGTATGTCGAGGAAATTGAACCGGGACGATGGAAGGCGACGGGCGAGTATGCTGGAAAGATCTGGAGTGTGACCAGCACGTCGGCGAACCGGGCGGCATCGAACTGGGGCGTTGCCGTGAGCAAAAGAGATTTTACCTGACTTTTGAAAGCGAGCGCCTGTTCCGGTGATTGAGCAACGCCCTTCATATGGAGCCGTGATGAACCACCCCCGAGAATGGTTTCAGCCCAAAGTCGTGGGCATCGGCTGGACACCGCGGACCTGGGAGGGTTGGGCGATCATTGTCGCCGTGATCGCGGTCGGCGCCTTCGTTGGTCGGGTGAATCTATAATGTGTAATCGCGCCCGGTTCGACGGCGAGCCTGAGACCATCACCGAGCGGTTCGGCGCCGAGTGGCTTGCCGACAAGCCGATGGACAACCGGTTCGATCCCAAGGAGCTGCGCCCGTTCGGACGGGCGTACGTCGTGCGGAACGAAGCCGACCGTCGCGGGCTCGACGTGATGGAGTGGGACGTCCTGGCTGGACAGGCGAAGCAGGCCGGTCGCAAGGTCGCGCAGACTAACGTCCGCACCCTTCATCTCCCGCAATGGCGCTCGCTCGTCACCGACCCGGCGAACCGCTGCCTGATTCCGCTGACGGAGTTCTGCGAATGGGCTCGCGAGCCCACCGACCTCGGCGACGGCAAGAAGCCGATCAAGGGGGAGATGTGGTTCGGGGTGACCGACCAGCCCATGTTTGCGATTGCGGGTTTCTGGCGGCAGGTCGGCGAACAGCGCTACTTCGCGATGGTCACTTGCGACGCGAACGAACTGGTGGCGCCGATCCACCCCAAGGCAATGATCACGATCCTGCGACCGGACGATCACGAGCGGTGGCTGACCGGTAGCTATGACGACGTCCTGTCGTTGCAGCGGCCATATTCGGCCGACCGGATGACGGTACGCGGGCCAGTTTTTCCGACACGCCCGCCGACGCCTCGGTTGATCTGAGCACGGCCAGCTTGGTCCGGCTTAAATTTTGGCCAGACCAGGTTGGGCCGGATCGACCTCCACCTCCGTGTCGCCGGGTTCGAAGCGGATCGTCCAACGGGGATACCCTTCCGGCGAAACTTCGATGTCGGGCAGGCCGATCGGATCGGTTCCGGTTTCGACCCATCCGGCACCGTGGCAACGATCGCATGCCGTTCGCTTGCACCGGAAGCTGACGAGATCGATCTCGGTATTCCACTGCCCGCGGCCTTTGCAGACCGGGCACATGGCATCGAGGCTGCCATTGCGTGGCTGAAGCGGCACGACGTCGAACGCGTGCGGGCTGTCGGGTCCATCGCAGAGAACGATGTTGCTGGCATGGCTCATGGGCGCTTCCTCGTCCTGAACCTTGGCGAACGCAAGACCTCAGACCTTCGCCACTATCCTGCACGGACCTTCGGCACCTGAGCGATGTCGGTCGTCCATGCAGGCGACCGCATTTCAGACCGCATCTTCCACTCGCGCTTGAACCCCTGCGTGGCCGTGACCGCTGTCCAGGTGCCGAACTTGCCATTGATCGCATCGAGCGCACCCATCAGTCGGTCGCGTTTTGCCGTATCCGCTTCGAACAGCGTACGCGGCCGCTCGTCCTCGGGAAGTAGATCGTCGAGCATGATGCCAGCCTTCGTGTAGGCGTAGCCGTCGCGCCACGCCTTCTCCGCTCCGCGCCTGGCTGCCGCGATCAGCTCGAGGCTGTCGTTCGTCATCGGATGCAGCGTCACCATGCGTGACGCGCCATACTGGGGCCGGTCGGGCTTGTGCTTGTTCGTGTGGAAGAACGCCGTCAGGCGCGCCGCGACCAACCCGTGCGATCGCAGCTTCTCGCCAGCCCGCAGCGCGTATTGCGACAGCGCGCCCATCATCCGCTCGAAGTCGCCGATTGGCGTTCCGAACGACCGAGTGACAGCCATGCCCTTCCGCCGTGGCTCCACCGCCTCAACGGCGTTGGACGGGACCCCACGCAGCTCGGCCACCAGCCGCTCAAGCACGACGGTTCCGACGGCGCGCGCCTGCTTCATAGGCATATCTCGCAGGGCGCCAGCGGTGTGAATGCCCAGATGGATCAGTTTGCGTGCGGTCGCACCACCGACGCCCCACACGTCACCGACTGCCAAGGCGTGCATGACATCGCGCCGCACGTCGTCGTCACGAAGATCGGCCACCCCGCCGAACTCCGGGTTCTTCTTAGCTGCCGCGTTCGCTAGCTTCGCCAGCGTCTTGGTCTCCGCGATGCCGACGCACGTGGGTATCGTCGTCCAGAGCTGGACCTGGGCACGCATCGCGTTCGCGTGCGCCACGAGATCGCGCCCCTCGAAGCCGGCGAGATCGAGGAACGTCTCGTCGATCGAGTATATCTCGAAGTCGCGGGCGAAGGACTCGCACGCGGCGATCACCCGGCGCTGCATGTCACCGTACAGCGCATAGTTCGACGACCGGACCTGGATGCCGTGCTGCTTCACCTTGTCGCGCAGATGGTGGATCGGATCGCCCATCTTGATCCCGAGCGCCTTGGCTTCCGCCGATCGTGCGATCGCACAGCCGTCGTTATTCGACAGGACGATCACCGGGACCCCGACCAGGCTGGCGTCGAAGGCGCGCTCGCAGGAGACGTAGTAGTTGTTGCAGTCGATCAGGGCGATCGGCGTGCTCATGTCATCTTGCGCGCCACGCCGACGACCGTGCCCCATATCTCGACATGCTCATCGACCAGTATGTCCGCGAACCCTTCAGCCTCGGGAACGAGCCAATGACGGCCGTCGACGTAGCGCAGACGCTTCAGGGTCCGGTCGCCATGCACCAGCGCCACGACAATCGCGCCGGCCTTGGGCTTCTTGGCTCGGTTCACGACGATCAGATCACCGTCGTTGATCCCGGCACCGGACATGGACCGGCCATCCACGCGCATGATGTAGCTCGCAGCCGGATGCTCGACGAGCCACGCGCCCAGGTCGATCGGTTCCTGCATGTCGTCCTGAGCAGGCGACGGGAAACCGGCCTGAGTGTGGACGAGGAAGAACGGCACTTCGCACGGCACCAGTTCGAACGGCAAGTCGTGAAGCCGTAGCGCATCGTCACGACGGTTCAGCGGGACGACGACCGGGCGGCCCAGGTTGGTCGAGCGCATGACCTACAGGATCGCGGCGAAGAGGAGCTGGTCGTGCTGGTCAGCCAGAACCGACCGTGCGTCTTGGGCAGCGCCCACTGCCTGCCGATACTCCTCAGTTCCAAACCGCTCGGCCTCGTCGAAGCTGAATTGCACCGCATCAACAGGTGGATAGACGTTGTCGTATATCACGCGGGCAGCCGCTCTCAGCCGCAGATCGTGCTGCATTTCGTTGCTCCGTCAGTATCGAGTCGCCGGTTGTGGCCTGTCCCTAGCTAGGCGCGATCCCCGTTGATTCGCAAGAACATTGCGGGAACATCAATCTGATGCGATGAGCGAGCTAACGATTCGAAGGACACGATCATGGCCGACTACGATGACGACCAGCAGGAGCCCAAGCCGCCGTTCGGCAAGTGGCTGCTGGCGCAACGCGACCGCGGCGACTGGGTGGACGGGATCGCTGACGCAGCCCGCGCAGACCGCACATTCCCAAAGAACGGTGATCCAGAGGCGGTACGTGCCCACCTGCGCAAGCAGCAGGCTGACGGCGACGCGTTCGCGGCGATCGATGACGCTGAGAGCGACTGGATGGCGATCTAGGCAGTGCTGATCTTGATTCTGGCCCTTGCTGCAGTTGCCCCGACGCCGACGCCGACGCCGACGTTCTCGTGCACGGTGACGCGCGTCCACGACGGCGACGGGCCCCTCAGCTCGTAAGTTCGAGTGCGGCTGACACAGCCCCAGTCGGTGAATTCGTTTATGGTCATCATTGCTCGGTCGGACATGGCGGCCGCACTCCTCGTTGTTGCGGCGGTATATCGAGGCGAGCGGGTCGGAGGCTCAGGTCGGAACGACGGCCGCGACCAGCACCTCCCCCAGAGTTGTTCGGCCGGGATCGCGCTCATCGACGGGATCAGTCAGGGGGGACGCAGCGATCTGGTATCTTTCGCCGTTCAATCCAACCTCTTTGCGCAAAGTGATCTGTGCCGGGCAGAGCGTCAGTTGTTCTCGAACCACGGCTTCGCGGGTGTGTTCAGTTGGCTGAAGCGGAGGCCGTAATCTCGTGGCGCCCAACTGTCGTAGCGTTTGGCGGGCTGTCGGAACACGCGGTAGTCGGTGCCTTTAACGGCGTCGGGCTCGGGATCGAGGAACGCGCGTCCGTCCCGGATCTCGCGGATGGTGCCGTAGCCCTGCGATCCGCGGCCCGACCAGAAGAACACGCGGTCGCCGGTCTCGAAACGCGTCTGTCGGTCGCTCATCACTACCCTTCGCATGCCTGATATAGCATCGGGCAGACGAGGTTCATGTGATCTCGAGTGAAATTTACCGACCTTCGATCTCGTGGCGGTCAGAGGCCAAAAGGCTCCTGCATGAACGAGGCAATCGTGTTCCCCCGCGCCTTAATGCCTGGGAGTAACTGAATGAGGTCGTCTGCCGGATTGCGATCGTCTGCGAACAGCATGTGCTTACCTAGGCGATAGGCATCGCGGATGGTTGTCCGCCAAGCGTTCCACGTTCGTCACCGGACAGCAGGCGAAGGTGCATGCGCTGTTCGTCGAGCACCGCTCGATGTCAGCGGTGGCGAGGTTGCTCGGCCTCAGTCAGATCCGCGTTCGAGAGGCACTGGTCCAGTACGAGCGGAACCGTCTTCGGGACGCCGGAGTCGTGCCGCCGTTGCTCAAGGAGATGCTCAAGGGGGACGTGACCACCCGGTTCGGCGTGCCCCGCGAGGAGCTCTACGGGCGTCCGGCGAAGCACGTGACGATCACTAGACCCGAGACGGTCATCAGATCCAGCGGGTCCAGCGTACCTGCATCGCCCAAGATCGTCAGGCGACTGATCGTCACCGCGGTCGAGCCGGGGGGAAACGTCCACCCCGGGTTTTGGCGCAATCTCAAGGCCTATGCCGCTGTTCGGAACGCCGGTCTGATCGTGGTTCGTTTGGGCAACACGTGCAAGCAGTCGGACCTGACCGCAGACTACCAATCGCATGTTTCGGATCTGCCCGTAGACTTTCACGGTCTCGTGGACGTCGCGTCCGACGTCGTCCTGCCGCCGCGCCTGTCCAAGCCGCTGGAGAGAACCCGCCAACGCGCCCATGCGCGGTGGACGATCGTGCCCAGCAGCGTGGTGGCGCTGGAGACCTTGGCGCGGATACGGATGAAGGGGCTGAAGGCTCAGATCACGACGGGTTCGATGTCGAACCAGATGGACGAGCATCTGAACCGGCCTTCCGAACTCGGCGCCGTGATCGCCGAGGTGGCGCCTCATGGAGGCGTGTATTGTCGCCATCTCCTGTCACCCGCCGGCGGAGATGGCTCCTTTCAGGATTTGGACATCAAGGTAGCCGATGGCGTGTGTCATCGTGGCAGGCGGGTCGAGGCTTTGACGTTCGGAGACATTCACTTCGCCGGCATGGATCCGCGCGTTTCGTCGGCGACATGGGGACTCGGTCAAGGAACCGGGACATCGCTGGTCGATCGTCTCCGGCCCCGCTTCATGGTGTTCCACGACGTGGTCGACTTCGATGCCAGAAGTAGCCACGATGCGCGCGATCACCTCAAGCGCTTTGGCCAGTTTGCCCTCGGCGGCGGCGAGGTGGAGGGCGAACTGCGGGCTGCGGCGCGCTTCCTCGAGAAGGTACGACGGAGTTGGTCACGAAGCGTCGTGGTCGGCAGCAACCATGACCAGGCTCTGCTGCGCTGGCTGCGGGAGGCGGACTTTCGGGACGATCCGACCAATGCGATCTTCTTCCTCGAGACGGCGCTCGCACTTCACCGACGTATCGCCGCCGGCCAGTCCCCAGCTGATCTCTTCGAACGTACGATGCGTCATCTTTCGCATGATGGGCTGCGCAACGTGCGATTTCTCCGGACCGGCGAAAGCCTGGAGATCGCCGGTATCGAGGCGGCGATCCACGGTCACATGGCAGCTGACGGGCGTTTGGGTGACGTACGCTTCTTCGAGAGAATGGGAATTCTCGCGACCGTTGGGCACACTCACCGACCGGCAACGCGGGGAGGGGTGTACTGCGCCGGAGTCTGCGCCACCGACCTGGCGTACGCACGAGGGCCGCTGACCAGCTGGGCGGTGGGCCACGTCGTGACCTACGCCAACGGAACGCGTCAGCATCTCGTCTACGACGGGAATGACTTCCATGCGTGATGTTCGCAGCAGGCGGGCGGCAAGGCGCTTTGCGAAAAACCGTGCCAAATCGTCTGCGAACCAGACGTTTAGCGCAGCGGCAAGGAAAACGAGTGGGAACCGCTCAGACACGAACTCGTCGTCGAAGTACCCTACGATCAGGTAACGGGTGACCGATTCCGGCATGGCGCGAGGCTGCCGAGATGGCGGCCGGACAAGGCGCCGAACACGTGTCTCATGGACCAGATGACGCATGCGGTGAGCCCGGCGGAGCTTGCGACGATCATAGCGCCACGGACGTAAGTGCTTCAGACTCGTCTATCCGTCCCGTTGCGCCTGCGCGATCATTGCCTTCGGCGTCCGCGCCGAATTTGTGGTCGCGGTCCGAACCGCTGCGGGCGACGCGATGCGGAGTCCCGGCCATGAAGGTCAACACGAGCCGTTGCGGACCCGAAAGGCCGGTGCCCGTCGCCGGGGCCTCGCACCAGCGTCGCACCAGGGCGCCGGGGGTCGGGACCAATGTTCCCTCGGCGAACCGGCGCCGTGCCTCGGCGAGCTTCGTCTCGAATTCCGCGTTCTCGCGCGCGAACCCTAATTTCGCCTCGGCGGGATCCTTGGTCCGCAGCGAAACCTTCACCACGGCCTTGCCCTCGAAGGCCGACCGGAGTGCCTCGGGGACCGCTCGTCTGAAGTAGAGTTGGCCTGTTCGGGGATCGGCGAAAGGGGACGCCATGCTGGTCTTCTTCACGTTCTTCTGTACCCATGTTCTGTACACATGACGGGTAAAAGAGACGTAAATCCGCGCATTTCCGAGGGTTAGTCGAGAATGGTGACCCCTACGAGAGGGGAGCCGACTGGGTCGAAGCAACGAATTTCCGTCGTTTTTAACCCGCTGAGTTAGCCACGCTGTACCAGTCTGCTGTACCAGCGGTTGATGATTTGCGTGATGTAGTTCTCGTCAGCCTCATGGGGAAGGGCGAATTCATTTCGGTATTTACTAAAATTTCCGAGGTTGCATCGTCATAAACGTCAAGTTTCTTCGTTGTGGTCTCGGACGGGGAACGCACTTACCATAGTCGGACATTATGGTAACTACAGCCATGTGTTACGTGGGCGGAATGCAGGGTAAATTTGACCAGCGGGCAGGTGCCGCATGAGCGAGATCGTCGTCCATCGCACCGACGGGGAGGGGCTGCCGGTGCGCGCGCGGCGTGGGCTGGTCGAGCCGATCGATGTCCGCGTCACCCGGTTGCTAGGTCTTGCGCTGCCCGCTGATGCCGGCCCTGTCAGCGAGATCGGCTTTGCCGCGCAGCTCGGCGCCATGGCAGCGGCGAGCAAGGCGGCGCTGGCGTCGGACCTGGCCTGCTATCTGCGTTGGTGTGAGAACATCCGTGTCGCCCCGCTGCCCGCAGAGCCTGAAAACCTGGTCCGGTACATTGCCATGCTCGAGGCGCGGGGCGCCAAGCCCGCCACAGTCGCCCGGCGGGTTGCCAGTCTCGCCACCGCACACGGCCTGTCAGGGATGCAGGAGAGGGGGCATGCGCCCACCAGCCACGTCATGGTCCGCGCCGCGCTCAAGGGCCTGCGCCGGCGTCGTGGCGCGGCCCAACGCCAGGCGGCCCCGTTACGCTTCGGGGCCTCCCTTGATCCGCATACCAAGGGGTTTACGCTGACGGCGCTGCTAGGCGCCTGTGGCGGCGAGCTGCAGGGGTTGCGCGATGCTGCCCTGCTGTCGCTCGGTTACGATGCGGGATTGCGCGTCAGCGAGCTCGTCGCCGTCACCGTTGCGCACATCGATCCGAACAGCGATGGTTCGGCGCTCCTGTTCATCCCATCATCCAAGACCGATCAGGAAGGGCAGGGGGCCTGGGGCTGGCTGTCCGCTGACACGATGCGCCGGGTCGGTGCCTGGCTGGTAGCGAGTGCGATTACCGAGGGGCCAGTCTTCCGCCGCGTCGGGGTCGATCGGCGTCGGCTGCGCGCGGCGGTTCCGCCGATGGCGTACGAGGCGATCCCGGGGCACACGCGGCACTGGCAGGAGAAGCTCAAGGGCAAGAAGGCCGAACCGGCGCGGACGGTCTATACCGTTGGCACGGCCTCACTGAGCCGGCAGGGTGTCAACGGGATCTATCGGCGCGTGGCACTGAGCGCGTTCGACCAGGGGCTGGTCGAGATGCCGATCGCAAAAGTTGAGGAGGCGGCGCGTGCCCTGTCGAGCCACTCGCTGCGGGTAGGGCTGACGCAGGATCTGTTTGCGGCCGGGGAGGACGGCGTTGGCATTGCACAGGCGCTGCGCTGGTCTTCACCGTCGACCGCGCTACGCTATGGACGGAAGCTTGCAGCCAGGAGCAATGTTGCGGCGCGTGTACTCTCTCGCATCAGAAGCTGAAGGTGTGGAACCGACGGTCGCATCGGCATGTGATCAGCTTGGCAACGTAGTAACGCGATTGAACGCCTATCGTCGATTCCATCAGCAAGCGGTTTGAATATCAACTATGTAATCATCAATCGGGTTCTCGCCGGATTGTCGGATCAAATTCCGGAAGCCGGAAACAACATTCAAAACGGATGTATTGATATGCGAGTTTTATTTATGCTTTAAAGAAATATAAAGCGGTGTTGCGATAGGCTCTGTTTTCATGGGGCTTTCTGAAACCGATCCATATCATGGAGGCGATGATACAGTAACTGTACTGCTTCATCTTCAGAACGCCATTTTGAAAATGATTGCCAAGGGTGCCGGGCTTGCATCAACGTGCACCACGCTGTGTGCAGAAGTAGAGCGGATCCTCCCTGACGTAATCTGTTCGGTTTTAACGGTCGACGTGGCAGGCCTGCTTCATCCGCTCGCTGGCCCGAGCCTTCCGGAAGCATATTCCCAAGCCCTGGATGGCCTGGCCGTCGGACCGTTAGCCGGCTCCTGTGGCACCGCTGCCTATCTGAAAACAGATATTGCGGTCGTTGATATCGAGACCGATGCCCGCTGGGCGCCGTTCAAACACCTTGCACTTCCGCACGGGCTGCGCGCCTGCTGGTCCAGTCCGATATGTGATGCAGACGGTCGCGCGATCGCGACATTTGCTTTTTACTATCGCAGCGCCCGAGGGCCGACGGCCTTCGAACGCGAGGTGGTGGCTAACTGCGTTCACCTCACGCAAATTGCTATCGAGCGACATGAGCGTGTCCTCGAGCACCAGCGCCGGGCCTTTACCGACGCCTTGACGGGTTGCCCCAATCGGGCTGCGTATCATGCCGCACTTTCCAAACTTGAAGGCGCTGCGGTCGGTAGTTGGGCGCTGTTCGTGCTGGATCTTGATAATCTCAAGGTCGTGAACGACACGTTCGGGCATCATGCGGGTGACGAGCTTCTTCAGATTGCCAGCGACAGGATCTCAGCAGCAGTCAGCCCCGGACGAACGTTTCGCGTCGGGGGCGACGAGTTTGCTGTCATTCTCCAGGCTACCGATGCCCTTCGTGACCTGGAGAAGATCGCGGATGAGGTTCTAAGCGCGCTTTCGGTTGCTGCCGACTGCGGCGGGCATAGCATCGTCCCCCGCGCTACCATCGGAGGCGCTACGTTCTCGTTGGACGACGCCGGGGTGGGGAGTGTGCGGCAAAATGCCGACTTTGCTCTCTACCACGCCAAGGAAACCGGTCGTGGCGGCTTCGTACGATACTGGGCAGGGCTGCGCTCGAACATGACGCGGCGTCTAGGCGCGATCAGGGACCTGAGCGCGGCTTTGCGGGAGGACCGGATCGAGGCGCATTATCAGCCGATCTTCCGTCTCGACACGCGGGAGATCGTTGGGCTGGAAGCGCTTTGCCGTATGCGTATCGGCGACAATCTGGTCTCGGCTGCCTCTTTTCACGAGGCGACTGCCGACGCCCAGGTTGCGACCTCGCTCACTGCTAGGATAATGACTCTTGTCGCGGCCGACCTGCGCCGATGGCTGGATTTGGGCATCCCGTTTCAACACGTCGGTATCAACGTCTCGTCTGCGGATTTGAGTGGCGGTGCCGTAGGACAGGTTCTAGCCGCAGCGCTCGAGCGCGAACGGGTCCCTCTCACTCACGTCATCCTCGAGGTAACCGAGACGGTGTACATGGGCCGCGGTGACCAAGCGATACAGCGAGCGATCAGGGCACTTCGCGCTGACGGCATACGGGTTGCGCTGGACGATTTCGGAACGGGCTTTGCGTCGCTGACGCACCTGCTCACGGTCCCCGTCGATGTCATCAAGATCGACAAACTGTTCGTTGACCACCTGGAACCCGACGGTGTCAGCGTGACCATCGTCGAAGGCCTGATCCATACCGCGAAAAAGATGGGCATCAGGATCGTCGCCGAGGGGATAGAAACTGAAGAACAAGTCGAACAGCTTCGCGCGATCGGTTGTACGTTAGGACAGGGGTACATCTTCTCGCCCGCGGTCAATCGCGATATGACGACCGCCCTTCTCCTTGGGCATGCGCAAGGCATTGCGCGACCGCCGATTGCGACGCGATCTGGCGTGGGCTGATTGTCGATCCAGCGCTGGAGGGGGGGGGCAATCGAAGGGGACACCCTTGGCGATTGCGCCTATGCAAGGCGCAAGTTTTCCATCGGAGCTGCCCTATGCCTGAAGTCTGGCCCGAAATCGAATGGTCGCGCTGGCGCGAGACCGCGATCGCCTTGCAGCTGCGCACGCAGATCGTCGGCAAGGTCCGGCTCGCGCTGACGCCATGGCTCAATCACAGTTGGCACGTGCCGCTCTACGTCTCGGCTAGGGGGCTGACGACGTCGCCGATCCGGTTGCACGCGCGCATCCTAGAGATCGAGTTCGACTTCCTCGCCGATACTCTTAGATTCTCGACCAGCGACGGTGAGGAGCGTCGCATTCCTCTCGCAGCAGGCCGGACATCCGATTTCCATACGGCGGTTCTCACGGTGCTGGCCGACTTGGACATCGCCGTCACGGTGGACGGCAATCCCAGCGAAATGCCCGGCGCGGTTCCGTTCGCCGGGGACCACGCCGAACGTCCGTACGACGGAGACGCGGTGCGAGACTTCTGGCGCGCGTTGATCCAGGCGACGCGCGTGTTCGACGATTTCCGTACCGGCTTTCTTGGGAAGGCCAGCCCGACCCATTTCTTCTGGGGAAGTTTTGATCTCGCCTCAACGCGGTTCTCCGGGCGCGGCGCGCCTCGTCATCCGGGGGGCGTTCCCGGTCTTCCTGACGCCGTAGCCGTCGAGGCCTATAGCGATCAGGAGGCGAGTCTTGGGTTCTGGCCGGGAAGCGACGCGTATCCGCATGCCGCCTTCTACGCTTATGCTTGGCCGGCACCGTCCGGCTATGCCGAGGCTCGCATTTCGCCCGATGCGGCACGCTATGACACTGCGCTCGGCGAATTCATCCTGCCTTACGATGCGGTACGCATCGCGTCGGACCCCGACGACGCGCTTTTATCCTTCTGCCGATCCGCCTATGAGGCCGCTGCCGATCTCGGCGGCTGGGACCGCGAAAATCTCGAATGCCCGCTTGGACGACCGAAAGTACCAAGGGCGGTTCAACAGGTCTGCCAAAATTGAACGACAGCACATCTTGATGATTTATCATCGGTATTGGGCGAGCCATCTTGCTTTTACTGTCCGATAGCCGAGATGTAGCCGAACGCAGTTTGGGTGGCGTTCGTTAATTTTTGTATCGCGAATGGAAATTACCAAGTAAGCTCTAGTTCATC
This sequence comes from Sphingomonas sp. PP-CC-3A-396, assembly GCF_004343105.1. Classification (NCBI taxonomy): domain Bacteria; kingdom Pseudomonadati; phylum Pseudomonadota; class Alphaproteobacteria; order Sphingomonadales; family Sphingomonadaceae; genus Sphingomonas; species Sphingomonas sp. PP-CC-3A-396. The sequence continues at coordinate 421,024 of NZ_SLYF01000005.1, read as the reverse complement.
ATGTCAGATCCTCGCCCTACCGGAACGCCACATATCGCTACTGCGGACACGCCGGTTCCGAATTGGGGGCGGCAGGTGATATCTGAATTCGGCACCGCTTCGTGGAACCGGCGAGACGCTGACGAGATCAGTCAGACGATCCCTCATCATATCGTGCTTCTATCGTTCAAACCTATCAAGAACCGCGAGTCACGACTTGGCGGAACACGGCTTCGCACTGCGTCCGCAGCGAGTGGAGCGTGCGAAATCATCCCGGCGGGAGCAGACCATTGGGCGCGCTGGCATGAGCCCAAGGAGGTTGCGGCGTTCTCGCTATCCCAGGCCTGGCTTGATCGTCTGGCACAATCCGACCTCGACCTGCCCGGCGCTACGGTAAACTCGGACGCACTGCCTATCGTAGACCGCCGCGTGGCGTTGCTGGGCGCAATGGTCCGCGAGGAGCTTCGTGCAGGCCCACGTGCGACGATGGGCACCCTTGAGCTTGACTCGCTCCTCAACTTGGTGGGCATTCACCTCATCAGGCAATATGGCGACATCCGGCCCCAGAGGGATCTGGGGGGGCTGTCGGACCGGCAACTTGGTAAGGTGCGCGATTTCATGACGGCGCACATCACCGACGGTGTGAAGCTTGAAGAGGTCGCCAGTCTGATCGGTCTCTCGTCAAGCCAGATGATGCGTTCGTTTCGCCGTTCCACGGGCACAAGCCCGCATCAGTATCTGATGCGTCTACGCCTCGATCAGGCTCGCACGATGATTGTCGATGGGCCGCTGGCCTTGGCTGAGATCGCAGTCGAATGCGGCTTCTCGAGCCAAAGTCACCTGACGGCCATAATGCGCCGAGAAGATGGTCTGACCCCTGGTGCTCTAAGAAGCTGATCGAGGCCAGATACCTGGTACAATCAGCGGTCCTTTACGACTTTGGCGTGTCCGAAACGGCATCAGGAAACTATTCTACGTTTTGGGGGCTGATCGCGTGCCGTCCGCGCTTACTTCCTGGACTGTTCCGGCCAGAGCTGCCGGGGGACACCGCGGCAACCCCCATCTCCTTCGCAGCACCGGCGTTTGTGCCCCTTGCAATTCTTCGCTGGTTCCTCCTGTCCTGACACTGCGGAATCAACACTAGCACCTGATATCGTTTTATCAGCAATATCCACTTCGCTTGCGGATTTTCTACCAGCGATGCGCGTATCCTGAAAGCCGTGTGGAAAGCCGCCAGCTACTTCATGGCCATCAGCCAGGAGACCAGCGATGACCACGGACGACTTCAGCAGGAACCTAGACGGGCAAATCGCGGTAGTGATGGGCGCGACACGTAATCAGGGGCGAGCATATGCCGTCATGCTCGCACGCAACGGCTGCCGCGGGGTGGCTGTCCATTATCACGGTGAGATGTCGCGGGGCGAGGCGGAAGAGACCGCTGCCGAGATCGCCCATCTCGGTGCCGAGCCGCTTCTGGTCAGCGCAGACCTGACCCACGTCAGCGAGGTGGTGACGCTGTTCGACGCCGTCGAGCAGAGATTCGGTCAGCTGAACATCGTGGTGAACACAGTCGGCAAGGTGGTGAAGAAGCCATTCGTCGAAATCACAGAGGTCGATTTCGACCAGAGCTTCGCGATCAATAGCAAGGCCGCCTTCTTCTGCATGCAGGAGGCGGCGAAGCGGATCGAGGACAACGGCCGCATCATCACAATCGGAACGACGCTGCAGGCGGCAACGACCGGGCTCTACGCGGTCTATGCCGGGTCCAAGGCGCCACTTGAGCACTTCACGCGCGCGCTGGCCAAGGAAATTGGCGATCGCGGCATCACGGTCAACACCGTCGCGCCTGGGCCGCTCAACACGTCCTTCTTCTACCCGGTAGAGACTGCAGAGTCGAAGGCGTTCCTGTCGCAAATGGCCCCGCAGAACCGTCTGGGCGAGATCGACGAGATCACGCCTTTGATCGAATTCCTGGTAGGCCCAGGCGGCAGCTGGGTGACCGCGCAGACGCTTCTCATCAACGGCGGCTTCATCGCCCGCTGACGTCGAAGCGGCCGGCGTGCGACCCGGACGGGATCGGACGCCGAGGGCGCACGGCTGACGGCCCTAATCCGGCCGTCAGCCGACCCTCGCGGCCTGGCTTGCCGTCAACGATCGCATTCTTCCCACTCCGGAGACCCGTGATGCAATTCCTGTTCGTTCGTCCACCCAGCGAGTACACGGGCCTACCAGTATTCGACGTACCGCTTGACGGGCAGCGGCATGGATCCACTTCGCACCTACTCCGCTACGGCGACCAGCCCTGGGTGGCCGGCTTGGCAAGCTTCGTAGCGACGGCGATCGTCCTCTTACCGATCGAATACGAAACGGCGATCCGTAGCCTCATGATGTTCCTGTCGTCACGGCGCTACTGATGAGCCATCCAGTCCTCACGGTCCGACGCATCACCGTCTGCTTGCTTGGTACCGGACACCGCTAAAGGAACGAACCATGAGCATGACACGAAGAAGCGTTTTGGCGGCGGGCGCTATTGGCGCGACGGCGCTCACCAGCGGCAGGGGCCTAGCCGCACACTCGACCGCCGACGTCATCGTCGTCGGTGGTGGATCAGCAGGTGCGGTGTTGGCCGCACGGCTGAGCGCGGACCCGCGCCGCCGTGTTGTTCTGCTGGAGGCAGGGCCGGTGTTCGCGCCTGACGCCTATCCCAAGCCGTTGACAGATCCTGGCACTGTCGGCACGCCCGATTTCAACTGGAACTACAAGAGCGACGACGCGGCGAAGTTGGGACATGCCATTCCTCTGCCGCGCGGCAAGGTGCTTGGTGGAAGTTCGGCGATCAACGCCGCTATAGCGATACGCGCTCGCCCGGCCGATTTTGCCCGTTGGACGGCACGCGGCATCGCGGGCTGGTCTTGGGACGACGTGCTTCCCGCCTTCAAGGCGCTCGAAAACACGCCGACCGGCGCCGACGCGTGGCATGGCCGGTCTGGCCCATTCCCGATCCGCCAGCGCACAATGGCCGAACTGTCGCCGTCGACGCGCGCTTTCGTAGAAGCCGCTCGCGCGACCGGCCTCGGCAGCGTCGATGACTTCAACGGCGAAGTCGTCGATGGCGCCTGCGCGCATTCGCTGAACGTCGTCGACGGTGTTCGGATGAACACCGGCATCGTCTATCTGACCGCCGAAGTCCGTGCTCGCCCGAACCTGACTATCCGCGGCAACGCCGAGGTCGATCGTCTGATCCTTTCGGGGCACCGGGCCAACGGCGTGCGGCTCGTGTCAGGAGAATCCGTCATGGGAGGCGAAGTCATTCTGGCGGGTGGCGCGTTCGGAAGCCCTGCGATCCTATTGCGATCCGGGATTGGTCCAGCTGCACATCTCCGGAAGCTGGGCATACCGGTCGTCGCAGATCTCCCGGTCGGCCTGCGGCTTCAGGATCATCCGTTCTTCTTCAACATCTACGCGTTGAAGACGCCTTACAAATCCATGCTCCCAGCAGCGGGGTCGATGGCCTGGACACGCTCGAGAGGCGCTACGAACGGCGATCTCGACCTCCAGGTTACCGCTACGCATTTCATTGAACCGACCGCCAGTCCCACCGGCGGCGCGATCGTACTCGCGGCAGCAGTAACACTGCCAAAGTCGGTCGGTTCGTTCGGGCTCGTCTCGCGGGATCCGCGAATCGCGCCACGAATCCGCTACAATTTCTTCGACGATCCAAGCGATCTCGACCGGATGGTCGAGGCCGTGAAGCTGTCGCGGGAGATAGGACGGACAGCGCCCTTCGCCGACATGGTCGATCATGAGATGGCGCCGGGTGCCGTGGTGACGAGCGATGCCGCACTGCGCGCGAACATCGTCGCGAACATCGCCTCGTATCAGCACCCGACGTCGACAGTCCCGATGGGCGCCGACGCAGATCCGACCGCCGTCGTAGATGCGTGGGGAATCGTGCGAGGCATGAAGGGCCTGCGGGTTGTCGATGCCTCTATCCTGCCAGACATCCCGTCGGTGCCGACCAACGTCACCACTATTATGGTGGCCGAGCGGATCGCCGCACGGATCACCGACGTTTCGTCCCGCCCCGGCCGGACAGCGGGCGGCATCAAGGGATTGCTCGACGCAGATGTTCGCGGACTAACGTGATGATCGCTGTTCGAGCCGAGTCTTGGGGATACGGCCACGCTCGGCTGCCGTCGATCGATCATTTCTTCCACCGGAATCCGGCGTGCTCGATCTGAATGACTTCCGATATTTCGTCGGCGTCGTCGACGCCGGCGGACTGACGGCGGCCAGTCGCACTTTGAACGCGCCCAAGTCCACCATCAGCCACAGACTCCAGCAACTGGAGGGCGCGCTGGGCGTGCGTCTGCTCAACCGTACGTCGCGTAGCCAAAGCATAACCGATGCGGGATCCCTGTTCTACCGACATGCCATCGACATGCTCCAGCATGCGGACCTGGCAGAAAATGGCGTGCGCCAGCGGCTTGCGGAACCGATCGGGGTCGTCAAATTCACGATCGGTGTCGTACCCTCCCTGTTTGCAATGCGCCACATCATGCCGAGCTTTGCCCAGGCTCACCCCAAGATCGAGTTTGAGCAGCATACCAGCGACGATCAGATCGATATCGTAGGCGGTGGTTATGACCTCGCGATCCGATCGCACGTCGGCGCGATGACCGACTCAAACCTCGTGCAACGGGTGCTTGCCCATGCGCCTTGGCATCTGTTCGCGTCTCCGACCTACATCGAACGGCATGGACTCCCGAATGCACCGGAAGATCTGGCCAACCACGATTTGCTTGCGATTCTGCGGCCCGGGCATGCCACGACGTGGAAGCTCAGCCATGCGGAGGTCGGCGAGCGCATCGTTCCCGTGAAACCGCGGTTCACGGGCAACGATTTGCCGATGCTCAAGCAATTTGCACAGGACAGTATCGGCGTCGTCGCATTGCCAGGCTGGATCTGCCGAACCGAAGAACGCAGCGGGACCCTTGTCCGCTTGATGCCCGACTGGATTGCCGGAAAAGCGGCCATCACCGCCGTATATCCGGTCCGCGACGGTATGATGCCTGCGGTGCGCCTGTTTCTGGAACATTTGTCCCGCGAGTTTCCCAAATTCGTTAACACCTAGCAGTTGGCCAATGACGCTGCATGTCCGATCGCGTTCGCCGCGCAATGACGATAACGTCGGTTGGCATCCAAGATCACCCGCACCCGACAATTCTCGCTGCGTGGCGAGAAGTGCCGGCAGCCTAGACGGGGTATTTCCTACCTGGAGTTATAATACTCGGCAGCTCCGACAGGTCTCGGTATGACCGGGACATGCATGCTGTTCTACTGTTCGACCTGATCGTGGCGACACTGATCGCCGTCTCCGCCCTGTACTGGGTCGCCGAGCGCATGGGCTGGCCACCATCGGCAACGTTGCTTATTGGCGGTGCCGCGCTTGCCTTCGTGCCGGGAATCCCACCGGTGCAGCTCGATCCGGAACTGGTCCTCGTGCTGTTCCTGCCTCCGCTGTTGAGCGACGGCGCGTGGTTCACCGAAATAGCCCGGTTCCGGCGTCACATGATCGGCATCCTGTCGCTAGCAGTCGGTGCGGTGCTCTTCTCCACGGTCGTCGTCGCGCTGCTGACGCATTGGCTGCTGCCGGAGTTGCCATGGGCCGCCTGCGCAGCCCTGGGCGCGATCGTGTCGCCCCCCGATGCGATCTCGGCGCGCGCCGTATTGGCGCGAGTGCGACTGCCCCGCCGGCTGAACGCCCTGCTCGAAGGGGAAAGCCTCCTGAACGACGCGACGGGCCTCGTCGTCTTTCGTTTCGCGGTGGCAGCTGCAGCCGGCGGCGCCGTGACGCCCGGGGCGGCCATCGGAAGGTTCGCCGCTCTCGTGATCGGAGGCTGCGTCGTTGGGTTCGCCGTAGGGGCGGCCTGGGCATGGCTCGCGCGTCACCTGCGTAACGAGCTTCTACTCGTCGTGGCGTCCGTATTGATATGTTGGACGGCGTACATCGCCGCAGAGGCGATCGATGTTTCTGGCGTGATCGCCGTCATCACATCCGGGCTGATGATGAGCTGGCGGCAACATGTGCTGCTGACCGCCGCGGTGCGCGTCCGTGCCACCTCGCTCTGGCAGGTGCTGGTGTTCCTGATGGAGGCGTCGGTATTCGTTTTAATCGGCTTCTCACTTCGCGACGTGCTGTCACGGGGAGGGGGCTTGGAAGGGCTTCCCGACGGCCGCGCGTGGGCGATCGTCGCCATCGTCGGTGCGCTAATCGTCGCACGCTTCGTCTGGGTGTTCGCGTCCGACGCGGTTGTGCTGATGCTTCGCCGGGTGGGCATCGGGCGCGAGGATCCGATAGGAGTGCGGTGTGCGACAATCATGGGTTGGGCGGGCATGCGCGGCGTCGTGACGCTGGCGGCGGCATTGACGCTGCCGACCGAGTTTCCGGGCCGCGACGTGATCCTATTGGTCGCCTTTGCTACCATCCTGGTCACGGTTCTGGTGCAGGGCTCGACCTTGGGCGTCCTGATCCGCTGGCTCGGCGTTCGACGCGCGGAGGATGACGAGCCGCCGATGGACCTGTTCGCGGCTGAGCAGGAGATGATGCACGCGCAGCTGGCCGTCGTCGAGCAACTCGCGCGTGATGAGCAGGGCCAGGTCGTCCACCCGCAACTGTTGCGTCGATACACGGCGCGAGCGAAGGTGGGCATCGACTTCATCGGCACTCAAGAGGAGCGTATCGCCGCGATAGCTTCGCACTTCGACGTCATCATCGAAGCAGTCAGGGCGGGGAGGTCCGCACTCGTCCGGCTACACCGGGCGAATCTAATCGACGACGAGACCATGCGGGATCTGGAGCACGACCTTGATCTGGAGGAGATGGGCGCAATCGCCTCGAAGGCCTGATGCGTAGTCGGGCCGGGTCCCCCCGTTATGGATCGGCATGAGCACCGTGGGTCAAAGCGAACGGTTCGGGAGATCGACGGCCAGACGCGCAAGGACCGCACTTACAGGACGGATGTCGTTCTGCCGGCTAACGATCAAGGACTGGCGAAGAGTCCTGCTGAGTCCGTACCGTTAGGCGGTAGGTCAGAACTGCGGGATACAGCCCACGACCGGTCGCTTGGGAAACCGGACAGCCGGGTCAAACGATTGCCGATCCGAGAGCGGCAACACTGCCTACCGTGCTAACTACCGGAGGGTCGGTGTTCCGGCCGTTGCAACGCTGGTAGGAGCGTGAACCGTGCGCGAACCGGATGAGCTAATTCGCGCAGTCCCGAGGGCGTGAGGCGCGTAGGGTCGTGCACCCTCTTGCCCGAGAATACTGGTTCAGCATCTGTGGGCGCCCCGTGAGCAGGTGGCGCCGTCGTGCAATGCCCACCCTCTTGGTCTCGATCACCGTTTCCGCAGCGGCTTCGGTGAGGTTAGTTGGCTTCAGATGTAACACTACTCTCGTCATATCGTTGCAGGAAGGTCGACCGGAAGGTAGCGCTCCGATGTACAGGTTGGGTCGGCCATGCTGGTACCTGAAGACGACTGCCACCAAAGTAATATTGATCGAAGCCATCCCCACGACTCATTCTTTGAAAACATGACGGTTGCCGGAGATTCCATTCGATCGTTTGAAGGAACTTAGAAGCGGGTAATATCGCTAGCGCTATCGGTAATTTGACGTACTAGATGGATGTTAGTTGATGATACGACGCCATCATACTTTCAGGTTTGGTTCGAGGACGACAAATCGGTCGTAATTGCGCGATATATGTTACTCCGTAACTTGTTGATAATCATCACAGATAACGGGTCAAGTTCTATAAGATCGTTGGTTGCGTTAATCCAATTAGCGCAGACTGGTGCCGATAAATTCTGCGTGTGAAAACTAATTGGGACGGCTTTGGTGAATTCAGTAAGACGTTACAATTCCGCGCGAAACGGCGTTCTGCTGTTTGCCGGGACGGCTCTGACGGGAATGCCCGCAATCGCGCAGCGCCTTCCTGTAACACCCGCAACGGAATTGCCGGTCCAGAAGGGGGGCTCAACGGCCCCGGTCGCGAGTGTGCCGGCGACTTCCGAGAAGCATTCGGTTGGTAGTACGATCAGGACTTTGCGTGTCGAGGGATCGCAGCGGATCGAGGGCGAGACGGTGCTCAGCTATACCAAGCTGCGCGTCGGCATCCCCTACACGGCCGAGACGCTCGATCAGGCGCTGAAGGACCTTCAGGCGAGCGATCTGTTCGCGGATTACTCGATCGCGGGCGTCGAGACCGGCAACATCGTGCTGCGCGTCCGCGAAAACCCGATCATCAACCGGGTGATCATCGAGGGCAACAAGGCGCTCAAGACCGACAAGATCACCAAAGAGATCAAGCTCGCGCCGCGCCAGATCTTCACGCGCACCGCGGTCCGTCAGGACATTTCGCGGATCATCGAGCTGTATCGCCGCCAAGGCCGTTTCGCTGCGGTGATCGATCCCAAGATGGTCAATCTCGACCAGAACCGCGTCGACGTGGTGTTCGAGATCAGCGAAGGCCCGAAGTCGAAGGTCCGCCAGATCAACATCCTCGGCAACGAGGTGTTTTCGGACGACCAGATCCGCGGCCAGATGGCGACCAAGCAGTCGCGGCTGTTCCGCCTGCTGTCGTCGGCGACCAGCTACGATCAGGATCGCCTGTCGTACGACCAGCAGAAGCTCCGCCAGTTCTACCTGACGCAGGGCTATGCCGATTTCCGCGTGACCTCGGCGGTCGCCGAGCTGACGCCGGACAAGAAGGACTTCATCATCACGTACGTGGTGGAGGAGGGTAAGCGCTACAAATTCGGCGACGTCACCGTCGACAGCCAGATCCGCGACTTCGACAATACCAAGCTCGCCGCCTCGCTGCCGCTCAAGAAGGGCGACTGGTACAACGCCAAGCTCGTTGAGGATTCGGTCGACAACCTCAGCCAGACCGCGGGCCTGTTCGGCTATGCGTTCACCGAGGTGAATCCGGAGTTCCAGAAGGACGCCGAGACGCTGACGATGGGGATTAATTTCAACATCGCCGAAGCCAAGCGCACCTATGTCGAGCGGATCGAGATCAACGGCAACACGCAGACGCAGGACAAGGTCGTGCGGCGCGAGATCCGTCTTGCCGAAGGCGACGCGTTCAACAGCTTCCAGGTCAAGCGCTCGCAGGACCGCATCAACTCGCTCGGCTATTTCGCCGACAAGATGGAGATCAAGCAGTTGCCGGGATCGGCGCCTGACCGCGTCATCCTCGAGACCAACCTCGAAGAGAAGTCGACCGGTGAGCTCCAGCTGTCGGCCGGCTATTCAAGCCTCGAACGCTTCATCATCCAGGCGAACATCACGCAGCGTAACTTCCGCGGCAAGGGCCAGGAACTGCGCGCCGGCGTGAACTATTCGAGCTATTCGAAGTCGATCGAGCTGGGCTTCACTGAGCCGTATCTGTTCGACAAGAACATCGCGCTGGGCGGCGATATCTTCCGTCGCGATTACAACTCTTTCAGCTACAATGGTAACGACCGTCAGACCACCTACACCCAGGTATCGACGGGCTTCCAGCTTCGTACCGGAGTGCCACTGACCGAATTCTGGTCGCTGTCGGCACGTTACGGGCTGTCCTATGATGAGGTCGGGGTCCGCGAGAATACCTATTTCACCAATGGAAAGTGCGATTATCTGAAGGCGACACGCTATCTGTGTGACGCGATCGGTAATCGCTGGACGTCCTCGGTCGGCTATTCGCTCAGCCGCGACACTCTAAACAGCCGCTTGCGCCCGACTGCCGGTTCGCGTTTCTCGTTCAGCCAGGACTTTGCCGGTCTCGGTGGCGACGTGAAATATATCCGGACCCGTTTCGAAGGGTCGAAGTACCAGAATCTCGGCAGCGGGTTCATCGGCTCAATCATCGCGGAAGGCGGCTATATCCATCCGCTTCAAAAGGCGGCCAGGGAGGGGTCGGACGCGGTCCGGATTACCGATCGCTTCTATCTGGGTGAACCCCAGTTCCGCGGTTTCGACATCCGCGGCGTCGGTCCCCGCATTCTTCGCGCCAATTACAGCAACGGAACGCCCACCCAAGTTCTTGCGACCGATCGGAATTCGATCCTAGACGATGCTCTTGGTGGCCGAGCCTATTATCTCGCGCGCGCTGAAATCGAAATTCCATTGGGCTCAGGGGCTCGTGAGCTCGGCTTACGGCCTTCGATCTACGCGCAGGTCGGCAGTCTGTTCGGGATCGAGAAGCCGTTGCCGTCGGCAACGTTCCGGACGCTGATCGATCCGACCACGGGTAAGGGATATGTCGGGTCGAACTTCACGCCTGCCGTCGACGTTTCCGGGGCGCCGCTGTTCACCTACACGACGGCCGACACGACCGGGGCGCCTATAACCGCCAGTACACTCTGCCCGGCGGGCTCACCGAACGCAGCGGGCACATGCATCGGGACGAATGCCAATCCCCGTGCCTTGAACGAGCAGACGCCGTTCGTCGAAAGCTTTCTTGGCAATTCTGCCAGCCCGCGTCTTTCGGTCGGCGTCGGGGTCAACTGGAACTCGCCGTTCGGTCCACTCCGTATCGATCTCGCCAAGGCCTTGCTCACCCAGAAGGGCGACGACCCGAAGCTTATTACGTTCAATGTGGGAACCCAGTTCTGACGGATGACCCGTATGATGCCATTATCTGGCGGATATGGTCGGCAACTGTAGCCAAGTCGCGAGCAGCCGAGCCCAGATCTGATCATGCGTCGTCAGCATCATTAGGATGGACGCCATCGGCAGCAGGATGGCCGTCTGAAGGTCGAGGCGCAGCCGCCGCGCCGCGACGGGGCCTGGCGGCGGCATCAGAGCTTCGATCTGCCGAACGCTGAATCCTCGCTGCGCCAGATCGGCCGCCATTCCGATAGCACGGCTCGGAGACGACCGTTCAAGGACCGCGACTTGTCTCAGCGCTTCCAAGCGGTCATCGGCCAACCGGTTTGCCGTTGGTATGCCGAACAAGCGTCGTAGGCCCAGCATCGTGCCCGTACCGAAACCGCCGACACTGTCCTGTCGACCAATGCTCAGTGCGGCCTCTTCCAGAGGGGTGAAGAGGGGCGGGCGAGTGGGCGCGGGTCGCTGTGTCATGTCAACCGTATGCGCCGAAGCATGTGCAGAGATTAGACAGGTGATCCAAGACGTAACGTTCCGCGTGATAGACGCTCGCAGCAGATCCGTGTGGCTATCTCCTCCCGCTCTACACCGTTTTCAGCACTACAGAAGGTCCTCGATACGGAAGGGCATCTCACGCAGCCTTTTGCCCGTCGCGTGGAAGATCGCGTTCGCAACGGCGCCCGATACGCCGGACATCGCCACCTCACCCAGTCCCTTGACGCCTAGCGGATTCACCAATGGATCGGGCTTGTCGATCATGCCAACGTCGATCTCACCGATGTCGGCGTTTACTGCGACGTAGTAGTCGGCGAGATCGTTGTTAAGCCAACCGCCATATCGAGGGTCGACATCGGTCGCCTCGCGCAACGCCGCGCTGATGCCCCAGACCACGCCGCCACGAACCTGACTTTCGGCGGTTCGCGGCGACACCACACGACCGCAATCGACCACCGACACGACGCGCGGGACTCGAACCCGGCGCGTACGCGGCTCGACATGCACTTCGACGAAGTGCGCAATGTAGCTGAAGGTCGTGAACGCCGGGTATTCCGGCCCGGCGATCGCGTACCCACCTGCGCGCAACGTCGCGAGTTCCTTCGACCCCTGTCCCGGTCCGACGTGCGACACTTCGATCTCGATGTACGGACGGCGGATAGCGGCAAGCTGTTGGTGGAGATTACCGACGATCCTTCGACCTGCCATGAGATCGACCATGGCGAGGTTGAGCTTGGCGGCGGCCTCGGCCGCGACCGGTGCGCCGCTCGCCGTACCCCAGGAGCCAGCCGTCGTATGCTGCGGAGCGGCCGACGTGTCCCCGATCGCGAGCTGGAGTCCTGCAGGATCGATCGCCAGATCACGGATCAGCACCTGTTCCAGCATCGACCGTATACCTTGCCCCATCTCGTGCCCGGCAACGGCGAAGCGCGATGTCCCATCCGCACGTACGCGCAGCGTCGCGATGCTGGGATGCGTGATCACCGGATAGGCACCGCATCCCATGCCCCAGCCGATCTGCGTGCCGTCGGGCAGACGCATCGAACCCGGTGCAGACTTGCGCTTGTCCCAACCGAAGCGTCGCGCGCCCTCTCTGATGCAATCGTTGAGGAAGGTGGATGACAGCGGCTTGCCATTGAGGGGATCGACCTCGGCTTTATGCTTGAGCCGGAACTCGACCGGATCTTCACCCAGTTTGAACGCCAGTTCGTCCACCGCGCTTTCGAAGGCGAACGCCGCAGGGTGCGGATACGGGCAGCGCATGTAGCCTGGATCCTGCGTATCCAGCCGAATGTCGGCGCTGGTACCGAGATAGTCGGCAACGCCGTACATTTGCGGCACATGCTCATGATAGTCGGGGCCGAACTGACCGCTTCGCGATGCCTGATGATCGACGTCGTATCGGATCGCGCTGATCCTGCCCGAGGCGTCCGAGCCGAGTTCGATCCTGTGCCGGCTCTTGGGTCGGAACGTCGCGTTGTGGAACACCTGACCACGCGGCACTACCATCTTGACGGGGCGACCGAGCAGCATGGCGGCGCGCGCGATCAGCGTGGTCTGGCGCTGGACCGAACCCTTCTGACCGAATCCGCCGCCGATCTGCGGACTCTTGACCACGACCTGCTCGGGATCGAGCCGCAGATTGCTCATGAGCACGCCCTTGACGAGGTTCGTGCTCTGCGTCCCTTCGTAAACCGTCAACACGCCGCCTTGCCAATGCGCCGTGGTCGACAGCAGCTCCATCGGATTGTGGTGTTGCGCCGGGCTTACGTACTCGGCCTTGTGACGCATCGTGGCATTTGCCATCTTTGCGTTGGCATCGCCCGCCACCACGTCCTTGGCGCGTTCGTTCGCGACGCCGGCAGCATCGACCACCGATGAAAACCCGACGCTGGCATAGACCGGGTGGATCGCCTCAGCGCCTTCGATCGCGGCTTCGATCGACTCCGCCACGACCAGCGCGACAGGCTGGCCGCGATAGGTGATGTCGGTGACGATCATCGGAGGCGGGGGTGACGCGCCGGGAACCGCAGGCGGCGGCGGCGGGAAGTCGGTCGCGGTGAGAACGCGCACGACCCCGGGAACGCGCATCGCGTCCGCGATAGACAACGTGGTGACCTGCCCTTTGGCGACGGTAGCGGGAACCTGCATGGCGTAGAGCATGTCGCCGATCGCGAAGTCGGCACCATACTTCGCGGTGCCCAGCACCTTTTCACGGGCGTCGACACGTGGACGATTTGGGAAAAGGGCGTTGCTCAAGCGGCGTTCCTTCCTGCGGCGATCATGAGCGCGTCGGCCACCGTGCGCGCTCCGAGTTCGATCTTGTAACCATTGTCACGGCCTGGCTTCGCGTCCGCGAAGGCGACGTGTCCTGCTGCGAGCGCGAGCTCCGGCGTCAGTGTTCGGCCCGCCAACGACGCTTCGGCTGCGGTCGCACGCCAAGGCACGGTCGCGACACCGCCGAGTGCAATCCGTGCTTGCTTCACGACGCCTCCATCCATCTCGAGCGCCACGGCCGCGGAGGCAAGCGCGAACGCGTAGCTCTCGCGGTCGCAGATCTTGTAATAGGTCGAGCAAGCGCCTGCGGGCGTTTTCGGCACGACGATCGCGGTGATCATCTCGCCCTGTTTCAACTCGAATTCGCGGTGCGGCGTCTTACCGGGCAACCGATAGAGATCGGCTACCGCTATGGAGCGCGCGCCGCTCTGGCCGAGCACTTCGACATGAGCGTCGAGCGCCACAAGGGCGACCGGCCAATCGCCGGGTGAAACGGCGGTGCAGGACGCGCTCTGTCCGAGCACGGCCTGGCCGCGGTCCGCACCGCCGATCGCCGCACAACCGGATCCCGGATCCCGCTTGTTGCACGGATAGGTGTTGCCGGCGGAGGTCCCGCCCGCGCCGTTCCTGAAATACAGACAGCGCGTACGCTGCAGCAGGTTGCCGCCGACCGTCGCCATGTTCCGCAACTGCTGCGACGCCGCCCTGGCGAGCGATTCCGCCAGCACGGGATACTCGCGCAGCACACCCGGGTCCGCCGCGATCGCGCTCATCGGGACCAATGCCCCGAAGCGAAGCTGATCACCGCGGATCTCAATCGCATCCATCCCTTGCACCGCCGTCACGTCGATCAGATGCTTCGGTTGCTCGATGTCGAGCTTCATCAGGTCGTAGAGCGTGGTTCCGCCGGCGATGTACCGCGCGCCCGCGCCCGCGGCGGCGAACGCCTCTATCGCTGCAGCGGCGGTCTGAGGGCGAACATAGCTGAACGCGCGCATCAGACCTGCTCCCCCTTCGCCACGACGTCTTCGATCGCCGCGACGATCCCGGCGTAGGCACCGCACCGACAGATGTTGCCGCTCATGAATCTGCGGATGTCGTTGTGCGAGGTGGCATTGCCTTCCCGCACGCAGGCGACAGCCGCCATGATCTGTCCCGGTGTGCAATACCCGCACTGCAGCGCGTCGTGATCGATGAACGCCTGTTGCATGGGGTGCAGCGTCTTGCCGTCCGACAATCCCTCGATCGTGGTGACGGCACGTCCGTCGACCTTGGCCGCCAACGTCAGGCACGAGAGCACGCGTCGCCCGTCGACATGGACCGTGCACGCACCGCACTGCCCATGGTCGCAGCCCTTCTTCGCGCCTGTGAGGTCGATCCGCTCGCGCAGCAGATCCAGCAACGAAGTGCGGGTGTCGATTTCCACACGCATCGCATGCCCATTGATCGTCGGTCTGACAGTAGTCTTCAGTCCAGACACCTTGGCAAAGGGCGTAGCGGCAGGTTGAATGGGCGCAGGTCGAGCTATGCCGGTGTTCGGCACCAGAGCACCGGCCGTCAGGGCGGCGACACCGCCCAGGGCTTCCCTACGCGTCGCAGCGAATGCGCCGTGCGGTCGGCCGTCTCCGCTCGCGTGGTTCGCAACGTCAGGGTTTCCGCTGTCAGCCAAGTTGTGTTCCTTCTTCATCGAGCGTGTGACCTGTAGGTTTCGAAGGCAGCAACCGGCGACCAGGCGGGCGTCGGCGTCGGGATTGGTGGAGGGGCAAGCGCCGTAAACGGATCCGCCGCGTAGACGATGTCGCCGCCCGTGACGGTCAGCACGGACTCGATCGCCAGTATCTCCTCCGCCGCTACGGTCATGTAGTCTGCGGAGAGCAGCGCGAAATCGGCGTAGAAGCCCGGCGCGATCCGCCCTTTAACCTCGTCGTCGTTGCTGATCCAAGCGCTGCCCGTCGTGTAGATGCGGAGTGCCTCTTC
The DNA here is from genome assembly GCF_004343105.1 of Sphingomonas sp. PP-CC-3A-396. Taxonomy (NCBI): domain Bacteria; kingdom Pseudomonadati; phylum Pseudomonadota; class Alphaproteobacteria; order Sphingomonadales; family Sphingomonadaceae; genus Sphingomonas; species Sphingomonas sp. PP-CC-3A-396. Next base: position 405,639 of record NZ_SLYF01000005.1, on the reverse strand, counting down.
GCGAGTCAGGATGTTCTCATTGCCGCCGAATTGCTTGCCGCCGAGAGTGCGGCGCGTGGTGAACCAGTAGAGCGACGGCCAAGGGTTGTAGCTGCTCACGCGCGTCGCGTCCGTTCCACCGCTGATCGGCACGCCCGCTTCGATCATCGCTCGCAAAGGCTGTGCTTTCGCAGCCGCCTTCTCGCCGTAGCGTTCGATGAAATACTCTCCTGAGAATGCCAGTCTGTTCTGCACGGCGATGCCGCCGCCCAAGGCCTTGATCCGGTCAATGTTGCGCGGCGTGATCGTCTCCGCATGGTCGATGACCCAACGCTGCGTGTATTCGGCAGATCTGAAAGTCGGCTCGAACACGTCGAGGATATGCGAGATCGTCTCGTCGTAGGACGCGTGAACGCGGATCGGCCATTTGCTCCCGGCCAGCACGCGTACGACGTCTTTCAAGGACTCGGTGGCACCGGACGGCCATTCCGGACGCGGACGCATGAAATCCTCATAGTCGCTCGCGTCCCATGCCAATATCTCTCCGCCACCTTCGAGGACATAGCCAGCGACCCTTCCACGGGCCATGTTGACCCCGATCCGGTCCCGCTTTGTCCATTCTCGGAAGGACAACAACTCGCTGCCCTTCTTCTGTACGAAGACGAAACCGGAGATGCGGACCGGGAAACCCGGTAGCGAAGCCAGTTCGGCGATTGAGGAGTAGTCTCCGGGGTAGACGACCCCCGTCGCCCCTGCGTCGACGAAGCTGGTCAGGCCGAACCGGTTCAATTCGCGGAGGAAATGGCGAGTGGAGTTGAGTTGGTCGGCGCGTGCGAGCGGCGGCAGCATCGCCAGCGCCGTGTAGATCGTCGGCGTCCCGCTCACGATCACCCCGCCGTCGTGGAAGTCGTATCCGCCTCCGGCGTTTGATCTGCTTGCAGACGTCAGGCCCATGGCAGCACGTCCGGCTGCGTTGACGACGGCTTTGCTGTAGGCGAACAGGACCAGCACCTTGGCGCCGCCGCCGGCCGCGTTCAGTTCGGCTACGGTGGGCAGACGGCGTTCTGCGAACTGGAATGGCGACCATCCGCCCATCACCCTGACCCACTGGTCCGGTGGCGTGCGTGCGGCCTGCTCGCGGATCATCCGAAGACCATCAGCAAGGGATCTCACGCCGTCCCAGCGAAGCTCCCCATTGAACTGCAGGCCGCCGCGTATTCCGTGCAGATGGTTGTCGTTGAGGCCGGGGATCAGACGGCGACCGCGGGCATCGATGACGATCGTACGTTCGGTGCGATGCCGGAGGATGTCCGCGTCACTTCCGACGGCCTTGATCATCTCGCCGCTGACGTAGATCGCGCTCGAAGCGGCGGGGTCGTCGCTCAACGTCGTGATCCGTGCGTTGTGGACGATCAGGTCGGTAGAGCCCGCGACGGCGCCTGAGGTAACCGAGGCCATCGCCACGGTACCTAGTCCGCCCATCGTCAGGAGTCCGCGGCGTGTCATTGCGGCGCTCTGTGGTGACAGCGTCATGCTTTCTATCCCGTGAGAACTCTGCTTTGTGTTCGAGGACCGAGGTTGCTTCTTCAGGTAACAATCGAACGGCAGGGAGGGCTATGAAGCGGACACATTAAGTAAGCCAGCGAATAAGTGAAGATCCCGAGCGAAAGGAGCACTGTTCAATCCTGATCGGACTTAGATTTCATCCGGTAGGTTTCGTGTTATCAAGTCAGTATAGCACTGTCTTGATGCATTTTGCCGAAGATAATTGCTACATATGTAACCGTTATTTTGAAATGGCGCACTTATCGGAGCGTCAATCAGCGCTAGTTAGCTGGAGTGCGCAGAACACCCTCCATGGTGGGTGATACAGGCAGTTGCGAACTATCACTGTAGAAACAGCTGGATCCCGCGTCTTACGCGCGCGGGCTACGCCGCAGTGTTCCAGTCATGAACAAACGAGAAGCACCGCTGATGAAGTACCGCTGTCCCGATCACCTCATGGGAATGAGCACCTTTCCGGAGAACGCAGAACCGCCTGCGGTCACGGTCTTGGCCGGCGGTCTGCTGGCGGTTGGATGGGGCGCGCCAGCCCGGTGCGCGGCCTGCAACGATTCGGCCAGCGCACAGGTTAAGGGCACGATGGCCTTCCCGCCGTACGCTCCTGAGATCTACCCCGGTGCCACCGATCAACGAAGGCTCGCGCGCGATCCGGAGTTGTATGAATACGGGCGTCTCCCGTACTACATTCCCACCGTCAGGTTCGTCACCGAGGAATCAACGTCCCTGGTGCCGAGCGATGCCGAGGACCGATCTTGACGCCCGATCGAGGGACAACGCCCGCTTGGCCAAGTCGTCGGTTGATGGACCTGCTGAAGGTCGAGCATCCGATCATACTGTCGCCCATGCCCCTTGGAGGCTCCCCAAGTCTGGCGCTCGCCGTATGTGCGGCCGGCGGACTCGGCTCGATCGGTTGCGCATTAAGTACCCCTGACGCTGCCGCTCGCGAGATAGCCACCATGCATGCGTCCACCGACGGGCCGTTCGCAGTCAACTTCTTCTGTCATGCCCAGGTCGCAGCCGATCTTGCGGCGGAAAGAGTCTGGAATGATGCGATGCGACCTTATTATCGCGCGTGGGACATCCCGTTCGAGCCGTCGAAGGACTGGCTCACGATCACGCCGTTCGACGATGCGATGTGCGACGTCCTCGAGCGCGCACCACCGGCAGTGGTGAGTTTTCATTTCGGCTTGCCTGCCCGGCATCTGGTCCACCGGTTGAAAGCGCTCGGGTGTCCGGTGATGTCGTCTGCGACCACCGTCGAAGAAGCGCGCTGGCTGGAAGCCAACGGCGCGGACATCGTCATCGCGCAAGGCGTGGAGGCAGGAGGGCATCGAGGCACTTTTCTGCCGCGCGATCCTATCTGGAGCGCAGGAGGCGACATCGGGACGTTCGCCTTGGTTCCACAAGTCGCCGACGCGGTGAGCATACCGGTCGTCGCCGCAGGAGGTATCGCCGATGGGCGTGGGATTGCTGCGGCATTCGCTTTGGGAGCGGATGGCGTACAGATCGGCACGGGATATCTGAGATGTCCGGAAGCGGAGATCTCGTCATCGTATAGACGTGCTCTGGAAGTTGCCGAGAGCGGCAGCACGGTCGTCACGAACGTCTTTACCGGGCGTGCCGCCCGCTCGATCGTGAACCGTGTGGTGCGCGACCTCGGGCCGATCTCGTCACTTGCTCCGGCCTTTCCGTCAGCCATGACCGCAATGCGGCAATTGGCGTTTGAGGCGGCGCGGCAGGGGGACGGCGACTTCACTCCGTTCTGGGCGGGGGAAGCCGTGGCGCTGGCGAGACCTCTTCCGGCGGGGGAACTGACGGCACTCCTGGTCACCGAAGCGATGCGTGCATTCCTTGGTGAAGTGGCGAATCCTACGAACGTGCGCCTGCCGGATTAAGCTCCAAAAAGCTTGCGAATGCGGTTCAACAAGGCGCTTTGCTCCGGCGCTGGGGCGCCCGCCTGCGCCGCAATCGCCCTTTCCACCAAGCCAAGACCGCGTTGAACCGACCGCTCGAATTCCCGAACGAGATCGGGATCACCCTGTAGAAGTGGGGCCAGCGCGGCACGGGAGACTTCGTAGACGACGCTTGTCGTCAACGCCGTGGCCCCGGCCGCGTGGGGGGCGTCGGTCAGCATGCTGATTTCGCCGATATACTCGCCGGCACCGATCCTTCCTACCAGCGTAGTGGCACCGTGCTCCGCGCCACGCGTGATCTCGAGAACGCCGGACGCGATGACGTATAGGCGGTCGTCTTTGGCACCTTCCCGAAAGAGCGTATCGCCTTGATCCAGCGAGCGCGGCCGCATCTGGCTTGCCAAGTCCGACCGTTTGTTCCTACCCAGGGGCCCGAACAAAGGAAGTTGGTTGATCAGCGCTTCGGCGGTCGTGGCATCATCGGCAACAATCACGGCGTATCGCAGTTCGAGCGCGATTCGGGTGAGCAGCATGCTCTTCGCGCGCGCGATCTCCGACGTCGCTGACACGAAGAAGTCGATCGCATACGTGTTTGTCCGAATGCCAAGACGCAATATCGTTGCCGACGAAGGCGGTGACAGGAGGACATCAGGACACAGCAGCGTCGCGTCATTGAGAATGCGGATGACGTGATCGACTGGCTCGTCGGAGGGCCTGATCAGCTGAAGCCGTGTCGAGCGCCTCTCGGTTGGGAAGCTCCGGTTCACGATCTGCGTCTTTGCAATGACGCTGTTCGGTATGGTCGCTATGTCCCCGCCGTCGGTGAGGATTCTGATGGATCTCCAGTTGGCCTGAGCCACGACGCCTTCGACGCCGTCACCAAGCGTTATGCGATGGCCGATCCTAAACGGATGCTCGATGCCAACTGCTATCCCTGAGAAGACGTCTGACAAGGTGTTCTGCAACGCAAGCCCGACGACCACCGCTATGATGCCCGACGTCGCCAACAGGCCGTTGACCGGTAGAAGCAGGACGAAGTTCAGCACGATCAACGTCGCGGCTATGTAGATCGCGCCCGACACCAGGTCGGACGTGATCCGTGCTTCGCGGGACGCCTGGTCGTGGCCCAATATGCGATCGGCGATCAACGCCGCGAGGTTTGCAGCCGCGAACCACCATGCCATCGCCACCGCACGCAGAAAATGCCCATCAGGCCCCAAGGGTACCTTGCGACCGGCAAGCAGGGGCGAGGTATCGTACCGGTAGAGGACAAAGCCCAGGATGGCAGTCAACGTCAGGAAGAAGACAGCTCTGATTGGCGCGGCTCGTTGGCGTACGGCCAGCAGGCCAACCGCTACTACGCCGAGAACGAGTATCGGAAGAAGAAAGGAGGACATGCGTTCGCGTAGCACGGGCCTTCCTGGCCAGCCAACAAATGAGCCACGGGCCAAGTTCGCCAAGTGTCCGGATAAGTATGAGGCCGATGATGCAAATCGTCCAATGGACGAGACACAGGATCTGACGAACGCCGGCTAATCAGAGCATGAGTATTGGCTCATATGGTTCGCATGACGAAGCAGCACACAGTCGCCCGACCAGCGTTACCTTTCTCCTTCGAAGGCGTTCGATCCGCAGCTGAAGCGCTTGGACACGGCCAGTCAGAAATCGGCGTGGGTTTTTTGTCGACGACGAATTTGCATGATCCAGACCTTATCGATGATGGCCGACCTGTCGGTCGGGGCCGGCAATCGATCAGTCCCTTGGGACCGGGCGCTGCGACATTATCGAGGGCAGGGGTGGTTGAACCCAAACACGTCGTTGGTCCCGTTGCGTATGGCGCCGCCGCCTCGTTAGGTGCGATCGCCCTCTGCGACGAATTCATCTACGTATTCGATGACCTTCTGGTTTCGGTTATCCTGACGCTGATCGTGGCCCTTTGGCTCCTGGTTGTGAGTAGCGCAGCACCGGGGAACCGTCGCTGACCGTCGCCGGATGCCTGATCTTCTTTGAAAGGTTCTCACATGGAAATCGGAATCGATAGCTTTGCCGCAACGTCCCAAATACTGGGAGGCGAACATCCTGTTGGCGACGCTGATCGGATGGCGTTCCTGCTCGACGAGATCGAGGCAGCAGATCGTGCCGGGCTCGACGTGTTCGGTATCGGCGAACATCATCGAAGCGACTATCTCGACAGCGCTCCAGCAGTGATCCTCGCGGCCGCGGCGGCACGCACCACGAACATTCGGCTGACCAGCGCGGTATCGGTACTGAGCGCAGCGGATCCCGTACGTGTCTTTCAAGAGTTCGCGACACTCGACCTGATATCGCGAGGCCGCGCGGAAATCGTTGTCGGGCGAGGCTCTTCGGTCGAGGCGTACCCGTTGTTCGGTTATGATCTCAAGGATTACGACGCGTTGTTCGCCGAGAAGCTCGATCTGCTGATGAAGGTGCGGGACAGTGCGCATGTCGAATGGACGGGGCGCTTCCGAGCGCCGTTGAAGGGCCAAGGCATCTACCCCCGCCCGCATCAGGCATCCTTGCCGATCTGGCTTGGTGTCGGCGGCACGCCGCAATCATTCGTGCGCGCCGGTACTCTCGGGTTGCCGTTGATGGTTGCGATCATTGGAGGCGAAATCGCGCGCTTCCGTCCGTTGATCGATCTGTACCGGCAGGCTGGAGCAAGCGCCGGTCATGAGGCGAAGACGCTGAAGGTCGGGATACATGCCATGGGGTTCGTCGCCGATACGACGCGCGAGGCCCAGGATCGCTTCTTCCCAGGCTGGCAGAGAATGTTCACGAAGATCGGCCGCGAGCGGGGTTGGCCTCCTGCGACCCGTCCGCAGTTTGACGAACTCGTCGCACCGAACGGCGCCTTTCTCGTTGGAGACCCGGAGACGGTCGCGGCCAAGATCCTGCGCGCCGATCGTGACATCGGCGGGATCGATCGCCTAACCTTCCAGATGAGTTCTGCAGGGCACGATAACGCGGCGATGCTGCGTTCGATTTCGCTGTTGGGACTGGAGGTGCGCCCACGTGCGAACGGTCACGCACGACCTACGCGAATGGTCCTTCGTTGATTCTGGCTTAGCGGCAGATCATCGGCCTGTCTGCCGCAGCTGACGCCGAAGCGCTGAACCAAGCAGCCGCGCCATATGCGCTGCGCACAAAACTCCGGCAATTGCACGATTTCATCATGATGGCTGTGGAGCGCCGGCACGGCCAAGCGGCCTGAACAGCATCGTGCAACCTGCGATCAGCATATTGATCGAGGTGTCGAAGGCAGCTCTCCGCGCCGAGCCCCCTTCCACGCCCGTCTTCAGCCGCGATCGGCGTAACGCGGCGGCGCTTCGTACGGTCGCGAGCAGCCGTCCGTTGGTCCATGGCTTGGATACAAAGTCGGTCGCGCCGCGCTTCATCGCTATCACCGCGATCTGCACGCCGCCGCGTGTGGTGATCAGCACGATCGCTGCCCGCGGATCGACCGACAGCATCCGCCCGAGCCAATCGAAACCCTCAGCGCCGCCGGTCGCCCCGTGAGCGAAATTGGCGTCGAGGAATATGACGTCGGGATCCGCGTGCGCATGATCTGCAGCGTATTGACGGGGGACGTAGTGGTCACGACCTCGGCGAACATCTGGCGCGTCACGGGCCTTGCGGGCGAGCAGGATATCGGCGTCGCCGTCGACGACCAGACAAAGATCGAAGGAAAAGTCTTCGAGGGTCTGCGCACACGGCATGGGTCGGCTCCTGGCGATCTAGCGACTCGGTCGGGATATGTTCTTGGAGGTGCATTGGTGTCCGCCGGCGGACACCAGCTGTCCGATGGCGGACACCGCGTGAAAGTCCAGACCCGGCAGCGTCGTCAAACCGCTCTGTGTTGCCGACTTTCTAAAACTGGCACGGTGTCTGCAGTCTGGGACGTATCCGGCGTCGCGCCGAACGTCAGCGTAAGGACTGGTCCTATGCCTATCTGCAACACTATCGGAACGGGCAGCCGTCCTGCCGGTAATGATCGGGCTTCTCGCGCTATCCAGCGTTGCCAGCGCGGAGACGCAGGACTTCCAGCAACGCGCAGTGCATTATGCGCACGATGATCTTGAGATCCCGAAAGGGCGTCGGGCACTTAATCGGCATATCAGCGCCGCGGTAGAGATGGTCTGCGCGCAGTTGCCACATCTTTTCCAACGAATCCCGATGGTCTTCGTCCAATGGTTGGGATGCTGTGTTTGCCGAGGCGAGGGTGTTGGGGCGAATGGAATGGTCCTAAATAGATGATCAGCGATCGGAATGTTCGGCTCTGCATGGCCGGAATAAGTTCCAATATCGCATCGTAATATTAAATCTAACAAGTCTAGTGGTAAAACAAGATGATCATCAATGATAGCTGGCGCGCAAGAAATAGACTTGCACGGAAAACTGCTCGTTGCCTTCAGCGCTCGTACAGAACATATGAATGACGCTTCGTCAATGCATGTGATCGTGGCCGACGAGGACGGCCCGAATCGAAGCGAAGTAGTATCTTATCTGGAGGATAACGGCATTCAAACTACGACAGTTGCAGCGCGGTCGGATCTGTTTCGAAGCATCGATCTCCATGACCCCGATGTCGTGATCCTTGAGAAGCGTTTCGGATCTGTCGAGAGCCTGGATCTGCTGCCGGCCATACGCACGAAGAGCGCTGTTCCCGTCATTCTTGTCGGCGGCGGTGCGGCGGACGAGGGCGACCGCGTAATCGGACTGGAAACGGGCGCCGACGATTATCTTTCAAGGCCGTTAGCCCTGCGTGAACTGCTTGCGCGTACGCGCGCCGTCATACGTCGCCGCGATATCGATTACACGCAGAAGCCGAGAAGCAGATATCGCCGATACCGTTTTGCCGATTGGCTGTTCGACCAGCGCGAGCGGCGGCTCGAGCGCATCGACGGTACCGAGCAACCGTTGACCAACACCGAATTCGCGCTGCTCAGCGCGTTCGTGGTTGCCTCAGGAAAGGCGCTGTCGCGGGAGCATCTTCTACGGGTTACGCGGCGGCACGATGACATCTCCGACCGCAGCATTGATGTGCAAGTGCTGCGGCTTCGTCGCAAGTTGGACGACGGGGCGACGAACAAGAAGCTGATCCGATCCGAGCGCGGGGTAGGCTATCTTTTCGATATCGACGTCCGACTTGACTGACCGCACCGAACATCCTGCATTCGAAGCCGGCATCGTGCCCTTAGGTTACATAAGTAACCGTTTTTGCGTAGTACCAATCTAATGCCATCACTAAAGCTCGCGAACCGAAGTCATTGAGTAGACGAAGATCGTTCCAGGTCTTGCTCGGTCCATGCCGCGACGATCCAGCAGCCGTAATTCGGCGATGATGCGCCGACCTTATCATACCGAGTTTAGATTTTGACCGAAATAAGCATCGACCTCGTCACGAACAACTACGACCGGAAGCTGTTCGTCGATCTACCGTTTCGTCTGTACCGAGACGATTTGTCCTGGGTCCCGCCGCTTAAGAGGGAGGCCCTGGGTTTGATAACACCCGAAAAGAACGGTTGGTTCAGTCATGCCGAGGCACAGTTGTTCCTGGCGTATGAGCGCGGACGGGTGGTCGGGCGGATTTCGGCGCACATCGATACGCTGGCGCTTACCATGCCGGCGGAGCAGGGGTTCGGTCCGGGGGTAGGCCAATGGGGCTTGATGGAGGCCGAACGCGAAGACGTGTTCCTAGCGCTGCTCGCGGAAGCCGAGGATTGGCTCCGCCGCAAGGGCATGACGCGCGCGCTGGGCCCGATCAGCATGTCGATCTGGGAAGAGCCCGGCTTACTCGTAAGCGGATTCGACCACCCGCCGACGATCATGATGGGCCATGCCAAGCCCGAATATCGAGAATGGATCGAGCACGCCGGGTACCAGCAGGTCAAGCAATTGCTGACCTACGACCTCGATATCACCATGGGCTTTCCGAAAATCGTTCAGCGGATCATCGCGTCGGGCCAGGCGAACCCGCGGATCCGCATACGGCAGGTGAACAAATCCAGGTTCAAGGAAGAGGCGGCGCTCATATTGGCCATCCTCAACGATGCCTGGTCGGACAAGTGGGGCTTCGTTCCCCTGACGCAACCCGAGATCGACGACGTCGGGACCAAGCTCAAACCCATCGTGTTCAATGATCTGATCAGCATAGCCGAGGTGGACGGAAGGCCAGTGGCGTTCATGATCGCGCTTCCGGATCTGAACGAGGCAATCAAACCCCTGAACGGCGCGTTGCTACCATTCGGCTGGGCCAAGCTGCTCTGGTGGCTGCGCCGACCAAAGGTTCGAACGATACGTGTGCCCCTGATGGGCGTGATCAAGGAGCTTCAGGCTTCGCGAATGGCCAGCCAACTTGCCTTCATGATGATCGAGAACATCCGATCCGCAGGCGTGGCCAACTACGGTGCGATGCGGAGCGAAATCGGCTGGATACTTGAAGACAACAAGGGAATGCGTTCGATCGCAGAGACGATCAACAGCAAGGTCAACAAGGTCTACAACATCTACGCAAGAGAGCTGTGAGCCCTGGGCGGAAAGCTGCCCGCCTCGTCGTCGTCGAAGCCACGTGATCGCTTGCCCAGCCGGTCGAAGATGGAGCGGTTTTGGCATTTCCACATGCCGTACTGACGGCCGGGTCTCGCCAAGACATCATTATATAAGGAACCGTCGTGCAGTCAGCATCCGGAGAGATACTCATCGTTGGCGCAGGGATAGCGGGGCTCGCCGTGGCGCGGGCGCTGCAGGAACGGTCAGTGCCGTTTTCAGTCGTCGAGCGCCGTTTGGTGCCGACCGACGGAGGGTTGGCCATCGTCTTGCCAGGGAATGCAATGCAGGCGCTCGCCACGCTCGGGCTCCGGGAACAGATCGAAGCGATCGGTCATCCGATTGGTCGACGGCAGTATCGCGCTGCGAATGACCGGCTGCTCTGCGAGATCGACGAGGATGCCTTCTGGGGGCCGACGTGCCGTCCGTGCTGCGTACGCCGTTCGGCCCTGCTCGCCATGTTGGCGGACGGGCTGCCGCACCACTCTGTCTGGCACGATGCCGGCGTCGCCGCGATGGTGTCGCATGCGAGGCATGCCGAAGTCACGTTGACCAATGGTGCAAGCCTGAGCGCGCGGCTCGTCGTTGGCGCGGACGGCGTTCATTCGACGATACGCGCGCAAACCTTTGTTGGCCAGAGCGGCGTGACGGGCGCGTTGATGGCGCAGTCGAGTTGGCGCTTCATGGCGCCCAATCCGGGCGTGGATTGCTGGAGCCTGTGGACGGGCGCCGACGGGATGGTCCTGCTGGTCCCAGTGGACGGCGATGCCGTGTACGGATGGGTGGCCACGACGCGGCCGCATCCGGCGGGCAGTCCAACCAATCCAATCGCGCGGATGGAACACGGCTTTCCGGAACGGGTTCGGCGCGCCTTGCGACACGCGCTCTCGCAGGAGGGCAGTCTCTATCATTCCCCGATGGAAGAGGTGCGCCTGCCGACTTGGCATCGCGGTCGTGCGGTGCTTGTCGGCGACGCGGCGCACGCGACGGCTCCGGTGTGGGCACAGGGTGCCGCGCTCGCGCTGGAAGACGCGATCGTCCTTGCCCGATCGGTAGGCGAGCACCTCGATATCGCGACGGCGCTGTCGGACTACCAGCACCAGCGATGGAAGCGGGTCGCGCATGTGCAGCGTTTGACGGACGCCATGTCTAGAGCCGCCAAGCTGCCGAACCTGATCCGCAATGCACTGCTCCCGGTGATCGGGCCGCGACGGTATCGGCAGACATACGAGCCGCTAAAAGTCCAAGTGTGACGCAGATCCAGACTGTTCGAATCCATCAGTTCTCCCGTCCGAGTAAAAAATCATGATCCACAATTCTCGTCCCCGCCGCTTTATCTTCAGTGGAGTGGATATGCGAATACTCTCTTCGTCGACCGAAAACGGGGGGCAATTCTCGCTCATTCAGGGGATCGTGCCCCCGGGGGGCGGCGGAGTCCTTCACGTCCATGCGTTCGAAGATGAAACGATGCATCTTCTGGAAGGTGAACTCGACGTGACAATCGGCGGCGAGACCTTCGTCTTGCGCGCCGGAGAGACGTATTTCGCGCCCCGAAACGTTCCGCATGGTTTGTACAACCGCACCGATCGGCCGGCACGCGGCCTGGTCGTAACCACGCCCGGCGGGTTCGATCGCTTCATCGCGCAAGCGGGCATCCCGATGTCCGATACCGACAGCATACCTGCCGGCAAGCCGCCTACCGACGTCGAGATGGGACATCTCCTAATGCTGGCGGAGGAGTTCGGGATCACGATCCTAGAAGGGCCCGCCGGTCCGAACTGAGCGCGCTGTGCGGCCACGCCGCGAACCAGGTCCTCCTATCGCGAAAAGTTGAGTTCCGACCATGATCGTCGATCGTCGTACCCTTACCATGGGCATGCTCGCCGCCGCCGCAGTTCCAGCTTTTGCCCGCGCAAAAGCTGCGTCGCCCTATCCCGATATGGCCCAATGGCACACCGATACGCCGCCCGAGCGCGAAGGCATGGCGCCCGGCCCGAACGGCGCCGTCTACTACCGGGTTTACGGCAAACCGGGCGGCATCCCGGTCGTCGTGCTGCATGGCGGCCCCGCCGCCGGCGAGATCTACATGCGTCCGTATGCCGGTCTCGCAACCGACCGCCAAGTCGTTCTGTACGACCAGACGGGCTGCGGTCGGTCCGCGCGCCCGAAAGACCTGACCATGTATACCCCGGACAGCTACGTTTCCGAACTGGAGATGCTGCGCGATCACTTGGGGTTTTCGCAGATGGCGCTGCTCGGCCACAGCTGGGGCGGGTTCCTCGGCCCGTTGTACGCGACCGCCTACCCCAAACGCGTCAAGGCGCTCGTCCTGGCAGGTTCGGCGACGTCCACGCAGGATTTCACCGAAGCCTCCCATCGTTGGATGAGGGAGTTCGGAGCGTCGGCCGTTGCCACTGTGGCCCGTCATGCAGCCGATCCGGAACGATCGGATCCTGCCTATGATGCGCTGATGATCGCCTATTACCAGCGTCACATGCTGCGCATCGATCCTTGGCCCGCCTTCTTCAATGAGGGTGGCGAGGCGCTGGTGGCCAATCCGGTCTATATCCATCTTAACGGTCCCAGCGAAATCGACTTCTCGGGGACGCTGAAGGATCTTGATATAAGCCTGACTCTCGCAAGCATCCCGGTGCCGACCCTCGTTACTTGCGGCGAGTTCGACGAAGTGCCGGCGTGGGTCGGCAACAAAATCGTCAAATTGATGCCCAACGCCAGGCTGTCGGTCTTCAAGAACGCCTCGCACATGGCGCACATCGAATACCCTCGCGAGGTGATCGGCACGACATCACGCTTCCTGCGGGGGGTCTGAAAGGTGGGCTGAAGAACGCGCGACGGCTGCAAAGGCATAACCTTCGCAGCCGTCACCTGCCTCTAGGCCGCGGCGGGGCGGTGAAAAGCGACCCATGCCACGAGCGCGTCTGCAAACGCGGTCAGTATTGTCTTGCCCGGACCATCGATCAACGCACCGCTGTCATCGAACAGCATCGGCGAGTTACCGAGATAGGTTTCAGACTGCTGCATCGTGGGCATTTCGAGAAACACCAGCGATTGGCGCAGATGATGGTTGGCGCCGAAACCCTCGATCATCCCTGGGGAGTGCGAGACGATGCTGGCTGGTTTCGACGCCCAGGCGCTCGCACATGCGGCCGCGATCCGACGTCGATCGCATTCTTCAACGCGGCGGGGACCGACCGGTTGTATTCGGGCGTCACGAAAAGGATGGCGCGATCGCGCGACGGAATGCGTCCCATGCCGGTACGCCCTCTCCGTCGCGCTCGGGGTTGTACAGCGGCATCGAGCGCCAGCCGGCGTGCCAGGATGTCCTGCAGTGCGGTTGTGATCCTTCTCGAGACGCCATGGTCCTGCAGGCTGCCGAGAATGATGCCGATGCGTGGAAGCGTGGTCATGGGAGATCCTTGTTTTGCCAAGCGTCCGGGACGAGCGGGATGGGTCATGCCGGAGCAGCTGCCCCCGTTGCGGAAGAGCGCCTTCCGCGGCGTTCGCGGGACGTACGAGCCGGTTCAGCTGGGGAGCGCGCGCGTACGTGCAGCATCGATGCTCCAAGCTCCGGCGCCTGCGATGCCCAGATAGAGGAAGGCGAAGCAGTACAGGATCGCCAGTTCGCCGCCGTTCAGGGACGGAAAGAACCCCTGTGGGGCATGTACGAGGAAATAGCCGACCGCCATCTCCCCGGATAGAAGGATCGCCACCGGGCGGGTAAACAGCCCAACGACGAGGAATGCGCCGCCGATGAATTCGAACACGCCGGCAGCGCCGAACAGGCTAAGTATGGCGACCTGCCCCGGCTGAGCCCCGGTGGGAAAACCGGTCATTTTCGCGAGCCCGTGGGCAAAGAACAGGAGCGCGAATACGACGCGGAAAAGAGCCAGTAATCGGGGCGTCCATACGGCTTTGGCGTTTAAATCCATGGTAGGCATTACGAAGACCTTCGTATCTGTGGGGATCGGACGCACGCGGTGTCGTTCTCGGGAGACCGGGGCGAGGGAGGGAAGCCGCCGACGAGGGTTCAGATCTCGGCTGCATAATCGTCAGGCGCCCTTGAAGACCGGCACTGACCGGCCCGTGACATCGGCCTGAGGCAGGAGCGCCCCCAGTTCGGCGATCCTGGCTTCGCCGCGGATCAGCGCATCTTCGCTGGAATGGACCGAATAGTAGCCGAGCACGAGATCATGCGGATGCGGGATCGCGGATCCGACGACGAAGGTCGATGGCCCTGCCTCATCGGCCTGGAAATGCATCGCGCCACGCTGGTCGAAGATGCCCATGTCGCCCGCGTGCAGCGTCGAGCCAACGTCTACGGTGCCGCTTGCAACCGCTACGAACGCTGCGCTGTGTCCGACCGGGGGCTGGTACGTCCATTCCTCGTTCGCCTGCAGCGTGACCAGAAGATAGTTGATGCCGTCAGGCGCATTCACCGGGCTGCGCGCACCGTGCAGCGTGCCCAGGATCACCTTGGCGGGTCCAACCTGCGGCATCGCCTTCGTTTCGATATAGGCAGTCTCGACGGGGCCGTTCTCAAGCTCGGGCGGCAAAGCGATCCACAACTGGAAGCCACGGACCTGGCTCGACTCGCCGCGCGACAATTCCTGGCCATGCCATACGCCGCCGCCTGCACGCATCCATTCGACGGCGCCATAGGCAATGGTGCCTTGTCCCTGCTCCGGATCGTCGTACCTCAGATCGCCTTCCACGAGCACGGTGACCGTCGCGATGCCGGAATGCGGATGCACCGGCATCCCGCCCATCGTCTGGCCGTTGATGTGGAACAGGTCGAGGAAGACGAAGGGCTTGAGGCGCTCGCCCAGATCGGAAGGGCTCATCAATCGGACGATGTCGCCGTGGCCGCGCCCACGCGTGATATGGACGATACGGCGGTCCGAGATGGCTGACTTGGGCAAGGGCGTTGCGAGCGTTGATAGCATCATGATCTTTCCTGAGCAGGCGTGGGAGACGCCGTTGGCTCTGAAAGGACATCTAGTTTGCTAGCTTCATTCCCAGAACCCGATCATCTCACAACATAAAGTCCCATCTCACAGACTTTCGATACATGTTCGCGAAGACGAAGCGCGGATACGGCCGAGCTAATCGTTGACGATCTTGGGAAATTCACGGGACAGATGGTCAAGGAACAGCCGAACCGCGGGCATTATGCCGTCACGGACCGGAACGACGGCGGAGATGGCGGCTTTTCCCGCAATCCAGTCGGGCATGACGCGGATCAGGGCACCGCTTCGTTCTTCGGTACGGCAGATCCAGCTCGGCAATGCCACGACTCCGATACCTTCTTCGGCAAACTGCTTCAGCATGAGTAGGTCGTTCCCCGTGAACTTGGGTTTTACGGGTACTATCCGCTCGCCGAGTTGCGTGTGGTTGAGCTTCCATGCCTGAGCGTGACCCGGGCGCAACATGGCCAGCGTGTCGTGGTTCGCCAAATCCTCCGGCGCATTGGGTAGACCGTGCAGGCCGACATAGGCGGGGGACGCGAACAGGTACCAGGGCGCCAACGCGAGCACTCGCTGCACGAGGCTGGAATCGGAAAGCGCGCCGGTGTGCGACCGGATCGCCAGATCAAATCCACCGCCGATGATGTCGACCTGGTCGTCGCTGGTATGCTGCTCGAAACGTATCTTGGGGTGATCTCGGGCGAAGCCCGGTACGATATGCCGCATAGCGAAGAGGGAAGGGGCAACCCCGGTGGTGAACTTGATGACTCCGGTAGGCTCGACGAGCCGCTGGCGCACGCCGTTCTCCGCCAGATCGGCGTGCTCGAGCATGTCGACGGCATGCCGATAGAATAGCGATCCGGCATCGGTCATGCTCTGGCTTCGCGATGTCCGGTTCACCAGACGCACGCCAAGCTCGGTTTCGAGCTGCTGCAAACGGTGGCTGAGGGTCGATTTAGGCACGTTCATCGTGCGGCTGGCGGCCGTCAGCCCGCCTGCGTCGACCACGCCGACAAAATATCTGAAATCGTTCAGGTCAAGCACGCAACATCCCTTGATCAGAAGGGCATCCAAGACCCGCTTCGATGGCGCGTCACTACCCGGATCAGCGTACGGGCTAAAGGGCGATCATCACGCGGGCTACGGAACTTCGATTGCGAGCGGTCAGCGGCCGTCGGTTCCGCGCTCTGCCGCCGACATGTCATCGACTACAACGTCAGTGGATGGGGCAGCTGCGCTGCGTTCGCTGCGAGGATCTGGAGGCGATCAAATGATCATCTCGAAGCGGGCACCGCCTGCTTCGTTGCGTCCTACCTCTATGGCGCCGTCGTGAAGCAGCACTATCTGGCGCGCGAAGCTGAGGCCGACGCCGTTGCCATCGGCCTTGGTCGTGAAGAAGGGCAAGAAAATGTCCCGTGCGACCTTTTCGGGGATCCCCGGACCATTGTCGTCGACGACGATTCGAGTTCGTCCCGCTGCAGCGCCTTCTATCGCAACCGCGATCAGCGGTGTCGCCTGCGCCGCCATCGCCGCTTCAGCACCGTTCTTAAGCAGATTTAGAAGCACTTGCGAGATGAGGTCCCGGTCGGCCGAGATTTCCAGCAGATCGGGCCGCACGTCTGTGGTCAATGTCGTCGCAGCCCCTCGCGGGGTAGCCGCATGCAACCGTGCCAGTTCATCGAGCCAAGGTCGTGCCGCGAAGCGCTCGACGGTGATCGAGGGCACCGTACTGAACTGACGATAGGACTCTACAAAGTGCATGATGCCGGCGGCTCGGCGTGACAGCGCCTCAACCGCCATCCGCGCGTCCGTGACGGTCGCATCGCTACCGTCGTCGATCGCTGCCATCAGATGTGCGGCACTGGCGGCCAAAGACGTTACCGGGGTCACCGAATTCATGATCTCGTGCGTCAGGACGCGCACCAGGTCGGATTGCGTCGCGATCTCGGCGGCATCGAGTTCGCTTTGGATCACCTGTACCGATACCAGCCGCCAGGCTGCGCCGTTTCGGTCGAACCCCGTGCAGGATACCGTGGCGCGTTCGCTCCGTTCACCAACCGTGATCCGGCACATCCGTCGCTCGCCGGGCGCAAGCCCCGCCAGCGCTGTCGCGAAGCCTTCGCCGTAACGACCGAACTCTGCGATGCGGCGTCCCTCCGCTCCCCCGAACATCCTCCGGGCCTGCTTGTTCGACAGCTGCACCACGCCGCACGGGTCGATCGCCAGCAGCGGCGTCGGCGCCTCGTCGACCAGAGCCGTGGCAAAGCGGTAGTCGGCCGCATCAATGGCCCGTTGCTCTCGCCGGTGGCGAAGAGCTGAGTCGAATGCAGCGCCAAGGGCATCGAACCCGGTGCCTTGGCCCGATCGCTGAAACTCCTGCGCCAGATCGCCCCGATCGAGTGCAGCGACGAAGCTGGCGACCGCAAGGTTGGTGCGTTGAACCTGACGCCAGAGCATCCAGACTAGCGTTGCAGCGGACATCGAGACGAACGCTTTGGTCGCATAGAGTTCTGGTAGCTGCAGCAGCCAAGCGAGCAGTACGAAGGTGGCGACGACGGCGGCCAGGCAGACACCGGACTCGACGACGAAACGGCGTTTAGAGCGCATATTTCTCCATCCGCCGATACAACGTTCCGCGTGTCAGACCCAGGTCGGTGGCCGCGTAGGAGATGTTGTAGCCGTGCTTCTTCAACGCAGCTTCGATGAGGTCCTTTTCGGCACGATCGAGATTGAGGTCGCGTCCCTCCGGCGTGATGGCTGGCGCTGGCGCAGCCAAGGCGCGCGGCAGCGGAAAGTCGCTAAAGGTAAGTGTCTGGCCTTCAGACAGGATCACCGCCCGTTCGGCAGCGTGGCGCAGCGCACGGATGTTCCCCGGCCAGTCATGGGTCTTCAGCGTAGCCATCACGGTCTCGGGCACCAAGGGTACAGGCTTACCGTACTTACCCGCATAGATCGTCAGGAAATGCGTCATCAGCAGAGGAATGTCTTCGCGTCGGTCACGTAGGGACGGTAGCTCAATCTCTACGGTGTTCAGCCGGAACAGCAGATCCTGACGGAACCTGCGTTCGTCGGCCAATGCCCGCGTTGGAAGATTTGTCGCCGAAATGATCCGGACGTCTATCGGCACTGCCTTGTTCGCGCCGACCGGTGTCACCTTGCGCTGCTCCAGCGCAGTGAGCAGCTTGGGTTGCAGATGGAGCGGCAGGTTGCCGACCTCGTCCAAGAATACGGTTCCGCCCTCGGCCGCTTGCATCCGACCAATGCGGTCGGTGCGGGCGTCCGTGAATGCTCCCTTCGCATGGCCGAACAGTTCGGAATCGAACAGGCTCTCTGCGATTGCGCCGAGATCGACTGACAGCATGATGGCGTCGGCGCGCCGCGATTGACGGTGCAAAGCGCGCGCCACCAGTTCCTTGCCGGTGCCGTTCTCGCCCAAGATGAGAACGTTGGCGTCAGTCGGCGCTGCCTTGTCTATCAAGGATTGGACCCTAGCCATCGCAGGCGAATCTCCAAGCAGCTCTGCACCTGGCGGAGCCAGCGCGGCGGCGCGGGTATTGACCCGTTCCACGCCCGTCTCCAACCGCGATCGGCGTAACGCGGCGGCGCTTCGCACTGTTGCGAGCAGCCGTTCGTTGGTCCACGGCTTGGATACGAAGTCGGTCGCGCCGCGCTTCATCGCCTCCACCGCGATCTGCACGCCTCCGTGTGCGGTGATCAGCACGATCGCTGCCCGCGGGTCGAGCGACAGCATCCGCCCGAGCCAAGCGAAACCCTCCGCGCCGTCGGTCGCCCCCCGCGCGAAGTTTGCGTCGAGCAGGATGACGTCGGGGCTTCGCGTGCGAATGATCTCGAGCGCCTCGACGGGGGACGTAGTGATCACCACTTCGGCAAACATTTGGCGCATCACGAGCCTGGCGGCGAGCAGGATATCGGCGTCGTCGTCGACGACCAGACAAAGGTCGAAAGAGAAGTCTTCGGGGGTCTGCGCACGCGGCATGGGTCGGCTCCTGGCGATCTAGCGACTCTGTCTGGATATGTTCTTGAAAGGTGCGTCACGGTGTCCGCCGCCGGACACCACCTGTCCGCTAGCGGACACAGCACGAAAGTCCAGACCCGGCAGTGTCGTCAAACTGCTCCGTGCCGCCGCTTTTTTCGAACTGGCACGGTGTCTGCAACGTGGAACGTATCCGGCGTGGTGCCGAACGTGTGGTGAAGGAATCGTCCCATGTCTATCTCTGCAACACTGTCGAAACTGGCGGCCGTTTTGCCCGTCATGGTCGGACTTCTTGCGCTTGTCGGCTCTGCCGACGCTGTCAGCGCGGAGACTCAGGGCCTCCAGCAAAGCGCGGTACGCGTCACGCAGGATGATCTAGCGACCCGGAAGGGGCGGCGGGCACTCGATCGGCGTATTGGCGCCGCCGTAGAGAAGGTCTGCGCGCCCGGTACCGGGAGCCGAGTCCGGGATCAGAGCTGCACGAGCCAGGCCGCGGCACAGGCCCGTCGTGACATTGCTGCTCAGGGCGTAGAGTTCACCGCAGCGCAAGTCGGATCGCGCTGAGCGTCGTTCGAGGCACTTCCCGCACGCGGAGCGGTCCGCGAGCGGACACTCTTGGCCGTCGAGGCGACCGACATGGAAATGGTGATCTGATGTTGATAGCGGAAGCGCAAATTCCCCTGATGCTGGCGGCGGCCGTCACCGGCGCGCACATGGATCGGCGTGTCGAACGTCCTCCCCCTTCGCGATGGCGGCGCTTCGCAGTGGCAGCCGCCCTGATTGCGTTGGCCTTGCTGGCCTGGCGTCTCACGCCATCGACCGGCTCGACCGACATCGCAGTTGGCGATGTCGACATCGGCGGGGTCTCGCGTGCTCCGTTCGCGGACTATTTACCGGTGCGCGCCAACGTCGCGCCTGCCGTCACGACGCTCGTCGGCGCCCTTTCGGGGGGGCAGGTCGAGACGGTGCTGGCGCAGGATGGCAGCATGGTCGTCGCGCGTCAGCCGATCGCGACACTCGCGAACCCGACACTGAAGCTCGACGTGCTCACTCGAGAAGCGACCATCGCGAGCCAGCTCGGCACGGTGTCGGGTGACGACCTGCAGCTCGAGCGGGGCCGGCTTGACCGTGCGACGCAAACGGCCTCGGCAGAGTACGACTACATCAAGGCCAAGCGCGACCTGTCAGTGCAGCAGCGACTCCATGACCAGGGGTTCGTCTCGGATGCGGGCGTCGAGAGCTACATCGAACAAGCGCGATATCACCGGAAGCGGCTCGGCCAGCTGCAGTCGGGCGAGACGTCGGAGCGCCGGATCTCCGGTACGCAGACACAGCGTCTGGCCGATACCCGTGCGCGGCTGTCAGGCAATCTGGCGGCGGTGCAGGCGAGCCTTGATGCATTGGTGATCCGCACGCCGGTCGGCGGGCGTCTCACCAACTTCACGATCCAGCCCGGTCAGATGCTGAAGGCCGGTGACCCGGCGGGTCAGGTCGACAGCGAGGGATCCTGGAAACTCGTGGCCGATGTAGACGAATACTACCTTGGCAGGGTGCGCGTCGGCCAGACGGTGGGCGGCAACGAGGCCCAACTCGTCGTGAGCAAGGTGCTGCCCGCAGTCACCAACGGACATTTCCGGATCGAGCTCACCTTCCGGGGCCCACCACCCGCCGGGCTTAATCGCGGCCAGGCGATTGACGTGCGCGTGACTTTGGGGGCGACGCGGAAGGCGATGGTGGCGCCGATTGGCGGGTGGCTCGAGAGCGGCGGCGGTGCCTTCGCCTTCGTCGTGGACGCCGACGGGCTTCATGCGCGGCGCCGTGCTGTCACCGTGGGCCGCCGCAGTCCAGAACAGATCGAGATCCTTTCCGGACTTTCGGTCGGCGATCGCATCGTCACCTCCAGCACCGCGTCCATCAAGGGCGACATCCTCAACATCCGCTAGCAGGAAGTATCGATGATCAAGCTCGCATCCATTCAACGCCGTTATGCGTCCGACGAAGTCGAGACAACGGCGCTGGCCGACATCAATCTCGACGTTGCTGCCGGTGAATTTCTCGCGATCATGGGCCCCTCGGGCTGCGGCAAGTCGACCCTGCTCAACATTCTGGGCACTGTCGATCGGCCCACTGCCGGGCAGTACATGTTCGGTGACCGCGATCTCGCGACGCTTGGCGAAGCTGCGCTGGCACGGTTGCGCGGCGAGACGTTGGGCTTCGTGTTCCAGAGCTTCAACCTGATCGACGAACTGACGATCCAAGAGAACATCGAGCTGGGTCTGGCCTACCGCAATGTCCCAGCGAGCGACCGCAAGGCTCGGACCGGCGCGGCGATGGACCGCGTCGGCATCTCGCACCGGGCCCGGCATTTCCCGCACCAGTTGTCCGGCGGTCAACAGCAGCGTGCTGCGATCGCGCGCGCCATCGTCGGCGATCCAAAGCTGATCCTGGCCGACGAACCGACCGGCAACCTGGACACTCAGAACGGCGAGCAGGTGATGGACATCCTGACCAGCCTGAATGCGGAAGGAGCGACGATCATCATGGTCACGCATTCGCCCGCACATGCCGACATCGCCCGCCGCCGCATCGACATGCTCGATGGCCGTATCATCTCGTCCGTGCTTCGCGCGCTTTGAGGACAGGATCATGAATCATATAGTCTGGCTTGGTTTCTACCGGTCGCTCACCCGTCACAAGATGTTCGCTAGCCTCAACATCGGTGGGCTGGCGATCGGCATCGCCGTCTTCGTAGTGCTCGGCCTCTATGTCCGGTTCGAGACCAGTTACGAGAATTGGCTACCGCATCATGACCAGATCTACGTGATCGAAACCGTGTTGGAGGACGATCCCAACTATGGCGCCGGCCTTAGTACGCCGGTTGCGCTCTGGTCCGCGATCAGCCGTGATCTGCCCGCCATCGTGGGCACGCGATTGGACACGCCCACCGCCACCGTGATTCAGGACGGCATCGGGATCAATGAGAACCTCGCTCGCGTCGATCCGAAGTTCTTTTCGGTCATGGACCTGCCGGCGGTTAAAGGGGATCTTCGCACCGCGCTTGCCAGTCCATCCGACATCGTCGTCACGCAGCGCACGGCGATCAAATACTTCGGCGCCGCCTCCGCCCTCGGGAAGACCATGACGCTCGCGTTCGGGGGCGAAGAGCATCTCTACCGCGTCTCTGCCGTGATCGCCGACCTGCCCAGAAATACCGAGCTCGACTTCGACTTGATCGTACCGCTGACGGTGACGAACGATTCCGCAAATCCGGCCTACGCTGCCGACCACAACTGGAACTACGGTTCTCTGCGCACCTTCGTTCGGCTCCCCGATGCCGACGCGATGCGTCGTTTTAGCGGCGACCTCACCGGAGTTGTCGCGCGGCATGCACGGAGCGAGACGCCGGGAGGTGACCTGTCTGCGATAGACTTTAAGCTACAGCGATTGACCGGGATGCATTTCGAGGCCCCAGGGTCGGAACTGACCGTCACCACGCTAGGCATCGTCGGCCTGCTCACGCTGCTCATCGCGATCGTGAACTACGTAAACCTGGCGACGGCGCGGGCGGGGCTGCGAGCGCGGGAGGTCGCGATGCGCAAAGTCTTGGGCGCCGACAGCGCGACCCTCGCACGCCATTATGTCGGTGAGGCCATCGCGACGACCGCGATCGCGGCGTTCATCGGGCTAATTTTGGCGGAATGCAGCGTGCCGCTGATCAACGCCGCCGCCGGCTTGACGCTGCACATCGAATATCTCGGTTGGAACGGTGTGCTTCTTCCCATGGTCGTCCTTGTTCTCGTCGTAGGCAACGTCGCCGGCATCTATCCAGCGTTGGTGCTTTCCCGCTTTCCTGCAGCTGCGGTGCTCGCTTCGGCACGGTCGCCAGGAGGCGGCCGCACGGGGACACGGATCCGCGAGGCGCTCGTGGTACTGCAGTTTACCATCGCGATCGCGTTCGTCGTCGGTACGCTGGTCCTGGTCGCACAGACTCGCCACGTCCGCAGCGCCGATCCGGGATACGATCGACAGGACATCCTCATCGTCCCGTCGCTGGCCAGCAGTAGCCTGGATACGGCGCAGCGCGCGACGTTGCTCCATCGCTTCGCTTCCGCACCGGGCGTGTCCGGGGTTGCCGTCGGCAACTCGGTTCCGGGAGGCGGACTGTTGGTTACGGCAGCCAACTTCAAGGTCCCGGGCAATTCCGGTCCCGGGCCTCAACTGCAATCGTTTCAAACGACGCCCGGATATTTCAGGTTGCTGGAAGCGAAGCTCGTTGCAGGGCGCGTGTTCGACGCAGCGCGCCCAGGCGATGCCAAGGCGACCTCGGCAACAGGCGAAATGCCGCCTGGCTCGACGCCAGTCAATGTCGTGCTTAATCGCAGCGCGGTAGCCGCGCTGCGATACGCATCCCCCCAAGCGGCGATCGGCAAGACCTTTGGCGGCGACAACCCGAAGACCGTGATAGGCGTAGTCAAGGACATGCGCTTCGGGTCCGCTCGCAGCGCCGTTCCGCCGACGCTGTACGAATTCCAGCTTCGCGACCCGGTCATGGGTTTCGCGATGTTGCGCTTTACGGGCGATCCGCAGGTAACGACCGACGTCGTACGGCGCATCTGGCGTGAGACGGCCCCGCAGGTGCCGTTCAGAGCCAGGACAGCGGTACAGTCGCTTGATCGGTTCTATGCAAGGGACGACCGCGCCGCCCGGCTATTCACGATCGGTGCCGTGCTGGCAGTGGCGATCGGCTGCATCGGACTGTGGGGACTGGCGTCGTTCAACACCGCACGACGGGTCAAGGAGATCGGCATCCGGAAAACCCTGGGCGCCTCCTCGACCGATATCGTGCGGCTGCTGGTCGGCCAGTTCCTCCGCCCCGTGCTGATCGCCAACCTGTTCGCTTGGCCGCTGGCGTTCTTCGCGATGCGGACCTGGCTGGCGGGATTCGACGATCGGATCGCGCTGTCGCCGCTCTACTTCGGCGCGGCGAGCATGTTGGCGGTGACGATCGCGGTGTTCACTGTGCTGACGCAGTCGCTACGCGCCTCGCGGGCGGCACCAGCCTGGGCGCTGCGCCATGATTAAGGCGCTCTTGCTGCTCGGTGGAGCTTGTCTGATCGCGACGCCCGCCTCGGCGGAGACCCTCGGTGATGCGGTCCGCGCTGCCTACGCCAGCAATCCGACGTTGGCGGCTGCAGCGGCGCGGCAGGCCGGGCTCGCTCAGACCGTCGATCAGGCCCGAGCCGGCGGACGGCTCGCTTTGGGAGCCGATGTCTCGGCCGGCTATGACCGGTTCGATTACGGCAAGGGGGGCGGGGCCGCGGTATCCGCTGACCTGCCAATCTGGACCGGCGGTCGCGTCCGCAACGCCGTGCTCGCGGCGCAGGGCGACGTCTCAGCTGGCGAACAAGCGCTGCGGGACACTCGGGCGGCCGTGCTGGAAAGCGTGGTCACCGTGTTCGCCGACCTGCTGTACGACCAGCAGGCGGTCAAGATCGTCGAGGCCGACATCGCTCTGCTGGATAACCAGGTCGCAGAGGCAGACGCGCGCTTCGCGCTCGGCAGTTCGACGCGCACGGACGTTGCCCGGCTCGAGGCGCAGGTCGCCTCCGCCCGAGCGACGCGCGCCGACGCGATGGCAAATCTTGCGATCGACAGCGCAACCTACCTAGCGACCGTCGGGCACGCCCCAGGCGTGCTCGCCGATCCGGTCGAGACGTTGGAAGGCCTGCCCACGACGCTCGATCAGGCGCACGCCCGTACGCTGATCGGCAATCCGCTCTACCAGCAGGCCCGGATCGCCGCACGGGGTGCCGCAGCCCGTATCGACGTGGCACGGTCCAATGGCGCGCCGAGCGTCTCGTTGGGCGGGAACTACGGATATGCGGCCCGGCTTGGAAGCGGCGGCAGCTACAACCGCGCAGCGACCGGCGGGCTGACAATACATGTGCCGATCCTAACCGGTGGACTGGTCGGTGCCCAAGTCCGTCAGTCTCGCGCTGATTTCCGAGCCGCGCAGTTCGATGCCGAAGCCGCGGGTCGGGAAGCGACGCGCGCGACCGACGCCGCATGGGCGCTGTCCATCAGCCGACAGGCGCAAGCAGCGGCGAACGCCGAAAGTGTGGCCGCCGCCGAGACCGCGCTGAAAGGGGTCCGAGCGGAATATGCCTTCGCGCTCCGATCCACCCTCGACATTCTGGTGGCGGACGAGAGTCTGCGCGGCGCGGAGCTCGCGCTCGCGCGCAACCGAAGCGACCTGCTCATCGCGCAAGCCTTGCTGCTTCGCGCCACCGGCCGGTTGGACGGCAGGGCGTTCGCCATGGCGCCAAGTCCTCGGGACGAATGACCAAGACGAAGATGCCGCTTCAACCATCGTCCGAACCCTTGGACGAACAGTCCTGATCCTACCGGCTAATCGCCCGACCAGCACTAGCCTACCTATCAAACCATCGAACCGGCATTCGTACCGCGTGCCGTTGCCTCGAGGCTCGACCGAGCCGAACCTACAGGAGTTACCATGACCAACCCAACGGACGCCCCGTCGCTAGACGCTTGGGCCGGAAAGATCTTCAGTTCCGGTTGGACGACGAGCAAGGGCGGAACCGAGCCAGTCATCGAAAAGGCCACCGGCGCGGTGCTTGGTAGCAGCGGTGTCGGGTCGGCCGAGGATGTCAGGATCGCTGCAAGCGCGGCGCACGATGCGCAGCAGGCCTGGAGCGCATGGACCGGACCGGCGCGCGGCAACGTGCTTCGCGAGTTGTCGCGCCTCATTCTCGTGCATGGCGACTGGATCGAAGAGCAGTTGGTTCGTGAAACCGGCTCGATCCGGCTTAAGGCACAGTGGGAAGTCGGGGTCGTCGCACGCGAGATCCTCGAAGCGGCCTCGCTCGGCAGTCAGCCCTACGGCGTTCTCAACGCCACCGCGGAACCCGGCCGCACGAGCGTCGCACGCCGCATCCCGGTTGGCGTGGTCGGAATCATCACGCCCTGGAACTCGCCCTTCATCCTCGCAGCCCGTGCGATCGGCCCGGCGCTCGCGGTCGGCAACACCGTGATCCTCAAACCGGACATTCAGACTCCGTTCGTAGGCGGCTTCATCTTCGCGCATCTCCTCGAGCTGGCTGGCCTTCCCAAGGGCGTCTTCCATGTGCTGCCGGGCGCTGCGGAGACCGGTGCGGCGATCGTTGCCGAACCGCTGATCAACATGATCAGCTTCACCGGATCGACGAAGGTCGGGCGCCAGATCGGTTCGGTCGCCGGCGGCATGCTCAAGCGCGTATCGCTCGAGCTTGGAGGCAACAATCCCTTCATCGTGCTGGAGGATGCCGACATCGAAGCAGCCGCCAGCGCGGGAGCCTGGGGCGCCTTCTTCCATCAGGGACAGATATGTCTCACGGCTGGGCGGCACATCGTCCACGAGAGCGTAGCCGATCGCTACGCGGAAGCGCTTGTCCGCCACGCCAGGGCTCTGGTCGTCGGCGACCCGGTTGATCCCGCCGTCCAGATCGGTCCGATTGTCAACGAGCGACAGGCGACGAACGTCGATCGCATCGTGCGCGAGACGCTGGCCAAGGGCGGCAAGCTGGTCGCAGGCGGCGCTCGGAACGGGCTGTTCTTCGAGCCTACCGTCATCACTGGCGTCACGCCCGGTATGGCGGCGTTCGACGAGGAGATCTTCGGCCCGGTCGCGCCGATCACCACCTTCTCCTCGGACGAACAGGCGATCGCGCTCGCCAACGTCTCGGAATACGGCCTCGTCGCAGCCGTCGTATCGCCCGATCTGGCTCGTGCTCAGCGCATTGCGGACGCCCTGCATTCCGGCGTCGTGCACATCAACGATCAGACGGTGCTTCACGAAGTCTACGGACCGATCGGCGGCGTCGGTTCGTCCGGCAACGGCTTTGCTCACTCGACGCTGACCAACGCCGACCAGTTTACCGAATGGCAGTGGGTCACGACGCGAACGGCCGTCCCTGCCTACCCGTTCTGATCACAAGGCCGGGTAGCGTTGAAGCGCTATCCGGCCCAAACCCAAGGAATCCAATGATGACATATGCATCGCGTATTGATGTCCACCAGCATATCGTTCCTCCCTTCTGGGCCGAGGCTCTACCCGCGCATGGCGGCGATCCATCCGGCACCGTCGCGCCGGACTGGTCGCCGGAAAAGGCCATCGCGTTCATGGACTCGCAGCAGATCGCGACGGGAATCCTGTCGCTCACGGCCCCAGGCGTCGTGCAATGGCCGACGACCGAGCGGCGCGAGATGGCGCGCCGCGTCAACGAATACACGGCCGATGTCGTGTCGGCACGCCCCGCCCGGTTCGGCAACTTCGCGACGCTACCCCTGCCCGATGTCGAGGGGGCGTTGCTCGAACTCGACTATGCGCTCGATACCCTTCACGCAGATGGCGTGATCCTGCTCGCTAACGTGGGCGGCCAGTATCTCGGCGATCCAGCGTTCGAACCCCTGTGGGCCGAACTCGACCGGCGCGGGACCCTGGTCTTCATCCATCCTGGCCAGCCACCGTTGCAGACGATCCACGGCGTAGCCGGGCCGCTGGTCGACTATCCCTTCGATACCACTCGGGCTGCGGTGCAACTGGTGCTCAATGGCGTGGTCGACCGATATCCCAACGTTTCCATCATCCTGGCCCATGCCGGTGGTTTCCTGCCCTACGCCTCTCATCGCTTCGCCGAGTTGGCGCAGGTCTTTCGCCCCGAACTCGACGATCCAGCGGCGCTGCTGAAGGGGCTGCAATCCTTCTACTTCGACACGGCACTATCGTCGGGCGAGGCGGTGTTTCCGACGCTGAAGGCATTTGCGGGAGACCGCATTCTCTTCGGTAGTGACTTCCCCTACGCGCCGGCGCACGTCGCATCGCGGTTTACGGAGAAGTTGGACGCCTTCGGCGGGTTCACGACCGCTGAGCGTTCGATGGTCGATCGCGGAAAGGCGTTGGAGCTCCTGCCAAGACTCGGTCAGCTGACGGCGTAAGCGGCGCCTGGCAATGGTCTCTCCGGGGCGAGCGCCCGCCCCGGAAGCAGAGCCCGACGCGGCGGACAGCGAAGCTGACGACCGACAGGCTCGGACGGGGGATCTTTGCGGCAACCTCGATGATTCCCCTTAGGAAAGACACACCATGACCATCGTCAGTGCAAACGGCGCTCAGATTCCTTCCCTCGGCTTCGGCACCTTTCGCATGAGCGAGCCCACCGTTGCAGCCGTTCTCCCCGCCGCGCTGAGAACCGGTTTCCGCCACGTCGATACGGCGCAGATCTATGACAACGAGGGCGCAGTCGGTGCAGCCATTCGGTCCTCGGGAGTTCCGCGGAACGAGATCTTCCTGACCACCAAAGTGTGGGTGGCCAACTTTTCGCTTCGTTCGTTCGCCCGCTCCGTCGAGGAGAGCCTGCGAAAGTTGCAGACGGACCATGTCGACCTGCTCCTGCTGCACTGGCCGAACGGAAGCGACGTGTCTCGCGAGGTACAGATATCCGAACTGAACAGCGTGTTCGACAAGGGGATGACCCGCCACATAGGCATCTCGAACTACTCGATTGCGCAGATGCACGAAGCCGCGACGCTCAGCGCAGCGCCGCTGGTAACGAATCAGGTCGAATACCACCCCTTCCTGTCCCAGGATCGCCTTCTCGCCGCTGCGCGCGGGCTGGGCATGTCGCTCACCGCCTACTACGCAATGGCGGACGGACGGTCGGCGACCGATCCCGTCCTTCGCGAGATCGGGGCAAGGCACCGCAAATCTGCTGCGCAGGTGGCGCTGCGCTGGTTGGTCCAGCAGAAGGACGTCATCACCCTGTCGAAGACCGTCAAGTTGACGCGGGTGGATGAGAACTTCGCCATCTTCGACTTTGCCCTGTCGGACAGCGAGATGCTGACGATCGGCGAGTTGGCGACTCCGGGCGGCAGGATCATCTCGCCTCACGGCCTAGCGCCT
This sequence comes from Sphingomonas sp. PP-CC-3A-396, assembly GCF_004343105.1. Taxonomy (NCBI): domain Bacteria; kingdom Pseudomonadati; phylum Pseudomonadota; class Alphaproteobacteria; order Sphingomonadales; family Sphingomonadaceae; genus Sphingomonas; species Sphingomonas sp. PP-CC-3A-396. The sequence goes on along the minus strand of NZ_SLYF01000005.1, from coordinate 376,683 downwards.
GACTGGGACTAGCCCATGTCATTCCCGCTGGACGTAGACCTAGCGCTTCCGGATTCTGAACAAACTACGTCCAGGTTCGGACGAGGTTGCAACGTACTCGTCGCATTCCTCCGAAGGGAACGATCGAGCAGATAGCGCGATGCACGCCCGCATCGCCTTAAAACACTTCTCGCGAGACGTCCGGCAAAGACGCTCAATCTCGCCGAGTATCGGAGAGACCGGATTGCTGACTAGACTACAGAGCGCCAAGACTGCTCAACGTCCGTGAGCACGCACGCGGTGTTGACCGGCCGTGCGCAGCGGGGTGGCGGCGATCCGGTCGCGACGCTGCCGCGGAGGTCAGCTTGCTGCAGCAATCCTGCAACCCTTCACAGCCGGGCAAAGCGCACCAATGACCGTGTGATGCCATGGAAGCAGGCTTGATGCAGCAGGCCCTCGATCAGATCAGATCCTTCAGAATGACCGTCTTTGAGAGTTTGACGCCGGAGCGTATCACATCGAACGTGACAGCGGTCCCAACCGGCGCGTTCCGCAACCTATACCGCAATTCCAACATGTCGGTAGCTGCCTTCTTCGTCCCGTCCACGGCAGACAGCACGTCCCCAGCTTGCAGACCTGCTAACTCGGCAGGCCCGCCTGGGACGACTTCGCCGATCAGAAGTCCGCCCAAGATGGGTTGGAACGAGATGCCCGAACGGTCATAGGTTCCGGTATCGTCGATAACGTTCGAGCGTTGCCTGAAGTAGATCGTCTGTCTTGGATAATCGAAGGTCACGACATATCGCTTCAGGAGGCCGCCTCCGACGTTGCCGATGTAGCTCGGGTCCGCAAAGGCGCCCGCCTTCTGAGACGAAAGGTTGGTCACGAAATGATCGAACTCGATCGTGCCGAGTTTGAGATCATCGGATCGCGTCATATAGCCGGTAGTGGTACCGCCGATACCTCCTCCGGAAGTTCTTCGCACACCGACGGGATGACGCTCCCGTAGTCCGTATTGTGTCACGGCCGGGGAACTGATGACGAGTTCCGATCCCGATCCGGTGTCGACCCGGAACCGACCCCTTATACCTTCGAATGATCCCGCAACCTCGGGCATGTGGTCCGAATATTTGAACGGAACGGCCGTGCCCGCGCGCTTGCGGTCGAACGTTTTCGAAACCGATAGCGTCAGGGTGTTCGTCTGGTAATCGATTTTGACGATCACGCGACGCAGCAATTCGTAACCCAACATGCCTTGCATGGCGCGGGCAGGGGGAGGCGCATTCGGAAGGTCTGCGACCATGGCGGTCTGGCCGTGAAGCGTGAAGCCGCCGATCTTTATGTCGAGACCATGCGCGTATCCCGTGCGTTCAACTCCATCCCCCACGCCGCCGATGGCCATTTTGCCAGTGGCCTCAAGTGCCAGCGTCTTTGCGGTGGGTACCGTCAGGAGAGTCTGTCCGCCGGTGTTGAGGATCATTGTGAACGGACCTTTGCCGTTAATGCTCGCGTCGAACAGAACGTGGTTGCCTTCAAGCCGGAAAGGCACGCTGGTGCTCCCGGACGGACCGAAGTCGAAATCCTTCGGGTTGGCCACCGGGGGCGAGAAGTAACCTCTCGGCAGAGTTCGGGTCGACCTCGTCCGGATCACGGAGAAGGTCTGCCTATACTGTTCGCCATCGCCGCCGTCTGTCACGATCGTACCTGCGTACCGGCAGCCCCCTACCGTGCGATAATCGCGGAATACGGTCGTCGTCGTGGCAGCTCCGATCTTCTCGGTGATCCGCGCTAGCAGATGCGTGCCGACGTCGAACCAAGCCGTGAAGGTTTGTCCGTGCAACGGGGTAACGGTCAGGCGTGCGTAGCGCTGGCCTGCGTCGACGGCTGATCCGGCATCAGAGATCGTTGCACCGTACCTATCGTCGGGCCACCACCTGTTTGCGTCGCGATACGCTTGGCTAACCGCCAGCGCGGGCATTTCCCCCCCGCCTTGAAGGCGCACGGTGCCGGAAACATCTTGTTGCCAGGCAACTTGGCCATCGAATCCTTCACCGCTTCGCATCGGTTCGGTCGATTGCCAGACGGCATGCCGACCCGTCCTCTGATCGACCACGGAACGGATGCTCGTCGGTGCATCAGGGCCGACCGAGACGAGGTCCTGCTCCAGCGTGCCTTTCCAGATGCAGCCCTGCGGCGTCGTCGCTGATCGATTGGCCATGAGCGTCTCACTGATCGTGTCGTGCGCTTGCGATACCGCCCCCACGAGCAACGGCGCTACGGCCGCTAGGCGAGCAAAAACGGAGTAGCGTGACATGAGCAGTCCTCAGATTGATGTGTTATGGCGCGCGCCATCGCGGGGTCCGAACAGGGTGGCTTCGGATATGCCGGTCTAACCTGCGTCATTGGCCATGTCCGACCAGTACGAGGTGCGGCGAATTCGAGCCGGGATTCGCACCGCTGCAAATAGATGCCTGTGTAGCCGTCTTCCCACACAGGGATTTCCACCCATCTCATCGGTCCGGCGATCTTCGTGATCGGCAGTCGCTTCCGAGTATAATCTTTGCCTAGGACTCACGCCCTCAACATGCTGATCTTTTCCTTGGCGTCTTGGATCGCGGCAGCGCGGGCAGCAGCACCGGTCGCCACGCCCTCGGCGATGATGACTTCCGGATCGTGAATACCAATGAAGCCGAGTGCGGCGCGCATGTAGGACTCCCCGTGCTCGTTGCTGGCCGACGGGCTTTCAACGCCGTAGAAACCACCGCGCGCAACCGTCAGGACAACGCGCTTGCCGCCAGCAAGACCTTCGACCTTCCCCTCAGTCGTGTAACGGAATGTTCGGTGGGCAATCAAAATACGGTCGATCCATGACTTCAGCTGCGACGGCACCGTGAAATTGTAGAAAGCAACGCCGATCACGATCGTGTCGGCGGCGAGGAATTCCTCGAGTACCGCAGCTCCGGTAGCAAGATCGTCGCGCATCGCTTCGTCGTGCTGGGCGTCCTCGACGTGCTGAGCGCTGAGATAGGCCCCAGACAGATGCATGATCGGGTCAGCTGACAAATCGCGGTACGTAACCGTCACGTCATCACCCTCCGCTTGGAGTCGTGCGACCGTCTCGCCTGACAGCATTCGGCTGACGGAATGGTCGCCCAGAATGCTGGAATCGATGTGGAGGATTTTCATATTCGTCTTTCGTTTAAAAGAGGTCGGACTTGGTCCGATGGGGCGTTGTGAGAACCGTCGCCTCCACTGGCCAACGCAGGCTTGGTCGAAGTTACCATTGTGACTTGATGTCTTGGTATCGAGCGCATTTCGGTTATCTCGCCGAAACGGACCGTCGGGTCTGAACCACCACTGCGATGGCACTCACGCCGACGTTTACGGTGATCGGGAAGCAGCTCCGCAGATCAGGATCTGCTGGATATCGGCAGGGATGGATTTCGTTCCTTCGAACCGGCTGAAAGACGAACCTCTGCCTCCAGCAACCGGCCGAGGCCAGCAGCCGCTGCGACGAACGCATTCCGGTTGATGTCAGCGATATCCTCGCCGGCCACTCCCTCAGCGGGAACGTACCGGGATACGAATGTAACGAGCGACCACCCCGCCTCTGCCGGATCCACCCTAATTTCGTTGCGCTGTTCCGTCACGGGTATCGGAAAGCTAAGCATTTCATAGTCCAGGCGGCGGGCCCGATCGTCCAGTCCGGTCAGCCGTTCCAGAACCGACGAACCATCGGTGGTAAGCAATTCGCGCTCTATTCCCGGCTTTATGTCGGAACCGACGACTAGGTGACTGCTGCTGGCGATGGGATTCCAGTCCGCGACGCGTCCAAAGTCCCGAATCTTCGACCAGATGCGGTTCGCATCCGCTGCGATCTCCGCTGCGAAGCGGACTTCCCCATGGGACTGCGTCACACCCGAGCACCGCCGTTTGCAAGGATATGCTGCCCCGTGACCCAACGCGCCTGGTCGGACGCCAGGAACGCGACCACGTCGGCGACCTCATCGGCTTCGCCTATCCGGCCCAGTGGAGAGCCGGCTGCGATGCGCTGGCGTTCGCTCTGCGGGGCATCCTTCAAGAACTCGGTGTTGGTCGCGCCCGGCATCACCGAATTCACAGTGACGCCGCGATGCCCCAGTTCGAGCGCCAACACTTCGACGATCAGTTTCGACCCGGCCTTGGACGCCGAGTGGAGCCCCATGCCGGCGCCGGCGAACATGGTCGTCGATGTGGAAATGTCTATGATCCGACCGTGGTCGCGGATGCGCCGTGCCGCTTGCTGCATCACGAAGAACGAGCCCTTCGCGTTCAGCCCGAAGATACGGTCGAAATCGGCTTCGCTGACATCTGCGACGGGTACGCCGATGAACGGCAAGCCGGCATTGGCGATGACGACGTCCATCCCCCCGAACGCTGACGTAACCTCGTCGAACAACCGCTCGATGTCCGCCAGTTCGGCCACATCGCCTTGAAACGCGCGTGCGGTACCGCCGGCCTGTTCGACCGCGCGTACGGCTTCGGCAGCCTCCTCCGGGCGGCTGCGGTAGTTTATCGCCACGGTCGCGCCTTCGCGGCCCAGGGCTTCGCCGATCGCGCGACCGATACCGCGCGAAGCGCCGGTGATCAGCGCAACCTTGTTCTTCATGGAAGTCATTGCGTCTCTCCGAAAAAAGGGGCGACCGATCCGGTCGGTCGCCGGGCATGGTTACTGCGGGAAAACGACCGAGGTGCTCACGTCGCGCCAGGCGGCGAGGTCGGCTTGGAGACCGGCGATCTTGCGCTCCATCACACCCACGGCGTCCTGGCCCAACGCGAGATGCAACGGCGGCGTGTCGGACGCCACGAGCTTGAGGATCGCTTCGGCACCACGCACCGGATCGTTGGGCTGTTTGCCGGCGAGCTGCCCCATGAAGCCGCGGAACTTGCCGACAGCCGTATTCTCGTACGCATCCATCAGTGACGCGGTCTGCTTCAGTGAGGACGATGCGAAGTTGGTGCGGAAGATGCCGAGCGTGAGGATGGTCACTTTGATGCCGAACGGGGCAACCTCCTGAGCCAGCGCTTCGTTCATGATATCGACGGCCGCCTTGGCGGCGGAGTAGACGCCGAGACCGGCGAAGCCTGTGAAGCCGCCGACGGCGGAGGCGGCGACGATGTGCCCCGACCCCTGAGCACGCATGACTGGCAGGACGGCACGCAGTACGTTCAGCTGGCCGAACAGATTGGCGTCGAACACGTTGCGGGCTTCGGCATCGCTGGTCTCCTCGACCGCACCCAGAAGGCCGAACCCGGCATTGTTCACCAGCACGTCGATGCGGCCCACCATGGATACCGCCTTCTCGACGCCTGCATCCACAGTATCGGCGTGAGTGACGTCGAGCACGATGGCCATGGCACGTCCGGGAGCAAGCGCTTCGAACGCGCGGACGTCGATGGTCTTGCGGACGGTGCCCACGACGTTGTCGCCTTGCGCCAGCGCCGCCTCGGCCAGAGTTCGGCCTAGGCCGGATGAAACGCCAGTGATCAGCCAGTTCTTGGTGGTTGCCTGTGTCATTGCGATTCCTTTGTTTGCTTGTGATAAAAAAAGTGGGGGGAGTACCGGACGGCAGATCGGATCAGGAGTTGATCCGTTGCGCGATCCGCTCGGCAACCATGATGGTGGTGACGTTGGTCGGCACCGAGGGGATGTCAGGGAGGATCGAAGCGTCAACGACGCGCAACCCGAGCACGTCTCGTGCCGAACCCCAGGCGTCCACGACCGCAGTCGGATCGCCGTCTGCCCCCATCGGAACGGTCGACGTCGGATGCTGGTAGGCGGCTATGTTGGCGACAATGTTCTGCCGCAGCGCGACATCGCTGTTCACGGCCGCCCCTGGTGCCATTTCGTGATCTACCATCCCGGCAAAGGGTGCCGTTCGCCCGATCTCTCGCGACAGATGAACCGCTTCGATCATCCGATCGAGATCGCTGGGGTCGCTGAAGAAATTGTAGCGGATATGCGGCGGCACCTTCGGATCCCGCGAAGCGAGTTCGAACGATCCAATCGATTTCGGCAGGGTCACCGCTGCCGCAAGCACGATCGCACCACCAGTCGGACTCGCCTTCGGATCGATGAAATGAGTTGCGGATACCTGGAGATCCAGATCGCCTCGAACGGCACCGGATGAGCTGGTCCATGCCAGCGCCCCTGCGGCGGGCAACATGCCCTTGTCCGCAATCTTCAGCGCGTAGACGTTGTAGAAGAACGGATGATCCTGGAGCCGCCGTCCGACCGGAAGGTCGGCGATCACCGGGATGCCGAGCGCGCGAAGCTGGGCGGCGGGCCCGATCCCGGAACGCATCAGGATCGCGGGACTCCCGAAGGTTCCGCCAGACAGTATGACGTCGCCGCCGTCGACGATCTCTCCGGATACAAGGCGCACGCCGGTGGCGCGTTTGCCGGAGAAGATAATGCGATCGACTTCGGCATCGCCGCGAATGGTCAGATTCGGTCGGGCGCGGACCTCCGCTGTCAGGTAGGCCATGCCGGTGTTCATCCGGACGCCATCGACGACGTTCAGCGAATACGGACCCGCGCCATCGACGCTATCGCTGTTGAAGTCGTTGACGGTCGACAGCCCGGTCGCCCGCGCAGCAGCCACGAAGGCGCGTGACGACGGTGTGAGTTCTTCAAGCGAACGCTGGCGGATCGGAAAGGGACCGGTGCGTCCATGCCAGCCGCTGTCACCCGTCGGCGTGTTCTCCATCGCCTGGAAGGCGGGCAAAACATCGTCCCAGGACCAGCCCGCGATGCCGCGCGCGGTCCAGCGCGCGAAGTCCGATGGCCTGGCGCGCATCGCTACGGTTCCGTTGACCGCCGAACTGCCGCCGAGCACCCTTCCGCGGGGCAGCGGAATGTCATGGCCCAGCCGAGCCTTGTCGTCACTGCTGTAGCCCCAGTCGAAATCGGGCGTTCCGACTATGCCGGGATTGGTGAGGGCGTTGGGGTAGCGGTCTGGCGCGAAGCTCGGTCCGGCCTCCAACAGCACAACGCGACGGCGGGGGTCGGCACTCAGCCGGGTAGCCAGAACTGCGCCGGCTGAGCCGCCACCGACGATGACGACATCAGCGATCGCACCCGCAGCGAAGATGGGTCCATTCGACAACGCAGCCGTTCCGATGGCGCCGGTTGCAATGAGGGTTCTTCGCGTGACGTCCATGGTCTTTCCTTCGTTGCACGGGGAGCCGTCCCCAGCTGGCAGGCCGGATCATGAGTTGATCCGTTCTCGATCCGCTTGGTCACCGACCCTTTTTCTGATGGCGAAGAAGTACGTGAGAGAACTTCGTTCGGCTTTCAGGATGCGCGCACCGCTGTTAGAAAATGCGCATTCCGGAAGGCGATAATGACCGAGGTCGGCACTTAGAATGTCTTGCTGGATCGAAGCAGTGACGACGAAAAGGCCTGAGCAAGTCGCGTGCCAAAGTTAAAAAGATCTCCCAGCAGAGTGCGTCGTCACGCGTTCCCGCATAGGCGTCTGCTGCTGAATGAGGCCCGGCAGCAGTGATGGCGTCGGCATGGAGGTGGGTAGACCAGAACAGCGGTTCACGGTGGTCGTCATGCCGTCTCACGCTGCGCCATTCCCGTAACGCCGCTTATCGGCGTAGCTGACAGACAACGCGCTGGTGTCCGCTCGTGGACACTAGAGTGTCCGCGAGCGGACACGGGAGCCGTGCCGAGATCAAGGCTTGGGCCCAGAAAGCTCTTCTCTGCCCCGGCTTCGTCGATCCATCACGGCGCGAGGCAAATGGCACAGTCCGTGCAGAGCTGGCTCCGTCTGTCATGAAGCCAGACCCCGGAAGGAATGCACAGATGCAACGCCCGCTACCAAGGTTGAAACTGATTGCCATCCTGTCACTCGCAGTCGAGTTGCTCTTCGTTCCGAACTTAGCCAGTGAGAAAAAACTCAAAGCATCGTAGTTTCGGGCGCGCTGTACGTCGGATGCCATTATTGACCCGGAAGACATCTTAGAATGCGACCCGAGCATTCGACTTGCGGTCATCACTCATCTCGGGCCCGCACGAGATATGCCATCCGTCACCTAGATCGAGGTACGGGCGCCCAGAAAGAACACGAAGCGCGTACTTCCAGCAAGACGCGTCGTTGGGTTCCGGCAGACGTCGATGCCGCGCGTGGTACCCCGGCAACTCAGTATTCCGGTCGAAATCTCCCTCCGCGGACGGGCGTTAACCGCTTGGCGCGACAACATGAAACGATGACCAATGCTCATATCAGAAGCCCATTTCTCGCTCGTACGCGCAGCCGCGGTCAGGGGTACGCGAATGGATCGAAAGGTTGAGCAGCCCTCGTCGCGCCGGCCACCTGTCGCTGCAGCCGTCGCCCTTATTGCGTTCGTCGTCTCGGGCTGGGAACTGACGTCGGCTACGGAGCAACCAATTTTGGGGCCCACGAATGATTTTGCGAAAGTCCTCGGTCGATCGGCTGCCGGTGCTTGCGACAGTCGTGCCTGCCCCGGCTACGTTCATACAAGCTCCATCCGCAAGCCCCGGATATAACCGTACTCACGTTGATCCCAACCGGGATCAGAGCGGCGATGCCGCTGATCGGCCATCTGCTTACGATCGCGGCGGGAAAGAGCTTCTGAAGGTTTCTCCGCCGCTGTCACCAAAACGCTCGGTGCGGTCCGCACAACCCGCCGTCGAGCCCGTCGTCACTCATGCCTGACAGGCGAAGCGACCCAGAGGGTGCTCCACATCGCCGAGGGAGGCCGCGCACTAAGAGCTTGAACGCGGCCCAAGGAGAATCGCTGATCGCGTGTGCGAGTCGGCGAGCAGGAAAGCGTCACTCCATGCATGTCAGCAGATTGTCGATCGACAGCGATCCGAAGGCGGAAAAGCTGTCGGCTACGGCGTAGGGAAGCAGCATTGTGCGTCCACTGACGAGCGCGCCGCAGCTGTATACGACGTTCGGCACGTATCCGTCGCGTTCGTGCGGGCTCGGCGCCAGAACGGGGCGCGGCGTCCGCGCGAGAAGCTTCGAAGGATCGTTCTTGTCGAGAAGGCAAGCGCCAATGCAGTAGTTGCGTACGGTACCGACGCCGTGCGTCATGACGAGCCAACCCTCGTCGAGCTCGATCGGAGAGCCGCAGTTGCCCATTTGTACGAACTCCCACGGGTAGCGTGGTTCGACGAGCTTTGTCCCGCCGTCCCAATGCAGGAGGTCGTCCGACACGTTCAACCAGATGCTTCTGTTGTCCTGCCGGCCAAGCGTCACAAAGCGTCCGTCGATGCGCCTAGGAAACAGGGCCATTCCCTTCGCGCACGCAACGTCTCCCGTGAATGCCTCCATCTCGAACGCCTTGAAGTCGGTCGTCGTCAGAAGTTCGGATCGTGCTTCCGCGCCGCTGAACGCGGTGTACGTGCCGTAATAGCTGACGGTCCCATCATCATCAGTGAAGCGCACCAGACGCATGTCCTCGATGCCCTGACGTTGGCTGGGCAGTATCGGAAACAATACGGTCTCCGATATGCCCCGCGACCCACCGCAGTCGAGATGGACCGCTCCCGGCGAGTCGTCTCGCGGCACGATGACCGGCGGCACCGACGTCGCCCCGGGATCGTCGATCGTAAGATTTCCACCGGGCGCCCACACGCCAGTACGGAAGGTAACCGATGAGACATGGCCTTCGCCGACCCCGCGCAATGCCAGGACGAAGCGCATGGCTCCGTCCGCGACATCCACTTGGTTCGGATGCGGCACGGCGCTGGGGTTGAAGAGTGCGGCCGCCTCATAGGCGTACTCTTGGCTGAAATACGCGCCGATCAGTCGGCGCTGATCTTTCGACAGGCTGGCTGCCGACGGAATGCAGTCCGCCAGCTCGTTGAAACGGCGCCTCAAGGTCGCATCGACGTCACGATGATTCTCGTCGAGCGAGGCCGTCACGCCCTCCAATTGCCGTGCAAGTTCGTCCTCATTAAGTCCTACGACGAGTGCGACGGTCTCTTCGGTCCGAGTGCGACCTTGATCGAACCCGCGAGGATAGCCCGGCTCGAACGGACGGACCACGGTTCGGGAAGGATCGGGCTTCAGCACGGTATCATAGAAATCAACGTGAGCGCGCTCAGTCATATGTAACCCTTGATCGATCTGTAATCGGGACGTTGGTCGATCTGATATCGCTGGCTGCTGCATCAAATCCGGTAGCTTCGACCGATGAAGGCTTACCTGATGGTTGAAGATCCGGAGCTCCTACGACGATCACCTCTCTTGCCGCAGCTAGCCGTTTGGAGGATGCGTGGGGTAATGAAAAGGATAGAACCGTGAAGTATCTGCTTACAGTTGTCACGATGCTGAGCCCTAATGTGGCGCTTGCCCAAATCGCTCCCGAGCGCACACTGCAAGTAACCGGTACGGCTACCGTCCAGACGGTGCCGGACATCGCCTTGATCGACATATATCTTCGAGGTGAGGGAGCTACCTCGGACGCGGCCACGAATGCCATCGCGGCGAAGCAAAAGGCGGTAGCCGAGGGACTCAAAGCGTTCTTGGGGCCGAATAACGAGCTTGCCGCTAGCAGCGTCACACTCATCGAGGCACGGAGTGGTACGTGCACAGACGCGCAGGGGTATGGCAGCCAGCCACGTCTCAGCACGGGCGTTTGCGCCGTGACGGGCTTCATTGCGACGATGCAGACGCGTGTCCGTACGCGAGCGGTCGAGAAAGCGGCCACCGCCGCCGGGTTGGCCTCCCGGCTGGGCGCCAGTGACGCGCGGCTGCAGGGATACGAGTTGTCCAACCCTGAAGTGGCGCAAGCCAGGGCCAATACGGCCGCAATCGCCGTCGCTGCGCGGCGAGCGGCAGCGTTGGCCAGTGGTGCTGGTCTCCAACTGGGTCCGATCGTCACGGTGCGTGATCAGGGAAGCTACGACATGACGGTGACAAGAGCGTCGCTTGGCGCGAACGCCTCCGCGGCTCCGTCGGCAACACGAGTGTCACCGGTGGTACTAGATCTGAAGCCGACGCCAATAGAGACCAGAGCCCAGGTATTCGTCACCTACGCCATAGCGCTCTGAAAGTTGCCGACTTCCACCCACGTTCGAACTCTGCATGGTATTGGAGAAGGCGAAGGGGCCGCCTCATCGACGAAGGTTTAGACGCTCAGCTCTCGAAGAGGTTCAGGAGCCTCGCGATCATTCTATTGATCTGATCGGGCCCGACCGCTGGCGAGAAGTGGCCGGATCCAAAAGTCTGTGCGGGGATAGCCCGAATGCGTTTGACAGGCTTCGCGATAGCGCCTCGGCGTTGACCGTGCCGTCGACGGTCAGTCGCACACCCGAAGGCAGCTCGATGCCGATCTGCCCCGTGGTCCGGGCGTCCGCTGGCGCCTCGACCCGCCGCGTCGGCAGCATCACGGGCGGCTCGCTGATCCGGACTTCGGCAAATGCGGTCTGCGGCCGGACCGGCACGCCGCTCAGTGCACCCGACATAGTTTGACGCCGCCAGGTGTAGGTCGCGCCGCTGCCGACCTCGTGACGCTCGACCGCCGCCCGGACCGACCCATCCGGCCCAAACGCATCGCGTAGGATCGCCAGCTTCTGATCGACCGTCCAGCGGCGCCGTCCGGATACCCGTCCGACAATCTCGATACGACCGCTCATACGACCGGTCGTATGACTACTCGCTAAATCTGCAGCTGGTTCGATAGTCTCGTCCGACATCACGGCCCCGTTCAAAGAGCCGCTATCAACCCGTCGAACGCTCCAACCGCAAGGCGGCCTTCAGACCTCGCTTACAGTGAGCATGTGATTTGAACACAAATCCCGTTCAAACAGGGTCGGTAACAGCGAAATTGAACACCTCATTCTGGAGTTCTAAACCCTGCTTGCACACATAGGCGTCTTGCTTACCGGCGTGGATCGCGAGGTCGGCCTATGCCTTCAGAGGGCGATCGTGGGATCTGTAGTCGATGGAATGAGCGTCGGCACGCATTGCATGTTTGACGCTCGGTTCGCGGCTGCCATCAGATCAACGTCACCTACATCGCGGCAATCGATCCACCATTTGGCGTCAGTGACCCGAAGGCATGCGTTACAGTCGGCGTCGCTGTTTGAGTTGGTTAGCGCTGCGAGCCGCTTGTTCCTGATCGTCGATGCCCAGCTGATTTGCCGATCCGTCCCAGTCAGCGGCGGAAGAACAAGGTGTGAGACAGCGGCGCTGCTTAACGCTGCCGCAGCGACCTCCTTAGCCCGCTTCTCCGCAACGAAGCAGTCACGACAGGTAGTCGTCTTCAGCCACTTGGCCTTACGTTCCTGCTGGCTGTCATAGCCGGTGAGATGATGAGCCTGCTCATGACCGCAGGCATGAATGATCCGCTGTTCCATGGCATGGATGATGCCCGCTCGTGGTTTGTGCGCAACACCAATGAGTCAGGTTGAATCAGAATCGCGGCCAGTGGCTGATGACTGCACGGGACAAATGTCCAGCCAACTAAGCTGGCGCAACGCCGTCAGCGTTCACCAGATCTGGGCCAACCAATGTGCCGATGAGCCGGACGCGCTTCTCTACCAGATCTACGGGCGTTCGATGCAATTCCAGCTCGTAGCGGCCACCGACATCGCGGCGCAGATAGAAGGCGCCGCCATCGCGGACCAGAGTGCCTATCTCATTGATCCGGGTACCAATCGCTACCATCGCTATGTCGTCGCTCCGTTGATGATCATGCAAAATTGCGGGAGATCCTTGGGGCAGCCGATGCTCCTTGATGGTCCAATGATCCTGCTAACTCGTTCCCGACCGGTCTCTAAAGACTGATATTCCGCCGCGCCATTTCAACGAATGCCATATCCCCGATTGGTGAGGGGGGCTCGGCTTTAAAGATGTCGGCCAAATCGAGCAGATCCTCGTTGGAAAGGACCGCGATCGCGGCTTCGACCTCGGCAAGCCGCCGCACGGCTTGATCGCCGCGATCGGCGACCCGCTTCATTCTAGTCTTAAGCATGCCGCCTCTTATCATAAACGTCGCGGGGGCGGCAGGGGCATTAGCGGCGAGTTGGTTAAGGTCATTCGGCAAAGACGTTCGCTACCTGCATTCGAAAGAAGGTTTCCAATGGAGACCGCACCGCTCTCTGGCATGCGTCGAGGGGTAGAAACGTACGGCTTGCGCCGCGAAATCGGCGCGTTCCCAGTATATGCGGACCGTCCGCATTTACGGCAAAACTGGTGGAAAGCGGACCGGCTGTTTTCGGGCGGCGATTGGGGTAAACAGACGTTCGTTCATTTGATGGGGCAGGGGGGCTAATCGGCCGTTTCCTGGTGGACGTTCCACCCGTCGCCTGGATCATAGCATAGCCGAGTAACCGCTTCGGCGAATGCAGCGACGCCGCAGGCGCCCATGCCAATAATAGTCAATGTTTTCGGCATGGTATCCCATTCGTTGAGGAACGGCGACAACGCGTGGGCGCGGCCTCGTGCCACCGCGTACGTGAAAAATCTGTCATTCTTGTTTTTCGTCAAGACCGGCAGCTCTGGAGCTGGCCTGTGATCGTTGGGTCTTCGCAAACGATATCGGATTGCGATGACCGCGCGAATAATCGACGCGGTTTCTCGATGGCGCTTCACTACTGAGCAAGGCGAGTTTCTAGTTGCTTAGTCCTCCCGACGGCCCGCTTCGCCAAAGTATTTGTGAAAGCACGGGCAGCTGCCGACGGGGAGCCGGCGCCAAACATAACGGGCTAATTGTTAGCTGATAAGCCGATGCTGTCGTCCGAACGATTCAACGTTGCAATGAGCTAAGCTCAATGACCTCTTGGTCTGCTGGAGCGTTATAGCGGTGCCTCATTCCTCCATCATGGAGATTATCATGAAAATCACTCGAAATGGTTCGGCACCGTCGAGGAAGGGGAATGTACCTAGCAATTTCTCGGGTACTGTCCGCATCGACAACATGGCTCAGCCCAGCCCGCCCGGGCGTGCGTCCACCGCGGTCGTGACCTTTTCACCGGGAGCCCGCACGGTATGGCACACTCACCCAGCAGGCCAAACGATCATCATCACCGCCGGAAGAGGCTGGGTTCAGCGCGAGGGTGAAGCGCGTGAAGACGTCGGTCCGGGCGATACCGTGTTCTTCGATGCGGGCGAACGGCATTGGCACGGCGCTACCGCAACGACGGGAATGAGCCATATTGCGATCACAGAGACGGTCGACGGCAAGAACGTCGATTGGCTCGATGCGGTCACGGAGGACCAGTATGCGACCTAATCAATATGGTATGCTGCAATCGACGCTCGTGGCGATGACGCTGCTGGCCGTGCCGGCGGTTGGGCAAGCTCAGACGATTGTTAAATATAATGCCATCGTGGCTAAGCCAGGTCCGGCTGCCACCTTCACTGGTCGAGTAACCGTACGAAGATTGACCAGCGCCACGCCTCCTGGGCAGGCCGGAACGGCGTTAGTAACCTTCGCACCTGGAGCGCGGAGCAACTGGCATACGCATCCTGCGGGGCAGACGCTTCACGTCATGCGTGGTTGCGGGTGGACGCAGGAGTGGGGCGGACCCGTCGCTCTCATCTGTCGGGGCGACACAGTTTACGTGAAGCCGGGAGTCCGCCATTGGCATGGATCGACGACGACGACCGGAATGAGCCATCTGGCGATCAGCGAGACGCTCGATGGCAAGAACGTAAACTGGCTCGAGCCCGTCACTGATACCCAGTTCAAGGGGCCTCGACGCTGAGCAAAATCGAACGTCACGGAGAAGCTGGGACCACAATGGCCAGCAGAGCCGATCTTGCCGACTTCGCGTATGTGCTGGCGATCGCCCGACACCGGAACTTCCGACTTGCCGGGCTTGATATGGGCGTCAGCGCATCGGCTCTGAGCCACTCGCTCAAAGCGCTGGAAGGTCGTCTAGGCGTACGGTTGTTTAACCGTACGAACCGCTCAGTCACCTTGACCGCCGCTGGTGAAGAGCTGCTCGCAGCGATCGACGCCCCGTTCGCCGCGATCGGCGAGGCTGTCGAGAACCTCGCCCGGTTCCGGGACAAGCCGGCCGGGCACATCCGCCTGAACGTTGTGGCGGATGCGGCCACGCTGCTGCTCGGCCCCGTGATGCCGGTGTTTCTCGATCGCTATCCCGATATCGCGGTCGACATCGTTGCCAGCAACCGTCTGGTCGACGTGGTCGGCGAGGGGTTCGATGCCGGGATCCGCTATGGCGGCACGGTACCCGAGGACATGATCGTGCAGCGACTGTCGCCGGACCTGCGCTGGGTCGTCGCCGCGTCACCCGGCTATCTCGATCGGTTCGGCGTACCAGCGCGCCCGGAGGACCTGCTCGATCACCGCTGCCTCGGCGTCCGGCTGGGGGACGACCGCATCTATCAGTGGGAGTTCGAAGGCCCCGAAGGAGAGTTCGCAGTCGCGCTGCCCAGCCGCGTCACGGTGAACGAAACGCCGACGATGCAGGCGATGGCGATCAACGGCGCCGGCATGATGTACGGGATCGAACCCGCCTTCGCCCCCCACATCGTCCAAGGCAGCCTGCGGCTCGTGCTGGAGGATTGGTCGACGACCGGCCCCGGTTTCCATCTCTATTATTCCAGCCGGCGGCAGGTGCCGGTCCCGCTCCGGCTGTTGCTCGACCTGATCCGGGAACTACGGCCCCTCGGCTGACGATCCCGTCGTTCAATGAGCCAGCTTCATCGGGGCATGTACGCGAGGGCCGGTAATCAGGGGGATGCGGCGGCATTATCTGACTATCGACAGCGCGCCGTGTTTCGACCGCTCGCTGACTTCAATATCTGTGAAGAGGAGAAGACCACATGGCAGACGAACCGACCAACGCACGTGACACCTTCGGCGATATCGCACCGAAGCTCGCAGAAATTACCGACAAGGTCCTGTTTGGCGACGTCTGGGCGGACGACACGCTGTCGCCGCGCGACCGCAGCCTCGTCACGATCGTCAATCTGGCGGCGCTGTACCGGCACAACGAGCTTGGCTTCCATCTCAAGAAGGGGATCGAGAACGGCCTGACGCAGGACGAGATCATTGCCGCGATCACGCACACCGCCTTCTATGCGGGCTGGCCGACCGCGATGACCGCGATCCAGGCAGCGCGCGACGTCTTCAAGGACAACTGAGCCATGCCGCATGTCCTGGTAAGCGTGGTGGCGGGGCATCCCCTCGCCGCCCGACAGGCGCTCACGGCACGGATCGTCGCTGCCGTTACCGACACGCTCGATAGCGAGGTGGATGAGGTATCGGTGGCGATCCGGGAAGTTCCGGCGAACGACTGGATGGCCGCGGTCTACGAGCCGGAGATCGTGGCCCACGAAGATCTGCTGTTCAAGCGGCCAGGCTACGGCCCGCTCGCGCCACAATCGTAGAAGGATAAACGCATGTGGATCGCCGTACTCGCCCTGGTTGCCACGATGGCGCAGACGCCCGCAACTGCGCAGACAGCGCGTGCGGCACAGCCGAAGGCGCCGGAAACGATGCGGCGGGTTGCGCCGGCGCTGGCTCAGTATACCGACCGGCTGTTGTTCGGCGACGTCTGGAAACGGCCCGCGCTATCGCCGCGCGATCGCAGTCTTGTGACGATCAGCGCGCTGATCGCGACCGGCAAGACCGAACAGCTGGCGAGCCACCTGGAGCTGGGGCTCGACAACGGGCTGACGCCGGTCGAGATCGGCGGGCTGATTACCCATCTGGCCTTCTACACGGGCTGGCCGAACGCGGTGTCGGCGTGCGAGGTCGCCGATCGGGTGTTCGCCAAGCGCGGCATTGCGGCAACCGCGCGTCAGCCGGCGCTCACTGCGTTGCTGCCGGTCCCGGATAGCGATGCGGCGCGGGCGGCAACCGTGACCGGTACCGTGACGCCGATATCGCCATCGCTGGCGCAGCTGACCAACGGGCCGCTGTTTCAGGATCTCTGGCGACGGACCGACCTGCGTCCGCGCGACCGGAGTTTCGTGACGATCGTGGCATTGACCGCGAACGGCGATGCCGACCAGCTTGGCTTTCATCTCACGCACGGGATCGAGAATGGGCTGACCCGCGCCCAACTCGGCGAAGCAATGGCGCATCTCGCATTCTATGCCGGTTGGCCGAGGGCGTTCTCGGGCGTCGCCGCGCTGCGCAAGCTGGACGCGCCCGGCAGCTAGATCGCAGCAGGCGCGCGTACCGGAACGTCCATCCCGCCGTTTCGGGACGCCGGATGGACCGTCCGTGTCAGTTGGCCGTGAAGCCGCCATCCACCGGCAGTGCGACGCCGTGAACGAAGCTGGCACCGGGGCTCGCCAGCCAGAGCACGGCGGCGGCGACTTCCTCGGCACGGCCGAGGCGACCGATCACCTGGAGACGGAAGATTTCTTCCATTGCTTCCGGCTGGGTGGTCTTCATGTTCGCCACCATCGGCGTGTCGATTGCACTGGGGCAGACGCAGTTGATCCGCACGTCGCGAGCGGCATAGCGCAGCGCGGCGCTCTTGGTCAGGCCGACGATGCCGAACTTGGTGGCGTTGTATGCCGCCAGATCGGCCTGCGCGACGAGACCGCCGGCCGACGCGTTGTTGACGATCGCACCGTGCCCTTGCGTCCGCATCTGTCGCAGCTCGTGCTTCATGCACGCCCAGGTGCCGCGCAGATTGATCGCCGCAACCTGATCGAAATCGTCCGCCGACTGATCGGCGAGGTCGACCGCGGGCGCCTGGATGCCTGCGTTGTTGAAGGCCATGTCGAGCCTGCCATAGGTTTCGACCGTGCGCGCGATCGCCGCCGCGACCTGATCCTCGTCCGTCACGTCGCAGGCAAAACCGATCGCACGACCGCCTGCCGCGACGATGCCGGCGGCCGCAGCCTCGGCGGTGTCGGCGCGGACGTCGATCAATACGACCGCCGCGCCGGCCGCGGCGAAAGCCTCGGCGGTGGCGCGGCCCATGCCCTGGCCTGCACCGGTGACGAACGCGACCTGTTCGGTAAAATCATAACGGGGGTTCATGCTGTCTCTCCTGATGTCCAGGCACGAGATGGGCAGCGACCCCGTCCCCGATTAGACCGGTGTCGCTTGATGCGGCAGTGAAGCCACCTCA
Organism: Sphingomonas sp. PP-CC-3A-396; assembly: GCF_004343105.1. Taxonomy (NCBI): domain Bacteria; kingdom Pseudomonadati; phylum Pseudomonadota; class Alphaproteobacteria; order Sphingomonadales; family Sphingomonadaceae; genus Sphingomonas; species Sphingomonas sp. PP-CC-3A-396. The sequence goes on along the minus strand of NZ_SLYF01000005.1, from coordinate 358,613 downwards.
ATGATGTCGCCTGAACCGCGCGGTTGCCGGATCGTGCGCAGCGTGACGATGAAGCTCGCGGTGCCCAGCACCGCGATCACGAGACCCATCGGCCGAGGCGTGCCGTCGGCGAACCAGCCGACCAGCGCCGAACCGAAGATGCCGCTGCCGAACTGGATCGCGCCGACGAACGCCGATATCGCCCCCGAGCGGTCCGGATTGACGGCGAGCGCGCCGGCCATCGCGTTGGCGACGAATAGGCCGTTTGCGGACAGGAAGAAGAACAGCGGCAGGACCAGGCCCCACAGACCGCCGATCCCGGTCGTCGTCGCAACGCCCGCCCAGACTCCTGACACACCGACCAGCGTCGCACCCCAGCGCAGCATGTAATCGCTCCCCATCCGGACGACAAAGCGCGTGTTGAGGAGGTTGAGCAGCATCTGGCCGATGATGCCGAGGCCGAACAGCAGACCATAGGCCTGCGGTGCCACGTGATAATAGCTGATATACGCGGTCGGCGTGCCGGCGAGATAGGCGTAGATGCCGCCGTAATAGCAACCGCTGGCGATCGCATAGCCCATGATCGTGCGGCTTTTCGCCATCAGCCAGTAATTGCCGAGCACCGCGCTTAGGCCGATCGTCGAGCGTCGTTCGCGCGGCAGGCTTTCCGGCAGCCGCAGCACGGCCGCGAAGATCGCGATGCCGAGCACAACCAACAGCCAGAAGATCAGCCGCCACGATCCGATCAGCAGCACTTGACCGCCGATCAGCGGGCCGAGCAACGGGGCGACGCCCATGACCAGCATCAAGGTGGACAGCAATTGCGCGGCCCGGTCGCGCCCATACAGGTCGCGTGCCATCGCGCGGGCGAGGACGGGACCGGCACAGGCGCCGGCCGCCTGCACGATCCGCCACACGATCAGTTGCCCGACGCTGCCCGCGAGCGCGCACCCGGCCGAGCCGATCATGAACAGGACGAGCCCGAACAGGATGGGCGCGCGGCGTCCGTAGCGATCGCCGATAGGTCCCCAGAAGAGCTGTCCCAGGCTGAAGCCGATCAGAAAGCTCGACAACGTCAGTTCGACGCTCCCCTGGCTGCCGCCAAGCGACTGGCCCAACGTGGGCATGGCAGGCAGATACAGATCCGTGGAGATCGATGCGAATGCCATCAGCGCACTGAGGATAGCGACGGTTTTTGCAAACGAGGGCGGCGTCGCGCGGTCTGGCGTTGCCCGTTCTGGCGTTGCTCCGTCGCTGGACGGTGATGTTGAGGCCATCATCTTATTTAGGGGCGGGCTCACCTCATGCGACGGGCGTCATGCTCATTGCTGCGTGAAACAGCCCTCACCGTCGGGGGAAGGTGCTAAAGCCCCAGCGGACGCATCTCCCGGATGAGTTCGATCAACAGCCTGAGACCGGTCGGCACCTGGCGACGGCTCGAATAATAGACGTGGTAGCCGGGGCCCATCGTCGCCCAGTCCTCGAGCACCAGCCGCAACTCTCCCCGCGCGAGATGGGGGGCGAAGGAAGCCTCCATCCCGTACATGAGGCCGGTCCCTGCAAGTGCCATGGCGAGCATGGCCCGCCCGCCGTTGACGAGGATCTTGCTCGGTACGGGGACGGAGAACTCGCCCTCGGGACCTTCGAACTCCCACCGATAGATATGCGCGTTGCCGAGACGAATCCCGAGGCAGTGATGCTGTTCCAGATCGGACGGATGCTGCGGAACGCCGAATTTATCGAGATAGGCGGGAGACGCGACGACTACCCAGCGAAGCTCGCCCGACAGCCGCTGCGCCACCATGTCCTCGGGTACCGTTCCGCCGTATCGGATTCCGGCGTCGAAACCGTCGTCGATCACGTCGGTCATCTGATCCAGCGCGGCGATGTCGATCTCGATATCGGGATACCGCTCGATGAAAACCGGCATGATCGGCGCCAGCAGTAGCGGTGCGGCTTCGGCGGCGACGTTGAGACGAACCCGCCCGGTCGGCGCATCGCGATAGCGATTGAGGCCCTCGACCGCCTGATCGATCGTGCCGAACGGTTCGGCTACCTTGTCGCGCAACTCCTCGCCGGCCGCAGTCAGCGTGACGCTGCGGTTGGTGCGGTGCAGCAGGCGGACGCCGAGCCGGGCCTCAAGCCCCTTCAGCGCGTGACTGAGTGCGGACGCGCTGACCCCCAGTTCGAGCCCGGCAAGCCTGAAGCTTCGATGCCGGGAGATTGCGAGGAAATAGGTGAGGTCGGCAAGATCGGATCGACTGGTCGGCATGGGGTATCTTGCGCTCTGTAGCGTCGCCTCGCAAGCAAACTGGGGAGATCAACGCGGCGGGAGCGCAAAGGCGACGATCTTGTTCGCAAGCTTCGTCTTGAGCGACTTGTTGCCACCGGCGGCGATCACCACGAACTGACGCCCGCTCCTGGGGCTCGTGTACGTCATCGGCGACGCATTGGCCCCGCCAGGCAGGCGCGCCTGCCACAGCTCGCGGCCGGTCCGCACATCGAGTGCGCGCAGCGTGTTCTCCGCGGCCGCGCCGACGAACACCAGCCCGCCGCGGGTCGTGACCGATCCGCCGGTGAGCGGCGTGCCGATCGTGATCGGCAGCATCGACGGGATGCCGAGCGGTCCGGTATCACGCGCAGAGCCGAGCGGCTTCGACCAGATCAGCTTGCCACTCGTCAGGTCTACCGCACCGATGAATCCCCAGGGCGGCGTCGTGCACGGGACGCCCAGCGGCGACAGGAATGGCGTGCCATAGGCCCCATAGGGCGTGTTCAGCATCGGCCGCTGCGCATCGCCGCCGGGGGTCTTGCCGTCGTTGAGCTTTAACTTGCGGCGTTCGGCCTCGGCGCGGGTCACGACCTCGACCCGGTCGGCGGTCCGCATCCATGTCACCACCATGATCCCGTGATCGACGTCGATCGATACGCCGCCCCAGTTGACGCCGCCGGCCGATCCGGGATCGAACAGCGTCGGCTTGTCGAGCGCGGACGGCGTCATGTGACCGGCATAGCGCGAGCGGCGGAACTGGATCCGGCACAGCATCTGGTCGATCGGCGTCGTGCCCCACATGTCCTTTTCGCGGAACGCACCGCCTCGGAAGGCGGGAAGGCCGGGCGAGAAGGGCTGCGTCGCGGACAGACGGTCGCCCGGCGTGACGCTGTCCTGTGGCACCGGCCGTTCCACGACCGGCAGGATCGGACGCCCGGTTCGACGGTCGAGCACGAACACCTCGCCGCGCTTGGTCGCCTGGATCAGCGCCGGCCGGGTGCCGCCTGCCACCGGCAGGTTCACCAGCGTCGGCTGGGCAGGAACGTCATAGTCCCAGATGTCGTGATGCGTCGTCTGGAAACGCCAGCGCAGTCGCCCGGTTTCCGCGTCCAGCGCCACGACCGCATCGCCCAGCGCATCGTCGAACGGCCGACGCTGGCCGCCGTAATTGTCGGGAGTCGATCCGCCCATCGGCACGTAGACCAGGCCTAGCGCCTCGTCCGCGCTGATCGGTGCCCAGCTGTTGGGCGACGACGGCGTGTAGGTCTGGCCGGCGGGCGGAGCGCCGATGCGGTTCGGGTGCCCGGGATCGAACGCCCAGGCGAGTTGGCCGGTGACCGCGTCGTAGGCGCGGATCACGCCCGACGGGCCATGCCAGAACTGGTTGTCCGGAATGCCGCCCCCGACGACCACTTTGCCACGGATGATCTGCGGCGCGGAGCTGACGTAATATTGCCCCTTGGGATAGCGGCTGATGTTGGCGTTCAGGTCGATCGCGCCGGCCGTGCCGAACCCGGGGCAGATGCGGCCGGTGCGCGCATCGACCGCGACGAGCGTCGGCACCTGGCTCGCGCCGTAGATCCGTTCCGCGCACAGTCCGGTCGCGCCGGGCACGCGGTAATAGGATACGCCGCGGCAGGGCTTGCCGGCGGACGGGATGCCGGGCGCCATGTCGTGGACCCAACGCGTGCGGCCGTCCTCCGCGTCATAGGCGAGGATCCGGTTGTTGCCGCTGCACGCGTACAGAGTGTCGCCGATCATGATCGGTACGGTTTCCAGACCTTTCTTCGGTCCCGGACCGACCGGCCCCGCATCGACGGTCCAGGCGACCTTCAGATCACGCACGTTGGCCGCGTTGATCTGTGCCAGCGGGCTGAAACGGGTACCGCCCTGATCGTTGCCGAACGCGGTCCAGTCACCGCGACCGATGCTCGCGAGCGGGCTGGCGAGCAGTCCGGGCGCAGACGGCTGGACGCCACGACGCAGCCATCCCGGCTGGGGATCGTCCGGTCCCATCGCATGCAGTGCGAGACCCGCGACGATCGCGAGTGCAATGCCCGCTCCGGCGATCGACAGGGTACGACGTGCGCTGCGGTGACCTGTCCGCGATCCGCGAACGGGCGGTAGGAACAGGAGCAGTCCGAGAGCCAGCGGCGCGAGCAATCGGGGCACGAGCTGCCAGCCATCGATGCCGACTTCCCACAGGCTCCAGGCCAACGTCCCGGCGATGAGCACGCCGTATACGATGCGCGCGCGACGATCGCATCGGAACGCCAGCCACCCGGTTGCCAGCAATGCCAATCCGGCGATCGGGTAATAGAGCGAGCCATGATCGGCGACGAGGATGATGCCACCGACGAGCAAAGCCAGTCCGGCAATGCCAAAGGCCGCCGTTACCCCGTATCGTATCGATCGGGCGATCAGGCCCTGCTTGCGCTCCGTCGTCGCCATCGTGCTGAAACTCCCCCCGCCCATCGCAGACGTAAGACCTCAACGTCTTGATTAAGCACGATATGCATTACCTGGGTGCAACGAAGAGGTGAGGAACGTTCATCACTCGGGCGGGCGGCTTGTCGGTGGCGCGGCGTTGCGCCGTCGGATCGTGACCTTCACGGCGCCCGGAGTGGCGAGGTCGGCATAATGCTCGTCGATCCGACCGAGGATCACCAGGCCCGGCGAGTGCGGGCCATCCTTGTGATACAACGCGATGTTGCCCCAGGGTGCGTAATAGCCGATTTCTCCGGCACGCGGCGTGACCGCGGCCGGCGCGCCGTCACGGGTCAGCGGGCGGGGCAGGGTGGCGATTTTTTCCGTCGCCGCATAATCGGTCAGCGTCAGGTCGAGCGGGAGCTGCGCGAGGAAATCGCGGGCGGAGGGGTTGTCCGCGATCTGCGCGGTCCACTTGCGGGTCCCGGCCTCAATCTCGATCGTCGTCATTGTTCGTACCTCGCTCGCGCTGGTCTTGCTGGAGTCCACCGTGTTGGTCGCCGTCGCGGTCGTAGTCGCTGTCGCGGCAGGTTGGCCGCATGCCGCCAGCATTGCCAACAGACAAAGGAAAGGCCGTCCGGCCACGATAGTGCGCATCGTCATCCTCCTGTTACGCTCATGTGGCACGGTGTTGCTGGAGCATCGCCTGCGCTGATCCGGAAGCCATGGTGGCGCGACTTGTTCGACAGCGCATCGGCGATGGCCGCATCGAGCACGGGCATACCCCCGTCACGCAGCGCTGCCTTGAGATCGTGGACATCGTCATGGCCGATCCGCGTAGATTCCATCGTGTTCGTTCGGGCCATAGTCAGCCAGTTGCCGACTGTGTCGCATGATGCGTCATGATCGTTTCCTCCCCCGGCCTCTGCCGATCGTTGAGATAATCGCCGATCCGACCGTGGACAACGCGGCTGCGCGTTGATGATGCGATGAGCGGCGTTCACCTTGTGCTCCGCTCATCTAGGCGTTGAGCAACCGCCATGACACGATCGTGCGACCGGTTCGTACTATTGTTGTCCCCCATTCCCGCACGTCGATCGCCCGGCGGTCGCAACGAAGGTATTTCCTTGCATAGCGAACCCCCTGCGCAGTCCGAGCGCGATACGCTCCCCGTCGGCGCGCTCATCCTACTGGCCCTGACCGGGTTTACCGCGATCGTGACCGAAACGCTGCCGGCTGGCCTCCTGCCGCAGGTTGCTGATGACCTGTCCATTTCGCGTGCACTCGCAGGTCAGATGGTGACGGTATACGCCGTGGGGTCGGTGGTGGCAGCCATCCCGCTGGTCAGTTTCACGCAGAGCTATGCGCGCAAACCGCTGTTGCTTGCGGCGATCCTCGGCCTGCTGGTGTTCGATGTCGTGACAGCCTTGTCACACAGCTTTGCGGTGACCCTCGTCGCGCGGTTTGCGGCGGGCGTTGCCGCCGGGCTCGGCTGGGGCATTCTCGGGGGCTATGCCCGTCGGCTCGTCGTCGATCGGTTGAAGGGCCAGGCGCTCGCGCTGGCGATGATCGGCACGCCGCTCGCGCTGTCGGTCGGCGTGCCGCTGGGCACGTTCGCGGGTGGGGCGATCGGCTGGCGAACCGCGTTCCTCGTGCTGGCTGCGCTGGCATTGTGCCTCGCTGGCGCGGTCGCGTGGAAGATGCCGGACAGCGCCGGACAGCCGCCCGAGCGCAAGCTGTCGAACCTTGCCGTGCTGCGGATGCCGGGCGTCGCGATGATCCTCGCCACCGCGTTTGGGTGGGTGACGGCGCATTACATCCTTTACACCTATCTCGCGCCCTACGCGGAATGGGCAGGCGACGGTGACCGGGTCAGCCTGTTGCTGCTGGTGTTCGGCTGTGCGGCGCTGGCGGGGATCTGGATCGCCGGTGCCGCAGTGGACCGCCATCTGCGCCTTCACGTCCTGGCCAGCCTGGCGGTATTCGCGGGTGCGACAATGGTGCTCGGCTTTCTGCCACACAGCAATGGGGTGATCCTGGTCGGTGTCGTGCTCTGGGGCCTGACCTTTGGGGGTGCTGCCACCTCGATTCAGACGGCAGCGTCCGACGCCGCGGGCGACGGGGTCGATATCGTCGGCGCAATGCTGACCACGATCTGGAACGTGAGCATCGCGTGCGGCGGCGCGATCGGTGCGCTGATCTATCGCAGCGCCGGCATTCAGGCGTTCTTCCCGGCGATGCTGGTCCTGCTGGGCATCGCCTTCGTGGTCGCCTACGCCTCGTCGGGCAACGGGTTCAAGGCGGGTGCTCGCACCGAACGTCGATAAGGTTTAGCGCTCGATCGTGCGGGCGTGGAAGACGGTTGCGTTGCCGCCTCGTGTGCCGTCGCTCGTCACGATCGTCATCTCACGCGTGCCGGGCCGGATCGCCATGCTCGTCAGGTTCAGGTTCCGCCCGGCATCGCGGCCGGGCAGCAGGATCTGGCCAATCGGAAGCCCCGAGGGAGAGAATACCAGGATGCGACCCTGACCGTACATCGCCACGTAAAGCTGACCGGACGCATCGACGCGCATCGAATCCGGCGCCGGTCCGGTGAAATGATAGGCGGTCGTCGCGCCGAAGGGGGCCGGCGTCGTCGCATCTTTTAGCGTGATACGGTACAGGCGACCCAGCGCAAATTCGCCGACCCACAACTGCTTCCCGTCGGGGCTGAGCGCGATGCCGTTGGCGACGGCCAGGTTGCGGACTACCGGTTTCGGCGGCGCGCCGCCCGGGCCGACATACCAGACGCCGCCGGTCGCCTCGCCGATCGATCCGCGGGCGTCGCTGAAATAGAAGCCGCCCTTCGCATCGAAGGTGACGTCATTTGGCGCGAACCCGGCGCTTTCCGGCACGATCGTGCGCTGTTGCGTACCATCGAGCTGTACCGAGATCACGGCGCCGCCGCCCTTCGCATTGGCGGCGGCGATGTAGAGCCGGCCATCAGGTCCGAGGGCCATCCCGCCGGGGTTGAGCCCCTTAAGCCGGAATGCCTCCGCGATACGACCATGAGCGTCCAGCCGCAGGACGCGGCTTCCCTGCACGTCCGAGAACAGGAGGTCGCCGCCCGGCGGGAAGACCGGGCCCTCGAGGTCTTTCGTCGCGCCGGGAACCAGAACCGGGCGATCCGCGACGATTGCCGGAAGGTCGCGCTCGCCTGGCGGGAGGGGTACCACGCTGGCGGGCGCGCTGGTCACCGCAGCCGCCACTGCCGCAACGCAGTGCTGGAGCACAGGCATCATGCGAGTTCAGGCAGGCCCGCAAGGTGCTTCTCGAGCGTCAACGGATACTCGCGCACCCGCACGCCGGTCGCGTTGTACACCGCGTTGGCGATTGCCGGTGCGACGCCGACCAAGCCCAGTTCGCCTACCCCCTTTGCCTTCAGTGGCGACATGGTCGCATCGACCTCGTTAATGAAATGCGCTTCGAGATGCGGCACGTCGGCGTGAACCGGCACTTCGTAACCGGCGAGATCGTGATTGACGAAGAAGCCGAACCGGGTGTCGACCGCCATCTCCTCCATCAGTGCGGCGCCGATGCCCATCGTCATCCCACCGATCACCTGGCTGCGCGCGGTGATCGGATTGAGGATGCGTCCCGCGGCGCAGATCGCCAGCATACGGCGCACGCGGACCGCGCCGGTATAGGCGTCCACCGCGACCTCTGCAAAATGCGCGCCGACGGTCTGTTGCGCATACTCCTTGCTGAGGTTGCCATATTCCATGAAATCCTCGGCGACGATCTCGCCGTCCTTGGCTGCATCGGAAAGCGGGACCGAACGGCCCGCCGAACTGACGCGTCCGTCCGCGAACGTCACATCGGTCGTGTTGAATCCCATCCGCTGCGCAACGAGGTCGCGCAGCTTCGCGCATGCGGCGTAGACGCCGGCGGTGGCCGACGCTGCTCCGGCCTGACCGCCCGAGCCGGGTGTCTCGGGAAAGGTCGAGTCCCCGAGCTTCGCGGTCACGCGGTCTAAGGGAACGCCCATCATCTCGGCGGCGGTCTGCGCGACGATCGTGTAGCTGCCCTGGCCGATGTCGGTCATGTCGGTCTCGACCGTGACGTGCCCGTCCTTGCCCAGCCGTACGCGAGCGCCGGCCTTCATGATCGGTGCGCCGCGGATCGCGCTGGCGACACCCATGCCGATCAGCCACTTGCCTTCACGCCGGCTGCCGGGTTTTGCGACCCGCGCGTTCCAGCCGAACCGGTCCGCGCCCTCTCGCAAGCACTGTACGAACGGCCGGGTGGAAAAACGGCGTTCGGGTTTTGCGGGGTCAATTTGCGTGTCGTTTGCGATACGCAGTGCGACCGGATCCATGCCGAGCTTTTCGGCAAGCTCGTCCATCGCGACTTCCAGCGCCATCATCCCCGGCGCCTCGCCCGGCGCGCGCATGGCGTTGCCCTCGGCGAGATCGAGAGGGGCGAGATAGCGTCGCAACAGGCGGTTCTTTCCCGCGTACATCAGCTGCGTCGGAAGGGTGGTAGGCTCGGTGCGGCCACCGGCCAGGTTGCCCGACCAGCTATCGTGACCGATGGCAACGAGACGGCCGTCCTTGCCGGCGCCCAATCGAATGCGCTGGATCGTCTTGGGCCGGTGAATGGTATTGTTGAACATCAACGGGCGCTGCAACACGACCTTGACCGGACGACCAGATACGCGCGAGGCGATGGCCGCGAGTGCAAGATCGCTCTGCGTCGTGCCCTTGCCGCCAAAACCGCCGCCGATGAAGGGCGAGTGCAGGCGGATGTTTTCCTTCGGCGTGCCGATGATGAGGCCCAAGTCTCGACAGCCCCAGTTCATCGCCTGGATCGACGTCCAGCACGTCAGCTTGTCGCCATCCCAGCGCGCGATGGATGCGTGGGGCTCCATCATCGCATGCGCCTGATCGGGAACGGTGTAGGTCTCGTCGACCTTGACCGGGGCACCGGCGAACGCGGTCGCAAAGGCGCCGACCGACTGCTCGCTTGGGCCTCCGAACGCTTCCTTCGGTGCGATCGGGGACGATGGCTTCTGCGCGGCCAGGTCAAAGCGACCCTTACCGCGAGCATAGGTCACGCGGATCAGTGCCGCCGCGGCGCGCGCCTGTTCGAACGTATCGGCGACGACGACTGCCACCGCCTGATGATAATGATCGACCAATGGCCCGGCCAGAATACGCTGCGTGTAGAACTCGCCCTTGCCGATCGGACCGGAGTTTTCATACGTGACGATCGCATGGACCCCAGGCGCGGCGCGTGCCGCCGCGGTATCAATGCGTTCGATACGTCCCTTGCCGATCGCTGCGCCGAGGATGTAGCCATGCGCCGCATCCGGCGCGAAGTCGTGATGCTCGGCCGCGTAACGCGCCGTGCCGGTCGTCTTCAGGGGACCCTCGACGCGCGTGTGCGCGCGACCGACCACGGTCAGGCGGTCGATCGGCGTCGTGTTCGCAGGCGTGTCGAACTTCATGCGGGTGTCTCCAGATCGGCCAGGAACTGGTCGTGCGTCATCGGCTTGGAGAACATGGGAAAGTTCTTCGTGACCGCCGCCTCCTGTTCCTCGGGGCTCAAGGTTGCCGTGCAGTCGGTCAGCGTGACGACGCGGAAGCCGCGTTCGTATGCCGAGCGCATGGTCGACTCGATGCAGCAATTGGTGAGGAAGCCGGCGATCGCCAGATCGGTGATGCCGCGCTGGCGCAGGATGAAATCGATATTGGTGCTCGCGAAGCAGTCGAGGCCGCGTTTGCCCTCGATCACGATGTCGCCGTCGACCGGCGCCATCGCATCGGCGATCGCCGCGCCCCAGCTGCCCTTGCGAAAGGCCTGCGCCTTCTTGATGCCGGCCAGAATGCCGTAGGGATCGGACGGCATCTCGGGATAGCCGTCCGCAAAGCCGATCGGCGCGTGCATTACGGTCACGCCCTGCGCACGCGCCTGTTCCACGACCGACCGGCTGTGCGCGAGCATGTCGGTGTCGGCCATTACCGCCTTCACCGCATCATGCTGCGCACCGCCTTCGCTCACGAAGTCGTTCTGGTACTCGATCAGCAGCAGGGCGGTCTTCTCGGGTATCATCGTCTTGTCTCCCATTCGTTGCAACCGCCGCGGATCGACCGGCGTGGCTCACGCCACCGTCGGCAACCGGTCGAGATGCTTGTCGAGGGTCAGTGGATAGTCGCGCAGGCGGACGCCGGTCGCGTTGTACATCGCGTTGGCGACCGCCGCGCCGACGCCGCACAGGCCGAGCTCGCCGATGCCCTTGGCCTTCATCGGATTGGCCTTGTCGTCGGCCTCATCGAGGAAGATCACCTCCTGGTGCGGGATGTCGGCATGGACCGGCACCTCGTAGCTGGCGAGGTCGTGGTTGACGAAGAAGCCGAAGCGCTTGTCGACCGCCAGTTCCTCCATGAGTGCGCTGCCGACGCCCATCGTCATCGCACCGATCACCTGGCTGCGTGCCGATGTCGGATTGATGATCCGTCCGGCCGCGCAAACCGCGAGCATCCGGCGCAAGCGGGTGGCACCGGTGTAGGTGTCGACGCCGACCTCGACGAAGTGCGCACCGAAGGTCGAGATCTGCCAGCTCTTGTCGAGAGTGCCGTATTCGATCTTGTCCTCGGCTACGAGTTCGCCGGCCGACGCCGCCTGGCGAAGGTCCGCCGAACGGTTGCCGCTCGTGACCTTGCCACTGTCGAACACGACGTCAGCCGAATTATAACCGAGACGCTGCGCCACCGCCTCGCGCAACTTCACGCACGCGGCATAGACGCCCGCGGTAGAGTTGGCGGCGCCGAACTGGCCGCCCGACCCGGCCGAGACCGGGAACGCGGAACTGCCGAGTCTCACGACGACCGTGTCGAGCGGCACGCCCATCATCTCCGCCGCGGTCTGCGCGATGATGGTGTAGCTACCGGTGCCGATGTCGGTCATGTCGGTCTCGACCGTGACGATGCCGTCCTTGCCGAGCCGGACGCGCGCGCCCGACGTCATGTTCATGTGGTTGCGAAACGCGGACGCCACGCCCATCCCAACCAGCCAGCGACCGTCGCGGACCTGGCCGGGCTGCGCGTTGCGGCGCGACCAGCCGAACTGCTGCGCACCTTCGGTCAGGCAGCGCACCAGCTGGCGCTGCGAGAAGCGGCGCTTGGGGTCCTTCGGATCGACCTGCGTGTCGTTCTTCACGCGGAAGGCGATCGGATCCATGCGGAGCTTTTCCGCCATCTCGTCCATCGCGACCTCGAGCGCCATCAGGCCCGGGGCTTCACCCGGCGCGCGCATCGCGTTGCCCTCGGGCAGATCGAGCACGGCCAGCCGCATCGACGTCAGGCGGTTCGCGCCGGCGTACAACAGGTTAGTCTGCAGGACGGCGGCCTCCGGGCTGCCGTTAGGCTGGTCGCCCGAGCCGCTCTCGTGCGCAATCGCGGTGATCGTGCCGTCCTTGGTCGCACCGATGCGGATGCGCTGGCGCGTGGCGGGACGGTGCGTCGTGTTGTTGGCCATAAACGGGCGACTCATCGCGAGCTTGACCGGGCGCCCCGCCGCCTTCGCGCCGAGCGCCGCCAGGACCGCATCGCTGCGGAGAAACAGCTTCCCGCCAAAGCCGCCACCGACATAAGGCGACAGAAAGGTAACCTTCTCCTTCGGCATGTTTAGCGTGGTGGCGAGATCGGTACGTCCCCAGTCGATCATCTGGTTCGACGTCCACACCGTCAGTGCATCGCCGTTCCAGGCGGCGATCGAGGCGAACGGCTCCATCATCGCGTGGCTGTGATCGGGCGTCGTGTATTCGGCGTCCAGCTTGACCGGCGCGGATGCGAAGGCCGTCTCGAACTTGCCGACCCGGTCCTCGCCCTTACCGGGCTTTTCCGCATCGGTCAGTGGGGCCGTCTTCAACGCAGCGTCGAGATCGAACCGGCCCTTGCCCCGCGCGTAATCGACACGAACCAGACCCGCGGCTGCGCGCGCCTGCTCGAACGTTTCGGCGACGACGACAGCGACGGCCTGGTGGTAATGATCGACGTCGGGTCCGGCGAGCAGCTTGACGGTGTTGAACTTGCCCTTGCCGAGCTTGCCCACGTCGGCAGCGGTGACGATCGCGATGACGCCGGGCGCGGCCTTGGCTGCGGCCGTGTCGACCGCGTTGATGCGTCCCTTGGCAACGGCCGCGCCGACGACATAGCCATACGCGGCGTTCTCGATCTCGCGGTGACGTTCATAGGCGTAGGGCGCCAGCCCGGTGGTCTTGAGCGGGCCGTCGATGCGGGTCTGCGCACGCCCGACGACCTTCATGCGGTCGATCGGGTTGGTAGTGGCGGGTGTCTCGAACTTCATGGGCTTATGCCTTCGCTTCGGCGAGGACCGAGGCCAGCGCGCGGGTGGCAAGTGGCAGCTTGAACGCGTTGTCCTTGGTCGGCGTCGCACCCTGGAACGCACGCGCCGTCACTGCGGCGGCACCGCGTGGCAGCAAGGCATCCGCCGCCTCGACACGCCAGGGGCGGGGGGCCACGCCACCGAACGCGACGCGCCCGGTGCCATCGGGCTGGATCACCGCGGCGATCGACACCAGCGCATAGGCGTAGGATGCACGATCGCGCACCTTCTCGTAGAAATGCTTGCCGCCAAGCGGCTTCGGCAAAGTGACGGCGGTGATCAGCTCGCCTTGCTTCAGCACGGTATCCTGCTGGGGCGTATCACCCCACAACCGGTGGAAGTCGGCGATCGGGATCGAGCGGCGCTGACCGGTCGCATCGACGGTCTCGACCACCGCGTCGAGCACGCGCATCGCGACCGCCATGTCGCCCGGGAACGTCGCGATGCAGCTATCGCTGACGCCGATGACGCCCAACTGGCGCGAATAGCCACCGATCGCGGCGCAACCCGAACCCGGCTTGCGTTTGTTGCACGCCATATTGGTGTCGTAGAAATACGGGCACCGCGTCCGCTGGAGCAGATTGCCCGCGGTCGACGCCTTGTTGCGCAACTGGCCCGAAGCCCCGGCGACGATCGCGCGGGTCAGCACGCCGTAATCGCGGCGGACGCGCTCGTCGGCGGCGAGGTTCGTATTGGTCACCAGCGCGCCGATCCGCAGGCCGCCGTCGCGCGTCGCCTCGATCTTGTCGAAGCCGAGATCCTGCACGTCGACCAGATGCGTCGGCGTCTCGACCTCGATCTTCATCAGGTCGAGCAGGTTGGTGCCGCCCGCGATGAACTTGGCGGCCGGGTTTGCCGCAACGGCACGCGCTGCGCTGCTCGCGTCCTTGGCGCGCTCATAAGTGAAAGCTCTCATGCTTTTGCTCCCGCGACTTCAGCCATGGCTTCGGCGATGTTGGAATAGGCACCGCAGCGGCAGATGTTGCCGCTCATCCGCTCGCGCATCTCGACGTTCGTCGCGGTCGGCTTGGTCATCAGGTCGCCCTGCGCATGGCTCGGGATGCCACGCTTGATCTCGTCGAGGACAGCGACCGCCGAGCAGATCTGCCCCGGCGTGCAATAACCGCACTGATAGCCGTCATGCTTGATGAAGGCCGCCTGCATCGGGTGCAGCTTGTCGGGCGTGCCGAGGCCCTCAATCGTCGTGATCTCGTCGCCCTCATGCATCACCGCGAGGCTGAGGCAGGAATTGATCCGGACCCCGTCGACCATCACGGTACACGCGCCGCACTGGCCGTGATCACAGCCCTTCTTGGTCCCCGTCAGGTGGAGATGCTCGCGCAACGCGTCGAGCAGGGTGGTCCGCGGATCGAGGCTGAGTTCGCGCTTCTCGCCATTGACCTTGAAGCGCACCGGCATGGTCGGCGCGGCGTCTGCCTTGGGCGGCGTCGTGACAGCGGCACCGACCGGCGATGCGACGATCACGGCAGTCGCTGCGCTTCCCGCGAGCAGCCCGCGCCGCGAAAACTCCACTTCAGATACGCTGGGCATGGGCTTGGTCTTCCTTCCTGTCGAACCGCGCGTCCGCGGTAAGGGTCTGATTTACATCAACGATTGTCGAGGACTGTAACGCACCGCCACCGCGTTCGGAGCGTGCATGTTGTTCAATGAAACCATGAGGATGGCTCATGGTCGAAGGGGCGGGGCGCGGTATGTTGAAGGCCGTCGCGGCTTCGTACGCTTGTACCACCTGTGCCATGATCGAGAGCGCCAGCGTCTGCGGGTCGCGTGTCGCCTTGATCAGACCGACCGGTCCGACGACCCGCGCGATATCATCCGGTATCGCGCCCGCTTCGAGCAGGCGTCGCTGGCGTTCGAGATGTGTACGCAGGCTTCCCATCGCGCCGACGAAGAACGGGAGCTGTTCCATGACCTGGAGCAGCAGCGGTGTCTCCCAGTCGTGATCGTGGAACAGCGTGATGACGGCCGTCCAGGGATCGATCACCAACCCGTCGACGCGGCCGACGAAGCGGAGAAGCGCAGCGGACATGCCCTTCTCCCGTGCATCCTCCACCAGCGAATTCTGCGGGCTCAAGAGCATAACCTCGGCGCCGTAGGCACGGGCGATGTCGAGCATCGCGGCGGGTTCCGCGCCGTGTCCCGTCACGACCAATCGCAGGACCGGATCGTGCCGCACGATGAACGCCGTATCGCGCCATTGCGTGCAATGGTCTACGTCTGAGCGGGCGGCAACTAGATCGCCGTCCTGGGTGAGCTGGAGCGTGAGCGGCTCTCGTCGCTCCAGAACGGCAATCGCGCAATCGATCTGCCGGCGATCCGGCGTCGGCGTGAACAGCAAGTCGATGCCCCCGCCGCAGGGCAGTCGAATGTCGATATAGCGCGAGCCGTCTCCATAGCGCACGTGTCGCGCACACCCTTCGGCTAGCACCTCCTGCGCTTCGGCGATCACCGCGGCTTCGACGCACCTGCCGGAAAACGATCCGAGCGACCGTCCGCTTTCGGCGACCGCCATATGCTCGCCGGGCGCGCGCGCCGCGCTACCGGTGACGTCGGTCAGCGTCACCAGCGCGGCCCGCTCCCCGCGCTCGGCACAGTCACGCAGGAAGTGAAGGATCGCCAGCGCCTGCTTCATGCAGTCGCGGCCTGCGCATGCCCGGCTGCGCCACGATGCGCGCGACCGATCGCCAGGGCGGCGACCGCGGCTACTGCCAGGAGGCCGGCGCTAGCCAGGAACTCGGCGCGCGGTCCGGCCGTATCGAAGACGATGCCGCCCATCGTCGCGCCGAGCGTGATCGCAAGCTGCACGATCGCGACCATCAGCCCGCCGCCGGCCTCGGCCTCGTCGGGCACGGTGCGCGCCAACCACGTCCACCATGCTACCGGCGCGGACGTGCCCGCAAAGCCCCAGACCGCGAGCAGGATCCCGACCGCGACGACCGACGTCCCGACGACCGTCAGCGCCACCGCCGTGGCCGCCATCAACGTCGGCAACACGGCGATTGTGAGAAACAGTCCCGCGTTCAGCACACGACCGATCAGGACCGTGCCGATGAACCCGGATACACCAAGAATTAGCAGCATGATGGACAGCAACGCCGGCGAGACGTGCGTCACCTGCTCGAGGAACGGGCGGAGATAGGTGAACAGCGAGAACTGCCCGACGAACAGCATGGCGACGGTCAGCAGGCCGAACACCACGGGCGGCCGGCGGAGCAGCGCAAACATGCCACGGGCGCTCTGCCGTTCCGACACGGGGAGGCTCGGCAGCGTGACGGCCTGCCAGATCACCGCTGCGACCGCGACGGGGACTACGCAGAAGAATGCGCCGCGCCACCCAATCAGGCTGCCGACGAAGCTGCCAAGTGGTGCCGCGAGCACGGTGGCGAGCGCATTACCGCCACTGATGACCGCAAGCGCCTTCGGTACCGACTGGCTCGGCACCAGCCGCATCGCGACCGCGGCGGACATGGACCAGAACCCGCCGATCGCAACGCCGAGAAGAGCGCGCCCGGCCATGAACACCAGATAGGTCGGCGCGAATGCGACGATGGCGCCGGACAGGACGAGCATGCTGGTCAGCACGAGCAGCACGATCCGGCGGTCCATCCTGCCCAGAACGGCGGACAACGAAAGGCTGGTGATGACTGCGAACAGGCCGGATACGGCAATCGCCTGTCCGGCCTTGCCCTCGCTGAGGTTCAGCGTCTGCGCGATCGGGCTGAGCAGGCTGACCGGCATGAACTCGGACGCGATAAGCACGAAGCTGCACAGCGCCATTGCGTATACCGCACCCCAGCGGGCGGGCCGATCGTCGATGCGCGCGGCATCGGTTTCCGCAACCGCGGCGATGGGACTTGCCATGATGGCTCTCCTGAGTGTGTCAAATGCGCCCGGACCCGTCGGTGAGGAGGGATCACGACGGATCCGGGCGCTCGCGCCTTGCCGGTTCGGGAACGAACGGTTGGCTGCGACGAATCGTAATTTATCGGAAGACGAACCGACCGACAATTCGGCCAGACGTTGATGCCTTGGTGAGCGTTGCTCATGCACGCGCTCGCAAAACCCTAAGTCGTCAGGCTGGAGCGATCCGATACCGAAGCCAGACGATCCCGCCGTCCATGACTTCGTGACTGATCAAAGCCAGGGTATCGATCGGCAACCGCTCCGAAGTCGGCACGCCAGAGCCATCGAAAACGGCCGGAGCACCCGATGCGCCATCGATAGCGGGAACGAGCATCAGGCTGATCTCGTCGATGAGGCCGGCACGCAGAAAGCCGCCATTGAGGTGACCACCCCCTTCGAGCAGCAGGTGGTCGATCCCGAGTTCGACAGCGAGGACCGCTACAACTTCGTGCAGGTCGAGGTCGGTCTTACCGGCGAACACATACCCGACGCCGTCCTCGCGTAATCCCGCGAGATGCGCGTCGGATACGGCCTTGGTCAGGACGACGACGATCGGATCGCCACCAACGTCGTTGCGTCCCCAGGCGATCTTGCCCCGTGCATCGAGCACGACGCCATACGCATCGGCATCGGTCCTGGGCAGCCACGCCGTCCGGGGAAAACTCGCTTCGGGGCTATCAGGGTATGCCTCGCGCTTGGCGAATTCCTGGCCCGTGACACGCCCGACGAGCCACGATCCGCCGCCAAGCCGACCATGTAGTTCCTCGTACATCTCGTGCGAATGCGCGCCGCTCGGCGTCCAGCGTTCGGGCAAGATCCTGCCGTCGATGCTGCTGGCCATGTGACAGATGATATGCGGCTTCATGTACGGAAATCCTGAAACTGGCTTCAAGGCTATCCGTAAGGAACGACCGCGTCGGCCTGTCGGTCCAATGAGGGTGCTGCATCGGATCGGTGAGGGGATTTCATGGAAGCGGCATCGACCCGCTTCGTTCTGGACCGGGTCCGCAGCGAACAAGCTGCTCAGCGTGAAGGAAATAAAGATGGCCGACCAGAACCAGAGCTACGCAGGCAAGATCGCCTTCATCACCGGCGCCGCCAACGGCATCGGCCGCACCACCGCGATCGCCTTCGCCAAGGCCGGTGCCCATGTCGCCGTCGCCGATCTGAACGGTGACGGCGTGGCGGAGGTCGTCGCGGCGATCGAGGCAGCGGGGGGCAGCGCGCTCGGCATCACCTGCGACGTCTCGAAGAGCGAGGACGTCCGCACCGCGCTCGACAAGACCGCCGAAGCATTTGGCGGCATCGACATCGCCTTCAACAATGCAGGTATCGAGCAGCAGCAGATTCCGCTGGCGGACCTCAGCGAGGAGGATTTCGACCGCATGACCGCGATCGATCTGCGCGGCGTTTTTCTGTGCATGAAGTACCAGATCCCGCTGATGCAGAAGCGCGGCGGCGGCGCGATCGTCAACACCTCGTCGGGCGCCGGCGTCGTCGGGATCGCCGGGCAGGCCGGCTACGTCGCGGTCAAGCACGGCGTGATCGGGCTCAGCAAGTCGGCCGCGCTCGAATATATCGGCGACAACATCCGCGTGAACGTCATCTGCCCCGGCATCATCGAAACGCCGATGATCACCGACCGCGTTTCGGGCGGCACCGAGGAAGGCCAGAAGAAGATGATCGCGCAGGAGCCGATCGGCCGCATGGGCAAGCCCGAGGAAATCGCCGCCGCCGTTCTCTACATGTGCTCGGACGCCGCCGCGTTCATGGTCGGCCATGCGATGGTCGTCGATGGCGGCCAGACCGTCGGTCTGGGCGGCTGAGCTCTACCCGCGACCCGGTGTCGTCGGCGGCGGATTGTCGGTCACGAGCGAGGATGCGGTCGCCATCCTCGCTCGGGCTGGTCCGTGATTGGTACCTGAGCGAATTTCATCCCGTCGATGAAGGGCCGGCCGATTGTCTAGGCTGGCCCTTTACTGGAAAAGCAGGCGTCGCGACGATCGACGCGCTTCGTCCCGCTGGGTGAAGCGTCGCCGATACCGTCGGCCTATCCAAATGCGGGGTCATCATGAGCAAGGTCTGGTTTATCACGGGCGCCGGTAGCGGTTTGGGCGCCGGCACCGCTCGCGCGGCACTCCAGAGTGGCGACCGGGTTATCGCAGCAGGTCGAAACGTCGCGAAGATCAACGACACCCTTCGGGAGTATGCCGGCGACGACCTCGTCGTCACCGCGCTCGACGTGACGAACCCCGATGAGGTTCAAGCCGCCGTCGACCGCGGCATCGCTGAATTCGGTACGATCGACGTGCTGCTCAACAATGCCGGCGGCGGCGTGTTCGGGAATTTCGAGGAACTCGCCTGGGCCGACATCGAGTGGCAGTACCGCGTCAACGTTTTCGGCGTGATGCACGTGCTGCGCGCGGTCTTGCCGGTCATGCGGCGCCAGCGGTCCGGGACGATCCTGAACATCAGCTCGGGCGGCGGTATCCAGGGTTTCGCGCAAAGCACCGCGTACGGCGCGACCAAATTCGCCGTCGAGGGACTGACCCTAGCGCTGGCGCAGGAGGTCGAGCAATTCGGCATCAGGACCGTGCTCGTCGAACCGGGCATGTTTCGGACCGAGTTGCTGAGCGACGCGTCCGTGCGCTATGCTGCCCCCAGTATCGACGATTATTCGCATCTGACGCCTGCTCGCGACGCCTGGGCGCCGGTCAGTGGAACGCAGGCGGGTGATCCGGCCAAGTTCGGGGATGTCATGGTGCAGGTCGCGGGCATGGCGGAACCCCCGCGGATCCTAGCGGTGGGCAAGGATGTGCTCGGCATTATCGAGACGATGACCGCCGAGCGCCGGGAGCAGGCGGCGAAGTTCGCGCAGCTGTCGGGCTCGACCGACTTCGACGCTGCGCACTGATCGCCTGTTGGCCAGCCGAACGATGACCGGGATCAGCTTCTCCTGCACGTCCTGCGGTCGTTGCTGCCACGATTTGCGGCTGACCCTCAGCGTCGCGGAGGCGATCCAGTGGTTGCATCGCGGCGGCAAGGTCCAGGTACTCTGCCATGCGGCGGCGGATCTGGACGACCTCAGCCCGGTCGTCGCTTACAGGAGTGCACGAAGTTTTCCGGCCCGAAGCGGCGGGTTGGCGATCCGCGTACAGGTCATCCTGGCCGCACAGTTCGACGGCGCGTGTCCCAACCTCCTGCCGGACATGCGGTGCGGGATATATGACGAACGGCCCAACACCTGCCGAATCTATCCTGCGGAGATCATTCCCGGCTTGGCCTTGAAGAGCGACCGCAAATTATGCCCGCCCGAAGCATGGGATGATCGCCAACCCGAGTATCTCTCGGCAGACGGGCGCATCCTGGACGTCGTGACCGACACGGCGATCGCTGCTGCCCGTGCGGCGGGACTGCGCGAGGTCGGCATGCGTCGGTCGTTGGCGACCGCCCTCGGCATGAAGATCGCCGCGTTGGAAAACGAGGGGTTCGCCGTCTGGAGCATCGCATCCGACGCGTTGCTCCCTATTCTTCGCGACGCCATGCAGGGGGCGGGTGATCCGAGCAAGGATACGCCGTCCCCGGATTGGCTGTTTGTATCCCCGCGTTCCGAAACGCTGGCGTTGATCACCGCAGCGGGGGCGAAGGCGGTGTCCTCTCCGAACCACGATCAGGTCGCATATCTGCCGCTATACTGAGTCCAGTGACCGACGCGTCAGCACGACCGAGCACCCGCTATAGCGAGCATCACGGCACGTTGCGGCGCCGATATGCCGCTCCAATAGTTCAACGGCACTGGACAGCGTCTTGATGTCGAGATCCACGTCGACGTGCCGGACCGATCCAGCGGTAGCGCCGTCGTAACGGTAGCGAACGCAAAAGACCCGGAGTGCCTCGAGCCTTGGATCCGCCAGGGCGTTGTTGTCCCGAATACCGAAAACATAGCTGATTGCACGTGACAGGCGCCGCGGGCGGCATGCCGACGCAAGCGAGTCCTTCAAGGATAGCAGGACCACCTGCTGCTCGGTCACGGAAAGCCGATGCTCCACGGATATGTCCGGCACCCGGACTGAAGCGTCATCGTGGCGGATAGGACAGTACAACACGCTCGGCCGATCACGCCGAAACGGGTTGTGACGAAGGCGACGGCTCCCGGCGATCGTCCGCAGGCGGCCGTATCCGGAACCACAGGGCGTAGAGCGCAGGCAGGAACACCAGCGTCAGGACCGTCCCGCCGAGCGTCCCGCCGATCAGCGTGACCGCCATCGATCCCCAGAACACCGAACTGATCAGCGGGACGAAAGCGAGCACGGCCGCCATTGCCGTCAGGATCACCGGCCGCGATCGCTGCACGGTCGCCTCGACGACCGCGTCATAGGGATCCATCCCCTCCCGCTCGTGATCGTGAATCTGCCCGATCAGGATCAGCGTGTTGCGCATCAGGATCCCCGCCAGCGCGATCAGGCCGAGGATCGCGTTGAAGCCGAACGGCTGGCCGGTGACGAGCAGCGTCGGCACCACGCCGATGAGCCCCAGCGGCGCGGTCAGCAAAACGATCGCCATCGCCGACAAGCTGCGCACCTGGAGGATGATCACGATCATCATCAGCACGATCATGATCGGGAAGATCGGCGCGAGCGCGGCATTCGCCTTGCCCGCCTCCTCGATCGAGCCGGCCATGTCGATCTGGTAGCCGGACGGCAGCGTCCTGATGATCGGTTGTAGCTTCTCGAGCATCGCGGTCGATACATCGGGCGGCTGCAATCCATCGGCGATGTCGCCGCGAACCGTGATCGTCGTCAGCCGGTCGCGGCGTTGCAGGATCGGGTCCTCCATGCGGACTTCGAGCTTGCCGATCTGGCCGACGGGCACGCGCTGGCCATTGGCACCGGTCAGCATGTAATCGCCGATGCGCGCCGGATCGAGCCGATCGCTGCCACTGGACCGCGCCACAACGTCGACCGTCCGGATATCCTCGCGCGCCTGGCTGACCGTCGTACCGGTCAACAGGAACTGAAGCTGCTCGGCCACGTCGCTCGATGTCAGGCTGAGCGCGCGCAACCGGTCCTGCTCGAGCACGAAGTGCAACGCGGGCGCACGGTCGCCCCAGTCGGCGTTGACTGTACGCATCGTCGGATCCCGTTGCATCACGCCCTGCACCTTGTCGGCGATTACGCGGACGGTTGCGAGATCGGGACCGCTGACACGGAACGCGACGGGGAAGGGGGAGTAGGGGCCGAACACGAGTTGCGTCGCGCGAACCCGTGCCTGCGGGGCGAGCCCCTCCGCCGCGGCCTCACGCAGCCGAACCTTCAAGGCGTCGCGCGCGTCCTCGTCGGCAGTCAGGACGATGATCTTGGCAAAGGACGGGTCGGGCAGCTCGGGCGACAGCGACATGAAGAACCGCGGTGCACCCTGACCGACATAGGTCGTGACGACCTTGGCCTCGGGCTGTTTGCGCAACCACGTCTCGACCAGTTTTGCGGCCTGGCCGGTCTGCGCGATCGCTGTGCCCTTGGGCATCTGCACCTCGACCAGCACCTCTGGCCGGTCCGAGGCGGGAAAGAACTGCTTGTTGACCAGCGCCATGCCCGCGCCTGCAATCAGGAACGCACCCAGCGTTGCCAGTGCGACGAGCAACTTGCGCCGCACCGCCCAGGCGATGACGCTGCGAACCCTTTCGTAGCGCGGCGTCCGGTAGATCGCCGCGTGACCGCCTTCGATCGGCTTGATCTCGGGCAGCATCTTCACACCCATGTACGGCGTGAAGATCACCGCGACGAACCACGATGCGATCAGCGCAAAGCCGACCACCCAGAAGATGTTGCCGGCATATTCGCCCGCGGTCGACTGCGCGAAGCCGACCGGCATCAGCCCGATTACGGTCACTAGCGTGCCGGCCAGCATCGGCGCCGCGGTATGGCTCCAGGCATAGGCCGACGCGCGGATGCGGTCGTATCCCTCCTCCATCTTCACCACCATCATCTCGATCGCGATGATCGCGTCGTCGACCAGCAGGCCGAGCGCGAGGATGAGCGCGCCGAGCGTGATCCGGTCTAGCACGCGGCCGGTCGCCCACATGATGACGAGCACGACCGCCAGCGTCAGCGGTACGGCGGCGGCGACGACGATGCCCACGCGCCAGCCGAGGCTGACGAGGCTGACGATCATCACGATCGCGAGTGCCTCGAGGAAGGTGTGCATGAACTGGTCGACCGCGTCGGTGATGTTGACCGACTGGTCGGTGACGCGGGTGAGGCTCATGCCGAGCGGCAGTTCGTCGCCGATCTTCGCGACCTCGGCGTTCAATGCCTTGCCGAGGTCGAGCCCGTTCCATCCCTCGCGCATGATGACGCCGAGCAGCAGAGCGGGTTCGCCCTGGCTGCGTATGAGGAAGGTCGCGGGATCCTCGTAGCCGCGCTCGACCTTGGCGATCTCGGACAGCCGCAGCGTGTTGCCGTTCGCTACGATAGGCAGGTCGCGGATCTTCGACAGGTCGTCGAACGCGCCGTCGAGGCGGACCACGACCTGCTGCCCCTTGGTCTCGATCGAGCCCGCGGGCGTGATGAGGTTCTGCCTCGAAAGCGCGGCGAAGATGTCGCGGGGTGAGACGCCCAGCGTCGCCAGTCGCTCCTCGGCGAATGCGACGTAGATGCGTTCAGGTCGCTCGCCGACGATGTTGATCTTGTTGACGCCGGGCACATGCAGCAGCCGCTGACGCAGCGTCTCCGCCTCGCGAGCGAGCGAGCGTTGCGGCTCGCCCTTCGCCTTCAAAGCGTAGAGCGCGAAGGTGACGTCGCCATATTCGTCGTTGACGAACGGCCCGACCACGCCGCGCGGAAGGCTCGGCGCCTCGTCGCCCATCTTCTTGCGCGCCTGATAGAACTGGTCCGGCACGTGCTTGGGAGGAGTCGTATCGCGCAGCGTCAACGTGGTGAAGGCGAGGCCGGGCCGCGTGAACGTCTCGCTGCGATCGTACCAGCGTAGTTCCTGCAGGCGCTTCTCGAGCGGCTCGGCGACCTGGTCCTGCATCTCCTGCGCCGTTGCGCCGGGCCAGGCGGTGACGACCGTCATCACCTTGATCGTGAAGCTCGGATCTTCCGCGCGCCCCAGTCTGGTGAAGGCGACAACCCCGGCGATGATGATCGCGATCAGGAAGAACAGCGTGACCGATCGTTCGCGAACCGCGAGCGCCGACAGGTTAAAGCGGTCGGGTGCCTTTTGCTCGTCACCACTCATCGTGCGGCAACCCGGACGATCTGGTCCTGGTGCAGCATATGCGCACCCATCGCGACGAAGCGGTCACCCGACTTCAGCCCCGAGGTCACGGTGGCGGTTTCCTCCCCGATCGCAGCCACCTTTACCGGGCGCCAGATGATCCTTGGCTGCGCGCCGGCGCCGACGATCCATACACCGGCCCCGTGGCCGGTATCGCGGAGTGCGCCGAGCGGTACTTCGGTCGCGACCGCGTCGCCGGGATCTGACAGCGTGACGGTCACGGTCGAGCCGAGCGGCGCACGCGCGGTCGCCTCGGCGAGGACATACCGGGCCTCGAACGTCCGCGACGCCGCGTTGGCGGAATCGGCCAGCTGCCGCAGCGTTGCGCTCCCGGTGGCACCGTCGAAAGTACGGGCACGTGCGGTCGAGCCCAGGCGCGGTCGCAGCGTTTCCGGCAATTGCACCAGCGCCTCGCGCGGTCCCGACCGCGCGACACGGACGACGATCTGTCCCGCGGCAACGACCTGCCCCGGCTCGGCCAGCGTCTCGACCACGGTCCCGTCGGCATCCGCGAGCAGGACGGTGTAATTGGTTTCGTTGCGCGCGACGCGAGCCTGCGCTTGCGCAGCGCTCAGTTGCGCGCGCGCCGCATCTGCCGCGGCCTTCGCCTGATCATAGGCCGACGCGGAGACGGCGCCCGCGCCGACCAGGTCACGATATCGTTTCTCGTCCGCGCCGGTCTGCTCCGCGTGGGCGCGTGCTGCATCGACCGTTCCCTGCGAAGCGCGGGTCGCCAGCGACAGGTCGGTTCCGTCGATCCGCATCAGTGGCTGGCCACGACGCACGATCTGGCCGGTGTCGACCAATCGCTGCGTGACCTTGCCGCCCACGCGAAAGCCCAGGTCGCTCTGGATGCGCGCCGCGACGACCCCGGTAAACTCGCGCGTTGCCGCGTTGGCGGCGACCGGCGTGGTGATTCGGACCAGCGGCGGTCGTGTGCGCGGATCGGGCTCCGCGCGATGGCAAGCCGTCAAGGTCGCGGACGCCAGCACCGGCACGGCCAAGGCGATATACAGTCGGTTCGACACACGGATCCTCCACAGAAGCGGGACCCGAATGTTTCCTTATGACTATATTGTCAACTGGTCATGGTTCGAAATCTACGGCGCGAGGCTTCGCAGGATGAGCCCGGTGACCTCGTTCTGCGCATCGGGAAGCAGATCGAGATTACGCTCCAAATGCAGCGGATCGATGAACGGCGTCATTGCGTAATAGATCGAGCGGACCGTCTCATCGAGCGGTGTCTTGCGCTCGAACTCGCCGTTTTCCCGGCCCTGTCTGACGATCTCTTGGATCATGTCCTGAAGCGATCGGGTGTAGGCCTGCGCTGATCCCCAGCGCTCCGACGCGGCTAGGGCTGCGATCTCGTAAATCTTGCGATCCTCGAAAAACAGCGCGACGCTCAGCGTGTTTACGCTCCTGAACATGCGGCGAAACCGGTCGGTTGCGCTGCCGCCCGCGTCGACGGCGTTGCGCGCTTCGGTCAAGATCTGTTCGAGGCGCGCGCCGCAGATCGCCTCGCCGATCGCCTGCTTCGATTCGAAGAACCGGTAGATATAAGCCTTGGAGAACCCGATCTCGCGCGCAAGGTCGGCGACGGTCGTCTTGCTGTATCCGTAATGGGCGAAACAGTCGTTTGCGGCTTCGACGATCTGATCGCGGACCGCATGTTCGGCAGGGCCACGCGTCGGGGAGGATTGGGGAGCGGGGTCAGTCATTGCCGCGTCATAGGCGGACATCACCCCGTTGACAAACGATGACTATATACATCATTGGTCACAGCCTGAGTCATCGAAGGTCGATCATGCGCCATTTCCGCTCCGCTGCTACCCTGGCCACGACGCTGCTGTTGGTGAGTGGCTGCACGACCGCGCCGCGCTACGCGGTGCCGGCGTCGTTCGCACCGGCCGCCTTTGTCGGCGCCAGCGCCGTCGACACGAGGTCGGCGGATGCAGGACAAGCCGATCTCGTCGACTGGTGGCGCGGGTTTCACGATCCGTTGCTCACCAGTTTCGTCGAGCGCGCGCTGGCCCAGAATCTCGACCTGCAACAGGCCGGTGCGCGCGTGGCGCAGGCGCGTGCCGCGCTGAAGACCGCCAACGCAGCCCTGCTTCCGTCCGGTCAGGTCAGCGGGCAGGGGGGCGAGATCTATCAGTCGCTGGAGACACCGATCGGACGGATCGGCAGCGCGTTTCCCCAGTTCGAGCGTGCGACCGAAACCTACGAGGTTAACGTGGGCGCTAGCTGGGAACTTGACGTCTTCGGCGGGCGTGATGCCGCGCGCGATGCGGCGCGGGCCGATTGGCAGGCGTCCGCTGCCGCTGCAGTGGCCGTGCGTCTTGCGGTCGCGGCGCAGACGGCGGACACGTACATCGCGATCCGGGCCTTGCAGGCGCGGCTCGGCGTTGCCCGAGCGCAGGCCGATACGCAGGCGCGTCTCGTCGACCTGATCGCGCTGCAATACCGCAAGGGCGTGGCGGCCGAACTGCAACTTCGACAGGCGGAAGGTGCGCTGGCGCAGGTTCGCGCCTCGGTCCCGGCGATCCAGAACCAGCTCGACATGGCGCTGACCGCGCTCGACATTCTCATCGGGGTCCAGCCGGGCGCTACCCGCTCCGAATTCCTGGTCGTGACCGCGATCCCGTCTCCTCCGGCGTTTGCGACCGCGGGTGGCCCCGCCAGCCTGTTGCGCCGTCGTCCCGACATCATCGCAGCCGAGCGAACGCTGGCGGCGTCGAACGCACGGATCGGCGTCGCGATGTCGGAATATTACCCAAAATTCTCGCTGAGCGGTCTGCTCGGCACCGCGACGACGGCAGCTGGCGGCCTGTTTGGTGGCAATGCGACACAGGCGAACGGCGTGCTGGGCCTACGCTGGCGCCTGTTCGACTTCGGCCGCGTCGATGCCGAGGTGAAGAGCGCCAGAGGACGAAACGCGGAAGCGCTTGGCGCCTATCGTCTGGCCGTCCTGCGCGCATCGCAGGATGTCGAGGATGCCTTCTCGACGTTGGTTCAACAGGAAGCGCGGTCCACCATGCTGAGCCAGGGCGAGACGTCGTTGAGCCGCGCCCGGGATGCCTCGTTCGCGGCCTATAGGGGCGGAGTCGCTAGCCTGATCGAGGTTCTGGATGCGGACCGGCGCCTGCTCGAAACGCGGGACGGGGTGATCCAGGCACGCGCAGCCGCCAGTCGTGGTGCCGTCGCGTCGTTCCGGGCGCTTGGCGGCGGATGGGATCCCGCTAGTCCCGCTACCGTATCGATGGCCAAACTGTGAGAGCGACCCATGACGACTGATGTCCCGATCAAACCCGACGGGCTTGCGCAGGTGCAGGCGATGCTGGCTACCGGACGGCAGCCCCCGCTCGGCGAGAAGCTGGGCATATCGCTGATCGAGGTCGAATACGGGCACGCGGTCTTCGAGGCCATACCGGACGGCACGTCGTACAATCCGATGGGCACGGTGCACGGCGGCTATATCTCGGCGATCCTCGACAGCGCGTGCGGCATCGCCGCGCATACCGGGCTGAAACCGGGGTTCGGCTATACGACGCTGGAGTTGAAGGTGTCGTTCCTGCGCGCGCTGACCGAATCCAGCGGGAAGATCAGGGCGGTCGGACGCCTGGTGTCGATGGGTGGTCGCGCGGCGTTTTCGGAGGCCACGCTCATCAACGAGAAGGGCCAACTGTGCGCCACGGCGACATCGACGCTGCTCGTCTTCGAACTCCGCCCGCGGAACACTGACAGCGATCCCGTTTGAGGGCAAGGATGGCGACGCGAACGCCCTACCGGTATGCAGGCGAACGCCCGCTAAGCGCCCGACAAAGGTCTGGCTCCTATCGGTAGCCGTCGCGGAGCAACGCCGACGTCGGTCAGCACGACCGGGGCGATACTGCCGTCCTTCCGGAAGTGCATCTGCTCGATCGCGACCTGGCGATGATTACCGTCCGTTTCGCTGAGGGGGCGACGGTGATAGACGATATACCAGTCGTCCGTCCCCGGGATGCAGATCGCGGAATGGTGGCCGGCGCCGCGGGCGACACGGGCATCCTGTTCGAGGATCCTGCCGCGCGGCGTGAACGGCCCGAGCGGGCTGGGGCCCGTGGCATAGGCCACGCTGTAGAGCGGTCCGGTCCATTCCCCTTCCGACCACATCAGGTAATAGATGCCGCGCCGCTTCAGCATGAACGGCCCTTCGACATAGTCGGGCGAGGGCGTGATCGCCTTGTAGGTCTTCCCATCCGCGAACGGCGCAAGGCTGGTCAGGTCGCGCGACAGGCGGACGATGTTGCAGTGTTTCCAGCCGCCATAATACAGATAGCAGGTGCCGTCGTCGTCGCGGAACGCCATCTGGTCGATCGGCTGCGCACCGTTGACGATGTTGCCGATCAGCGGCTTGCCGATGGCGTCGCGGAACGGGCCTTCGGGGCGATCGCTAACCGCCACGCCGATCCCGCCGCGCTGCCGGTCGGTCTTGATGTCGTTCGCGCCGAAGAACAGGAAGTATCGACCATCCTGCTCGATCGCTGACGGCGCCCACATCGCATAGGCGGCCCAACTCACGTCCCTGACGTCGAGCACGCGCGGATGACGGGTCCAGGAAACCAGATCCGGCGACGAGAAGGCGTCTAGAAACGTCTGTTTCAGAAACGGGCTCCAGATCTTCGGCGAGGCGCGCTCATGGGCCTGCCAGGGCGTGAAGCGGCTGGGTGCGGCGGGGACGGGCCCGTCGGCCGAATAGGTCGGATAGATCCAGTATCGATCGCCGAAAATGCGAATTTCGGGATCGGCGTACCAGCCGGGCAGGGCGGGATTAGCAGCGTAGGCGACGCCGCGGGGAATGAGGCTGAGCCCAAGGGACCCCAACACTGTTCTTCGATCGATCAACGACACAATACGGCTCCGGTGCAGCTGCAGCGACATATGCTCTACGCCGGTCGTCAGTTTGTCTTCAATAAGCGCCGCCTGACGTCTTAGCTGACAAGGCTTTCGCGACGCGGTGGATCCTGCGGCCTGGTCCTTCCTAGACGGCTGCACTGAAGGCACGATTGTTGCCGCTGCCTGAGACGCGTGCGATGGATTGCTGATGAAATTCGACATCATTCCGATCCGATCACGGTATGTCCGGTTGCTAGTCAGCGAGATGTGGCTGCGCGCCAATCGTTTGAAATGGCGAACGCTGGTCCTAGGGATGTTGGTTCAGGGTACGGCTCTGGATGCGAACCCAGCGGAGGATCGGTCTATCGCTCTCACGCTTGCCCCCACGGCCAACAGCGAGGGGCAGATAGAAACCTTTGCAATCACACTCAATTTCGGAGGCTTGTCCAAAGGAGTTGGAGAGACGCTCGTTCAGTTGCCGTTGGTTGAGAGCAATGTCGACAGCGTAGCGACCACCTTGACCGGGCTGGTTGCCGCAGATGCGCTCGGCGCCCTGGATCTCACTGCACAAACAAGGACTGCACCGGGCACGGGAGATGCAGATAGCGGCGGACCAACACGGATCTGGGCGGTAAACCGCGAAACTTCCGGGCCTGTCGTCGTCCGATACATAGTGCCCGCCAACGCGACTCTTCCGCCCCGAGGTCCCGCACCGCCCGTAGCCCTCTCGAATGACGGTTACGGCGCCTCCGGAGCAGGCAGCGTGTTTTTGCTGATGCCGCCAGGTGACGACCACTATCGCACGACCGTTGATTGGGATTTGTCGCGGCTGCCATCTGGCAGCAGCGGTATCAGTTCGTTGGGCAACGGACATGTCGACGCTGGGCCGATGACCGCCGCAGAGCTGACATCCAGTTTCTTCATGGCGGGCCGCGTTGCAACCTGGCCTCAGCCGACGCCTAGCACTGGTTTCTTCTCGGCATGGCAGGGAAAGCCCGCCTTCGACGCGGAGCCGCTGATGGCGTGGGCCGGCACGTTATACAAAGACTATTCCCGGCTTTTCAGGCAGGCAACGCCGCCCCCGTACGGCGTTTTTCTTCGGTACAACCCTATCAATGCGGG
This sequence comes from Sphingomonas sp. PP-CC-3A-396, assembly GCF_004343105.1. Taxonomy (NCBI): domain Bacteria; kingdom Pseudomonadati; phylum Pseudomonadota; class Alphaproteobacteria; order Sphingomonadales; family Sphingomonadaceae; genus Sphingomonas; species Sphingomonas sp. PP-CC-3A-396. The sequence goes on along the minus strand of NZ_SLYF01000005.1, from coordinate 328,348 downwards.
CGGCGGTGTCGCCATGCACCAGTCTTTTGTCGTCACGTTCGGAAGTGGGGCAGGAAGCGATGTTGCGAAGCTGCGGATGACGCTGGCGCACGAGATGTTCCACACATTCCAGCCGCGCATCACCGATCCTGATGGCCTCGCATCGGCATGGTTCACCGAAGGCCTGGCGACGTTTTATCAACGACGTTTGCCGCTCCGATACGGCATGATCACGCCTTCCGCGTTTCTGGACGACCTCAACTATTACGCAGGCCGCTACTACACGAATGTCATGGCGACAGTGCCGAACTCCGTCATACCGACACGGTTCTGGGCAGACACGCGGATCCGGACGCTTCCTTATGACCGCGGGATGTTTTATTTCGCGACCGTCGACGAAGCGATCCGGTTGCGGTCGGGTGGCAAGCGGTCGATGGACGATGCTATGTTCGCGATGCTGGCTCTTCAGGCCGCTGGTAAAGCCGTGCGCTACGCAGACTGGGAAGCAATCCTGGCGCGCGAAATAGGAGCCGGGGCCGTCGCCGACTTCCGGGCGTTTCTCGCCGGACGCATGCCGCTACCATCTTCCGGCGCGTTTGGTCCGTGTTTCCGCCGGATCAGCAAGCCACTTCGACGCTATGAGCTTGGGTTCGATACCGCCGTACTGGCGGAGCCGAAGCGCACGGTTCGGGGTTTGGTTGGCGGTTCAGCCGCAGCTGCGGCAGGACTACGGAACGGCGATGACATTGTTGATCCCGTGCCCCAGGATCGAATTCAGGGCGACCAAACCGAACGTCTGATGTTGAAAGTTCGCAGGGACGGGAAGATCTTTGCGATCAACTATCTTCCACGCGGCGAGACAGTGAGCGCATGGCAGTGGGACCGGGTGGCCGGACTGCCAGACAAGAAATGCGCCTTGTAGTCTAATTAGGGTGATTGGATAAGTGATGCAGTAATTGCGAAATATTCGGCGAATGCGTTTTGTTTGATTTTTGATTTGCGATGATTCCGCTACTGCTGCGCAGTCTGATATACGTGGTGCTTATTGGTTCAGTCCTTTTTACGTTGTCGAAGCATACATAAAGCACTGGCAGCACACTGGTCTCTGAGAGGTATACGTTAAAAGCACCGGAGATTATGCACGTGGGGCAGCTTCACGTCGATGAGCCATAATCCAAACGGTGTGGTACAAACGAGGCTCGCTGGCATACCGTGGGGAGGGTTGCTGCTAAGCCGGGATATCCCTAGAAGATGATGACGATGCTGATCAGAGGTACAGAGGCCGTCATGACGCTACAGATCAACATAACGCCAAACGGGCGCATGAGCCTGCCCGCTGACGTTCGCAAGCGGTTGGGCCTGACGGGTGGCGGTGCGGTATATCTCGACGAAACCGAAGATGGCGTTGTTCTGCGAACCGCCAGCCAAGCGGTGGCAAGGGCGCAGGCGCTGGCCGAGCAATATACCGGCGGTAATCCCGACGCCTCTGTTGACGCATTCCTCAATCGGCGTCGCGAAGATAGCGGCGAATGAGCGTGGTTCTCGACGCCTCGGCTCTCATCGCAATGATCAAGGGTGAAAAGGGATCTACCAAGGTTGCAGCCGGTATCGCCGGTGCGCGAGTGAGCAGCGTGAACTACGCTGAGGTGGTGACCCACTTCATTCATACCGGAATGCCCGAGCGAGAAGTTGATGCCATGCTTGATCCGCTGCCACTGACGGTAGTGCCGGCCGACAAGGCCTTGGCGAAAATCGCCGGGCGGCTGCGCGCCGCGACGGCCGAGGCGGGCCTTAGCCTTGGAGATCGCTTTTGTCTGGCTCTAGCCCGACGGGATGGATTGCCCGCTTGGACCAGCGACCAGAACTGGAAGAAGATCGCGGATGCAGTCGAGGTCAAGGTCGTGACGATCCGCTAGAACTTGGCGGGAAGGGCAGGGGGCAACCACCTGTCGATCCTCTGGAAGCGGAAGGTCTGCATCCTGGTGGAAAACCGCCTGTCCGCTGTTGGGCGGCGTTTCGGCGAAAGCTGCCGGGCGACTTCCGACCCATAGTAAGTCATTCAGGACAACTTTTCTGCTCCCTGAAAGCCGCCGTCCGGCCGCGCGGTTGGCTGCGGCTCAGCTGAACGAGCCGGGCACCGGCTCCTGCGTAGCGACACCGTTAACGCACAGGTTAGCGTGTCGCAGATGTGCGTTGAAAGTCGCGTAATTCCTCGACTGACATTCGCGACAGCTACGCCGTCAGCCGACCACGCTTGAGCTGGTGTAGCGAAACTCAGGATATTCGCGACAATCCTCCCACTAACCCATGACGATCATCTCGGTCGCGATCAGCGCGAGCAGGACCATGACGAGCTGGCGGAAGCGCTCAACGGGCAGACGCTTGATGAGCAAGCACCCCGCCCAGGTGCCAACGATCATCGCCAGCCCCATCGCGATCGCCAGCGGCCAGAAGGTTGGTCCAAGGTCGATCGTCGCGCCGTAAACAATTGTCTTGGCACTGTGCATCACGATCGAGGCGACCGCGTCACTCGCGACATAGGCAAGCGGTGGCAAACCGAGGCTCAGGAACACCGCTGCGCCGAGCGGCCCGGCGCTCCCGACTAGCCCGGACAACAGGCCGGTCACACCGCCCCCGATCACCAGCACGCGGCGCGAGGGTTTAAACGCGATCATGCCCGTGGCCTTCAGGATGACGAACAGCAGGATCGCCACGCCCACGATCCGCGCAACGAGCGCCGTCGGTAGCGACGCGAACGACAATGCGCCCAGCATCGAGAACGGTATGGCAGCGGAGAGGAACAGCAACACGGGCCGCCAACGGATTGGCGCCAGCCCAGCCCATCCCGGCCGGCGCACCGTTGCCGATGATCTGGACGATCGTCAGCAGCGTCACCGCTTCGGTCACGCCGACGACTTAAATCAGCAGCGGCAGCAACAGCAGTGCCCCGCCAAACCCGGCCGAACCCGAGATTGCAGCAGCCGCAAATGCACCGACGATCAGCAGCCCATATTCGATCATTGGTGTCATCGGTCGAACCGCGGCATGACCGACCAGTGTTCCAGCTGCTTGTAGACGATCACCTTGTCGCCGAGCAGGTCGCCATGTCGCCGGCAGAACCGGTCGAGCTGGTCGCGTTCGCCGACGAGTTCGACGCAGATCGTCAGATGGGGATCGGCCGCCTCCGATCCGTTCTCGCGGATCTGGCCGTGGTTGCTGAACCCATAGTGCGTGTGTTGCGCGACGGCATTGATGATGCCGTCTGGATTAGCTCGCGATAGAGCGGCTTGGCAGCCCACAGCGTACGCAGGCTGCGCTCACCAATTCGGTCGGACGGTTTCATGTAGATACGCAGCATGCCGATTTCGCGATGCTGGACGGTGAAACGATTGGGCATGGACAAACCCTCGATTGGTGGGGGGATCAGGAGCGTGGGCTTCGCGAGGCGCGGTGTGCCCGCGCCTCGCGAAGCGTCGCGTTCGGGGTGAGGCCGGTCGCCGGCACCTTCGGCACCGCGACGCGCTGCGACAGGTAGATGCCGTTATGACCGGAGCAGAGGTAGGCGACGAAGCAGGCCACCGCGATCGGCACCGCATAGGCAGCGCCGAACAGTTCGATGCCCATGAAGGTGCAGGCGAGCGGGGTGTTGGCCGCGCCCGCGAACAGCGCGACGAAGCCGAGCGCGGCGAATACGCTGGTGGGCACGCCGAACATGGGGGCGAGTGCGTTGCCGAGCGCCGCGCCGATGAAGAACAGCGGTGTCACCTCGCCACCCTTGAAGCCGGCGCTGAGCGTGACGACGGTGAACAGCAGCTTGATCGCCCAGCTCCACGGATGCGTGTCCGGTCCGAAGAAGCTGGCGATGGTGAGGCTGTCGGGCGTCGCTGCCAACGTGCCGAGTCCGAGATAGTCGCGCGTTCCGAACAGGTAGACGAGCGCGATGACCGCGATGCCGCCAATGGCGGGGCGTAACGGGCCATAGGAGACGATGCGCTTGAGCCACCCGCCGAGCGTGTGATTGGCTTCGGCGAAGGCGAGACCGACCAGCCCGAACGCAACCCCGGCGACGCCCGCCTTGGTGACGAGCAGCGCATCGACCGGCACCAGCGCATCGATCCGGTAGACGCCGTGATGGATGCCCCAGGCAAGGCACGTCCAGTCGCCGACCAGTGCCGCGACCAGGCACGGCACCAGCGCGCGATATTCGACACGCCCGATCGCCAACACCTCCAGTGCGAACACCGCCCCTGCGATGGGCGTGCCGAACACCGCGCCGAACCCGGCCGCAATGCCCCCCATCAGCAGGATGCGGGTGCCGTCAGCATCGAGCTTGAGCGCGCGACCGAAACCGCTGGCGAGACTGCCGCCCAACTGGACGGCGGTGCCTTCGCGCCCGGCCGAACCGCCAAACAGATGGGTCACCACCGTGCCGAAGAAGATCAGCGGTGCCATCCGCAGTGGCACCCCCCCGCCCGGTTCGTGGATCTGCTCGACAATAAGGTTGTTGCCGCCCTCCACCGAGCGGCCGGTCAGATGGTAAAGCAGTCCGACCACGAACCCGCCGATCGGCAGCAGGTAGAGCAGCCAGGGAAAGGCAAAGCGAAGCCGGGTCACGGCATCGAGGCTCCACAAGAAAGCCGCGCAGAGCGTTCCCACCATTGCGGCCATCGGGACCAGGATCAAGGCCCATCGCAGCACCGACATGGCATGGGTGCGGCGATCGCGAATGAACGCTGCCATGTTGAACTGGTCGTAGAGATTGCGAAATGTCGCGCGCACGATTCCTCCTTGCTGCCTTGCGGCGCCTGGTAGGAATCATCGACCCTTGCGAGGGCGGTTCGGCCGAATGGCCCGGCGGAAATCCATCGCCGTGCCGAGCATATGCTGTCCGACGGCGACCTGGTCAACCATCGGCAGGGTCACGATGAGACCATTGTTTTGCTGAGGATCAATAATTGGCTCAACCATGGAATAAATCTCGACGGGCGTCGTCTACGCTTTCGAGACTGATGCGCCGGAGGCTTATGCGTAGACGAAATTGGATGCTGGGTCTGACTGCTTCGGCCATGCTCACCGGCGCAGTCGCGGCCGCCCCCGCCGATGGCTACGCCAGCATGGTATCTGCCGCGATGGACCGGATGATGGCGGGCATGATGGTCAAGCCGTCCGGCGACGTCGACCGCGACTTCGTCGCAATGATGCTTCCGCATCACCAGGGCGCCATTGATATGGCGGTGGCAGAGCTGCGCTACGGTCATAACGAGCAGCTCAAGCGCATTGCGCAGGAGATCATCATCGATCAGCAGCAGGAGATCGCCGCCATGAAGTTGGCGATTGGTCAGCCGCTACCCCCTTCGACGCCAGCCCCGACGCAGGGCGGCGACTACCACAGCCATATGGAGCACTGACATGATCCGGACCTTCCTGCGCTCGGCCGCCTTGCTGATGAGCGCCGCACCGGGCATTGCCATGGCCCAGCAGGCGCCGTGGAACGCCAAGGACGTGCCTGTCAGCCACCGCGACCGCGTCTATGCATCCGAACAATTCTCCAACACGGTGTCGGTGACGGACCCGGCCGACAACAGGTTGCTCGGCGTCATCAAGCTCGGCGATCCGCAGCCGATGAATTTTTCCCCGCTCTACAAGGGGCAGGTGCTGGTTCACGGCCTCGGCTTCTCGCCGGACGGGAAAACACTGGCGGTCGTGTCGATCGGATCCAACGCCGTGTCGTGGATCGACACCGCCACCAACACCGTCAAGCACACGACCTATGTCGGGCGCAGCCCGCATGAGGCGTTCTTCACGCCGGACGGCAAGGAGGTGTGGGTTACGGTACGCGGCGAGGATTACATCGCCGTGCTCGACCCCAAGACGTACAAGGAGACCGGTCGCATCAAGACGCCCGGTGGTCCGGGCATGACGATCTTCTCTCCCGATGGCCGATACGGCTATGTCTGTTCCTCGTTCAATCCGGTGCTGGCCGTGTTCGATGTCTCGACCCACGCGCAGGTCGGACAGGTGGCGCAGCCGAGTCCGTTCTGTCCCAACATCGCCGCGACGCCGGACGGCAAGCAGGTGTGGTTCACGCTGAAGGACATCGGCAAGACGGTCGCATTCGATGCCAAGCCGCCTTTCGCGATCCTCAAGGTGCTGGATACCGGACCGATCACCAATCACGTCAACTTCGCCCGCACGGTCAGGGGACAGTTCGCCTATGTCACGGTAGGCGGGGAAAACGCGGTGAAGGTGTTCCGCACGTCCGACTTCGCGCTTGTCGCCACCATCCCGGTCGGCAAGATGCCGCACGGTGTCTGGCCATCGGGCGACGGCCGGCGCATCTATGTCGGGCTGGAGAATGCTGATGAACTTGCCGCGATCGACACCGCCGGCAACAAGGTCGTTGCCACCGTGCCGGTCGGACAGGCACCGCAGGCGATCGCCTATGTGCCGAACGCTATTCCGACAGGCCTCGGCACCGACAATCTTCAACCGCTCGGTACGGCAGGCAAGGCGGTGCATCTGAACATGGGGCCGGTTCGCGGCAATGGTGCTGCAAGCAGCATTACCCTCTTCGACCAGGGCATCATTCAGGTCGTGCAGAGTGCCGTTACCGGTTTGCAGCCCAAGAAGCCTTACATGCTCGTGCTCACCGCCAACGCGGACGGCAGCGGTGCGGTAGAGCCGCTTGCGAACTTCATGAGCAATCCGGCAGGTGCGGCGATCGTCAACGCGTCGGGTCCGATCCGGCAGATCGTTCAAGGCAGCACCGCGGCACCCCGGCGTTTTCTGGCGGTCGCCGAGGTGGTGAACGGCGCTCCGGGCCGCATCGTGCAGGTGCAGCGCGACTGAGATGGACCCGCTTGCCGCCGCGATCGAGCCACTGATCCCCGGTCTGCGCCGCTATGCCCGGTCGTGGTTGCGCGATCCGGCGATGGCGGATGACGTGGTGCAGGATTGCCTTGAGCGCGCGGTCGGGCGCTGGCGCCAGCGACGGGGTGCGGAGGTTCGCCCATGGGTCTACGCGATCCTGCACAATCTGTTGGTCGACCATCAGCGGCAGCACAGTCGGCGAGGTACGGCGGTTCCGCTCCACCTCGTCGACGACGCTGCGCTCGGCCGCCCGGCCGATCAGGACGTAGGCCTGCACCACCGAGACCTGTTGCGCGCACTTGATGCGTTGCCCGAGGAGCAGCGGACGGTGCTGCTCCTCATTTCCGTCGAAGGTCTGTCATATGGGGAAGTCGCTGCCGTCGTCGGCGTGCCGCTGGGAACGGTGATGTCGCGCATATCGCGGGCGCGCGACCGTCTGGCGACGCTCCTCCGCGAGGGTGAACGGCCACGATTAAGGAGTATTCGATGACCAGCCCGATCGGAGAGGACGATCTGGCCGCGTGGATCGATGGAAGGCTGTCGCCCGAGCGGCAGCGTCTGGTCGACGCTTACCTTGAAGGCCAGCCGGACGTGCATGCCCGTTTGCGGGAGCAGGCGGAGCAGGCGCGAGCTCTTGCGTCCCTGTTCGCTCCCATCGCGGAGGAACCGATCCCGGCGACGATGCGCGTCGCAGCCATCAGGGGACGGCAACGCCAACCGCCTTGGCAACTCGCCATCGCCGCGTCGCTTCTGCTGGCGGTCGGATTTGGCGGTGGTTGGTCGAGCGCGCGGTGGAGCGGCGAACCCCACGCGGGCATCGCGGCGCTGGCCAATGAGGCGAGCGACAATTTCCGTGTCTATGCCGCCGACCGGATTCGACCGGCGGAAATCGGCCCCGACCAGCGCGCCATGCTGATCCGATGGACCTCCAGCCGATTGGGTGAGCGCGTGACCATCCCGGACCTCAGCACAGCGGGTTACCGCTATGGCGGGGGGCGATTGGTCGCGACGCCCCACGGCCCTGCAGCGCTGCTCCTCTATGATGGACCGCAAGCGTCGAAGCTTGCGGTGCTGACGAGGCCCATGCAAATCGACAAGAGCGCAAGCATGACCAGCACGTCCAGCGGGACCATGGGCCGGGTCACATGGGCGGTCGACGGGATCGGCTATAGTGTGGTGGGGGAGCGCCCCGCTGCCGAGCTGCATCCGATCGCCAACGAGGTCCAGCGCCAGGCCGATGCGGCGCTTGTGTCCTGATAGCACCTGGCCAGTTCTCAGCGCCGACAGGCACTGGGCGGACCAGCGGGATCACGGCTTGCGCGCGGCATCGTTCCGGTCGGCCTCTGCCGGAGTCAGCCTGGCCCGTTCGCGAATGCGACGTTCGAGTGGAGCGCCGACGAACAGTACGAGCATCGCAAGGCTCAACCCGCCGATGATGAGCGGCCACACCGCCAACCCTGCTGCCGCGCCGATCGTGGCTGTTACCCAGATGCATGCGGCAGTCGCCAATCCATGCACTTCCTGACCCTGGCCGACCCGCAGCACAGCGCCGGCACCGATGAAGCCGACGCCGGACAGAATGCCCTGCATCGCCCGTCCTGCGGCATCGGCGTTCACATTCGGCAAGCCACTGTGTACGATCGCCTGCACGGCGATGCAGCTCGCCAGACCGACGAGGCCCAGCGTCCGCAAGCCCATGATCTGCCGGTTCTCGCGCGAGCGTTCCCAGCCGAGCACCATCCCAGCCGCGGTCGCCACCACCAGCCGCCCGATCGCATCGATCCAAAAGCCGAGATCCGGTGCCGCTGACGCTTCGATCATTCGACCAGCACGTGCACATGATGCCAGGCGGTGCACAGATAGCCAGCGAAGTTCCACATCGTATCCGGCCGCTCGGGCTGACCCTGTCCAGTGTCGTCGAAGGCGCGCACGACAAGGTGCTGGCGCCCCTTGTCGAGCGTGGCGTCGAGGGTCCAGCGCCGCCAACCCCAGTGCGCCTCCGGATCATCGGTGAACGTCGCCTGTTGCCAGTCGCGACCACCGTTTACCGACACTTCGACCCGAGAGACGCGGCGATCATAGGCGATGGCATAGCCCTCGATCCGCACCTCCCCGGCCGGCAAGCTTTCGCCAGAGCCGGGCACGCAGATCGCGGCGTTGAGCGGCATGGCATTGATGGTCAGACCCTGGCTCCAGTCGACGGTGTCGCTCGTCACATCGGCAGGAAAGAGCTTGTAGTCGTGCGCCTGGATCGGTGCGTCGGATGGCGTCTCGCGCACCTCGATCCGTGTCAGCCATTTGGCGCTCCGCACCCCGGCATAGCCCGGCACCACCATGCGGATCGGTGCGCCGTGTTCGGGCGTCAGCGGCTCGCCGTTCATCGCCCAGGCAATGAGGACGTCGGGTTGCCGCGCCTTGTCCATGGCGATCGAGACCCCGAACAATGCTTCCTCGCCTTCGACGTCCACCTCGTCCGCTCCGGTGAACGCCACGAACAGGTCGGACGCATCCGGCGCACCGACGGCATCCAGTACGTCGGACAGTCGTACGCCGGTCCACTCCGCATTGCCGATCGCGCCCACGTCCCACGGGTCGCCGGACGTTTTTGCGAACTGCTGAAGATCCGTGCGCCGGTTGCCGGCGCACTGGAGAACTGCCGTCACCGTCCGCGTGGCCAACGCGCTCTTCAACTCCTCCACCGAGAAGGAGCGTCTTTCCATGCTCATCCCGCTGACCTCGATCCGGTGATCGGCAGGCAGATCAGGCACCGCACCATGGCTGCGCACGTAGAACAGCGCCTGCGGCGTCAGGAACCGCTCGATCAGCGCGCCGGGCGTCGGCTCGGCGTTGTAGGGCTCGGATTTGCGCTCGATCATATCAGTCATGGACGAACCAACGCCGCAAGCGCGCGGATCGCTTCAAATCTTCAAGACTATCGCAGACGAAGGATTACCGATCGTTCCGATATCCAGATTGAAATAAACGGATCAAACGGTTGGTCGTATCGATAAGATTGCGCGATATAAGCTGCATGACCCTGGAGCAACTCAGAATATTCGTCGGTGTCGCCGAGCGCGAACACGTCACCAAGGCAGCGGAGGTGCTGAACGTCACGCAGTCCGCTGCCTCCGGCGCGGTCGCGGCCCTCGAAGCGCGCTACGGGGTTCCTCTGTTTCACCGTGTCGGGCGTGGCATCCAGCTGACCGAAGCAGGCCGCGGCTTTCTGGAGGAAGCGCGCGCAGTGCTGGGGCGGGCAGCGCATGCCGAGACGATGCTGGCGGACTATGCCGGGCTTGCCCGTGGTTCGTTGCGGATCGTCGCAAGCCAGACGATCGCGAGCTACTGGTTGCCGGCAAAGCTCGCCTCCTTCTACGAACGCCACCCGCAGATCGCGGTCGAACTGGCGATCGACAACACCGAAGGTGCAGCAGCGCAGATCCTGAGCGGCGCGGCGGAGCTCGGTTTCGTCGAGGGCGAGGTGGACGAACCGGCGCTCGCCCTCTGGAATGTCGGGCGTGACCCGATGGTGCTGGTCGGCCATGAGGACGCCGGGCGCGTCGACGAGGACTGGCTTCGCGCTGCACGCTGGATCGTCCGCGAGCAGGGTTCGGGCACGCGCTCGACCTTCGAGGACGTGCTGCGAACGCGCGGGTTTGATCCGGCCCAGCTGACAGTAGCGATGACGCTGCCGTCCAACGAGGCGGTGCGTACCGCGGTCGAGGCCGGTGCCGGCGTCGCTGTGTTGTCGCGATTGGTCGTCGCACGCGCGCTCAAGGCCGGCGATCTGGTCGAGTTGCCGCTTGGGTTACCCGATCGCGCCTTCCACGCGCTGCGCCACAAGGAACGCTATCGCACCCGCGCGGCCGACGCGCTGACGGACCTCATCAAGGAGCAGGTCGCATGACTGCCGACGCACCTTCGGCCCTGACCGGCCTCAAGCCGCTAAGCAGGCTCGATCACCCGCGCGAGATGATCCGCCAGTTCACACCCAACTGGTTCGCCGCGACGATGGGCACCGGCATCCTCGCTCTCGCGCTGCCGCAGGTGCCCAATATCGGCCCCGCGCTCAAACCGATTGGCGAGGTGTTGTGGTTCTTCAACATCGCGCTCTTCATCCTGTTCGCCGGTCTCTATGGCGCGCGCTGGGCGATGTTCGGGCATGAGGCACGGCGCATCTTCGGCCACAACACCGTGTCAATGTTCATCGGGACCATTCCGATGGGCTTGGCGACGATCATCAACGGATGCCTCGCCTTCGGGATCGCGCGGTTCGGTAACGGCATCGTGCCGGTCGCACACGTCCTGTGGTGGATCGACGTCGCCATGTCGCTCGCCTGCGGCGTGTTGATCCCCTACCTGATGTTTACCCGCCACGAGCACAGCCTGGACGGCATGACTGCGGTATGGCTGCTGCCGGTCGTCGCAGCGGAAGTGGCGGGTGCCAGCGGCGGGCTGCTCGCGCCGCATCTGACCGATCCTCACGCGCAGATCGTGACGCTCGCCACTTCCTACGTGCTGTGGGCCTATTCGGTGCCGGTCGCGTTTGGCATCCTCGCTATCCTGATCCTGCGCATGGCGCTCCACAAGCTCCCGCACGAGAGCATGGCGGCATCCTCTTGGCTTGCGCTGGGGCCGATCGGCACCGGGGCGCTGGGTATGCTGGTGCTTGGGGCGGATGCGCCGGCGATCCTCGCGGCGCATGGGCTGGTCGGTGTCGGTACCGTCGCGCAAGGGATCGGCGTCGTCGCCGGGCTCTGTCTGTGGGGTTTCGGCCTGTGGTGGCTGGCGCTCGCGACGCTCATCACCATCCGCTACTGGCGCGCCGGCGTCCCATTCAACCTTGGCTGGTGGGGCTATACCTTCCCGCTCGGCGTCTACACCGTCGCCACCTTCCGCCTCGGTACGACGCTGAACCTAGGCTTCTTCGGTATTGTCGGCACAGTGCTGACGGTCGCGCTCGCGGCGATGTGGCTGCTGGTCGGTGCCAAGACACTCGCCGGAGCATGGCGCGGCAACCTGTTCGTCTCGCCCTGCATCGCTACCCCGAACTGATCCACCCTGATGATCGGATCAATCGGTCCGATCACTTGCAGAACGCCGCTTCGAACCGCCAGCGTGGCTGGCCACAGGAGAGCCTTGTCATGGACAATTTTGACGCCGCGCTGGCGAGTGAAACCAGCCGTCGCCGCTTTCTCAGGCGTACGGCGCTCGGCACCGCCGGCCTTGCCGCAGCACCTGCGCTGGCGCAGCAGCTCGTCGACCTGAAGCTGCCTGGCGGCAATGCCGAGCGGCCGATGACCAGCGCCTTTCCTGGCAAGGGCAGCATGATCCTCCAACGCATCCATCCTCCGCTGTTGGAGACGCCGATGGACGTGTTCGACAAGTCGGTGTTCACGCCCAACGACCAGTTCTTCGTTCGCTGGCACTGGGCCGACATTCCAACCTCGATCGACGTCGAGAGCTTCCGCCTCAACGTCTTCGGCCACGTCAACCGACCGCTGTCGATTAGCCTCGCCCAACTGCTGCGCCTGCCGCGGGTCGAGATGGCGGCGGTCAACCAGTGTTCGGGCAACAGCCGTGGGCTGTTCCAGCCCCGGGTCGCCGGCGCGCAATGGGGCAACGGCGCGATGGGCAATGCCAAATGGCTCGGCGTGCGCCTGCGCGACGTGCTGGACCTCGCGGGGGTCAAGGCAGGCGCGGTACAGGTGCGCTTTGGCGCGCTCGATCAGCCGGTTGTGGCGGACGCCCCTGACTTCGAGAAGGCGCTCGACATCGACCATGCCCGCGACGGCGAAGTGATGATCGCCTTCGGCATGAACGGCGAGCAGCTGCCGCTCCTCAACGGCTTTCCCTGCCGGCTGATCGTCCCGGGCTGGTATTCGACCTACTGGGTCAAGATGCTGAACGCGATCGAGGTACTGCCCGGCCTTGACGACCAGTATTGGATGGCCAAGGCCTACAAGATACCGGCGACACCCGGCGCGAATGTCGCGCCCGGTGCCAAGGACTTCCCGACCGTGCCGATCAATCGCATGATCCCGCGCAGCTGGATGACCAGCCTGCCCGATGGCCAGGCGATCGCCTATGAGGCGTCGATCCCGGTCGGCGGCATCGCGATGGGCGGCGATTGCGGCGTCGCCAAGGTCGATGTCTCGTCGGATGGTGGGCGCACTTGGTACAAGACGACGCTCGGAGTGGACGAGGGCAGGTACAGCTTCCGTCGGTGGGATGGTCGCGTGCCGCTGAGACGCGGTCCCAACCCGATCATGGTGCGCTGCTGGAACACCAATGGGGTCGCCCAGCCGATGAAGCCGATCTGGAACCCGGGCGGGTTCATGCGCGGCAACATCGAAACCACCACCATCATCGCGGCCTGAGGAGCGAGTAGCATGAAGACCCCGTCTACCGGCATCATGGCCGCTGGCCTGATCGGCCTGACCGGTATTATCCTCGTCTCGATCGGGGCGCCGAGCAGCCGCAAGGCGCCTGCCCCGATCTCCGAGACATCCGAGCCGGCACCGCCCACCAGCGTCTCAGCCCGCGGCTTTTCGCTCGCCTCGACCAGCGTCGACCTGCCGGTCGATGACGTTACCTACCCCGATGGTCCGCACGCCGACGTCATCAACGCCAACTGCACTTCGTGCCACTCGGCCAGCATGGCGCTGACCCAGCCTGCGCTATCGGCGGATCAGTGGAAGGCGACCGTCACCAAGATGCGCGAAGTGTACAAGGCTCCGGTGGCCGAGAAGGACGTCAACGCGATCGTCGCCTATCTCATCGCTATGCCGAGCCACAAGGCGGCACCCGCGACAGGCAAGGCACAGGATCCCGACCCCAAGGCGGCTCCCGATGCCTCAGGTGGAACAGGCTAACCGATCTCCTTCCATAATCCCGAAATACCATCGTTTGTGGGACGGTCGCCAGCAGTGAACTGCAACGCGCCGACACTGCCTTGCGAGCGGACAGAAGGAAGAGCTTCAACCCTCAATGAAGCTTCATCGGTGCCGTTTGGTAGGGTGCCGTTTGGTCCTCCTTGGTTAGGACTCCAGGCGGACCAAAGGGCCAATCCGAGCTAAATTCTTAATGTCCCTTTTTGGCGGAAATCGGACCGGCCAGAGTAGGAACGCAGAGGGTATACCTGAAAAACACCGACCCTAAATCGATCAATGTCTCGGTCTGTCGCGGAGCGGGCAGGGGGGCTGTCGAGCGTGGGTGTCCCGGCGGACCTATCGCAGCCACCTTGGCTTTCCCGAAACTCCATCTCCGCGAGACCATTTCGTGAAAATGATTTCGGGAACAGATTTCGAGAAATGCGCCGTAGATGAGGGCGGGGCCGACTGAACGACGCCCGCTTTCTCACTGGCCCTTCCTTTTCGAGAACGCCGTGTTAGCCGCAAACCTCAATAGTCCGCCATTCGTGACTGATGAGATTGTCTCGATAGCCCAGATTGCCGAGAGGCTTTTTGGCAGGGATTGTATGGCCTGCCAGCGCCGCTCAACGGTGTAATGTCGATTGCCGATAGCCGATATCAGGAGACGACGTTATCTTGCGGCGTTGAATCCTTCCCGAGGAGACGAAAAATGAAGCGGCGTTGGATGATCTCACCTGTGCTGTTGGTAATGACCGCCTGCGGACAGTCAGGCAGCGAATATGTCGGCAAATGGGAACGAGGCAAAACAAGCCACGAGAATGGCTTCTCCGGCGCTCAAGTTAATGTCGTCAAGGATACCATGACGATCGAACGTAACGGCGATAGCTTCCTTTTGAATAATACTCGGGTTCTCACGCAAGGCGGTGGAAAGCCATTCATCTATCCTAACAATAAGCAGCCAGCGATCTACAAAAACGGTCAGCTACAAGTCGCTGGAGGGCTCGCGGCTTACGTCATTGACAAAGCATCCGGGCATCTTGTCGCACCGGACGGCGGAGGGGATTTTACTAGGACTAAGTGAACAGAAGGCTTGGCATTATCCCCACTGTATCTCCGATCTACGATCTACGATCCTTTGCAGGAAATCGGGTTAGCAGCGAGATACTATGCAGAAGGAGCAAGTGCCTCGATGATCCGGCAGTCGGCGACGGTGTTGCGGCTACAGGAATCTATCAGCGCGTCGAGTTCACCAGCAAGCGCGGTGAGGTCTACGATTTTGCGCCTGATCGCGTCGCGGTGTTGGTTGGCAACGACATCGACGGCGATGCAGGACTGATCGCGCCGATCGGCCAGCCCCATAAGCTCGCGTACCTGATCGATTGAAAAGCCAAGATCCCGCGCACGCCGAATGAAGGACAGGCGGCGCAGATGCGCGCCCTCATAGGTCCGATAGTTACTCGCCGATCGCGCAGGTGCGGGCAGTAAGCCAATCTGCTCATAGTAGCGGATCGTCTCGACCTTCGTGCCCGTCGCACCGGCCAGTTTTCCGATCGTAAGTTTCTCAGACACAACGCTTGACCCTCTAGCGACTAGAGGGTGCATATAGGCTGTCAGATCGATTCTATCGAGGTGGCGAACATGGCCTGCACAAGCTGCGCGTCCGACAAGGCGGGTACTCTCAACGACCCCAAGTGGCGGCGCGCGCTATGGATCGCGCTCGCCATCAATGGCGGCATGTTCGTTATCGAAATTGCGGCCGGCATCACGGGTGGATCGAAGGCCCTGCAAGCCGACGCGCTCGACTTTTTCGGGGATACTGCGAACTACGCAATCAGTCTTGGCGTTGCCGGGATGGCGATAGCCTGGCGCGCACGCGCTGCGATGTTGAAGGGGGCGACGCTTGCTTTGCTAGGCGTCTATGTCCTGTTCGCAGCGGGATGGGGTGCGCTCCACGACGCAACGCCCCATGCCGAAATTATGGGCGTAGTCGGCATCGCCGCGCTGATCGCGAACCTTGTGGTCGCGGTCATGCTGTACCGCTTCCGAAGCGGTGATGCGAACATGAGGTCGGTATGGATTTGCTCGCGCAATGACGCGATCGGCAACATCGCCGTCGTACTGGCCGCAGGCGGCGTGTTCGGCCTCAACAGTGCGTGGCCTGATCTTGCCGTCGCCGCCTTGATGGCGGTGTTGGGAATATCGGGCGGTTTTCAGATCATGCGGCAGGCGCGCGCCGAAATGCGTAGCGAGCCCTCACCCGCCCCCGCTACTTACCAGCAGTCGTTACATGGCAGTCGGTAAGCTGCTAAGGCGCGGGCCGATGCACCGCCTTTCCGCCATGTTCCTCAGTTTCATGCTCGTGCTTATGCTCGGGCTTGGATCAGTCGCGCATGCGACCGAAGGCGTGACGTGCGTTGATACCACAGCGGTCAGCTCCCTCGATCATTGCGACGGCGATGCCGACCAAGTGCCGGCAGACGCGGACAAGGCATATCCTCACCATCATGGCGGTTGCCACGGCCATCATGTCGGCGTGCCGATCGCGTCCGATTCAACCGGACCAGCCAGCAGCGTTCGTATGACTGCATCGGTGTGGCGCAATGCGCCCAAGGCCCCGGCAGCGTCGGACCCAGCCCTACGTCCTCCCCAAGCCTGACCAACGCCTAATTCCGTCGGGAAAGCCCGTGCGGACGCCCAAGGTTCGTCAGGAGTCCATTACCCATGCACCGTTTTATTGCGGCCTTATTGGCCGTGGCGTCGTGCGCGTCGATCGCGCAAGCGCAGTCAGCCGATCCCACATCGACCAGTCCCCCGCTCACCCTTGATCAGGCGCTTTTACTTGCCGGAGCGACCGCCCCCAGCCTTGAGGCTGCCACAGCAGGCGTCCGGGCAGCAGAGGCAGGCCGCACGGTTGCCGGCTACCGCCCTAACCCGTCGATCGTCGCCGAGACCGAGAACATTGCCGGCAGCGGTCAATATCGGGGCCTTCGCAGCGCCGAGACAACGGCAGGTCTGGCACTACCGATCGAACTGGGTGGAAAACGATCGGCACGGATCGCTGTCGCAGATGCGATTGGTAATCGAGCGAGGATAGGCACGGCGTTGGCCGCGGCCGATCTACGGCTTGCCATCACGCAGCTCTACATCGAGGCGACCGCAGCGGAACGCCGACTGGTGACCGCGCGCGAGCAGGCCGGTATCGCCCGCGAAGCATCGCGCGCAGCCGGCGTCCGCGTTCAAGCGGGGCGAGCATCACCGCTCGAACAGCAGCGCGCCGATGTATTGCGGATCAACGCGGAGACGGCTGTGGAGCGCGCAGAGCGGCTTGCCGAGGTCGCGCAAAGTAATCTTGCCCGACGGATCAGCCAACCCCTCACGGGACCGTTGGACTTGGCGTGGTTCAATCGCGTCGAGGGCTTTGGTCCGGCACGGCCGATCGAGACCGCAGGGACGTTGGCATTGGCAGCGACCCGCGCAGACGTGACAACGGCAGAGGCACAGGTGCGGCTTGCCAGGTCGCAACGCATTCCCGACGTGACACTCAGCGCCAGCGCACGCCGGCTTGAGGCTACGAACGACGTGGCAGCGGTGTTCGGGGTGTCGATCCCGTTTCCGCTGTTCAACAACGGCAAGGCGGCAGTGGCGCAGGCGCGGGCGCAGACCGATCAGGCGCAGGCGCTACGTCGCGTCGCCGAGCTGGATACCGCGCAGGATATCGCAAGCGCACAGGCAAACGTCGCGAATGCCGCGACGACCGCTCGTAACGCCAGCGGGCCGGCATTGGCATCGGCAAGCGAAGCCGCTCGTATTGCCCGGATAGGCTACCGGGAGGGCAAGTTTGGGCAGCTCGATTTGCTCGATGCCGAACGTACCCTGTCCGAAACACGAACCGCCGCGATCGATGCGCTCGCCACCTATCACGACGCCAAGGCACGCCTCGAACGGCTCGTTGCCGCAGCGCCCTCGCCCGAGGAAACCAATTAATGACGAAGATCATCATACGGGCGCTCGCGCCTGTGACCCTGGCTATCCTCCTTGCCGGGTGCGGCGGGGGTAGCAACAGCGAGGCCGGTGAGAAGGCCGGAGCCGAGAAGACCGAAGGTGCCGAGGCCGGCGAAGCCAAGGAGGGTCCAAAGGATATCGTCACCCTGTCCGCGCAGCAGATCGCGGATGCCGGGATAGAGGTTACGCGACCTACAGTAGGCGGCGTGGCCGGAGCGATCGAGCTATCGGCAACGATCGAGGGTGATCCTCAAGGCGTGCAGGTCGTGTCCACCTCCGTAGGCGGTCGGCTCGTTTCCCTCACCCGCAATCTCGGGCAGTCAGTCAGCCGGGGAGACCCGCTGGCTATCATCGAAAGCCGGGAAGCGGCATCACTGAAAGCGGAGGTAGAGGCCGCGCGCGCGCGTTCCGCACTCGCCCAATCGAACCTTCGCCGCGAACAGCGCCTGTTTGCCGAACGCGTTTCGCCGGAGCAGGATCTGGTTGCAGCGCGGACGGCAGCGACGGAGGCCAGTATTGCCCTTCGCCTCGCGCAGCAGCAGTTGTCAGCGACGGGCAGCGGAGGCGGTGCGCTCAACCGCATCGCGGTTCGTTCGCCGATCGCCGGCCAAGTGATCGCGCGATCGGCCACCCTCGGGCAAGCCGTCGCGGCCGATGCAGAGCTGTTCCGCGTCGCCAATCTGTCGAAGGTCACTGTCACCACATCACTCGTCCCCACCGATGCCGGTCGGGTGAAACCCGGCGTGCGTGTCGAAGTAACGGCACCGGGGCGGCGTCAGGAGGGGCGTGTTACGTTCGTGTCCCCCATTCTGGACGAGACGACGCGATTGGTGCCGGTGATCGCCACCCTCGACAACGCCGGCAGCACATGGCGCGTTGGTGAGACGGTCAACGTATCGATCCTCGTTCCTGCGACCGGGGACCGTACCGTTGCTGTACCATCGGCCGCAGTGCAGATGATCGAGGACAAGTCGTTTGTGTTCGTCCGCACCGCGACAGGTTTCCGGGCAATTCCGGTGACGCTTGGCCGCACTAATGGCGGGCAAGTCACCGTAACGGCAGGCCTTACCGGCTCGGAGCGCATCGCTTCCACCAACAGCTTCACGCTCAAAGCCGAACTCGGCAAGGGTGCGGGCGGGGATGAGGACTGAGCCATGATCGGTCGCATCGTCACCCTCTCCGTCGAGAAGCGCTGGCTCGTCCTGCTTCTCACTATCGCGGCTGCATTGCTCGGGATTGGCGCGCTGCGTCAGCTTCCGATCGACGCCGTACCCGACATCACCAACAACCAGGTGCAGATCAACGTCGTTGCT
The DNA here is from genome assembly GCF_004343105.1 of Sphingomonas sp. PP-CC-3A-396. Classification (NCBI taxonomy): domain Bacteria; kingdom Pseudomonadati; phylum Pseudomonadota; class Alphaproteobacteria; order Sphingomonadales; family Sphingomonadaceae; genus Sphingomonas; species Sphingomonas sp. PP-CC-3A-396. The sequence continues at coordinate 309,312 of NZ_SLYF01000005.1, read as the reverse complement.
CCTGCCCTCTCCCCCGATCAGATCGAGAAGCAGGTTGCGTTCACGGTCGAAACCGCGCTCGCGGGCATTCCCGGTCTTGAATATACCCGCTCGCTAAGCCGCAATGGCTTTGCCCAGATCACAGCAGTTTTCGGTGAAAAGACCGATATCTACTTTGCGCGGGCGCAGGTCGCGGAACGCCTGCGAACCGCAGAGGAAGACCTTCCCGAAGGTGTGAACCCCGAGATGGGGCCGATCGCCACGGGCCTTGGCGATATCTTCATGTGGACCGTCGAATACCGCGAGCTGGATCAGGTCCATCATCGCAACGGGGAACCTGGCCTGCAACGCGATGCCAGCTATATCACCCCCGAGGGGGATCACCTCGTCAGCGACGCCGACAAGGCGACATATCTGCGCACCGTGCAGGATTGGATCGTCACGCCGCAGCTCAAAAGCACGGCCGGGCTTGCTGGCGTCGACTCCCTTGGTGGCTACACCAAGGAATATCTCGTTATTCCGGACATACAGCGCATGGCGGCAATGCGGCTAACGCTTCAGGATCTCACCACCGCCCTACAGCGCAGCAATACCAGCGCGGGCGCTGGCGTGGTCAACCGCAACGGCGAAGGGTTGGCGGTTCGATCGGATGGGCGTGTCCGCAACGCCGACGAGCTGGCCCGTACCGTCGTTGCCACCCGCGAGAGCGTTCCAATACTGCTCAACCAGATCGCGACCGTTCGCACCGGGCAGGCGCTACGCATGGGATCGGCGTCGGAAAACGGTCATGAGGTCGTCGTTGGGACCGCAGTCATGCGGATCGGGGAGAATAGCCGCACGGTGTCGACGGGCGTTGCCGAACGGCTGACGCAGATCGGCCGCTCGTTACCGGTCGATGTTGTCGTGAAGCCGGTTATGAACCGGACCGAGCTGGTGAACTCCACGATCGCCACGGTTGCCCGCAACCTTGCCGAGGGTGCGGTGCTGGTGATCGTCGTTCTGTTTGCCCTGCTTGGCAATTTCCGTGCGGCGTTGATCGCGGCCTGCGTCATTCCGATCACGATGCTGTTGACCAGCATCGGCATGTTGAAGGCGGGTGTTTCGGCCAATCTGATGAGCCTTGGCGCGCTCGACTTTGGTCTGATCGTGGATGGCGCGGTCATTATCGTGGAGAACGCATTACGGCGTTTGGGCGAGGCGCAGCATGGTCGCGATGACGTGCTGACGATCGAGCAACGTCTCGGGATTGTCGCCGCATCGGCGCGCGAGATGATCCGGCCATCGGTGTACGGGCAGGCTATCATCATCCTTGTCTATGCGCCGTTGCTCACCTTCACGGGTGTCGAAGGCAAGATGTTCGAGCCGATGGCGCTGACAGTCATCATCGCTCTGGTGTTCGCCTTCATCCTGTCGCTGACCTTCATACCGGCAGCGATTGCGATCTGGCTCAGCAAACGGGTTGAGGAAAAGGAAAGCCGCGTCGTCACGTTCCTACGGCAGCGCTATGAGCCGGGACTCGATGCGGCAATGCGCCGACCCACCCTCACTATCGGCGTCGCGATCGGTGCGCTGGCACTCGCCGGGGCTGCTTTCACGACATTGGGGCAGGAGTTCTTGCCGCAGCTCGATGAGGGCAACATTCTCGTTCAGGCGGTCCGCATCCCCGGCACATCGGTCGATCAGAGCCAGGCCATGCAATTCCAGGTGGAAAAGGCACTCGCCAAGGCCCCTGAGGTCCGTTTCGCCTTCTCTCGCTCCGGCACGTCCGAAATCGCATCGGACCCAATGCCGCCTAACGCGACCGACACCTTCGTCATCCTGAAGCCGAAGAAGGAGTGGCCCGACCCCGGCCTGTCCAAGGGAGAGCTGGTGGAGCGGCTGGAAAAGCGTCTCTCCACCCTGCCGGGCAACGCCTATGAGATCACGCAGCCGATCCAGATGCGGTTCAACGAGCTGATCGCGGGCGTGCGCGGCGACATCGCGATCAAGGTCTTTGGCGATGACTTTGGCGAGATGAACGCGACCGCAGATCGGATCGCCGGCATCCTTCGAAAGACGCGGGGTGCAGCAGACGTGCGGGTTGAACAAACCGAAGGTTTGCCGATGCTCGATATTCGGCCGAACCGCACCGCCATGTCCCGTGTCGGGGTAACGGCGGGTGACGTGCAGGACACGGTTGCCACAGCCATTGGCGGCCGACAGGCTGGTGTGATCTTTGAAGGCGATCGTCGCTTCCCCGTCGTGATCCGGATGGCGGAAAGCTCAAGATCCGATCTGACGGCGGTTGCTCAGGTCCCGGTGCCGACCGGCAGTGGCGGCTTCGTACCGCTATCGACCGTGGCGGATATCGCGGTGGTCGATGGTCCCAACCAGATCAGTCGCGAGAACGGCAAGCGGCGTGTCGTGGTGCAGGCCAACGTGCGCGATCGAGACGTGGCCGGTGTCGTGGGTGATGCCCGGTCAGCCATCGACGCTCAGGTGAAATTGCCGCCCGGCACGTATCTCGAATGGGGCGGTCAGTTCGAGAACCTTGCATCCGCCCGCGATCGGCTCAGCGTTGTGGTGCCGATCTGTTTCGTGGTCATCATGTTCCTGCTCTACGGCGCGCTAGGCTCCGTCAGGGATGCGTTGATCGTGTTTACCGGCGTTCCGCTGGCGTTGGTCGGAGGCATCCTTGCGCTGGTGCTAAGAGGCATGCCGTTTTCCATTTCAGCGGCAGTCGGCTTCATCGCGTTATCAGGTGTCGCGGTTCTCAACGGGCTGGTCATGGTGTCGTCCATCCATGATCTGATGCGGCAAGGCATTGATCGTGCGGTAGCGGCGCATCAAGGCGCTCTGGCGCGGCTCCGGCCGGTTGCGATGACGGCGCTCGTTGCGTCGCTTGGCTTCGTTCCGATGGCACTTGGTCATGGTGCTGGAGCCGAGGTGCAAAAGCCGTTGGCGACCGTCGTCATTGGTGGCCTGATATCCGCAACGTTGCTCACCTTGTTCGTGCTGCCGACGCTCTACGCTCGTTTCGGACGGCGCGAGTTGCCAGCTCCATCAGGGAAACACATCGAACTGCCGCCTTCGGCTCATGACAGCGTGAGGGCTTAAGCTATGCAGGCCGTTGCTTTCACGCTCATTCCCGTCGTCGCCGTACTGATCGGCTCGCTATTCGCGGTATCGAGACGGCCAAGCGATGCCTTCGTAAGCGCTATGCAGCACTTGGCGGCAGGCGTCGTGTTCGCCGCAGCGGCAGCCGAGATCCTGCCCCAAGTGATGCACGAAGGTTCACCGATCGCGACATTCACAGGCGGCGCGCTTGGTATAGTCGTGATGCTGTCACTCAAAGCCCTTGAGGGTCGCGCCAGTGGACCGATCGCTATGTTGGGCGCGGTCGCAGTGGATATCCTGATCGACGGGCTAGTTCTCGGGTTGGCGTTCGTCGCTGGCGGGAAGGCCGGCGTGTTGCTGACGATCGCGTTGACGTTGGAGGTGCTGTTTCTCGGACTGACCGTGACGACCGAGTTGGGCGAGACGATCAAGTCCAAGGCGCGGATCATCGGAATTACGATGGGGATCGCGTTGTTGCTGCCGATCGGTGCGGCGATAGCGACTCCCGTTGCAACGTTTCCGCCCGTCGTCATCGCCGGGTTTCTCAGTTTCGGTCTGATGGCGCTGCTCTACCTCGTGACGGAAGAGCTGTTGGTCGAAGCGCATGAGAAGCCAGACACCCCGCTTATCAGCGCGATGTTTTTCATCGGGTTTTTGGGATTGCTCCTGATCGAGGAGTTTTTGGGCTGACCGCTCGACGTGGAACGTCTTGGACCGATGATGATGACGCCGAGCTTCGTCAGCGTATCGGGGCCAAACAGACTCTGGCGGTAATCGCGCGCGAGATGGGACGAACGATGGATGCGGTTCGGGGAAGAGCCTCAACCCTGAGGGTAACTCTTCGCTCGTCGCAGCGACCGTGGCGGGACGGCGTGCCGCGCCGAGTAGACGTAGACTAGAAAATAGGGACGGTTGCCCGCCCCTATCCAGCTTTTAACCGTGCTTCATGCCGCCCTTGGCATTATCGCAGCAGTCCGCAGCCTTGGCTTTTGCGCTATCCTTGCAGCAGTCCGCACCGTCCTTGCAGCACGCCATGTCGGCGCAGCAATTGGCGACAGCGGCGAATGCGCCAGTCGACAGGGTGAGGGCGAAGGCAGCGCTGATGAGCTTGAACTTGGTCATGATATTCTCCGAAATTTACGTGTGATGGTGTTTGACGTCACACGGTTTGCGGAGGGGGCGTGGCCGGAGCGTATGCCATGCCCAAAAGGCCGGTCTGTGGAGCCGGCCAAGGCGATAGACGGGAGGACGGAACCAGCTCGATATGCTCGACGGTTTCGCCGGCAACAGCAACGCACGGTATGGCGCAGGCCGACGCAGGGGCCTTTTTGATGGGAGCGCCTGCTGATTTGCTGGCGCAGTCCACCATCGCGGATGCAGCCGGAGGCGCGGCCATCGCCATCGTCTCGCAGAGCGGGCCAAGCCGGACCAGCAAGATCACCGCCAGGACGAGAAACGCCATAGAATGCAATATCTTGGAGAGTGGGCGAGCCCGGCGTTTCATTGGATGCATCTAGAAGCACAATCAGTGATGCACAATGTCGTAGGTGGCGGCGGATGGCGCTAGACCGGTTTTCCCCTTCTATCTCAGTTTCTCGATCCACCATCCTTTTTGAGAATCCAGACGCACGAATTTAGCTCTGGTTCGATCAAGTTCAGAAACCCCTGATGCCACGTACAATGCCTACTGCGGTGCCGTTTGAACGGGTGCCGTATGGTCCTTCTTGGTCAAGGCTTAAGCCGGACCAACCGAGCAGCTTGACCAGATTTTTATGCGTAAACTTTTGACGTAAAACGAACCCGATTAAAGAGGTCCACTGGGGGTATACCCTAAAAGCACTGAGCCGTCAGAGGTACGGTTCGCACTGGCTAGAAGCTCGAGAAGTGGGCACGTAAACGATATCGCGTTTGAGTTCGTGCTATCGACGGCAACGTCTTCGCCAGGTTGGTCGTCGCGATGGCGCCGGCGGAATGATCATGCTGTCCGAGGCATATCCGTAATCGACGCCGTGACCACGGTGGCGCTTTGGAGGTCTGGTGCCTGCGCCGCTGCCGCCATCAGATCGACGTCCGTCAGATCGCGGCGATCGATCCACCATTTGGCGTCAGTTACCTGAAGACAAGCGGAACAGTCGGCGTCGCTGTTAGGGTTGGTTAGTGCTGCGAGCCGCTTGGTCCTAATTGTCGACGCCCAGCTGATTTGACGATCGCTGCCGGTTAACAGGGGAAGATCGAGGTGGGAGACAGCAGCGTTGCTCAACGCTGCCGCAGCGGCTTCCGCTGCTCGCTTTTCCGCAACGAAGCAGTCTCGACAGGTCGTCGTCTTCAGCCACTTGGCTTTGCGTTCCTGCTGGCTGTCGAAGCCCGTGAGGTAATGACCCTGCTCATGACCGCAGGCGTGAATAATCCGCTGTTCCATGGCTGGGATGATGGCTGTTCGTGGTTTGTGCGCAACGGCAATGAGTCAGGATGAATCGGAATTGCGGCAAGTGGCTGACGACTGAACAGGACAAATGTCTGGCTCACTAAGCTGGCCCAACGCCGTCAGCGTTTACCAGATCTGGGCCAACCAATGTGCCGATGAGCCGTACGCGTTTTTCTGCCAGATTTACGGGGGTGCGGTGCAGTTCCAGCTCGTAGCGCCCACCAACAGCGCGGCGCAGATAGAAGGCCCCGCCATCGCGGACCAGATTTCCTATCTCATTGATCCGGGTGCCAATCGCTACCATCGCTGCGTCGTCGCCTTATTATGATCGTGTAAAGTTGCGGGAAATCCTCTGCGCAACCAATGTGCCTCGGTGGGGCATAGGATTCTGCTACTCCGTTCCCGACGGGCGCTCAGAGACTGATATTCCGACGCGCCATTTCCGCGAACGCCATATCCCCGATTGGCGGGCGGGGCTCGGCTTTGAAGATGTCAGCCAAATCGAGCAGATCCTCGTTGGAAAGGTTCGCGATCGAGGTTCGATCTCGGCAAGGCACGGCACCGCGTGAACGCCGCGACCGGCGACCCGCTTCATTCTCGTCTTGAGCATGTGGCCTTCTATCATAAACGTCGTGGCGGAGGCAGGGGCATTGGCGGCCGGTTGGTTGAGGTTATTCGGCAAAGACGCCCGCTACCCACAGGCGAAAAAAGCTTCTCCAATCGAGGACCGCACCACGTTCTGGCAGCGGATCCTGAAGCGGCAAGAACGCACTGCTTTCACAGTATACGGCGTAATAAGGTGCATGCGGACTGTCCGCATTTACGGTGAAACTGGTGGAAAGCGGAATGGCCGCTTTCGGGTGGTAATCGCTGCAAACGCTCATTCGTTCATGTGCTCGAGCAAGGCGCCCGATCACTGGTCGCTGGAGAAAACCGGAATGGCCGCTTTGGAGAGCCAAGCCATACAAGATAACCGTTCTCATTCATTCCCAAGTGTTTGCAGTTTGGGGTCCTGCCTTGCTGGCAGAGAGAAATCTCCGACATAACGTAACCGCTCTTGTGTGTGTTCGACGAGTTCGGGCACATGGCGAGGATGCAGGTCGAATTTATCCCGCGTCTCTTATGGTATCAGGATCGACGTGAAACCATCACCGTTGATCAAGATTTTATTCGTGCCGATTCCCGTTCGCTGATCGTGCTTGGCGAAGCCGGCATGGGCAAGTCTACGCTTCTCCTCCAGCTCAACGGCGTCCCCGATTTCGCCGTCTGTACCGCGCGCAAGCTGATCAACGCGCCGGAGCCCAGGGCGCTGATGGGCGGGGCAACCACACTCGTCGTCGACGCCCTCGACGAGGTGTCTGCCCGACTCGACGGTGACGCCGTCGACCTGGTGTTGCGGCGCCTTGCCGAGCTGGAACTCCCTCGCTTCATTCTGTCGTGTCGGGTGGCCGATTGGCGCAAGGCGACCGCGCTCGAGGGCATCACCGAATTTTACGAGAGCGCGCCGCTCGAGGTGCATCTCGAACCGTTGACCTGCGAGGATGCTACTAGCTTTCTGGCCGCCCGGCTCGGTGCCGACCGCGCCGAGGACGCGATCGGGCATCTCGAAGCGCGTGGGCTCGGTGGGCTCTGGGGCAACCCGCAGACCCTGAACCTGATTGCCGATGTCGCAGCGGCCGGCACCTTGCCGGAAACAAAGGGGGCGCTCTTCACCGAAGCGACCAAACTGCTGCGGCTGGAGCATCGCGAGGAGAAAGCGGGGACTCCGCTTGCGTCGCTCGCTGAAGCTGATGTGCTCGACGCTGCTGGCGCCGCCTTCGCGACTATGATTCTGACCGGCAGGGAAGCGATATCACGTAAGGTAATCATCGACGATAGCGACCTCCCGCTCGCCGAAGCGTCGCACCTCCCTAGCGCCAGGGTGATCCCCGACATCCTCGGAACGCGATTGTTCTCCAGTACCGGCGACGAACGCTTCAGCTACGATCACCGCGCGATTGGCGAATTCCTCGGCGCGCGGTGGCTCGCCCGCCAGGCCGATAGTCTGCGGAAGCGCCGCCGCCTGCTCGAGCTCTTCAACGGCCAAGCACTGGTACCCGCTAGCCTGCGCGGCCTCCATGCTTGGCTGGCCTGGCATTCGGCCGATCTTGCAGAGGAGGTGATCACTGCAGACCCGATGGGTGTCATCGAATATGGGGACGCCGATGCGCTGACGCCCCCGCAAGGGCGCGTGCTGTTCACGGCGCTGCGCCATCTCGCCGAGGCGAACCCGCGATTTCGGGATTGGGCTGACTATCGCACTGGCGGTCTTGTCCAGTTGGAGCTTCTTCCCGAGATTCGCGATATCCTCACTGGACCTGGCGTTGAGTTCGGTCTCCGCCTGCTCGTGCTGCAGGCCCTCACAAATTCGCCGTTGATCGCCGAGCTGCGCGACGAGCTAGAATCGATTTTGCTGTCGCCGAAAGTCGAGTTCGCCAACCGCAGCGAGGCCGCCGACCGGCTGGTGGAGTCGGGGGCGGCGGTCGATTGGCCAACGATCTTCCAACGGCTCCTTGACGAACACACCGACAACAGCGTTCGCCTCGTGAGCGAGCAGATGAACGAGCTAGGCTACGAGCAATTCAGCGACGCGCTATTGCTCGACACGGTGCGCGCGCAGTTCGATCGCAGCGAGCGGACGGTCGGCGTCTTTATGTCGCTCGAGCGCAAATTGCCAAACGACCGCCTCGACGTGTTGCTCAATGACCTCGCCGCTACCGCGAGCGCGATGGGCCGACCGCATGAACGCCCCGATGACGGTCAGATCACCGATCTCGTCTATGCGTTGCTGGTGCGACGTCTCGCCTTGCCGCTGAACGGTGCCGCCGAGCTTTGGACATGGCTGAAGCCCTTCGACGAGCGCTCGGGCTACCAGCGCGAGACCAAGCAGGCAGTAGCTCGGATTTTTGAGGGTGACGATGGGTTGCGGCGAGGTGTGCAGCGCCTAGTCCTGCTCGACGATCCCGGCGAGAAGACCCCATGGCAGCGCTGCTGGCGATTGGTCGAGCGGTCGAGTGGCCTTCAGCCAACCGAGGATGATATTTGTGCTCTGCTCGCCGCGCTATCGAACGACGACGAGCGCTGGCGCGATGTCGTCACCATCGCGCGCCATGGCCCTGAGCATGGCGCCTCGGTTCGTGCTGCCGCCGCCCGGTTCGTCGCTGGGGATTCCGAAGCTGCGCAATGGCTGGCCGGGTTGGCCGAGCCGGTCGTGCCAGAATGGCAGATCGAACAGGAGGAGCGCGCGCGCGAACGTGAGGCCGAGCGTGCGGCAGCATGGACGGCACATCGGGCCGAATTTGCCGCTCATCTCGAGGAGCTTCGCCAGGGCGTCTACGGCTATGTGATCAACCCCGCCCAAGCCTATCTCAAGCTCTTCCACGACATGGGCGACGAGGCGAAGGATGGCCCGGCGCGGCTCATCGAATGGCTCGGCTCCGAGATCGCCGACGCAGCACTGGTCGGGTTCGATGCCTTTCTATTGATAGAGCCGCCCGAGCCGAACGCGACTCAGATCGCCAAGAGTTACGCCGAGGGGCGACGTTGGCAGGCCGGCTATATCATCATCTGTGCGCTGGCCGAGCGCCAGCGCACCGGTCGCGGGTTTGATGACCTTAGCGACGAGCGACTGATGGCCGGGCTGTTCGAGTTGTGTCATACGAGGCTTGACGACCATGCCGGTATCTCCGGCCTTGACCCACTGCTGACCAATAGTCTCCGGGCGCGCGGCGCCTATGAAGCGGCGCTGCGCCTCTTCTTTGAGCCGCAACTCAAGGCCCGGGCGCAGCACGTCGACGGCCTTTACGTGCTGATGCGCAGCGCCGAGGACGCCGCGCTCGCCGATGCGCTTGCCCTCGACTGGATCGTTCGCTTTCCCGAGATGTCGGGGAATGCCGAATCCGAACTGCTCGATCGCTTGCTCGCCAGCGACGAAGGTCGCGCGGCGCTTCGCAGCATCGTGCGCGAACGCCGCGCCGCCGGCCTCGACGATGAGCGGCGGCGCACCTGGGACGCAGTCGGGATCATCGTCGATTTTGCACAGACGGTGGCGGCGGTAGAGGCCAACGGCGTCGAGTCCGAGCTGTTCTGGCATTTGCGCGCGCGACTTGGCGGTCGACGCAGCGGTCTTCCCCACACACATCTAGATGTCGACCAGCTCGCCTGGACGATCGCGACCTTCCGGTCGCGTTACGCCGTCGTGCGCCGGCCCGATACCGTCACCACCGGCGATACCAATCCATGGGATGCCACCGATTATCTAAGCGCCTTGATCAACCGGCTGGGAGACGATGCGTCGGCCGCCGCGACGGAGGCGCTTGTCCAGCTGCGCGATAAGGACCCTGACGGCTATACGAATCTGCTGCGCGTCGCGGTCGCCGAGCAGAAGCGCAAGCGGGTCGAGGCAGAGTGGCAGGCACCGGCTCTCAACACCGTGGTCGCTGCCATTACCGACCGTACCCCAACCACCGCGGCGCAGTTCCTGGCCGTGATGGTAGAGGAACTCAACACCGTCCAGGCACTCGTCACCGGAAGCTCAGTTAACTGGTATCGAGACTTCTTCACTGGGTCTGCACCGGCGACCGAAGAGCATTGCCGCGACACGATTCTCAAGATGTTCGGCACGCTGCCGTTCGGCATCAAGGCGCAGCCCGAGGCCTATCTCGCCGACGCCAAGCGGAGCGATATTCTCTGCGTGCTCGGCGATATGGTGATCCCGATCGAGATCAAGGGTCAGTGGCACCGCGATGTCTGGACGGCCGCGGATCGACAGCTTGATCGCCTTTATACCAACGATCATCGCGCCGAGCGCGGCATTTATCTCGTGTTGTGGTTCGGCACCGCCGCGCCCAAGCCGCCCAAGGCGCCGCCCGGCGAGATGCCCCGCCCACAGAGCGGGTCAGAATTGCGTGACGCCCTTGCCAGCCTAAGCACTAGCACCGGGGACGGACGAACCGCGATCATAGTTCTCGATCTTACCCGACCGGCATGATCGGGCGTCCCGCCCTCGTGGCGCAGCTCGATTTGGCGGTCGGGTCGCGTCCCGTGACGCTGCTGCAGGGACTGCCTCGCGTTGGGCGAACCCAGCTGATCGACGAATGGATTAAGCGTCGGACCGATGCCCGGCGCGAGACAGATCCGGCGGCTATTGTGGCGGGCGGCATCGTCGTTTTCGACCAATTCGATTTAGCGAACGTCGCGGCCTTGGTCGCCGCCGTCCGTGCGACGGAGGTAACTGGTGCTCGGACGCGCTTCATGGTCGCGCCGATCGATCTCGCGACGACCTTCGCCGTTCGCGACAAGCTGGCCGGGCTCTTCCACGCGATTGAGGTTGCGCCGCTACGGCTCGATGAGCTCGAGGACGGCGCAGTGCCTTTAGCTGCGGCGATGGGGCCGGTCGTGGCGGCCGCTGGCCCGACAGCCGAGTTGGTGTCGGTCACCGATCCACGCCGCCTCTGGGTGCGTGGTGGCCTTCCGGAGAGTCTGTATGCCGCGGACGATCAAGATAGTTTCACCCGGCGTCACCAGATGCTCGCGCCACTCCTTGAGCGCGACTATACCCGATGGCACGTGCTCCCGGCCTTTCCACTATGGAATCTTTTTGATTGGCTCGCTAGACGCAACAGCAACGAGTTGGACGAGACTGTCACTCAGTTCGGGAAACGCCACGAGCTCAAGTCCGGCATCTTTGTACTGGAAAAGCTAGGACTCATTCGGCGCCTTGCCAACGCGGCGATGTCGGTGCGCCCAGATAAGGACTTCAAGGACAAGCTGTTCGTCCGTGACACCGGCCTACTTCATGCCATGATTGGTGTCGTCACAACCGATGACTTAGAGCATAGCAAAGCGATTGGTTCGAGCTTCGAGAGTTATGCGATCGAGGCGTTGCTCGCAGCGGTAGGGACCGCCGAATGCCGCGCACGATACTATCGGTTCGGCGATGGTCAGGGCGCGGACGAAATTGACCTGATCCTGCAATTTCCTACCCAGCAGGGACGCCAGATTGCGATCGAGTGCAAGGTCGGTCCGAGCAAGTCTGCGAGGCCCGGCTTCTTCCGAGCGTGCGGATTGATGGGCATCACGGAACAGCTCGTCGTGCATTCTGGCCCAGATGCCGATCGTTCGGAACGCATCCCGCGGCTTGATCTTCGATCAGCCATAAAGCGGGTCGCGGAGATCGCTGTCGGTCGCTGAGCCTTGCCTAACCTGTTCGGCAGGCCAAGCGCAGCCTTCGCGCCGACATGAAAAAACGGCCGAAGTTAGGAAGGGGGAAAGGCAGCGTGAACGTCGGCTTGTGGGGCGCCGGCCTTCCGACAGTGCTTTTTGCGCTTATCTTCACAATCGCGTGCGCTGGAAGCGCCGCCACGTGTCGCACGGCAGGCGAAGGTCTTCAGCACGATCTTGGCCGGCCGTGTCGAGCGCACGCACCCGGGTACGGAACGCCTGCTGATCGATCGACTCCTGATGGACCTGATGCTGGTTCACGCGCCTAGCGGCATGTCGCACACGGTGCTCGTCTACAACCGCTCGGCCTACATGGAGCGGCGGCGCGAGCTGGCAGAGGACTGGGCCGATCTCATCATGGACGGCGCCGACCCCGCTGGCGCGCTCGCCGTGGGGCGACGCCGACGCGTCGAGCGTTATTCCCGCGGGGGAACGACAGCCGCCAGCCTGGAAGGTCAACGAATGCTACCCATCGACGGAAGGATTTTGGACATCGCCTACGAACTTCGCCGTAAACAGGCGGAGAAAGGGCTTGAGCATCTGCAAGCCTTCGCGGCGGACGGGAGCGAATGGAAGGCGTCCGGCATGCCGGACCACGTAGTCGCGCCGCCGGAGCTGGAGGCCATGTATGCCCAGCCGGGGGCCGGGATCGTCTACCATCACTCCCATCCGGATGAGCGCGCGCTGAGCCCATCCGACCTGCACTTGATCGGCAAGCCGGGCGTCGAGACGATCTGGGCGCACGCGCCGTCGGGTGCGTCATATGGCGCGCGGCTTCGTGACAGGCAGGACAAGAGGCGATACCTGGCGGCGCTGGATCACCTGCACGGGTTTCTACATCCCGAGATCGCACGTGGACATGGCGTCGGCGTCGACGACCGGAGCTACGAGTGCCTTCGCGATTTCGCGGTGATGCTGGCCCTTGAGAGGTCGGGATGGATCGACACCCATCTCTCCCTGTCCGACGAGACGCGCAGATTGATTGGCAGCACCGGCTCCGCGCTCGCTGAGTTCGTGGCGTTCGCGACGAGCAAGACGCCAGGGACCTAGGTAGGCGAGCCTCTTCTGGTCGGCGACATCTGACCGCTCCGGTATTTCTCCTGGATCGACCTGTTCAGCTTGGCCAGGTCCTCCCGGGTCATCCCGATCGATTCATGGATGCTGTTGTTCACCTCGACCGAGCGCATCGCCACCATGAAGTGGCAGTCGGTCCTTCCGCGCATCCAGCACTTCCTCAGGGCGAAGTCGGAGATGCCTGGCTGGTTTAGCTTTACGTAGATGATGAATCCGCCGACGCTGAACCAGGCGAGGTCGTGCGCCGTCCTGTAGCCCCGGCGTCCGAGGGACGGGCTGCAGTAGTAGTAGACCTGTTCCGGTTCGGGGAAAGCCGCGAACGCGAACAGGTCACGCTCGATGAACACGTCCACCCATCCGGGGATGGGGGCGCCGCGCCAGCAGATGTCCTCGAACATCGCGCGGCACTCGCCGATGTCGATGTGGTCGGGCGCGTCCGGCGGCGTGGACGCGTATTTCCAGAGGATGCCGCACGCGAAGCGGATGAACTCGTCGACCACGTCGACGCGGAAGCGGTATGTCCCGACCGCGACGTCCGATCGGGTCCCCTCCTTCGTCCCGACCTCGACGGCCCTTAGGCGCTTGAGGAGCCTGAACGCGGAATCCTCGTATGCGCCGAGGACGTTGTCGCAATCGGCACAGAGAATGTCCTTCTCGAACCGGCCGGTGTTCGACTGGAACTTCCTCCCGGTATCGGGATGGACGATCATATGCTTCTCGTCGTCCTTCGGTCCATGGAAAACCTCCCTTACGAAGGATTCGGGAAGCAGGTGCGCCCGGATCGCGGGCCTCTCGCGACACACCAGGCAGAGTGGGACGGGTTTGTCTTCCTTCGACTTCGTCATGTCCCAGGAGGTAGACTGCGGACGGGCAAATGGATAGCCGGTGGTTCGCGGCCGCGTCGCGCCCTCGCCAAACCCGGCGCCCTGCCGCTTCGAGGCTGATCGGATGCGCGGTCGCGGTGACCGGCGCCGGCGTGCGCGACGAAGTTAGGTTTTGAATGGGTGGAGGTCCGGCATGAAGGTATTCTGGTCATGGCAGAGCGATCGGGATCCGAAGCTCCACCACTACTTCGTCCGAGACGCTATCAAGGACGCCTGCAAGCTGATCGTGGGTGATCCGGATTACGAGGAGGCGACGCGCCCCGAGGTCGACCATGACACGAAGGACGTCCACGGCTCGCCCGACATAACCAGCACGATCCTCGGGAAGATCGCGTCGGCGAACGTGTTCATCGCCGACATGACGCCGGTCGGGATGACCGACCCCGTAGCGTTGCAGCCGAGCGCGCCGGAGGAGAAGCGGCCTGAACCCAAGTTCCTCCAGAACCCGAATGTGATGTCGGAGCTGGGCTACGCGGAGCGGGCGCTGACCCAGGGCAAGATCATACTCGTGGCAAACGGGGCGCATTATCCCGGCGCCGAGGCCCTGCCGTTCGACTGGCGGCACCGGAGCGGTGCGAAGTCCTACCTCCTCGCGGACGGCGCCACCAACAGGGAGATCGCCGACGAGCGGAAGCGGTTCGCCCAGGTCCTCAAGGCCTGCATCCAGCCGATCCTCGCTTCCCAGGCCCCAGCGACGCCCGAACCCCGCGAGGTAGTCTGGCACGCTGCGAGTGCGTCCGACCGCGCGATCTGGGCCGGAGCGGAGGGCGATCTGCGGTTCCGCAACGCCTCGCTCGAGCAGCCCCGGCAGGACGTGCGGTTGTCCGAAGGCGTCCGGATCTTCGCAAGGCTCGTCCCTGCGGAGTGGACCCCGCCGCCGCGAAGCGACCTAGAGGCCCGGGTGAACCGGGTGGGCCTGGCCATCCGCAGCCGGGACGGGGACTGGGGCGTGAACGCGGAAGGCGCGATTTCGATCTGGGGCCGCTTCGACGAGGGTGCCGGCGCGACGAGGATTTGGAACGCCACGCAGTGGTTTCGCAACACCGGGGAGATCTGGGCCGTCAACACCAACAGCTTCGCCGATCACGCTGGCCGGATCTGGTTCTCGACGCAGGTTCCGTTCGCATCGCTCGAGGACTTCCTCGCCAGGGCCGTCGCCGGCATTCGCGAGATGGGCGGCGCGGGCGCCATCGCGATCAGGCTCGGTGCGGTCGGCATCGGCGACACCGTCCTGCCGAGCCAATACCGCTCCCAATTCATTGAGGCGGTCGGGACGGATGCGGCAGCGGAGGGCAAGTCGGACGAGTGGACGCCCGTCGAGCGGCGCGAGCTGCTGCGCCGGTTCTGGAACGACCTGATGGACGCCTACGGCGAGCGGCCGATGACGATGCAGGAGTTCGAGCGAGCCGCCGCGCTGGGCGCGTTGCCGGCTTAGCCCCGGCCGGCCTTCGGCCCGCGCGCGGGATCTACCGAGAGTTCGCGAGCCACTCGGCCAGTTCGCCCAAGTGCCATGCGAGATGTTGCCGTCCAGCTCGATCTTGGTCGGGAACCGGCCTTGCTCGAAGCGAAAGTAGATCGTGCTGCGCGACATGCCCGTGCGGCGCATGCGGACGTGCCGTTTGAAGCGGTCGTGGTCGCAGAGGTCCGTGGCGGCATACGCCTGCCATCAGGGCATCGGTAGATAGCGGTCGAGATGAACGAATGGCGGAATCTGGGATCGCGACGGTGCAACCTGAATGTCGGAATGTGGGTCGTGTCGCTGTGAACACGGTTCGCGAAATCTCGCGATTGTGTAGTGGCGCGGTGTGATCAATCGCAACATCGTCATCACGGCGTTGATGATTGTGTGAGCCAACGCGCTAGTTGGTAGCTCGGACCTGCTTGAACAGGATCGGCAATCTTGGGAATCGATACCTTTCTGGTGCGAGGAACATGATATGTGGTCATTTATCGCTTGGTTATTTAACACAATTGTCGAATTAAAAGTACAGGTAGGCGGAGACATGGTGTTCAACCAAAAAGCGGCATGGGTAATTTCACGTTGTTGTGTTAGTTCAGGAAGGCGAAGAGTTCTTCTAAGGGTAAGTTAAATGACCTCGGATGCGCTCTTCAGAGGTGAAGGTTGACATAGGCAAACCTGCGGCATTGTAGAGGCTGCCGGGTACGACGTTGCTCCAATTGTAGCGAACGTAGCTGGGCTTCGATACCGTACCAGTCACGACCACGCTCTCGCCATCGATCCGCGCTGTAGCCGGAACAAATTTCCGATCGGGCCCGGCGATTTCGAAGCCGACGATGGCTGCGCCCCGGCTCGTCAGGCCTTCAGCATGATCGAACCAGATGCGCTTTCCACCCGGTTCGCCACTCGCTTGGCGGAACAGCGGACTCTGATACGCGACGCGCTCGCCATACGCGACGCTGCGGGCCGCGACTGCAAGTCGGGCGGCGACTGTCTGCTTGTCGGCTGGATGGACGTTGCCGGGATCGCCGACGTCGGTCGTTACCACCATGGCGGTGTCGGTCAGCACAAGCGCACGACGTTGCGCATCGCGTACCAAACCCCATTCTTCCTCGGGTGAGTTAAATGAAGAGATTTGCGCAAAAAGGAATGGGAAAGCACCTTGCGCGAAATTGTGTCGCCAGTCGGTGATCAGTCCCCGGAAGAGGTCGGCATAATATGGCGCCCGCGCGACATTGCTGTTCGTCTCGCCCTGGTACCAGATGACGCCCTTGATGCCATAGTCGGTGAACGGCGCAACCATTGCGTTGTACAGCGATGACGGCCGGTACGCATCCTCGGGGGGGTGCCAAGGGTGTGGGGGAGGCTTGCCGCCCGAAGCAACGATGGCAGCATCCTCGCGTGCCTCGGCAATGGTAGCGAGGTCGGCGTCGGTCTGGTCCTGCTGGAATCGAGCACGCGCGTCGATGGCCGGCGCCAGCGCTGCGTCGGACGCGAGCGCGTCGGTCGACACCCAGCTGTCAGCAGGTGTGCCGCCCCATGTCGAGTCGATAATGCCTACCGTCACGTGCTCGCGCGCCGCGATCTCGCGCGCAAAGAAATAGCCGATCGCCGAGAAGTCGGTGGCGGTCGCGGGCGTGGTGGTCGTCCAGTTTGCATCGATGTCGCGTAGCGGGATGGGGCTGCTCTTGTGTTCGATGCGGAGAAGCCGAACGTGCGGGTTGGTCGCTGCCGCGATCTCCGCAGCGGCATTCTTTAGCGGCGCGCCGTCGAAGCCCTTGAGCGGGAACTCCATGTTCGACTGGCCCGAGGCGAACCAAACGTCGCCGAGCATCACATCCTGTACCTGGACCTTACCCTCTGCTGTGCCTCCATCGACGACGAGGACATAGGGTCCGCCTGCCGCCTCGGGTTTCAACCACGCGTCCCATCGGCCGAGGCGGTCGGCGACTGTCATTACGCGTTGGTTATGTAACGACACAGCGACGTTCGCGTCCGCACGCGCCCAGCCCCAGACATGCAGCGGCCGATCACGCTGCAACACGCCGTGGTCGCTGAACAGACGCGGCAGCTTCAGCTGTGCGGCCGCAGGTGACGCTGCGGTGGCGACGAGGAGGGCAGTGTAGAGCAGAAGCTTCATGATCGGCGTTATCCCTGACGGCGTTGACTGTCGCGATGTCGTGGCCACAGAATATCATCAAAGAAGCGCTTGACCAGTTGGCCATGCAGCCAGCACTCGCAACTGCCTCGATGCTAGGGCAGCGGCCCCGCACTCCGGCAATCGTGGCATGCGCATTGGCGCAGCGAACGGTCTTCAGCTTCAAGGTAACCGACGCTAGAAGGCGGCGAGGAGAGCCGGTTATGACGATTCACGCCAAGGTCGATGAAACCGGCCCGGTTGATGCAGCGCGGTTCGCCGACGAGATCGCGACGCGAGACCGCCCTATCGTATTGCGGGGTCAGGCAAGTCGGTGGCCCGCCGTTGCGGCAGGGCTCCGGTCCGACGAAACCCTGGTCGATTACATGAAGGCGATGGACCGCGGACGTCCGGCCGAAGTCCTGATCGGTCCGCCGGAGATCGATGGTCGGTTCTTTTACGATGCGTCGATGCAGGCCTGCAATTTCCAAAAGCGGTTCGGTTCGCTCAGCGGACTGCTCGACAAGCTGCTGTCGCTCCGTGGGGAAAAGGAGCCCGTTGCGTTATATGCCGGCGCTGCTGCCGCGGACGATCACCTGTCCGCCTGGATCGCAGACAATCCCCTGTCGTTCGATTTGCCGGGTGCCAAGCCGCGGATTTGGCTCGGCAATCGCACGCATGTTGCGACGCATTTCGACGAGGCGAGCAACGTTGCGGTAGTCGTGGCGGGCCGGCGGCGTTTCACGCTGTTCCCGCCTGAACAGGTCGGCAACCTTTATGTCGGCCCGTTCCACTTCACGATCGCAGGGCCGCCCGTCAGCATGGTGGATCTCGAGGACCCGGACCTTGAACGCTATCCCAAATTCGCAGACGCCATGGGCTACGGGCTCGTGGCCGATCTCGACCCCGGCGATGCGCTCTTCATTCCGCCGATCTGGTGGCATAGCGTGAAGGCGACCGCTGCGTTCAACGTGATGGTCAATTACTGGTGGGCCGAGCCGCATGCGCTTTCGCCGATGGGCGCGCTGAGCCATGCCGTCCTCGCTATCCGCGATCTCGCGCCGGCCCAGCGCTTGGCATGGCGCCGCTGGTTCGAACATTATGTGTTCGACGACGCAGCACCCGATGCCGGCAATCACCTGCCGGCGCATGCGCTAGGCGTGCTCGCGCCGCCGTCCGAACTGCGGAATGCCCGGTTTACGGCACAGATCGCCGACGCCCTAAGTCCGCCGCCGGAGCCTGCGGCGCGCAAACCCGGCTAAAGCGCTTCGTCAGCGAGGGCGCCTACAGGATGACTCAGCCTGCGAAGTCGGCGCAACCGAAGTTGCGCCGATAGTTCGCTATTGCGCGCGCCCAATGCGGACAGTCTGGGGTGCAAGCGTGATGAAGCGCTCCGACTGCGCGATGTTCCATCCGCGCAGCGTCAGCGCGGCCGCCGTCTGGCCCTTGGCTTTGGGGTAGCGGATGACGATGCGCTTTTCCTCGCCGGGCAGGAGCGCGACGTAATTGTCGCTGTAGAATGCGGGCAGGACGCGTTTACCCTGTGCATCGACCAGCGTCAGCTTGGCGTTCAGCGCCGGAACCGCGGTTCGATTGGCGAGCGTCACCGTCACGACGTTGTCCGCGCCGTCGACCGCCTGCGCTACAATGGAGCCGGTCAGCGCGACGCTCTGCAGCGTGTTCAGCATCCGGTAGGCGGCTTCGTCTTTCCCGCGCCAGTAAAAATTGTCGGCAACCGTCTTGCCCGCCCGATCGATCAGTTCGAGCTTGACCAGGAGCATCGGGTTCGACGCGAACAGGCGATCGAGCGGCACCGCTGCGAGTGGCGTCGCCATGTTCGCACCCGCATCGACTCGGTCTTCGCGCGTGAAGAGTTCGGCGTTGTCGAGCCCGACGACGCGTGTCCGGACGCGCAATCCCGGCTGCGCTTCGCGAGTCGTGTTGAGCACGACCAGCTCGTTGCCCGGCAGGTTAAGCTGAACGTGCAGCGGTTCCGCGGCCTTCTTTGCACCGTAATAGGAGGCTTGGGTGTCATAGTCCCAGCTGTAGATCTGCCATGTGTTCGACGGCCAGGAGGGATGCGTCATCCAAAGTAGTCGACCGGAGTTCTTGGTCCACAAATGGCCCAGGAACCCTTCGTACATCGCCTTGTGCGTCTCGAGGTTCATCATCTGAGCCTTGCGCTCGAAATCGGCGAAGCTGGTCCCCGGCCCGAACATGGTGTCGAGCGTGGACATGAACGTCTTGGTGTCACCGTTCCCCGCAAAATGCCAATCATGATAGGCCAGCGTGTCGCTGAGCGGCCAGGTTTCGCTGTCGGGCATGTTGGCGCGTACAGATTCGAGCGTGGAGAGCGACGGCGTACCCGTCTCCACCGAGAAACCGGTGGCGAGGCTAGTGAAATAGCCGACCGGTGGACGATAGTTATACGGTCCCGACCCCTGCAGGTTGACGACATTGGAGCTGCCTGTGAACCACCGCGTGCCATCCTCGCGCGCGATCAGGTCGTCGAGGCCTTCGTTCAATGCCGGGTAAGGCACCCCCTCGTTGCGGCCGAACCACAGGACGATCGACGGATGGTTGCGGTAGCGGCGAACCACGTCGTCGGCGTTCTTTAGGAACAGCGCCGGATCTTCCGGCTCGACCTGGAAATTCTGCGTGGATTGCCAGAAGTCATTGAGGATCATCATGCCGTTTTCATCGGCTAGGTCGTAGAACTCCTCTTCGGTATTGTTGCCCATCCAGTTGCGGATGACGTTCATGTGCGCCTCCTTCTGGAGACGGAAATAGGGGGCGAGGCGTGCGCGTCCGACGCGCTTCATCGCATCGTCCATCCCCCAATTGCCGCCGCGCGCAGCGATCTCCACACCGTTCACGCGGATCGTAAGATGCGGCTCTGGCATCGTCGCCTTGACCGGGGTCACCGCCGGGGAGTGCTCGCCTTGCGGCGTCAGCGATTCCGCCCAGCCATTGGGCGACTGCTTGATGGCCTGATGGCGAACGTCGATCAGGCGCTCGCCGCGCAGGCTGCCGTCGGTGAACTGGAGGTTGACCCGGCGCAGCGCACCCGCCGCATCGAACAGCGACAGGTCGTAGCTGACTTCGCGAATACCGAACTTGTCGGTTCGCGTGTCGGAAAGCTGGCCGTCGGCAAGCGCTTCCAGCGACAATTGGTAAAGAGCCTGCTCACCATAGCCGTTCGGCCACCATAATTTGGGATTGGCAACGTGGAGTTGCGCGAATTCCTTCGGGGCGAAAACGATTTTCGTTTCGCCGGGGGGGGCAATTATCGTCTTTTCGACACGGACGCCGCCAAACGCTGCGCGCACGGTAACGCTGGCGGCGGTTGCGCCTGCGTTCTGGACCGGTACGGTGATATAGACGTCGGCGCTGTCGGTACGCGGCAGGGGCAGGTCGGTGATTACGTGCGGATCAAGCAACCGGATGGTCCCATGCGCAAGCAGCTCGACTGGCCGCCACAGACCCGTGTTACGGTCGCGAATGCCCGGGATCCAGTCCCAGCCCTCGGTTGCGACGAAGGTGGGGCCGTCGATGGCGAGCTGGCCCCCGTTCTCACCCACGCCTGCGCTGATCGACTGCTCGTGCGGGATGCCAGGATGCGGTGGCGGCGAAACGCGGACCGCGACGACATTCTCGCCGGCGACCGGCACGAGATCGAACTGGCCGCGGATGAAGGCGCCGTGCGTGTCGCCCAGCTTGCGGCCGTTTGCCCAGACGTCAGCGGCATAGTTGATGCCGCCAAACACCAATGTCAGGCGCTTGCCCGCGGCGGCGGCGGGCACCGTAAAGCTGGTGCGGTACCAATAGTCCTGCCGTGCAAGGCTCTCGGGAATCTTGAGGTTGTTGAGCCCGTAATATGGATCGGGATAGACGCCGCGGTCGACCAGCGTCGTCAGGACGGTTCCCGGCACGGTCGCCGCGCGCCACGTGCCGCTGGCATGTCCCGGACGCGACAGGGTGGCGGCATCCTCGCGGACGTCGGGGGCTGCGGCGAGCTGCCAGCCGTTGACCAGCCAGCGGCCGTCGCTTTCGCGCGCTAGTCCTGTCGGGGGCAGAGGCAAGTGCACGATCGGGGCCGTAGTCGCGCTCACGCGGGCCTTCGGCAAGGTCCAGGCATCCTGCTGCTGAGTGAGGCCGATATTGGCCTGCTTCTGGAACGGCCAGCCGACGCCGACCTGCCAGAATTGCACGAGGTCGAAATCCGGCCGCGCTCGGATAGCGGCCGTGATCTCGCTAGCGCTCAGGGCCACGCCGTTGAACTGCGCCGTAACCAGCGATCCGCCAAAATGGCGAGGCGCTTGAGCACCGTTCGTCACTGGTGCAACGGCGAGGCGGGCGACGACTTTGCTCGGGTGGTTCGCGACGGACGCGACGACGCGACCATCGACATAGAGGGTCAGTGTCCGCCCGTTCGCCACAGCGGCGACATGCGTCCACTTGCCGGCGGCCAACGCGGGGCCGCCGGTTATTCGTGTCGCTCCATCCACGGCGGTTGCACGCCCATTGGTAAGGTCGAGGCAGCGACAGGTTTGCAGCGGATTACCGATGGCCAGCAGCAAACCGTCCGCCCCGGCTTCGCTTGGGCGAACCCAAGTGGACAGCGTCCAGGGGGCATTGGTTTGGACAGCCGCGTCGGCGCCCGACAGATCACGTTCCACCCCGGTCCCGCCTTCTAGGATGGCAACATTGTAGGGGCCGGCATTCGCGATCGTCGGCCGCATGGTCGGCATCATGGCTTGAGCGGCCAGCGAAGAGGATAATGCGGCACCGAGCAGCAGCGCGGCTGTTAGTGGCAACGATCGCATGGATTGATCTCTCCTGAGTTCCTGGCTCGATATTCTACCGGCCGGTTGGTTCTTATGTTCGTCGTGCCAGACCTGGGGTCGGTCAGGCGTCCCCAGTCCACAGTCGTGCAGCGCCGCGCACGCCTGACGCGTCGCCCCAGCGCGCGGGCACGATACGACCCTCCCATAGGTCCGAGAAGGCATAGCGGCGGACGATGGACGGAAGTTCTTCATAGATCTCGGCGACGTTCGACATGCCTCCGCCAAATACGACGACCTCGGGGTCCAGCAGGTTGGCGACCATGGCTAGTACGCGTCCCAGCCGGTCGATATACGCATCAAGTGCAGCTCGGGCGGAGGGATTACCGGCGCGGGCGGCTGCAACGATCTCGGGGGCGCTGAGCGACAGACCATGTTCTGCTCTGGCGGCACGCGCGAAACCCGTGCCGGAAACCCAGCTTTCGATACACCCCGTCAGGCCGCACCAGCATGGCGGCGGAGACAGTTCGTCGCTGCGCGGCCAGGGTAGAGGTAAGTGCCCAATCTCGCCGGCAATGCCGTGGGCGCCATCGAGACACGCACCCGAGAGTACGATACCGCCTCCGACGCCCGTACCGATCACCAGCGCGAACACGCTGCGCGCACCGGTCGCTGCGCCATCAGTGGCCTCGGACAGCGCGAGGCAGTTCGCGTCATTTACCAGCCGCACCGGTCGGCCAAGAACAGAGGTGAGGTCTTCGGAGAACGATCGACCGTTCAGGTAAAGAGAGTTGCTGTTGCGCATCACCCCGGTACGTGGCGACGGCGATCCGGGTGCGCCGATGCCGACGGTACATGCCGTGCCCCCCGCGATGTCGGCAGCCACGACGAACTCGGCGATCGCAGCTACCGCGGTATCATACGTGCCGGGATTGGGAACCCGCTGCTGCCAAAGCGTCTCACCGTCTGCACCTAGCAAGACAGCTTCGATCTTGGTGCCACCAAAATCGATCCCTAAAGCCGGTACAGATGCTGGCTGCCGCTCGATAGCCCGAGCAGCGACGCTGTTTTGCAAGGCAATGCTCCCCTCTTTACTGGCGTGACCGCTGCTCGGTCATCGTCAACCAAGCATGCCAGCGATCGTAATAAACGCAAATTGATTTTGTTATTGACCGGATCCACCGGACGATTAAACACGCGATGTCGAGACAACGGAAAGTTGCGACTGGCAGGCAGGAGAGGGTGGGGCGATGAGTCGCCGATCGGCTCGATCTTAGCATGCTAAAACGTTCGCCAGTTCCTGGCGATTTCGGGTGCTGAGGGAGACGGTCGAAATGTTGCGTGCACGTTCCAAGAATATGTTGATGGTCGCGGCGTCAGTTACGGCGCTGGTGAGCAGCGGCACCGCACTTGCCCAGCAAACGTCGACAACACAGGGGGTGTTGCAGAACGCACCTACCGATCAAGCCGCATCGCCCTCGGCTGCTGCTGCCGACCAGACGAGCGAAGCTCAGAACCCGACGACGCCCGCGAGCGACGCGGCTGCTGAAACGCAGGACATTGTCGTCACCGGCATTCGTGGATCGCAGCAGCGTGCGGTCAACCTCAAGCGCGATGCCGCGTCGGTCACCGACTCCATCTCGGCCGAAGACATCGGCAAGCTGCCCGATGTGACGATCTCGGACTCGCTCCAGCGTATCCCCGGCGTGCAGATCCGCCGTGATGCCGGTGAGGGCGCGGCGATCAATATTCGTGGCCTGCCGCAGGTTACGACGTTGCTCAACGGTGAGGCCTATCTCGGCGCTCAGTCGATCACGACGATCCAGCCGAACTTCAACGATATCCCGTCGCAGCTGTTCGCTGGCGCGGACGTCATCAAGTCGAGCACGGCCGATCTGCTCAACGCGGGCATCACCGGCACGGTAAACCTGCGCACACGCCGTCCGTTCGATCTCAAGAAGGGCTTCACCGTCGCTGCCGCTGCCGAGGGCGCTTACGGCGACAAGACCAAGGAGTTCGATCCGAACCTGAACGGGCTGTTCGGCTTCCGGGGCGAGAAGTTCGGCTTCTTGGTGTCGGGCGCTTATGCGAACCTGCATCTTTCGAACTCCCACAACGGGATCCAGGAAGGCTACGGGGCTGCGCTGCACAACGAGCAGTTCAATACCGCGGCCAACCCGACTGGCGACGTCAATCTCAGCAACGGCTTCTCACCGGCAAATCGTCCCAAGGGTACGGTCGTCGGCACCGGCCGCGACGTGAATGGTGACGGCGATGCCAACGATGCCTTCATCGTACCGCAGGGCTTCACCGCCTGGGACAAGGTCAACCAGCGCGAGCGGATCGGCATCAATGCCTCGGCGCAGTGGGAGATCAGCGACGCCCTGACGCTGAATGCCGATGCATTCTTCACGCGCCAGAACGAGAATGATCGCACCGCCGGCATCCAGATGCAGAACGTCAACTGGCAGGCCGGCGAATTCGTGCCGGGCCAGTCGCGCAACACCGGCTCGACCGTGTCGCTAAGCAATGGCGGCGTGACGCGCGATTATGATCTGAATACGACCCAGATCTATAATTACGATCTTGGCAATTTTGACTCATATGCGCAGAATGACAAGTTCAAGTCTCAGTCGCAGAACTACAATGCCGAGCTGAAGTACGACAATGGAGGCCGGTTCAAGGCAAGCCTGCGCGGCGTCTACGGCAAGGCCTATTCGAACTACGATCAGAGCTATCTGCAATTCAGCCCATCGAACGGCGCGCAGTGGCAGCCGGGCGGGATCGGTCATTATCCGACCGGCGACGTCGCGTTCAATCCGGGTGGTTATGCCGTCAACACGATCGCCGGATCGGCATCGTTGCCAGCGACGGTCGATTTCACGGGTAACCAGCCCGTTTTCACCTTGCCGTCGCAGCTGACAACAGCGCTCGGCAACATCGACAGCTACACAATGAAGACCACGTCTTCGGAGGGTAACTATCGCCGCAAAGGCGACCTTAAGATCATTCGCGGTGACGTTTCGTACGAGGCCAATGACAATGTAAGCCTGAGCGCCGGTGGCCGGTACAGCGAGCGCTCGGTCGACGACTTCGAATTCGATCGCGCCGCGCCGCTATATGCGGGGCAGGCGTCGCAGCCGGGCGGTTGCCTCGTGAAGTGGAAGGCATTCGACGTGCCGTTGAACGATGCGTCCTGCTATGCGGGTACGGGCACGTTCGGGACGGCAAATTTCAGGCCTTACACCTCTGGCGTTGTCCGCAAGGCGAGCGATCCGATTTTTAACGGGCAGGTCAAGCAGTTCAACCTGCCGGGTGCCGGCTTGCCGCCGATCTACGTGCTCGACCCAAAGGTCATGGACAACGCGCTCGCATTCCAAAACAGTTTCTACCCAGGCAACGTCGAGATTCAGAACCCGGGCGCCTCGTTCAACGTCGGCGTGAAGCAAATCTCGGGCTATGCGCAACTCAACGTCAAGGGTGACGTGTTTGGCATTCCCGTATCCGGCAATGCGGGCCTAAAGGTCATCAACACCAAACTCGACATCACCCAGTTCGTGACCGGTTCGCCGCGCCCCTACGGCGTCGCAAACACGGTCAACGGCACGGTCGAGACTAAGCGGAGCTTCACCGACTTTTTGCCGGCGTTCAACTTGGCGTTCAACTTCGCCGACAACCTGAAGCTGCGCCTCGCGTATTCCAAGACGATGACACTGCTTGATCTCAACCAGTGGGGTGGTGGACTCAATCCGAACTACGCGATCGATACGAGCAACCCGGGATCGCCCGTCTTCCGGGTCACCGGAGGCAGTTCGAACGGCAATCCGCAGCTCGATCCCTGGCGCGCCACGAACGTCGAAGGCTCACTCGAATATTATATCGGACGCAGCAGCCTGCTGAGCTTGGGTGCCTTCTACATCGACGTCGCCAGCTTCATCCAGTCTGGCAACATCGTGCGAACCGACCTGCCGGACAATGACGGCGTGGTTCGCAACCGGACCGTGTCGATCAGCACCCCGGTTCAGGGTGACGGCGGTACGCTCAAGGGTGTGGAAGCCGGTGCAAAGCTGTCGTTCAACGACTTCGGCTTCATTCCGACGGTGCTCTCCAACTTCGGCATCGACGCGAACATCACCTATTCGCCGTCCGACTCGGGCGCTGTAGATTTGAAGGGCGACTCGATACCGTTCCAGGACAATTCGAAGATCCAGACCAACCTGGCAGGCTTCTACCAGGACAATCATTTCCAGGCTCGCGTCGCCTGGAACTACCGTTCGAAGCGCGCAGTCCAGCAGGATTTCGGCGGCATTCGGGGCCTCGAACTGTATCAGCAGCCGACGAATTATATCGATGCATCGATCAGCTACGACTTCACGTCAAATCTGACGCTGTACGCGCAAGGCTCGAACCTGACCGGCGAGTATGAGAAATACTATCTGACCTTCCCGGATGAGAAAGCGTACAACAACATCTATGAACGCCGGTTCATGGCGGGCGCGCGTTTCAAGTTCTGATCTACGGGTGAGATTGTAAGCGCCCGCCATCCTCTTTGCGGGGTGGCGGGCGTTTGCGTAGCAACGCACGGGATGGGGAATTGAGCGTGACAGATGGAGCAGGAGCAACGCGTAACTCAGGACCACTGCGCTCAATCGTGATCGTCGGCGGGGGCACGGCGGGGTGGATGGCGGCGACGCTCCTCGCGCGCAAACTTGATCGTCAGTCCGTGACCATCACGGTCGTCGAATCCAGCGATATCCGAACGGTGGGGGTCGGCGAGGCGACCGTGCCCGGTATCCGCGATTTCTTCCGGGAAATCGGCGTCTCCGAACAGGAGGTGATGGCGGGTGCGCAGGGCACGGTGAAGCTCGGTATAGAGTTCGTGGACTGGAAGCGCGAGGGAGAGCGATTTTTCCACCCCTTTGGCCTTTACGGGATGCGATCGCGGGGTGTGGCGTTCCACCATTACTGGCGCAAGCTAAACGCTGCTGGGCAAACTACACCGCTGTCGGATTTCTGTCTCGCAACCGCGCTTGCCGAGCGTAACCTTTTCATGCGACCGACCGACAGTCCGGTGCACGACCTGCTGTTCTTCGACTGGGCGGTACATTTCGACGCAGGGCTGTTTGCCAAGTTTTTGTCAAAAAAGGCGGGCGAATGGGGCGTCAAACACATCGACGCCACGATCACCGATGTTTTGGTCGATCAATCCACGGGATTCATATCCAGCGTCGATACGCAGTGTGGCAAAACGATCTCGGGCGACCTTTTCATCGATTGCTCGGGCTTTCGATCGCTATTGCTCGGCGACGCGCTGGGCGTACCGTATGAGGATTGGACGAACCTGCTTCCGTGCGATCGCGCGGTCGCGATGCCGTGCGAACGAGCAGGACCGCTTACCCCATATACGCGCAGCACGGCACTGACTGCCGGATGGCAATGGCGGATTCCGCTGCAGCACCGGGTCGGTAACGGCTATGTCTATGCGAGCCGCCATATTTCGGATGACGAGGCCGTTGCGACTTTGAAAGGTCGGCTCGAAGGCGAAGCGCTGGCCGAGCCTAACATTATTCGTTTCCGTACCGGTCGTCGGACCGCATTCTGGCAAGGGAACTGTGTCGCGCTCGGGCTTGCCGCGGGATTTATGGAACCTCTGGAATCGACGAGCATCACGCTCATCCAGACCGGCTTGGAGAAGTTGCTCGCCTTGCTGCCTGATAGGAGTTTCGATCCGGCGCTGGCGGATGAGTATAATCGGACCACTGGCCTCGAATATGCGCGTATCCGCGATTTCCTGGTCCTGCACTATTTTGCAAATGGCCGGCAGGGTGAGCCGATGTGGGATCGCTGCCGAGGCACCGCGCTGCCCGAGCAGCTGGAGCGCAAGCTGACGTTGTTCAAGGCTCGCGGGCACCTTGTGCGCTACGAATGGGAATCGTTTCAGGACCCAAGTTGGCTTTCCATGTATGCCGGATTTGGCATCGATGCCGCGGCGCACGACCCGCTGGCGGATCATTTCTCCCTGTCAGATCTCGAGGCGGCGTTCGAACGGATGAAGGGTTCGATACGTGACGCCGTTGCGCTTGCCGAACCGCACGAGACGTTTCTCAAGTCCTTTGCCCCGCGTCAGCTAATCTCGCATCCCGGTCGATGAACTTTGCCGCGAATGGATAGGCCCTCCAATTTCAACGTTTCCGGAAAAGCGACCAGCGCCAGCGTTACTGCAGACGACCGATCGGTCAGGCTTGGGCCGAGTCTGTCAGGCACGAACCTGGAACGTGCAGGTGACTATAATCAGCGCGTCGTAACGCAGATCATTCGACGCAATCCCGACATCACGCGAAACGAAATCGCGGTGATGACCAATTTGACTGCGCCGACGATCGCCAACATCGTAGGGCGATTATTCGAGAACGAACTGGTGATCGATGCCGGTCGACGCTTGGGCAGTCGAGGCCAGCCGGCGACGCGCCTTCGGATCAATCCGGAAGGGGGCTATGCCATCGGCCTCAACATCGATCGCGATCATGTTACTTTAGTATCACTCGATTTGGCGGGCACGGTGCGATCTCGGTTCACCCGACAGATCGCATTCGCATCGCCCGACGACGTCGTACGGGTCGTCGAAAGAGGGATCGCGACAATCGTTCGTACCGATGCGGTCCGTTTTGATCGAGTGCTTGGGATGGGTGTGGCACTTCCCGACGACCTCGGCCGTGTCGACCTGCCGCATCGGCCGCCCGGGTACGAGCAGTGGAGCGATGTCGATATCCAGGCGATGCTCGCACCCATCGTTCCCTGGTCGATCCACATCGACAACGATGCCGCTGCAGCGGCCATCGGCGAGGCGCAGTTCGGCGACGGGCACCATGCGAACTTCTTCTACATTCTCGTCAGCGCGGGGCTAGGCGGCGGGGTCGTGATCGACGGCGCTTATTACCGTGGCGCAAACGCCCGCGGCGGGGAACTCGGCTTTCTGCCGCTCGCCACTGATCCGACCAAGGTGCTGCAGGACGTCGTCTCCCTGTCGGCGTTGTCGAGCCGTCTGGAGACTGCAGGACTGGACCCGGCGGGCATGGATCCGACGCAACCGTTCCCAGCAGCGTTCAAGCCGCACGTAGCCGGGTGGCTTGAGGACGCATCGGACGCGCTCGTGCCTGCGCTGACGGCCGTGAACTGCCTGGTTAATCCGGCGATTGTGCTAGTTGGAGGGCGGCTGCCGGACGATATCCTCGATCAGCTTGCTACGGATACCTACCGGAAACTGCGAACGGCAGCACCCAATATTCCCATAATTGCGCCGATCGCTCGGGCAAGTCTTTCCCGAGATAGTCCGGCAATCGGCGCCGCAATCCTGCCTTTTCTCGACCGCATCCTGCCGTCGGACGGGATACTCATCAAGATGAAATCGGCTTAGACAAGCGAATGATCCGACGTATTGCTTTAATGAGGAAGTACTTTTGAAAAAGCTGGCGCATCTAATTGTACTTGCCGTTCTGCCGTTCGCGGTCGGCGTAGCGCGCGCCCAGGATCAGTTTATCGATCCGAACACGCTGCGTCCTTCGTTGGACCCAAACCGCAAGGCCAATGGGTTGGCACGAACGCCGCAGATGGGATGGAACAGCTGGAACAAGTTCGGCTGCAACATCGATGAGAAGACAGTGCGTCGCATCGCCGACACCATGGCAACGAATGGCATGCGCGATACAGGGTACGAGTATGTCGTCATAGACGACTGCTGGCACGGTGAACGCGATGCCAACGGCTTCATTACCGAAAGTCAAGAGAAGTTTCCGTCGGGCATGAAGGCTCTTGCCGACTACGTCCATGCTCGCGGACTCAAATTCGGAATATACTCCGATGCCGGCGCCAAGACCTGTGGCGGCAAACCCGGCAGCTTGGGACATGAATATCAGGACGCGCTTACATACGCCCGGTGGGGCGTTGACTACCTAAAGTATGACTGGTGCTCGACTGGCACGTTGAATGCCGAGAGCGCCTACGCGCTCATGTCGGATGCCCTCAAAGCCACGGGGCGGCCGGTTCTTCTGGCGATGTGCGAATGGGGCAACAATCGTCCGTGGGAATGGGGGAAGAAGATCGGCAACTCGTGGCGCACGACCAGCGATATCCGCGATGCCTGGAAGGGGCGGGACAAATGGTCGATCGGTATGGTCGACATCGTTGACGCAAACGAGCCGCTTTATCCGTATGCGGGGCCCGGGCACTGGAACGATGCCGACATGCTCGAGGTCGGCAACGGCGGAATGTCCGATACCGAGTACCGCTCTCATTTCAGTCTGTGGGCGATGATGACCTCACCACTGATTGCTGGCAACGATATCACCAACATGAGTGCAGCAACGCGCGACATTTTGTTGAACAAGGAGGTAATCGCGGTCAACCAGGACCCCCTGGGTCAGCAGGGTCGTCGTATACGCGATGATGGCGATCTGGAGGTCTGGTCGAAGCCGTTGAGCGATGGAAGCCGGGCCGTGATACTATTCAACCGCTCCGAAAGTCCTGCCAAGATCGAGGTCAATTGGCCGGAGATAGGTCTGACCCGCTCGGTCCGTGCAGACGTACGCGACGTGTGGAGCCATCGGTCGATAGGCAAGGTTGCGGACCGCTACGCCACACTGGTGCCAGCGCATGGGGTGATCATGGTTAAGGTTACCCCCTGATCGCGCCACCGGGTTCTATCACGCGTCGTCGGCCAGACGAACACCGGATGCTAGTTTGCGGCGAACCTGCCGTTCGAGAGGTTGCGTTAAGCCAAGCAGCAATGCCGTCAGTTTGACGATTTATTAGCGTTGCTGGGCAGTTCCGAACCATGAACGAATGTCCGAACTTGGGAAGCACAAGAAGGACACTGAGCGTCCGCTTGTGGGTCTTGCAGGCGGGCGTGCTTCTGTACCGAACAGCCGTCCATTCTCTAAGCGGCAGCCGCGTCGCTCACTTCCCTCAACGGCGGCGCCAAACCGGCATCATGCGGCTTAATTCGCGGTGTCGATCGATCCATTCATGCTTGAGCGCGCCGCCGATGTGAAGCGCGACCAGTGTATAGAGCAGGTAGGACAGGTAAACGTGCAAGGCGCCGAAACCATCGTGGACGGCGTCGCGCGTGGCGGGCGGCAGGCTTAATATCGTGCCGATCCGCGGCCATTCGAACAGTCCGAACAGGAACATCGGGTGGGTCGCCGCATCCTTGTACGCCGAGTCCATGATCCAGCCGGTCAGCGGCATGGCAAAGATCAGCGCGTACAACAGCCAGTGGGTCACATGGGCCGCGCCGATTTCCCATTTCTGATAGGTGGTCGGCATCGGGGGAGGCCGATGCGTCAGCCGCCAGAGCAGGCGCATGGTTGCCAGGCCGAGGATCGTGATCCCGATCGACTTGTGCAGGTCTATCGCGGGGCGCACGCGGTCGTCGGCAAGATGTGGCCAGAGCCAGGGCAGGGTCATGTTGATGACGATCCCCACCGCGACCAGCCAATGGAAGGCGATGGCGACGCCGGTGTATCTGGTAATCATCCGCTGCAATCCGCTCCACGACCTTTTACCGATTCCCGGTTCTCGGCACATTCCGCAATAGCGCGTTCAGCAAGCCAGCGTTAGGCGCTGGCCGATGCAATCCCTCTCGGCAATTTTTACCGCGCAGTCGCCGCGTCTCTCGCCACGGTCGATCCCGCTGGCAAGCAGGGTGATCAACTTGGCCGCCCCGCTAGTGTTCCTCGTGCTGATCGCGCAGGCGTTTCTGCGCCAGGGACTCGCCATATGGTCGGTCGGGATTGCGTACATCCTGTACGACACGGCGCTGCTCGTGTTTACGGCTTGGCAGATCCGGAACCTCGCGCAGACCGCGACGCCGGCCCCGAGCGGCGTGCAGCCGACCTTCGGTGTAATCGTCGCCGCGCATAACGAGGCAGGCGTGATCCGGCTGGCGATCGACCGGCTCCTTGCCCAGGACCAGCCACCCGAGGCGATCCTGATCGCTGACGACGGATCGAGTGACGATACGCCGTTTGCCATGGCGGACGGCTATGCGTTGGCGACACCACCACTCGGAGAACTTGCCGAGCTCGAGGTCGGGCACACACGGCTTCAGTGGCTACGACTGCCGCATGGCGGCAAGGCCCGCGCGCTCAATGCCGCGCTCGAGCGGATCGAGACGGACGTGGTTCTGACCGTGGATGCCGACACGTTGATCGAGTCCGGCTCGATCGCCGCTATGCGTGCCGCCTTTGCAGCGGAGCCAGAGCTGGTGGCGGCCACCGGGGTACTGGCGCCGATCTGCGGTCCAAGCCTGAGCGGTCGGATATTCGAGTGGTTCCAGTCCTACGAATATGTCCGCAACTTCCTATCGCGCGACGCGTGGATGCGGATCGACGGTCTGTTGCTGATCTCGGGCGCCTTCGCGGCGTTCCGGCGCGACGCGGTGCTGACGGTCGGGGGGTTCGATCCCGATTGCATGGTGGAGGATTACGAACTGATTCATCGGTTGCATCGCCATGCGCACGACGCCGGGCTGCACTGGACGGTTCGCGTCGTCGGTGGCGCGCTGGCCCGAACCGACGCGCCCGCCAGCATCCCCGCCTTCCTGAAGCAGCGACAGCGCTGGTTCGGCGGCTTCTTGCAGACGCAGCACTGGAACCGGGACATGGTCGGTAACGCGCGCTACGGGCGGCTGGGTACGCGGATGCTCTCGGTGAAGGCGCTCGATACGGTGCAGCCGATCTACGGGCTGGCTGCCTTTGCGGTGCTGATCGGGCTCGTCGTCACCGGTCGCTACACGCTCGCCTTCCCGATCCTGCTCGTGATGATCGCCAAGATCGCGATCGACCTTAGCTTTCACCTTTGGTCGCTTCGCATCTACAAGCGCTGGACGGGGCAGCGCGAGGGTTTGAACCTTGGCCCCGCGATCATCGCCGCAATCGCCGAGCCGTTCAGCTTCCAGCTGTTGCGCCATGCGGGTGCGATCTATGGCTGGTACGCCTTTTTGCGCGGCGGCCAGACCTGGAGCGCACAGACCCGGACCGCGCTTCAACAGCGCGCCTGACGAAGACTCCAGTGATGTCCGACGAATCGCGCAGACGGCGAGGTGGACGGCGCCTTGGGCTGTCGATCCTGGAGGCTGACGAGCTTAAGCGGAAAGCACTGCTCGGCGACAGCTCATCATGCCGCATCATCTGAGAGTTTGCTCGAACGGCCGAACAGTTTCCAACCCAGCAGCCCGGCGACGAGCAAGCCAACGATCACCCAGGTCAGGTTGCCAAGCAGGCTTGCGATCGTCTGAACCTGGTCGCTGAAGGCGCGGCCCAGCGAGACGTAGATCAAAAGCCAAAGCACTTCGCCAGCAACATCGAGGACGATGAACCGCACCCATGGGTATTCGGTCAGCCCGCTGGTGATGTTGATCCATGGTCCCAGTGGCCCAATCAGCCACCGGCTGAAGAAGATGCCCCAACCCGCCCATTTGCGAGAATAGGCTTCGGCCTGCTCGACCTTGTCTGCCCCGCCGATCCGCTTCGTAACCGCTGAAAGCAGCGGCCGACCGCCGTATCGTCCAAAGGCATAGCCGATCTGGTCGCCGACGATCGCGCCGGAGGCGCCTGCAAAGATCACGGGCCAGAATGCGAGCTCCCCCTGCGCGACGAACGAACCCATCGCGACTAACGTCAGCGAGCTCGGGAACGGCATGCCAGCCGCAGCGAGGATCATTGCACCAAACAGGGCAGGCAGCCCGTAGGTCGTCAGCAGTTCAAGCAGCTGATCGGTCATTTGGCAGGCAACGCCGTCGACGTAGGTGATCGCATGAACGGTCGTGGCGGTGGGCCGGGCGGCGGATAGGGTGGCCGCGCGTGGACGATCGCATACATCAGTTTCGCCTCGATCTGCGTCATCGAACGTCCGCTATCCCGCGCAATCCGTCCGAGCGGCCGACGGTCCGGCGTCGGCGGCAGGTTCAACGCCTGATGCAGGACATGGGGCGGGACGTGATACGAATGTGCGACATAGCCTATCGTCATCCACCGCTCGATCGGCTCATCGCGGTGCGCGTTCCAATAAATCGCGTCGCTGACCGTCCGGACCGCGTGATAGCCAGTGAAGGCTAGGACTGCGACGAGCAGCACGATCAGGGCTTTTCGCCAGGGTCGATTACGTGTCATTCCAGTGCGATACGCGCGCCAAGTGCGACGAGCAACGGCGGCGATATTGCTTCCTATCCAACTCGCCGATGACGCGGTCGAATGCGTGGGCCGGCCTGACAATAACGACAGCGGTTCGCTGTACCGAAGACACCGAAGTGGCCACAAATGGGTCAGCCAAGACTTAGCCGGGGAGGCTTAGCCTATCGCTCCGCGATCTGCGCCGCGACATGGTGTGGATCGTCGCCAAAGGCATTGTTGCCCATGCCGCCGCCTCCAACCCCGCCGCCGCCCATACCACCACCACCGCCGCCGCTCCGGCCAGCATCGTCTTTGTTGCCACCACCTCTGCCGCCGCCGGACGACGCCGGACGCGTGGGTCCTTGCATAGCGATGATCAGATCGGCCGGGATCGGGTCGAGATCGAGCGCATCGCGCACGAACGCACGCAGCGACACAACCAGTTCGTGCGTGTGGACCGGGTGGCCCGCAACCAGTTCGCGAACCGCCCTGTCCGCGAGCCGGACATGTTCCTCCGTACCGAGCAAGATGATGTCAGACAGCGCGGCCTCGACCGCGTCGCGTATCCGGCGCGTGCGGTCCGACCGCGCCGCGCCTGCCGCACTGAGGTCCAGCGCAGCCATCGGTTCCTCTGCGACACCGCCCTGCTCCTCCCGCCGCCGCAGGTCGCGCCGGTGGGCCGGATCGACGGTTAGGTCCCCGGTGAACGAGCCGCCAAGGACCTTGTAGGCAGCGATAAGCGTCTTCAGGCGCTCATTGATCTGCCGGTTCATCCGTTCACGGCGCTGCTGGAACGTCATTTGGGTGAGCAGACGGATGCCAACCCCCAAAAGCGTAACCAGCGTCAGTCCGAGGATGGTGGCGAGCAGGCTCTGTCAAGAGCTGAAATCCAGACCGCGCACGTGCATCCCCCTAGTTATAGTCTACGGAACGTCCGTCGGCCCTGCGGGTGCCGCCAAGCAGCGCGACGCCGAGATATCCTTGGCCGTTCCTATGCGAGAAGCGACCAGTTGCCTGATGATCTTGGGCCGCTAACCACTGTTTCTGCAATCCGCCTGATCCCGCAGGAAGGTTGGGCCCTCAAAGCAGGAGATACGGTTTGTCGCAGTTCCGGTTCGTCGTCCCCTCTCTCATTGCAATTGGCATCGCTAGCGCAGCCTATGGGCAGATCAGCAAGAACGACAACTCGCCTCCGAGGGTTGTCCTCCCCAAGAATGAACGGGCAGGCACCTGGCTGCCTGCCAAAAATGGGGTTCAGATCCCGCTCTGGCCAGCAAGCACGCCTCTCGCAAAGCCCGACTCGGGTGATCGGCCGGAGGCCACCGGGAACGGGACCGGGCTCGTCGGCGGGCGAAAATGGCATTGGGCGAGCTACGTCACCCGACCGACCATGACCTTGTATCGTGCGAAGGGGCGCAATGGCGGAGCCGCCATGCTGGTGCTGCCGGGCGGCGGGTTTGAAGTCATAGCGACCGATCTTGAGGGTACGGAGATCTGCGATTGGGTGGTGCAGCAGGGTATGACCTGTGCGGTGCTGAAATATCGGGTGCCGCAAGACTGGCCGCAGGGCCAGCGGCCGAAGGTGCTATTGGGCTTGGAAGACGCGCAGCGAGCGATCGGGATGATGCGCCAGCAGGCTGCGTCCTACGGGATCGACTCGCACAAGATCGGCGTCATCGGCTTTTCTGCGGGCGCATTTCTGGCAGCGAACATGAGCAACACCGTGGCGCGCAGCTATCCACTCACGGACGCGGCTGACCGCCAATCGCCCCGGCCGGACTTTGCAATCGTCGCCTACACG
The DNA here is from genome assembly GCF_004343105.1 of Sphingomonas sp. PP-CC-3A-396. Classification (NCBI taxonomy): domain Bacteria; kingdom Pseudomonadati; phylum Pseudomonadota; class Alphaproteobacteria; order Sphingomonadales; family Sphingomonadaceae; genus Sphingomonas; species Sphingomonas sp. PP-CC-3A-396. The sequence goes on along the minus strand of NZ_SLYF01000005.1, from coordinate 273,245 downwards.
GCACGTATGCTGGACAACAGCAAGGGCCGGAACAGTCTTGAGCTCAAGCCATGGGTGACCATCAGTCCCAAGGCACCGCCGACGCTGATCCTTCATGCCATGAACGACCCGACGGACCCCATTCGGCAGCCGATGGCCTATGCCTTGGCGCTCAGTGATGCGGGCGTGCCTGTCGATATGCGCCTGTACGCCAAGGGCGGCCATGCTTTCGGAATGCGGCCCACGGTCGATCCGATTTCGAGGGAATGGCCGGGACAGGTTAAGCAGTGGCTGCATAACATCGGCGTTCTTTGAAGACGGCGTCTCGTCCTCCTCAGCGTCTCACCGGTTGCCAGCGATACGCCGTGCCGGCCTTGACGATCTGGCCGAGCCCTGGGAACGGAAAGTGTGGGCTAAACACATGTTCGCCGCTCGCTGCCAACTTGGCCAACTCGGCCGTCCGCCGCTGGCGCCCCTGCTCGCCGTCGGTGTCGTAGCCGATGATCCATTCGGGCCTGGCGAGAGACACGATAGCGCTATGAGCAGTGTCGCCCATGTCGAGTAGCCTCTGGCTGTCTGACGTAATTTCGTAGCCGCTATGGCCGGGCGTGTGCCCCGACAGTGGGACCGCGCGGATACCCGGCATCACCACCGCGCCAGGATCAAATGGCGTGACCTTCGGCGTGATCGTCGCGATTAGCGCTGCATTGTCGGGCTGGCTCTGCATGAACGCCCATTCGGCGCGCGTCATACGGATCGTCGCGTTGGGAAACGCCAGTTTGCCGTCCGCGCTCGACAGCCCGCCGACATGATCGCCGTGCGAATGCGTGATGAGGACGTCAGTAATGTCCGCCGGCGATACTTTGGCAAGCGCCAGGCTCTGCATCAGGACGCCACCAACCTTGGGGCCCAGGCCAGTGTCGATAAGGACCATACGGCCCGGCATGCGGACCAGCAGCGCGTCGACGCCGAGCGATAACGCGTCGGTTGGCGCGCCTGCTTTGCGCAGTAGATCCGCGACAGCTGCCGGACCTTCCTTCTTGCCGAACACGCTGCCGTCGTTCGGAACGCGGTTGATCATGTCGCGCAGCGCCACGGCGCGCACCGAGCCGATGCTGAACGGCACCGCCGCAGGCCCGATCGGCACCGGCTTCGCCAGCACCGTCGACCCTAAGAATATGGCAAATCCGAGCGCGGCTATCGAACGAAGGGTCATCTACAGTCCCATGATGATTGTTGAATACTGCCGGATTTGGACGCTCCCCAAAACGGTGTCCACCGACTTCGCGATTGCTCCGCATAGTTGCACCAAGTTCTCGGATCACCGTCCTTTTCTGGAAACGGACTGCGTCCTCCAATGTCGGCTACCGCCGCCCGCCTGCCAATATCGGAAGGTCTGTTATCCTGAAGAGTTTCGGATGCCGGCAGGCGTACGAAAGTCTTGGAAGCCCGAACCCACGGGCCGCAGGCGATGCGCTATGGGGTTTTCGGTTTCCGGCTGGTTTTGGTGGCCCGCGCCATGGCGCATGTGGCCGCGAGCCTAGGAGCAGACTGTCTGGATTCCGGTGGGCATGATGGGTTCGCGAGCGCTGACAGCGCGGCATTGCTCGATGTTGCCGCCCCTCTGATGGCTATCGGCGCAGGTAACATCGTCTCCGCGAGCACGAGCCCTGCGAGATAGATAACTCCTTGGCCGTGCCGGGTCACGACGCCTGTATCCCGGATAACAGCGCAGGCGTCGGTGGAGCGCGGGCCTGGCGCTGGCGAAGGAAGGTCTCGATGACTACCATACGCCCGCCGCAACACGGGCATGACGGCCGGATGTCGTCCGGTTCGGCTCGTGCGTCGGACGCCGCGGGCGGTGCGACCCCGAGCAGTTCGCGGGCTCGTTCGAGATGTGCCTTGCGGGTGGCGCCTGCGAGCAGGCCATAGTGGCGGATGCGGTGGAAGCCCTTCGGCAGGACGTGGAGCAGGAAGCGGCGGATGAACTCGTCGGCGGTCAGCGTCATAATCTGCTGGCGGTCGGCGCCACCCCGGCGATAATCTTTATAGCGGAAGGTAACGCCGGTCTGGTCGAAGTGCAGGATTCGGCTGTTCGAGATCGCAACGCGATGCGTGTAGCGCGACAGATAGGAGAGCACCGTCTCGGGGCCGGCAAACGGCGGCTTGGCGTAGACAACCCAGCGCTTCTTCCTGACCGGGGACAGGTGCCGCAGGAATGCACGCCGGTCGGCGAGGTGCGTGAGCCTGCCGTAGAACGCGAGGCGCCCAGTTTCGTGCAGCGACATCAGCCGGGTCAGGAACAGGCGACGAAACAGCTTACCCAGGACGCGTACCGGCAGGAGGAACGCGGGTCGTGATGACACCCAGCGACTACCGTCGGGCGAAAGTCCGCCGCCTGGGACAATCATGTGGATGTGCGGATGGTGGGTCATTGCCGAACCCCAGGTGTGGAGCACCGCGGTAATGCCGATGCGCGCACCCAGATGCTTCGGGTCGGCCGCGATGGTCGTCATCGTCTCTGACGCCGCCTGGAACAGCAGGCCATAGACCGCCGCTTTGTTCTGCCACGCGACATCGGCAACCTCGGCGGGCAGCGTGAAGACGACATGGAAGTAGCCGACCGGCAGAAGGTCGGCCTCGCGCTCGGCGAGCCACGTGCGTGCCGCGGCGCCTTGGCATCGCGGGCAGTGCCGGTTCCGGCAGGAGTTGTAGGCAACCCGCCAGTGCCCGCAGTCGGTGCAGGCTTCGACGTGACCGCCCATGACCGCGGTGCGGCAGGTCTCTATCGCCGACATGACCTTGAGTTGGTCGAAGCTCAGGTGTCCGGCGCGGGCGGCCCGGTACGCAGAACCAGCGGTGCGAAAGATGTCGGCGACCTCGACGGAGGCACGCATCCTCGCTCAGCCGCTGGGCGCTCTCGCTTCCATAGCGGTCATCGCCAGCCTGTCGAACGGACTGGTCACGTTGCGCAGCACCCGGGTGGCGACCTGCGTGTAATAGGCGGTGGTCTCCAGCTTGGCGTGCCCTAGCAGCGTCTGAATGATGCGAACGTCGATTCCGTCCTCGAGCAGGTGCGTGGCGAAACAGTGTCGCAGCGTGTGCGGTCCGACCCGCTTGTCGATGCCCGCTGCTTGCCCCGCCTCGACCACCACCCGGTAGATCTGCCGCGTGCTGAGCGGCTTGAGATAGTGCTGACCGGGAAACAGCCACCCGTCGACGTGCAATACGCCCTGGAGCCCTGCCCCTCGCAACTCTTACTGGCCGCCCCATGCGGACGGCATGGATCCGGAAGCTGTCATGAAGTTCAAATCTCACGACTTCCATTGATGGCCAAGCTCGTCCGTCATCAACGCGTTGTCATCGCGCTGTCGGTGCATATCTTGCGCGGCGGTGTCGCGCGCTGCTCGGACGCCCGCGTCGACGTCGTCGAGATCCGGTTGGCGCTGCGCTGCCTGTTGCCGCACTGCCCGGAACGCTGGCCACTCGAGCTCTACTGGGATGCCGCAGCCCAAGAGAACGAGATCGGCAGGGCACAGGGCGTGACCGCAGCGTTCAACGGGATTGTCCGGCAACTGAGGCGCGCTGGCTGTTATGAAGAGGTAACCGAACCGTGAGTATGCGACTACCGCGAGCAGCCATTGCTCGCGTTCCTGAAGGCACGCGGATCGTCCGTGTCGAGCGCATGTCGCGGGCTTTTACCAAATATCATCTGGATGACGGACGCGCGCTGCACCGGTTCAAGATGGAAAAGCCGCATGCGACCCCGCATGACCACCCCTGGAGCTTCGATACCAAGATCCTTGATGGCGGCTATGTCGAAGATCCGCCTACGATAGCTGAGTGCGGACTGATCGATCGAAACTGCTCGGCATCGTCGATGGGGGATGCCGGGTCATCCTATTACATCCCAACAGCGTGCCGATCCGAATGGGTCGACAGGGATCGGTATCCCGGCACCACGCCGCCTGCAAGCAACGCATCGATATCGACGGACAAGCGGGCCGACACCTTCTCGTTTCGAGTCAGCGTCGCCGTTCTGCCATGATCGATTCGGCTGATTAGGCCGGCATCGACGAGTATCGCGAGGTGCACGATGAGGTGGTTCCTCTCCATGCCCAGCGCATCTGCGAGCGCACCGGGCGACATTCCTTCCGTCCCGGACGCCGCTATTAGCGCGTACGCCCTTAACCGGTGGGGTTGGGCCAGAGCCGACAGCGCGTCGATGAGGAAGGGCGCTTCCATGATCTGTCGATACATCGGCGTACCAACCGGCGAATATACAATGAAGGTGATTAGTTCACGAACCATTGAACTAACTGAGCGGTCCCACATATGTCTCTAGTCCGCCACCCGTCGCCGCTCCGGACCGATGCATCAGAGGCGGGAGACGACAATGCTGATCCAAAGGTCCGCAACTTCAACGAACGATACGGCTAATGCGACTATAGATGTCCGAGGATCCACTCGCCCCGGATAGTGCGGATGGGTGTCAACCAGCCCGCCACGACGTACGTGTTCGGCGCGTGTGAGCGGATCCGGGCTGAGATTGCGAGACGGTGATGGCACGATCCACCGCGAGTGTCCGGTAGCAGCACGCTCGGGAACCAGATCGTCAGCGGCGGCATCGACCTCTCCGTCGAGCATGAGCAGGGCTTCGCGGTCTTCGACCACGAGGCCCCCCTTGGCGCCGAGGACAGCCGGAAGTCGCGCTCAATCTGCTGCGGACCGCAACTCGCGCACCATGCGGCGGCTCTTGCCGAGGTCCGCCTACGGCGGTCAGCGAACTCCGGCCACATGCCGAACCATGGAAGTCCATTCGAATTGGAGAAAGTCCCATGATGCACTCGAACTCGACGACAGGTCGGCGACCGGATCTCGTAAGCGGGAGAGGGGCGGCTAAGGCCTTCGCCATGCTCCCGTCCCACCGCGCGTACGGTCTTCCTGACGAGCGACCTTCTCATCCGGACGAGCACTTGATCGTCGATCGCCGGGTCATGGACTGGTCTCTGCCCTGCGGTCGGTGCTGCGTGCTCGATCTGGAGACGGGGCCGGACAGATATGCGCAGTCGCTTGCCGGCCGGTCGAAGGTCGGCGCGGATTCCTGCCTACGGGAGATAAGGGTCGCCACCGTGCTCGGCTTCGACGAGGACGGATCGGGAGTTCCGTCGAATTTCACCATGTCCACTTTCGACATCGAGACGCATGGCGAGTTGGGTATAATTCGGAACGTCGAGAACTTGGTGGCGGCCTGCGCCGACGCCGGGACCCTGATCACCTTCAACGGAGCTGCCTTCGACCTTCCAGTCCTGCGCTCACGGCGCCTCAGGTGGTGGCTCGTTGACGACGACGCTGCGATGCGGTCCGCGGCGGCAGGGCGCCATGTCGACGTCATGCTGGAATTCAGCATGGCCGGACAGGGTCGATGGCCCACTCTCGTCGACGCCTGCGCCAGCGTCGGCATGGCTCTGCATGGACCAACGCGGATCGGACCGTCGTCGTTTCCGTACCCTGTAGAGAAGTGCGAAGTGGACGTCGCAGGAACGGCTGCTCTGTTCCTCTACGCTCTTGCCGGCAATCGGCGGTCGGACGTCGCGCTGCGAGCCGGTCTTCCAGCGTTATCGAGGTACCTCCGTAGCGTGGCCACGGGAAGACCACATCTCACGACCGTTGCGATGAACCGGGCCATGGCCCAAGGAGGCCCCTGGGGCACGGTCCACTGATCCGCAGAAGGTACAGGTTGTCGGGCGGGCGCGACGCGGGCATCGTGGAAGTCATGGACATCGATACGAAAGCGCTGCTCGCTGTGTTGAGCCACATGCATCCGGCATGGGAGCCGCGTGTGCTCGACTCTCGGGTGAAGTACTTCATGCGGCAAGGCTGGCCCTCTCCCGCAGTCACGGCCGGGCGTGGTCTGAAGGTGCGTCTCGGCGTCGACGACGTGATGAGGTTCGTCCTTGTTCATGAACTTTTAGACGCGATGGTGCCTCCCGGGCCGGCTGCGGCCATGATCGACGCTTCCTGGACCGATCTCCGCGCTGCTCTGGCCGGAGTCTGGAGCGAGCGTGGGACGCGCACGGCCGCGCTGCCCATACTGGTGCGCATGAGGAGCGTCGATGCCGACGACGGGGACGGGGGCGGCACTGCGGTGGCCGCCACCGGCGATGACGTCCGGCGCTGGTTGGGCGGTCATGGAGGATCCAGGCGGTTGCTGGTCTTGGATGCGATGCGCCTAATCCGCGGTTTCGGCGCGGCGGTCGTGGATACGATGGCGCCGCAGCTGGCGCGTTCTTTCGTAGCGGCCGTCGATGAGTGGGTAGTGGCATCCTGATCGGCGATCCGAGCTGCCGGGCGACACGCTTCCCACCGCCGTCCATGTGGCGGGCAGTCTCGCGAGCATCTTTGGCAGGGCGTGATTGACACTGTTGATAGCCACGGCTCATTGGTCATCGCAGAGGATGCTGTATGGGCGGTGCGGGATCGGTCGTCGCGTAAGGGTGGCGACGTCCTCCGGACGGCAAGCCGCCCGGCGAACTACCTTGGAGCTCTGCTGATCCGCTGGACGGCACCGCCGAGCCCACATGGGACATGCTCGATCTCTTCCTCGATGCCGACGTTCTGACTGCTTCTGGCGATACCGTCGTCTGCGCCTTCATGTCCGACGGACGAGCGTGACAGCGTGATCTAAAAGCGACTAAAATCGGGCGGGCAGGGTCTAACACAGGCGCAGCAGGGCATTGCCGTTGGTCCGGTTTACCGATGCGGAAACGCAGCGGGGAAGGGGATGGGCGGTGCCCAACCAGGTCAAGTTTACATTGGGTTGATCCCGCCGTCATGACTGTTGTTGACGAACTTTCGCGCGCAGATCTGTACTCGCCGCACCGGCCGGACAGCGCGGTCTGATATCGGCTCGATCCGAGCGAGCGTGGTCCCAGAACAGGGTGGCAAGGCGTTGCCGTTGGTCGCATTTACACACGTGAAAAAGCAGGCGGCCAAGGGACGGACGGTGCCCGACCAACTCCGGTTTACATAGGGTTTTCTGGAGTAACGTCGATCCACTGCAGACTTCGCAGCGGCGGGCTTGCGACAGGTGTAAATATCTTGCGGTGCAGGTCGGGTGCTAGCGAAGGGCGATCGACACCGACTAATATGGTTGAAAAGCATTTATATGAATGCTAGGTGTCAATCATGGCTTCTAACGTCGTTCCTGATGCATACCGGCTAGTCAATGTGCCGCATGAGATTCCCCTTCGGATCGTTGACGGGCGGGGGTGCCAGGATCGGATGCTTTCCTGGGCCGTGAGCACGCTTGCCGCACGACATGGTCCTCCGGGCCGAACCATGGCTGCAGGCTTCGTGGCGTTTCTAAACAATTCCGCTCGTGAGCGAGCCGAGCCGGCACGAAGGTTCACGCTCGGCGTGCCGGAGTGCCGGGCGGTGATGGACCAGTTCCTCAAGAGCGTCGGCGCGCGGGTGAAGACCCGCAATGGATCGCAGTGGGTATCGCCCCCTCGAGGACGACATTCGGAGATCGCGCGGATGCTCGGGGCGGTCTGCGCTGTAACCGGTATTCTAGCGACGCAGCTCTTCGAAGGGCGCGACCCGAGCAGAGTCGATCTTGAACATACCCGGCAGCGGAACAACAACGCCAGGCGCCGCACCGACACCGATCGCTGGCTGCGGATGCGAAGCGACCCAGGCATCGCCCCGAGGCTGGAGGACCCGCGGGTCTTCGACCGGCTGATGGAAGGGCTACGGCGCACCGGTGCCGACGAAGCGGTCATCCTGGCCCACGACCTCGCACGCAACGCGGGGAACCGTTTTAGTCAGGGCGCGGCAATCACCATGTACGATCTGCTGGTCGACAGTCCCGAGCCTCGCCAAATCCCCGTGATCAACAAGGGGTCAGACGGCGAGAGGGTGCTGACCCTCGTCGTGCCGCGCGAGCTGTGGGACAAGCTGTTCGTCTATGTCGACGGGGACAGGCGGCTGCGCGGCGGGCTAGGCCTCGCCGAGCTCAGACGCACTGCGGCGGACCGCAGGAACCGGTCGGATCTGAAGACGATGCCGCTCTTCACCCTACGCGGGAACGAAGGCCTTTCCTATGATCGGCTCTATCGTCAGGGAAAGGCGGCGGCCGTCCTGATGGACCTGTACCGCAATGATCGAGAATTTCGCGAGACGGGCGTGAAACGCTTCGTCACCTTCCACCTGCTTCGGCACGAGTACGTCCACTCGAGGATGGATGCGATCGAGCGCATGGACAGGAAGCTGTGGCCGGTGGAGCGCAAAAGGCTTGCCGCCTACATGGGGTGGAGCGACGACGAGGAGATGCTGGCGTGGTATTCCGCCCACCATACCCGCAAGAACGCGCTGGCGTCGGCCGTCGAGTACAGCAAGCGGATCGACGCCTTCGAGGAAGTCCACGAACGGCAGAAGGCATTCGACGGGCTCGAAGCGACGTCGTCTGAAGCATACCGGGTTGGACGTCCCAGATCGTTAGCCGAACGGTTCCCGGGCATATGACAACCGACATGTCCTGGAAGTATCGCCGGGGTCTGCCTCGGGATCACGCCGAACGGCGGCTGATGCCCGTGCGCGTTGTGCTCTCCGACGCTGCGATCGAGCGGATACATTCCGCCGTCGCGATGGCGGGCGGCGATGAGGACGGATGTCTGCCCATAAGCGGATCGTGCGTCGAGACGTGGCGCAAGGTCGAAAGACTGCTGGCGACGCTAACGGGCGAGGAGGGTCGTCTTCGGCGCGCTCATCAGCCCGACGGACCCCGTCGCCGTCATGGGCATCCTCGGTCGAGCGGAGGTTTCGCCGACACTGAAAGCGACGGTGGCCGGTGAAAGCCTGTTCAACGACGGGGTCGGGGTAGTCGTCTTCGCTATCCTGCTCGAAGCCGCGCTGGGCACTGAACCGCTGTCGCTCGGTCACGGTGCGGCACTGTTCCTTCAGGAAGCGGGCGGAGGCGTGCTTCTGGGGTTGGCGGCAGGCTGGATCGGCTACCGGGCGATGCGATCGATTGACGAATACAATGTCGAGGTGATGATCTCGCTGGCGGTGGTTATGGGGGGCTACGCGCTTGCCGCGCAGCTCCACATCAGCGGTCCGGTCGCCATGGCAGTCGCCGGGCTGCTGATTGGCAACAAGGGCGTTGCCGATGCGATGAGTGACATCACGCGCGATTACCTGCTGAAGTTCTGGGCGTTGATCGACGACATCCTCAACGCCGTCCTGTTCCTGCTCATCGGGCTTGAGGTCGTGACCATTGCATGGGATCCGCGACTGATCGCGCTTGGTGTCGCGGCGGTGCCGCTCGTACTGCTGGCCCGCGGGATAGCGGTCGTCGCTCCGCTTGCGGTCCTGCGACCGATCCTGTCGCTCGGACGGCTCGCGCCGTTAACACTGATCTGGGGCGGCCTACGTGGCGGAATTTCGGTAGCGCTGGCCCTTGGCCTGCCAGATGGCCCGGCGCGATCTATCGCGCTGGCCGCCACATACATCGTGGTGCTGTTCTCGGTGATCGTGCAAGGCGGCACTGTTGAGCGCGTTCTTGATCGCGCCAAAGCCCGCAGCCCAAATAGCTGACGCTGAAGGAGCGGCGATCAGGCTCCCACCTCCCACATCACTGGCGAGGGCTGCTACGATGACATCGTAAAGTCGTATCTCTCTGGATCCCGAACTTTGCCGACGACGATCGAAGAGGAGCTAGAGCAGATCCTCAGGATCATGCTAATGCAGGGCTATCTACCGTTTCTGCCAGGATCTCTGCTTTCGTGCCCCAATCTGCCAGCCCGACAAAGACCCTGGATGCCGTGTCCTGGAGCGGCCTCAATCTGGAGGGTGGGCAATTTGACGATGTAGTACGACTTGCAGCACAAATTTGTGGCGCACCGGTCGCGCTCGTCAGTGTTATAGAGGCGGGGCAGCAAATCCCGAAAGCGAGCATCGGCATCACTGCCAATACGGCACCGCTCAACGAAGTGATCTGCCAGCACACGATCAACGAGCGTGATCTCCTCGTCATTCCTGATCTCAGCGCTGACCTCCGCACCGCATGCCATCCACTGGTCACGGCTGATCCTGCGCTGCGCTTCTATGCCGGCGTCTTCTTGGTCGGTTCCGATGACAAGCCGCTTGGCACGCTGTGCATCATGGACCGTGAGCCCCGTCCAGGCGGACTTACGGATAATCAGGCAGGAGCCTTGGCAGCGCTGGGTCGCCAGGTCGTCACGCTGCTCAATCTGCAACGTGAGCGTTCGCGGTTTGAAGCCGTGTTCAACAGCGCGGTCGATTACGCGATCATTGTCATGAACCGGGATGGCAGGATCACGGACTGGAACGAGGGGGCGCATCAAATCTTTGGCTGGACGCCCGAGGAGATTTGCGGCCGGGACCTCGACGCCTTCTTTACGCCAGAAGACCGGGCGGCAGGTATCTCTGACAAGGAGATGGAAGGAGCCAGAACCGTCGGCCGAGGGATCGACGAGCGTTGGCACCTTCGCAAGAGCGGCGAGCGCTTCTGGGCCAGTGGCGAGATGATGCCGCTGCGAGGGCCGGACGGCGAACTGCAGGGTTATGTGAAGATGCTGCGCGACCGCACGGAAGTGAGGCTCGCTGATGAGCGACTGGAAATGGCGCTGGCCGCCTCCGGTGTTGTCGGCCTGTGGGACTGGGTCGTTGATACGGACCTGCTGCACGGCGACGCCCACTTCGCGCGCCTGTATGGCCTGGACAAAGCGCAGACCAAAGCTGGTCTGACCATGGAGGAATATCAAACCCATGTAGTCGAGGAGGATGTAGCGCCTTTGCGCGCCAGGATACGACAGGTGTTCGATACTGGCGCCGACTTCCTGGTTGAGTACCGGCTTGCCATTCCCGGCGAGCGACTACGCTGGGTCGAGTGCAAAGGCCGCATGATCTACAATCAGCAGGGCCAACCTGTTCGCTTCTCTGGCACAGTGGTCGATGTCACCGATCGCAAGGATCACGATGAGCAGCGTCAGTTGCTTATGCATGAACTGTCGCACCGGGTGAAGAACACCTTTGCGATGGTGCAATCCGTTGCTTTCCAGACGTTGCGTGGGACCGACCAATCAGTTTCGACGGCCCTACAAAACAGGCTGGCAGCGCTGAGCCGTGCGCATGAGGTGCTGATCCAGACCAGCTGGTCCTCGACATCGCTCAGCGAGCTTATGGAGCGTGTACTGAGGCTTGAGGCGGAAGGGCGCCGCTTCCTGCTTACAGGCCCTGACATGGTCGTCGGATCGCGGGCTGCGCTGTCGCTATCGTTGCTGCTGCACGAGCTGGCGACGAACGCGGTCAAGTATGGATCGCTGTCGGTACCAGACGGCCTCGTACGGATCGAATGGTGGGTCGAAGACGAGACGTTCTGCCTGAGATGGAAAGAGGAGGGCGGGCCACCCGCGCGTGCCTCTACCGCGACAGGTTTCGGATCACGGCTGATAGGTATGGGTATCGCAGGTGCGCGGCAAGCCAGGCTCGACTACACCGATGAAGGCCTTGCGGCTGTTTTCCACTGCCCTCGCGCGTTACTGGAAGAGGACTAATACCCACAGCGTGAGCGACGCTCGGCTGCGATGGTTGCTGATTGTTTTAAAGACTGATTTTACGTCGGGCCATTTCAGCGAAGCCATACTGCGCAATCTGCTTGGATCTTTCCTTAGAAATGCCAGCAAGATCGAGTAGGTCTTAGTTTCCAAGTTCTGTGATTGATGTCTCAATCTGCGTAAGACTCTTTCTTGCATCAGCGTTCTGCGCTGCATACTGCTTCATTTATGTTTTCAGCACTCGCCTATCGTACCATCATTCTCTGCATCGCGCAGGTCTCTAACGCTTTCCGCTCCGCCGCTCCAGAAGCTTGGGCTTTCGGAAGGAACGTATGTCGAGAATTAGCCAAATTTGGCCTCCAGAAGACGGTAAGCCTCCAACTACTGTGTCAAAGCAATTTTATTTGACCAAAATTCTCGATGTTCGTCTAAACACCTGATATTGCTTGTTAATTAAAACTCGGGAGCTTTGGTTCATTCTCTTCGTTCAGTTAGATAATGAAACTAGATTTATCTTCGTCCGACCTCTGGCGATCGTTCCACAAAGATTGGTGGGGAATAACAAAGCGCGCATGGGCTTCCTCCAGCGACGACAATCTTGGAATGATCGCTGCTGGCGCGGCTTTCTACATAATAGCTTCCATCGCACCAATTCTGGCCGCAATTGTGCTCAGTTATGGCCTGTTCGCCGATGCTCAGACGGTGCAAGGCAATATTCGCGAGCTATTCTCTACTGTGCCAAAGGATGTCGCGGTATTAATAGGCCAACAACTCGACACAGTAGTTTCAGGATCGCGAGGTAAAAAAGGATTTGGACTCGGGTTGGCGTTGCTCATCGCCCTGTACGGGGGTAGCAAAGCTGCCACATCGATGATGACCGCCCTGAATGTCGCCTATGAGGTAAAAGATAAACGGAATTTTATCGTTTGGACGCTCACCTCGTTTGCGGTCGTGCTGGGCGGAATTGTGCTAGTTTTTGTTGCGATTGGATCAGGTGCCCTAGCTGCATTTGCCGGTACTCTAGTACCGTGGTTTCCGGGTGTTGTACTATTACTCATTAGACTCGTTACCTATATGCTACTGGCTATAATTGTTATAACCGGGGCGTCGCTATTGTTTCGCTTTGGACCGTACCGCCCGCGTGCGAGGTTGCGTTGGGCGACGCCCGGAACGGTTGCTGCGACTATTGTATGGCTGCTCGCTAGTTCAGCATTCAGTATCTATGTGTCGAACTTTGGTGATTATGGGGCAACCTACGGATCTCTGAGCGCAATTATCGTGGCGTTGACGTGGTTATGGCTGAGCGTATATTCATTTCTCTTAGGAGCCGCGCTGGACGTACAGGCATATCGCGCGAAAGACGCTCGCGTTGAATCTTAAATCAGACAATTGTGTCACTGACTTCACAGCTTTACCATACGTATCGAGCTTCTATTTGGTGGTATATTCGTCTATAAAATATTAATTAACTTGGGAATAATTAGATCTTACCGCTAAGACCTTCTAGTCTATTGAAGACATCATTTGGTTAGCGTGAATACAGTATGGGAGAGTAATAAGCTTGGTTTAAAGCGGGGTTCGGTTATCTGGCGACGGGGCGGCATCAGCCGAGCGCAGGCGGGAAGAGGTAAGGCATGCAATTGAGCGGTTTGATCGCCCGACTGGGGCGGCATCTCGATCTCACCGACGCCGAACGCGAGGCGATTCTACACGCCGAACGCGGCGAGCGGCGCTTGCGTGCGGGCGATGTCCTGGTCGTGGAGGGCGGCGAAAGCCACGCGCTGTATGTCGTGCGACAGGGGTGGTTGCACTCGTCGACCAAGCTGGTCACCGGTGGGCGGCAAATCCTGCGCTTCCACTACGCAGGCGACCTGATCGGGACGTCGAGCATGGCTTGGTCGCAGGCAGCGGCGACACTGACCGCGATCTCGGACTGCATCGTGATCGATTTGCCGAAGACTGAACTCGGGCTGCTGTTCCGCGCACAACCGCGGATCGCCGGGCTCCTCTATGCAATCGCAGCGGCCGAGAACGTCGCGATGAGCGACCGGCTGACGACGATCGGGCGGATGGGGGCGAGCGAACGGCTTTCCACGCTGCTACTCGACATCATGGCGCGGTTGCGTGTGACGGCGGGGGGGATCGTCGATTCCTTCGACCTGCCGCTGACGCAGACCGATATCGGCGATGCGCTCGGGCTGACCAAGGTACATGTGAACCGGACGATCCGCGCGTTGGAAAGGGCGGGCGTGATCGAGCGGACCGGGCGGCGGGTGCGGATCGTCGATGAAGCGGCGCTGGTCGCGGCGACCGGGTTTATGGATCGTTACGGCGAGATCGAGACCGCGTGGTTGCCGCCTGCGGTTTGAAAGGGTTGGCTTGTGTTCCTTCGCGGTTGCGGCGCGATTACGGGATTTGGGAGTCCGATTGTTGTAGATATCCGCGCAAAATGGAACAGTTCTGTTAGCGTTTAATGTCATGTCGCAGGGCGTCCCGGCGTCGATGAAAACGGGGAACGACTATTTCAACAGTCGTACAGTTTTGCCAACGCTGAAACCGGAAAGCCACGCGAAACGCTCCGACATTTTGTCATGAATTTCAAAGGGGCATTGGTCTGGAACCCCTTCGCGTTGACCGCTTTTCAAGCCCGCTTCATACGCTTCGCGTAACAATGGTTCGTCTGGTTCCATTGGCTAGTAACGCCCGAAGGCAGGGATCGGATTGAGCGAGATCAATACAATTTTGGATTTAAGCGGCAAAGCGTTCAACGGATTTTGCAATTTCTACCATCTCGCGAGCCGCCTGTCCGCTCTCCTTCCGCCTCCCGAATATATCTAGCGCGTTTTACTAAAGCGTAAGGCCCGCCTTCCTTTCCCTTCTCAAAACTCGATCGAATTTTGAGAATGGCCTGACCTATGGAGTAACCGCCCACTCTTGATGCAAAAATCATCCGAGGGGGGTCGATTTAATCCTCGCGTCAGCAACGTGTAATGTCATCCGGGGCTAGGCTGGCAAATGGTGATGCCTTTCCTTCTGATTCTTGCGGCACAGGCTGCCGCTTCCGGCGCGATATCGAGCCCCGATCTGTTGGGTCGTGACACCGAAGCGACGGCTCTGGCGAGCGCCACTGCGCTTCATAGGAAGATGGATGCAAACGGTGATGGAGACGTCACCCCAACAGAGATGGCCCGGTTCATCACGAAGTCTATGAACGGTTTGGCAATACCGGGAACCGATACCGCCCATCCGCTACCGCCGTTGTCAGCAGCACTTTTCCAAGCAGGCGACACCGACAAGGATGGTCGGATATCTCTCGCTGAAGAGATCGCCGCGGCAAAGCGTGCTTTTGCGCTTCAGGATACGAACCACGATGGTGTGGTGACGCCGGAAGAACGAATGGCATTTATGCAAAAGACCATAAGCGATGGGAGGACGCCAGAAGGCGTATCGCTACGTCCTTCATCACGTGCGAAGGACGCCGGACAGGCGGGCGAGATATGGAATCCTCCCGCTCAGGCTACGTGGTCGGGATCAGCGACTCCTATCAAAATAGCGTTGAAGGCCGGCGCAGCGCCGATGAGCGGCATGGCGACGTTTACAGTGGATCTTACTGCAACAAGTGATGGTCTCGCTATCTCCCCATTTGTTCAGGTGACACGCGGGATCGTCTTTCTGGTGAGATCGTCGACCGGCCAGTTCGTCGAGCCTGCAGAAAGAATGATAGGATCACCGCCGCCACCGCCGCTTGCGCCCGGCGAGCTGACTTCTATCGGCGGAGAGGCCCCTTTTAGCGTCGCCATCCACGAAATGACCCGAACGATCTTCCCGGGGCCGGGTATCTACCAAGTCCAGGCGATGGTCTCTCTGTTCGATCCTAGCGCAACGCCGGCTCGCTATGCCAAGGCTATCTCGTCGCCCGTGACGATTAAGATCACAAGGTAAGCTTATGCCTCCTAACTTATAAATGAAAAAAATTAACCCATATAAATCTCTGATAGAGAATCACAAGTGTTGGATCGAGCGGGACCAACCTATCGCAGAGATAGCATTTATGCGCCAACCATCAATGTTAGCACCATATTTGCTGTTGGCGGTACTTTTAGTTTGCCTAGTCCTAGCGATTATTATGTATATCACGGTGTGTGGTTCGTCGGCTGATTCGGTCAACGTGCTATAAACCTTTCAGCCTGAAATCCCATAAAACTTCCCCAAGATACTAAATCGAACAATTCAACCAACCGCGAATGCGATGAATACAATAAAGAACAATGGATAATTATAGGGTGCAGCGCCATCTCTTTTTTTAATACTGCCACTAAAAGAGAATGGAGTAATTACGGTAGCAAGACAGCAGAATAGTGGAATATGAATAGAAATGTATTGTTATCCTCAGGCTTATGCGGTCTCGAATGATTGTAAATTATATTGTACAGACCAGAGCTATAAGGAATCTTTGACCTTAGCCAGATCATTGCCACAAAAAGTATGATACTGATACCACCAAAAATGAATCTGCAGCCAGTTGTTGTCTTACTTAACATGCGGCACCAAAATCGGTACGGTTGCAGACGTGTTACAAACTCAGTAATTTGTATATTATGGATGTGACGGTTTATTAAAATCGATCATCATCGTATTGCTATTCGGCTTACCCATCTTGAGCCGCCGACGATTACAGCACCAAGAGCCCAAATAAGCGCTAGCTGAAAAATGCTTGTTCCGATAGATAACGGCAAGACAGAATTACTACTGACCTCTAGTTGATGCTCGGCAAGTTTGACGCAGGCGCTACCGGAATCAACTGCGTGCAAATGGCACGATCCAAGGTTGTGAAAGTATATTCTCAAATGCTCGCGTGATAGCCATGACCACCGCACCAAACTTATAATTACTAACCAAAGCACGGAAAATACGGTGCCGACGCGAAGCCAGAACCGTAACGGCATGCGGAGAAAGGCATCAACCATGCGGATACTTCCCATAGGTTGTGCCCAGCAGAGCACGTTGTTGAGCACCCTGAAAGTGACAAATTCGACATTCCCGGTAGGCGCTCGGATGCAAAAATCACGCATTTCGCCCCCTCTGCAACCTCAACGTGATCGCCACGACTTGCCTCTATTGCCGGACGGCTTCTGCCTATGAAGCCATATAACCCATACTACCCGTCTTCACCCGCTTTCCCGCAATGCCATCCCAAGCGGGATAATAGACGCTATTGAAAGCGGATGACGGTCAGCCCACCCCTCTTGGCGTCGTTAGGCGCGGTCGGAAATCTCATGGTCGAGGCGCGTGATCCGTAGTGGATTATCGCGAGCGCAGCCGTCGCCTTGCACGGGGCTGATCCAGGCCACGTAGCTGACGTGGACGTACTGTTGAGCATTGCCGATGCGCAACGCATTCTGCCAACGATCGGCATCCAGCTTCGGCAAGGATCGGCACATGCTGCATTTCGGTCGAAGATCTTCGGCACTTGGACCGGAACGACGCCGTTGCCGGTGGAGTTCATGGCAGACTTCCACCGCCGGTCAGGGGAGACGTGGCTGCCGGTACTGCCAGCGACGCGGCAACGCGTTGAGGTTGCTGGCTTGGTTGTCTTCGTCCCCGAGAAGGCGGACCTACAAGCCATGCTCGCCGCTTTTGGGCGGCCTAAGGACTTACAGCGCGCAGAAAGCCTCGCGGCTGTGGCGTAGAGGCTTTCCCGTTTCTCGATCGTTGATCGAGAAACTGAGCGGGCTGGCAGTGCTGTTCGGCGACTGACGATTACATGCACCACAACGCGCCGTTCTTGAGTGTCGGTTTCGAGCAGCCGGACGCTGGTAGCGGCAGCCGCTGCCCGGGTCGCCACAACGAAAGGCGCTGCAGTATTTCCGGCATTTCTGAATCGATCACCGGCAGCGCGTTGCCGTCGTTATAGCCTGTCGCGCTGCGATAGCGCAGCACGGTACGGTACGGCGCAGTCAGGTCGCTCGATCGTGCGACCGTGACCCAGTAGCCGAAAGGCGCGTCGGTGGTCGGCTCGACTGTGACGAAGGCGCCGCGCAGCAGCCCCGCTTGGACGAAGCGTACCTCCTGATTGTTGTTGGTGCCGGTGGTATGCGTAAACAGACTAACGAAACGGTCGGTATCTCGGTGATAGGCAAAAGCCTGGGTGCCGACAAGTTGACCACCGTTACCCGCGTGAATGCTGGCCAGAACGACAATCAGCAGCGGCTCCCGATCGCCCGCCTGTCGATACGCGACGCGCGCCATACGCAGGTAATGCGGTTGGTCGAAGTCACTCATCTGCCTATTGGGGTCAAGGCGAACGTCTAGGGCGGGATCGCAGGTCAAAGAACCCGCATGCCGGAGGCACGGCATAACCACGCCGGGTTCGGGATCTCCGGTGCCGGATATACCGGGATGCCCGCTTTGCGTCACCGTCAAGCGCCACGGCGTCTGCGTGGCAAAAGGACCGGAAAGCGCGACAGTGGCTATTGATCGGTCGGCGCCATCCGCACCGCTCGCGGTGGCCAAACCAAACAGGAAAGCGGCCGTGACACACGTTTTGATCATGGCTCGACTCCTGTTGTTACCTGTCGCCACTTCGTTGGTAAACTATGACGGGATCATCTCCAGCATAGCCTCCCTCGTCGAGCGAGCATTCATATCTGGAGGCGCAACAACGGTATCACGCACTTTTTGCCCGGCACAACCAAATAGGTTCGTTCGGCGCCCTCCCCGGCTATCCCTGTCTATACGCTCATCATGCAGTCTGATTCACGCCCCGATGCTCACGTACGGGGAACCGCACAACTTAGCTCTGCCGCTGCCGGCATGATCGCGTACGTCGTGATTGCTGATAAAAGGAATATACAGTGCAAAGGCTCGCCCGATGATTCGAGATAAAACATCGTTCGTCATAATTTGCCTTGCAGCCGGCACCCAGGTTGCAGCTCTTCCGGGCGGTGCCCAAACCCAATCGGCTTCCGTTCAGGTTCCCATCCGCGAGGTCGATTTGTCTGACGGGACGCGACGCTACGCGATAACGATCAAAGTCGACGGGCATCCGATCGACGCCGGTCTCGATACCGGCTCGGTTGGGCTGCGCGTACTCCCAGGCGTTATAGATTCTGCCACCACGAAGGAAGTTGGACCGGTACAAAGATACGGCTATGGCGTCGGCACCACCCTTGAGGGCCCCGTGGTCCGCACAGAAGTTTCGGTCGGTGACCTTCACAAAAGCGCCCGCTGGCAAGATATTCGTGCAATCGGATGTAGTGCTGCCCGTCCCGATTGCCCTGCTTTGCACGTCGATCGCCGCCAGTTCGGTATTCAGGGCAATGGCCTCGCCGGCGAGGGGTTTCGCGCCATACTCGGTGTGGGTTTGGCAAGCGCCGACTTGCCAAACCCATTTCAAGAGATTGGCGCCCACCGGTGGATCGTCGAACTACCCAGGCCAGGCGAGACGCATATCGGGAAACTAATCCTCAATCCGAGCGAGCAACAGATCATCGGTTTTACGCCACTTCTTTTGGCGGACGCGCATCGAACGCGATCGAATGACGCAGTGCGTGCGTGTTTACAGCACAACAACGGAAAACCCGTCTGCGCGCCGACGTTGATCGATAGCGGCGCCCCGGGAATTGAACTCGTCAACCACCGTGCCGATAACGGCTGGACCGAAGGCACGACAGCTCGGCTTACTTTTGGTGGCAGCACCGATACGGAGGCAATGGGAGTCCGTTTCACCGTGGGCCGCAGGATGCAGGCATCGAGGTTCAATGCCGTCGCCGATCCGCGAGTGGAAGGCATGCGGATTCGATCGGGTCTCCTGGCGTATTTTGCCTATGACGTTCTTTATGATGCCGATCGCGGTACGATCGCGATCAGGGCGCGGCCGGCATATCAGGATGGAGTTATCGCTGTCGGTGGGAGCCATGCAGATTGATCCAGAAGTCGATATTCGCGGGGTGATTTCTGCTGCCCAACTTCGGCCCTTCGTTCATGTCGAGGCGGGGCTCATGCTGTGCCCATCCCCCTCTGCGCGACGGCACACCAAATTTCTCGAAAAGGAACGCTGATCGAGACGTCGCAGGCGTTCTCGGAATCGATCCTTTGCGGGAAGGGAGGTATCGGCAGCTCCGCCTAATTGCGGACACCACGACTATGTGAAAGATAAGCGCGACCGAGTTAAGCGGTTACGAAGGAGAGCTGGATGCGTCAGGTGTACCTCGCTTATGCGATGTTGATCGTCGGAATGGCTTCCGGTCCCGCTCAATCCCAACGGCTGGACCAACCAGGAAGCGTTGCCGAGGGTGGAAAGCTCAACATCATCTCTTCCCAGAGCATCGCCACTCGGTGCAAAAAAGATAGATATCGATCAAAGGCGAAAGTCGAATGCGCACGAAGCGACGCCTACCAGACTGAGCAGGCTAAACGGCGCTCCAACCGCGGCTGAAAGGTTCTACGCCTGTTCGGCTTGGCGGACAGATCACGAGACGGAGTCACCTCATGACGCGTTGGCTTGATGTCCGCTTTCACCATTCCCAAAAGGGAACGGCCAGCGAGACGCCGCGGGCATTCTCGAAACCGATGATTGGCAGACAAAGTTATGGGCATCCCGTATCTGTCAAATAGGGTATACCCTGAGTGAGCATACGGTTTGAACACAAATCCCGTTCAAACAGGGTCGGTAGCAGCGAAATTAAACACCTCTTTCGGGAGGTGTAGACCCTGCTTGCACACATAGGGATGCGTCTGGCTTACCGGCTTGGATCGCGGGGTCGGCCTATGCCTTTAGAGGGCAATCGTGGGATTCGTGGTCGATGCCATAAGCGTCGGCACGCATTGAATGTTTGACGCTCGGTTCGCGGCTGCCATCAGATCGACGTCAGTCAGATCGCGGCAATCGATCCACCATTTGGCGTCAGTGATCCGAAGGCATGCGTTACAGTCGGCGTCGCTGTTTGAGTTGGTCAGCGCTGCGAGCCGCTTGGTCCTGATCGTCGACGCCCAGCCGATTTGCCGATCGGTGCCGGTTAGAGGTGGAAGAGCAAGGTGTGAGACAGCTGCGCTGCTTAACGCTGCCGCGGCGACCTCTTCAGCCCGCTTCTCCGCAACGAAGCAGTCTCGACAGGTAGTCGTCTTGAGCCAATTGGCCTTTCGCTCCTGCTGGCTGTCAAAGCCGGTGAGATGATGAGCCTGCTCATGACCGCAGGCATGAATGATCCGCTGTTCCATGGCATGGATGATGCCCGCTCGTGGTTTGTGCGCAACGCCAATGAGTCAGGTTGAATCAGAATCGCGGCCAGTGGCTGACGACCGAACGGGACAAATGTACAGTCAACTAAGCTGGCGCAACGCCGTCAGCGTTCACCAGATCCGGGCCAACCAATGTGCCGATGAGCCGGACGCGCTTCTCTACCAGATCTACGGGGGTTCGATGCAATTCCAGCTCGTAGCGGCCACCGACATCGCGGCGAAGATAGAAGGCTCCGCCCTCGCGGACCAAGGTGCCTATCTCATTGATCCGGGTACCAATCGCTACCATCGCTATGTCGTCGCTCCGTTGATGATCATGCAAAATTGCGGGAGATCCTTGGGGCAGCCGATGCTCCTTGGTAGTCCCATAATCCTGCTAATCCTTTCCCGACCGGTCTCTAAAGACTGATATTCCGCCGCGCCATTTCAACGAATGCCATATCCCCGATTGGTGAGCAGGGCTCGGCTTTAAAGATGTCGGCCAAATCGAGCAGATCCTCGTTGGAAAGGTCCACGATCGAGGCTTGTATCTCGGCAAGGCGCCGCACGGCGTGATCGCCGCGATCGGCGACCCGCTTCATTTTTGTCTTGAGCATGCCGCCTCTTATCATAAACGTCGTGGGGGCGGCAGGGACATTTACGGCCGGTTGGCTGAGGTCATTCGGCCAAAAATGCCCGCTATCTGCAGGCGGAAGACGCTTCTCTAATGGAGAACCGCACCGCGTTCTGGCAGCAGATCCCAAAGCGGCAGGAACGCACAGCTTCAAGGAGTGATCGGCGCCATCACGGTTCATTCGGACCGTCCGCATTTACGGTAAAACTGGTGGAAAGCGGAACGGCCGCTTTCGAGTGGTGATCACAGTAAGCTGCCGTTCGTTCAGACTGCAGGGCATTGGGCCTGATCGACTGATATATAATTAAAGCCGGAACTGTATCTTTGGAAGCTGCGGGCACCACGTGCGACGTGGAAAGAATGTATTGTACAATAGATTGCGCGATAACATTCGTACACAGTACATCGTCCACAGGATTGAAGATTACACGTGCTGGCATAGAAATGTTTCTATTAACAATTATTAACCATAATAACCACGAGCGGTTAAAGATCATGCGATAATTGCACCTTTCACATCAGAGAATTTGCCTCTCTCTATAAATTACGGTACAAAACCCGCCAAGGAGCGAGGCGCGTCGTGAGCACCGAAACGCCTTAAAAGGGCAGGAAGCTGCTGTCGTGACGCCTGAGGCGGTCCTGTCGGTCGGCAGGGCGCCTACAACCGCAACCTGGCGGTAGAGCAGGGAGCGGCCGGGCGGCTCATGGCCAAATTAGGATAATGGAGCGAGAGATCGCACGGACATTAACACTGCCGTGTCGCTGCCATTAAATGTCGCTAGATAAGCAGCAGCTGAACCGCAGGATCGGTCTGTGCAATGCGGCGGATTCCTTGATCGGCCGTGACGAGTATCAGGTCATGCTCGCGCGCTTGGGCGCATATCCAAAGATCGTTCTCGTCAATCTGGAGATGTTGGCCCGTAGCCTTGTCGATCCAATTCTCTACCCAGCGTGGCCTGTCTCTACGCATCCACTTCGCGAGATACGTCTTCGCGAGGTTGGCTTTCAGCTCAGCATAGTTCGAGGCCGTGTGGCGCGTAACGTCGAGCACCGCGCCCGCCGACGCGCGGGTCAGCGTTTGCGTTAGTTGAGTGGGATCCTTACCCGTAAACGCCACAATCAGTTCACGGCCAAATTGCAACTCAGCCAGAGCCACGCATGATACGAACTTTAGGGCGTCGTCCGGCAAGGACTGGACTATGGCAACTGCAGCCGCATGGTGGGTGTGATCTGTCGATAGCAGTGCAGACAACGTGTTTGTCTCGAAGAGATACCCCTTCAACGCGGTTCGACGTCATCCAACGCCTCCCTAAGAAGTATAGCTTCTTCCTTGGGGAGCGGCCTGAATGTATCGGAAATCCAATTTCCGCCCGCGCGCGAAGCCGAAAGTTGCGCCTTGCTAGAGCGGGTTGAGACAAGCGCCAGCGTGCCGGCTGGCCATGATTGCCAAGGCTGGATTGTTGGCCGTTGCGCGCCATGAAAATAGGCTAGCACTGCCCGTTCGAGTTTGGGCGGAAGGTCGAAGGCCTGCATCACCAATCCATCGATCTCGTCGAGCAAACTTTGCAAGCCAGCCTCTGAGCCGGACGTGAATAAGCCCGATGGTGACTGTGCAGCTTTGCAATAGCGATCGACCAGATCGTCAAGTCCCACCGGAAAGCTGTGTGGAATCGGAACGGCGCGCACCGCTGAAACACGAATTCTGTCGGGAGGAGAATGACTCGAGATGAAGGCTGCGCCGAGTGGACTATTGAGAAGCGCGGCAAGCGCTTGCAGGGACGGCGCGCCGGGCTTCCTCCAGATCCCAAACAGTTGCTGCGAGGCGACATTGCCAGTCCGATCGATCGCTGCGGCCAGCGCCCAAGGGCCACGGCTAACGCGCGCAGCATTGGCGAGGATCTTGGGTTCCGACCAAGGGAGATCGATTGCCTTGTACAACAGGCGCTCGGGTCGGGCGTCGAGCCATACCGACGCGCCCGTCGTGGCGAACATTCGCATTGCCCCGCTCGCGTGAATGCCGGGAACGAAACCGGGCTGCGCATTACTACGGACCGCCGCAGCCTGGTCTGACCGCCACTCGATGCCGCGATGTACCGCCGCGATTTCGCCCAACGTGCCCGCAGACTGAAGATACGACCAGACATCCGCCAGCTCTTCGATCCAAAGATCGCCGGTTCCGGCGAACGGGCGGGTCTGCTCTCGCACCACGTTCAGCTGTCCGGTTGAAAGGAACGCGTCGCGCTCGCGCTCGCTCACAACGGCGCAGCGGATGCTCGTACTAGCCGGCTCGGCTGCCGGGTCGCGCGGCGCCCGCGCGATGAGCAACGACGATCGAATGACCGAGGCATTGAACGTCCTGTCGGGCAGCGACACGAGCTCGATCTCAGCGTACATCTGCTCAATTCTGCGCCGCTGTGCGGCATACTGTTTGCCCCGGATGAATGGCTCGGGGAGGACGAAACCTATTGCGAGCGGCTTGGCATCAAGAACGGCGTTCAATACCGCGATCGGCTTGGCCGCTGAACGCTTAAGGGCCTCTGGATAGCGAACCCGCTCTTCGGCTGTAAAAGACTCGAACGGGGGATTGCAGATAATCACGTTCGAGGTTTTCGATCGCGCAGCGAGATAGTCGTCCGCAAACAGATCCGCCTGGCCAATCTTCCATCCGTTGGCATTGGGGTAATCGGCGAGAATGAGTGATAGCGTCGCCACCTCGACCGCGAAGGCATCGATCTCGTCACCGGCGAGGCGTTGAACCAGGAACTGGTGCTTTGCCTTGTCTGACCAGTGCACCGGCAAAAGATCGCGTACGTGACGCAGCGCCGCCACGAGCAAAACGCCGGCGCCTGTAAACGGCTCGTAAACCCGCAGATCTTCGACATCGTGCTTCCACAGCTGCAAACTGGCCACGACATGCTCGGCCACTTGGCGGGGTGTGCTATGCGTGCCGAAATGCTTGCGCGTTTCGGGTGTGACAAGTGTCTGTTCGTAAACGAATGCCAAGTCGTCGGCGGAAATGTTCCTGAAACTCAAGCCATCGCGTAAACGGCGCCACGCCTGCTCGAAGCCGACCATGAGGCCCGGGGGGCCTTCAGCAAGCGATGGCAGCTTGTAATAGGCTGAGATGACTTCGAGTACCGAGGCGATCTCGTCAGGATTCCAGCGCTGCGAAATCTCATGGCCGCGGTCAGACAAGATTTTCGCGGCAAGCAGCCGAAAGGTCGCTTGGAACAGGGCGCGGTGGCTTCGATCGCCAGGCGCAAGGCCCGCGGCGGTCACCGCGTCGTTCAGAACGCTTTCGATTGCGCGGTCTAGTTTCCCGTGAATCTGCCCCTCGATCGCCGGCATCAAGCCTGCGTCGACAAAGTCGAGCTGATATTCCGGGGCAACGTGGCCGATCGACTTGGCGCGATGGATAGCGAGGGGAGTCCAAGTGTCACGGTTCTGGTCGAACAGGGCGGCGAGTTCGGATAGCGGCGCCCGGACGATCATTCGCGGTGGAGCGGCGGATCGCATTTGCCATGCGGTTACTTCGTCCCCAGCGATCGAGAAGATCAGCGGCGCGCCAAGTGCGCGGTAGTCGGCTACGGCGTCGACTTCTGATGAGCCGACATCGATCACCGCCATCGCGGCGTTGCGGTATGAGGGCGGCGTCTGCGTGAATGCTGCGAGATGCACCGTGCGATCACGGGGGTCGACGTCGAGTACATCCGAGAAGACGTAATCATCAAAGATTACGCCCGGCGCGAAGCCGAGACTTTCAAATGCTTTCCTGAAAGGGATCAGCTGCTCCATCAGGATCCGCCTCCCGCTAAGCGACGCTCGGGATCAATGGATGTCAGCGGGAAGCGCAGAACATGCTGGCCATCGCCGCGCTGCTCGCCGCGGAGCCATTCGTCAAGACTGGCCAAGATCGGCTGGCAAGCGACTCGAAGATCAACAACACCCGTTCGGGGCGACTGGGTTTCGGCAACCAAGCTCAATGTACCAGCGCGGAGATCCATGATGAGCAGCGACCGCTCCAGCAAGGGCCAGGCGGTCTGATTGGTGAGGTCGAAGAGAGCAGGGGCTACAGGCCCCAAAGCGCCGATCCGAACGCCAGCACCGTCGACGATCGTCTTGACAATCGCCAAGGCAAGCAGATCCGCCAGCGAAAAACATGGCGTGTAACCGCTGCGCCCGTTCAACGGTGCAAGCGCATTACGCCACCCGCGAAACGTGTCCTGAGAGAGTTGAAGCGCCTCACGCACTTGGCCGGGTGTCAATTTCAAGTTCAGAGCACTACCCGTTTGGTTTGGGGTTAACCCCAAGATGGCGGTCCGGACGCGCGTTGGCAAGGAATTCCTTGGCGCTCAAACGCTTCTCTCGTTTCACACGCCCTGATCGAGAAGATCAATCGAGTGAAGACCGCCCCATGTTTAAGCGCAGGCGGAGCCAAAGCTTGCCCTCGCGGAGCGTCTCGCTGGCTGCGCCGATGCACATGCTGATCATGAGAGCTTAGCTTTTTTGGTTTTCCAGTAGAGCCAGTTGAGGAAGGCGTCTGATTCCGAAAAATTTGCGCCGCCAAGTCGCGCGCCCAAGGCTTTAATGGTGGCACAAAGTCCCTCATATCGCGCCGGCCCGATGGCCTGAAAATTGGCGAACTGGGGAGCGGCAATGCCAAGAGCCCCTAAAGCCCCTACCGTGTTGCCGTTGTAAATCGCGTAACGGTCCGGCGCGAAGTTGCAGAGGATCTCAGTCGCCATGTTGAGACCTACGCCTGGGATTGGGTCGGCAAGCTTGCGGATCAATTCGTAACCCTCACGGGGCGGCCGTTGCGCGGCAGCCTGAGCTGACGCGAAGAGATCGATCATCCGCTTCGGGTGGGCTAGAGCCTCGCTGCCCCTCCGATGGATGTCGCCCGACCCCCATAGATGTCGGCCTCCTTTGGTGGTCATTAGATCTCGAAGCCCATCCTGAAAGGCGGTCCGCGCGGCTTGATCGAGCCGCCCATTTTTCAGCGCGGCAATGCGCCTCTGAACTTTAAAAGCTTCCGATCGGCGCTTCTTCCGTTCGGCGAGATCTAAAACCGCCTGTGGATCAGCAAGGTATCGCGCGTACCAGGCTTCGATTACGCGAAGGTCGAAGCCAGCGGGAAGCGCGGCATCTCTCGTCTTCTCAAACTTCTTCCGTTCGCGCTCATTTATCTCAAACCTCGAGGCGTACTGCTGAAGGACCAGTGGATCTAGATCCTGGAAGCGCTCTCCCACCCGATATCGATTAAAGGTATCCAACAGGGCGCGTGTAAACTCGTCTCCTGTAGTATGGGTGACGCACATCGACAATTCGTCGTTCGACTTCAATCCGCCCTGAGTGAGGTTCGCCGAACCGATGAGAGTTTGGTAGCACTTCCCTCGCCGCGTAAGGTACGCCTTTGGATGAAAAGTTGCCGATGCCTGGTCCGCAACGTTCACTTTGCAGGCAGGATGTTGGTTCTTGAGCTCAAGGAGCCGCTGCAAAGCAGCGGGTTGGGTTAGGTAGAAGTCGGTGCCGATAAACAGCTCGACAACGGCGCCAGCTTTAAGACGTTTCGACAGTTTCCCCGCTAAAAAGTCAGCACCCCCAAGCTTGAGGAAAGCTACCGCGATCATGATCTCGTCGGCGTCCGCGATTATTTCAGCGATCGCCTTCGCATGATCCTTTGGCGCATCGTTCGCAATGAGCGTTGCGGGCTCGACGTGAAGGCGAGGTTGGTGGCTCAAGTCTGGGCCATCGAGAGTGTGAGGACGGGTGCGGACACCCTCAGCATGTCGCCCGTAGTCACGAACACGACCAAACCCTCCGGAATTCCGGTAACCTCCAAATAACGGCGGACCTGCGATCGGTAGTGATCCGACGCTGAGGTGGTTGGGCTGACGTCGCTCTTCCAGTCAATTACAAGCTCCGGCTTTCCGTCCTCGTCAACGCACAACGCATCAACGATTCCGAAGGTGGCGAGGTCGACGCCGTCATCCTCGCTGAGGCCATAGATGGGGAGTTCGGCCAGGAGTCTGGGGCGAAGCGCGGCGATCTCCGGAAGCTTCAAGGTCTTTGCGACCGTGCCGGCCATCTCCTCAGCAGAGAGACCCGACATCGCGTCCGTCGCTGGCTCGCCCCCGATCGCACGCACCAGGTCCGCCGCCCGGGCGGTAAGTGTGGACAAATCGTCCGCGGTTTCCCCGGTCAGCACCTCTTCGAACAGCTTATGGATTACCAGGCCTCGCTCGCGTCCGCCTTGCACCGAAATCGCCGTGTCCGGCGAGGGCGCATCGTCGGAGGCCACGACGATCTGCGCTTCGGATACTACCTCGAGAGGTCCTTCCGGATCCTCGTCACGACTCGGTGCGATCCATCGAAGGCGCGTCGTCGCTGCCATTACGGCAGCTGCTTCGGTAGCGAACGTCTCGCGCGTCTGGCTGTTCTCCGGATCGCTATCGACCGTCTCGAAGCCCGGTGGGTGGTGATCGATGGCGATCAAGGGCAATCCGTCGAGGTTGAAGTCCATCAGGGCGTTCCAGCTGCTTCGCGCCGGCGGTACGTCGAGTTTAGGCAAGACGAGAAGCTCGCGCGCCCGGGTCGCTGCGACATACCAGAGACGCAGGCGCTCGCGCTCTCGCTCGGCGACCTCTGCGGCCTTTGCGTCCTCATATCCAGCGGGCGCGACGCCGAAGATCGGCAGAAAGATTGTCTTGGTGTCGCCGTCGATGATCGGATCGCGCACGTCGTTACCCGAGGTCATCGTGTTGATCGGTACGACGATCGGCCATTCCAATCCTTTGGACGCATGCATCGTCACCAGCGATACCGCCTCTTCCTGTGCGTCGGGCCTGCCTTCCGCCGAGCGTGCCTTCCCCTCCCAGGCAGCGGTCATCGCGTCGGCGAACGCTCTGATGCCACGCACGCCATAGGGCTGCGCGAGACTGAGGAAAAGATCAACATTCGCCAATGGCCGCTCTGCCTGCCCGCCGTGGCGTTGGAGCAAAATGGGGCGCACGCGGAGCAGGTCGACGGCTTCGGCGAGAAGCTGGTGCGGGGTCGTCGCATTCATCCCGCGGCGCAGAGCCTGCAGCTTTTCGACGATGTCGCGTGCATATGGGTCCCCGATCGCCTTCGCCTCGAGATGGATCGTAAGCCTTGGTCGGGTGTCGGGGCGCTCGGGATCACGCGGCTGGCTCCAGACGAGGTCCAGCAGCTGCTCTTCGCTCAACCCGACCAATGGCCCGCGCAGGAGTGCGACAAGCGCGAGCGTGTCACGACTATCGGCCAGTACGCGGGCGATCGCGATGAGGTCCTGCACCTCCTGGCGGCGATAGAACCCTTTTCCTGCCTGAGTCGCCACCGGCACTCCGCGCTTCTCGAGCGCTTCCTCGTAGCGCCACAATTCGGTGCCGCCTGGGGCCAGCAATGCAATGTCGCCGGGGCGGCACGGCCTCTTCGTATCGGTCTTGCGATCCACGATGATCTGGCTGCCGATCAGGCGGCTGCACATCTCAGCGACCGCTTCGGCCTCGCAGTCGCGCTGCACGCCCGCCTTGGCCTTGCCGTCCTCGTCTGCGCAGGCAACGGGAAGCGCTGCGACGCACAGTCCTTCCTCGTGATCGGGATGAAAGCTGTCGAGCGCGGTGAAGCCGGGCTGCCCTTTCTCCTCTGTAAGATGAGGCGCGAAGCGCTCGTTCACATAAGCGAGGATCGCGGCACAGGACCGGAAATTCGTCGAGATCGAGAGCAGATCGCCCGGATTGAGCGCGCGGGTGGCCTCGCGCGCTCTCACATAGGCGGCGACGTCGGCACCGCGAAATCGGTAGATGGCCTGCTTGGGATCCCCGACCAAAAACAGCGCGCCTGGCCGGATCCGGTAGCTGGCCCAGTCGAGCGGATCCGCGCCGGGAGTCGGATCGCCACACAGCCGCCAGAAGATCTCGGTCTGCAACGGATCAGTATCCTGGAATTCGTCGACCAGCACATGGGTGTAGCGGCGCGATAGTGCGTCCCGAACATCGCCATGGTCGCGCAGGAGATCGCGCGCGGCAAAGATCAGGTCGTCAAAATCGAGCAGGGCCGCCGAGCGCTTGTAATCGCGAAAGCCATCCGCGATCGGCTGGATCGCGCTGATCAGCTCCGCCAGAACGCGCGCCGCAGCGCCCTGCCGCAAACGTGTCCAAGCCTCACAGCAGGCGAGATGCAGCTCCTCGGCGCGTGCATTCAGCACGCCACCTTCCGCCTTGGCGAGGCCCGCGGCCTTTGCCGCCGCCTCCCATTTCCCCTTTTTCTTGTAGACGCTGAACGCCCCTTTGGCGGTGCAGAGCGAAGAATGCGGGAGCGACGTCAGAAGCCCGACGAGCGCCGACGGCGTCTCGTCCGTCTCGGCGAACGCGACACCGGTGGCCATCTCGATAAAGGCCGACGCGCCGGCGATGCTTTCTTCTTCCTGCGCGGCCGCGCCAACGACGAAGGCGCGATACGCCTCCGTGGCGGTGCGAAACGCTGCCGAAAGCGGCTGGATCGGGCCGGAGGCCGGCGGTACGAGCACCCGGTTGTCGCGCAGCGCCGCGGCGGCCGTTGCGATCAGCTCCGTTGCCTTCGCCGGGTTCTGGAAGACGAGTTCCGCGACGAGGCTTTCGTCGCCGACATTGAGCGTGTCGCGCAGCCAGCGATCGATGATGTCTCCGAACACCAGCTCAGCCTGCGCCGGATCCATCAGCGTCGCGCCCGGATCGATATTAGCCTCGACCGGATAGGGCTTGATGAGCCGCTGGCAGAAGCCGTGGATCGTCGAGCAGGTGATCTCGTCGATCGCGGCAGCCGCCTCCTCAAGGCTCGCTTGCTGTTCTGCCGACAAACCGTCCGGCAAGGCAATAGCCAGTTCGCGCGGCACTCTACCGTCGAGCAGCTCATCCACGAAGTCGCGAACGCGCGCGAGCAATTCGCTCGCGGCGAGTTCGGTGAAGGTGACTGCCGCGATCGCCTTGGGGGCGGTACCGCAGGCCAGCAGCAGGGCAAGGCGGCCGGCCATGACAGCGGTCTTGCCCGAACCGGCTCCGGCTTCGACTAGAACGGAGCGATCATGGGCGGTCATCGCAGCGAGACGCGCGGTCTCGTCACGCGGGGCGGGTGTCGTACCAGTCATCAGATTGCCTCCCACACGATGGCCGCATCGCCGAGAGCGGCTCGCGCGGGTTCGAGCTTGCGCAGGCAATACCCGTTGGGGGCGTTTGCGGGCAGCGCGAAGCTCAGATCATCATAATCACCGCCATTGTCTGGGCCGATCAGCGCGCGCCCTGCGAGCAGGCTCGCGCGCGCCGCACGCAGATGCCCGGCAAGCTCCTCCAGAACGTCGGCCGGCGCGTCGAGATGGCGGGCCTCGGTATCGCGCGGATAGAGTAAGGCCGCATCGATCTCGATATCGTCGCCGAGCAGCGCCTTGACCGCATAAGCGTAGAGGCAACGCTGGAGCTCCTTGCCGCCCTGCAGGACGACCGGCTTTGGCGGCAGCTTGCCGCCCTTATAGTCGAGCACGCGCGCCCGTGCGGCATCGCCCGAAAGGTCGAGGCGATCTATATAGCCCGAGATCCGGAACCCGGTGTCAGCGATCGCGACCGGTGTGGCGGGATCCCACGGAACCGCGCCGTCGGATTTCGCAGCCTGCCCGCCGAAGGGCACCTCGGTATAGCTTTTCTGATCTGCAAGCGGTGGTTCGGGATGCTGCAGCGCGTTCAGCGCGGCCTGCTTGGCATCCTCGAGTGTCCGCCGCCACACTACGATCGGCGGGGTGGCCTGCTCGGCCTGCCACCGTGCCATAACCGTCGCGGCACCAGCTTCGATCGCCGCGACGACCTGATCCGGTCGCGCGCGCGCCAATCCTCCTTCGCCTTCGAGCAACCGCACGGCATGATCCAGCGTGTCGTGGAGCAGGATGCCGCTCTGCCGGGCATCCAGTACCAACGCCTCTTCCGCGCTCTCCGGTGCCCTGATCCCAAGCGCGTAGGTCCAAGTGAAGCCGAGCGGGTTGCGCAGCAGTTTGGCGAGCGAGCTCGCGGACTGTGGGCGTTCAAGTGCCGCTAGCACCGCCGGGTGGTCGCCGCGCACCAGGCCGTCATGGGCGGTCACGGTCGGGCGCTGCCAATCCTGCCAGCATGCCGTCGCTGACAGCGCCTGCGCAACGGCGCCAAAATCGGCCGGACGCGCGACGAGGCGGTCGGTCTCGCTCATCGCGTGTGCGGGTCGACGGTTGCGGCGGACGTAGCGGGCCTCGGGCTGGCCGCGCAGCAGCGGACTCTTTCCGAGCAGGCGGCCCTCACCGTCGCGGCGCGGCCGGGACAGCACAACCTGCGCTGCTGTAGTGCAAAGGATCGTCTCGAAGTCGCGACGATCGGCGGCGGTCACCGGCAGCGGATCCAGTTCGCTGGTCGGAACGATGTGATCCGATAACAGGCGGTCCTCCGAGATCCGCCGCGGCCAGCCGGTCGAGGTGAGACCGAGCAGGCGCACGAATTTGCGTGGCGAAGCCGCCAGTGCCGAGGCCGGCATCCAGGCGACCGAAACGCACGCTTCGCAGGCATCTTCCTGGCGAAGGCTGTCGATGGTGACATCGATGGCTGCAGCGCTTCCGGCCAGCAAGGCCTTGCGCCAGATGCGCAGGGCACCGCCCGAAAGGAACGCGCGCCCGATCTCTTCTGCGTGCGGGATGCCACCCGAAAGCGTGTCGACGATCGCGCGCAATGCCGGTGCGTGGTCGGTGCCGTCCGGCCAGTGATCGGGCGTCAGCGCGCTAAGGAGCCGCGACCATGCGTCGGTGGAGGAGAGCGGCGCATCGGGTGGGAGCACGCGCTGCCAACCATCTGGCAGAGCCTTGAACAGTCCCTTTCCAGCCAGCAACGTCGCGAGACGTCGCAGATGCGGCTGTGACACGCCCCGCACCAGAATGTCGGCGAGCGCGGCGGCCGTCTGACCGTCACGCGTCGTCACGACGCGGATGCTGTGGACGAAGTGTAGATCGATATTCGCGTCGGCCCTCAGTGCCATGAATTCATCATCGTAGGCTGCAGGAGCCGCTGCCGCGATCGCGATCTCGGACGGTTTGGCCGTGCCGCTCGCAATCAGTTCACGCGCCCAGCGCAGAGCCTCGATCGCTTCGTGGTAGCCGTTAGCGGCGCTCACCGCCTCGATCTGCGGTGTGGCCGGCGCTGATCGGACGATCTCGACAAGCGAGCCGTCGAGCCACGCGGGCACCGCGCGCGGGCCGGCGTGCCAGCGAACTGGGACCGCTTTCGCCAGGCCGAACAACAGGTCGCGCGAACACGGCGACAGCTCGCTGATGCCCTGAATAGTGATCTCCCCGAACAGCGCAGGCGCGTGCTGGAGGCGGTCCATCGCCTGAGAGGCCAGATCGACAGGCCGGAGCATGGCAGGCGGCAGCGCCGCCAGCACGACCTCCTCGAGCGTCGCCATAGCGGCAAGCCGGGGATGGCTTGCCGCTCGGGCCGAGAGATCGATGCCGGTGCGCCAGACCTTGTGCAGCGTGTCGGCCGCGGCTCCGACCATGCCGGGCAAGAGCTTGATGGTGTCGAGCTCGCCGAGATCGGTATCGGGAAGCACGCGTTGGATCACGTCGCGGAGCGTTTCGGCGTCAATGGGCTGCGCGAAGCCTCCGGCGAGGCGTGCCGCCAGTTGTTCGAACGCCATTACCTGGGTGCCGTGGTGCCGGTTGCGGGCGGCGTCGAGACGGATCTCACGAGACGCGAGCCGACCGTGTACGATATAGGTCTGCCGCTGCATGAAACACTTTCAAATGTTGCCAATCTCTCGAGAGTAGATGGCAGGAGAGCCTGGATCAACGACGGGCTCGCGTGATCCCTAGCAACCGCGACGTACGTTCTAGCAGCGGGCGAGTTGTTCGAGGATCATGCGGGCGCACAATTTTTGTAGCATCGACCCTGGCAGAAGGACGAAAGCCAATTGCGCGTCACATTTGATACCAATGTTCTCGACCTGGCATGCCGCCCGGAGAGATTCCCGAAGGACCCGCGGCAAGCGGAATTGGCCAAGGTTCATTCGGCTCTGAAGGGCGGGGCGATTGAGGGTTTCTACTCGGTCACGATGCTGACAGTCGAGGGGATTATGAAGAAGGACCGCGCGGCCGTGTTTGCGGGAACGACGGTTACAAGCACCGCCCATCCGACCGAGATGACAAAACGGTCCGACCTTCCCAAGGAGCTCGCTGATATGTTGGGTGACGGCGACTTCGATGTGATCACTACGGGGGTCACGTTGCAGGCCGGCCAGCCGCAGCGTCCGCCTTTGCACCCTGAGGTGGTCGCCCGGATTCAGGCGGCCAAGGCGCTCGGCGTGAGAGTCCTGCATGACGTTCCGCGTATCGGCGCGTTTGGGCTGACCGATCCAACGGGGGAGTATTATCTCGATAGGGGCGAAGGCGCGGCGCTGTCGGCCTGGATCGACAGCGCCTTTGCCGTTTCGCGCGAGATCGAGGCGCGGGGGCTCGGGTTCAGCCAGCTGTGCACGCTGGGTGTGAGCCTTGCCTCGGGACCCGATGCGACGTGGTTTGCGGCTTTGGACAAGGCGGCGGACGTGCATCAGCGGCGGCAAGTCGAGCGCGCCTTCGCCGAATGGGCGGACGGCGACAGCCTTGCTGCGCATATCGCTTATGGGATCGACGTTTTCTGTTCGGCCGATGTGGGGAGGAGCAATGCCACCAACTCGGTGCTCGACCCCGCCAATCGCGCTTGGCTCTCTAATAGCTACGGCGTCCGCTTCATGACATTCGAGGATCTTGCTGCCACTCTGCCCTGAAAGACGTCCGATGCGCTTGACCCCCTTCACCCGCCCCACGCTTATCGCCGCCACCGAGATCCATGAGCGTTACACCCAGGCGGGCTTCGATCAGATGACTCTCCGGCTGGGTCTTGAAGACGTGATCCCGGAGGGAACAGGGCTCAGCGTGCCTAAGAAGGTGGGCATGCTCGGGCGGATCGTCATTCAGCGTGCCTCGGATGTGGTGGATACCGTCGATGGCCGCGTAACTTTGGGAGAGGCTGTCGTCCGCGAAGCGCTGCACCACATCAACCCGCGTCTCAAGACACCCGCGCAAACGGCATTGCTACGCGGTCTCGCGCGTGACGGCTTCGTGATCGAACAGGATGAGCGCGGCCAGCACCCCCGCCTTCGCGCAGCCTTGTCGGAAGAGGTCGACTTGCCTGGGACCGACAGCGAGGTGCACGAGCTGCTGCGCGCGTTTCAGTTTCATATGTCGGCCGGGCACCTCGACCAGGCGATCGAAGCCCACACTCGCGGGGGTTGGGCTGCGTGCAACGCACAGCTGCGCACCTTCCTCGAAAGTTTGTTCGATGCAATCGCGCTGCAGCGAGAGCCGGCGCGCGCGACCCATCTTGCGACCTCCGAAAATCGCCGCCAGCTCCTTGCTCAGACTGGGTTTCTCGCGGTCGATCGCAACGAATGGACGCACGATGCGAAGGGCTACATCAATGGTCTCTTCAAAATGCTCCATACGGACGGCTCGCATCCCGGGCTGTCCGACGAGGATCACTCCACATTCCGCCTGCATATCGTGCTCGTGACCGCCCGAACCTTCCTTCGCAGGCTGAACAATCCGGTCGGCGAGGAGAGCTGATGCTTTTGTTCACCGATCTGATTGCCAAAGCCGGGTTGGACCCTGCGGGTGTCCGCCTTCTGCGCCACCAGACGAAGGCACCAAACGGCAAGACACCCTACGTTTTGTGGCGCGATCAACGGTCCTGTTTCGAGGATTATCAGAGCGTCCAGACCATCGGTAACCGCGCGGTACTCGCATCGCCGTTCTGGGCGAGCTTCGTCGCACCGCCGACCGGCGGGACATTGTTTGTCGGTATCTATTCGACCCAGATCGTCGGCGCTGCCGACGATGCCTGGATCGATCCACTTCACGGCGTGCCCGGCATCGCCCTTACGACGTCGCAGATGGATCAGTACCAGACCGAGCTTACGAGTTACCTGAATGACTATAGCGGTCGCTTATGGATCGACTGGGGGCCAGGCGCGCGCAGTTGGGTCCAGAGGGCCGATCGCCAGAATAAGCAGATCGTCCAGCTGACACGCGCTTTCGAGGAGGAGAAGTTCCCCGGCTTCACGCATTTCATGGCGAACGTGTCGGAAGTCCCTGTCCTGCCGGCTGGTTGGCTATCAGCTCTTCGGGCGGCGAGGGGTGTCTATCTGCTGACGTCCGCCCGAACCAAGGAGCAATATGTTGGTTCGGCAACGGGCGAGGCCGGCTTTTTGGGACGCTGGCTGAATTATGCGCAGGACGGCCATGGCGGAAATCTCGGGCTGAAAAGCAGCGAGCCCACTGATTATCAAGTGAGCATACTCGAAGTTAGCGGTAGCGCCGCGTCTTCCGACGATATCATCGCCGTCGAGCAGCTTTGGAAACGGAAGCTCCAGAGCCGCGAGATGGGCCTGAACCGAAACTAGGAACCTGATGGCTACGCATTCCCATTCCGCGCTGCCTGCAGCCCAACCTTTCGTCGCCGCTATGAAAGCGTTGCCGAATACCGGTGACAATGGGTTCGAGGGTTTTGTGTCTGATTGCCTCCAGGAGGTTCTTCAACAGCGATTCCTACTGCAGAAGTCCGGGCATCAAGGCGGCTCGGATGGGATGAACGACCCAGCGGGAAACCGGCTGTCGATTGGTTTTGAGGGGAAAAAATACGGTTCGACGACAGTGTCGTTGGCCGAACTTCGTCGTAAGATCTATGATGCCGTCCAGCATCACCCGACGCTCGATTTGTGGGTGTTGGCCACGACGGGCAAGTTTAGCAAAACGAACCTCGTCGAATTGCAGAAGACCGGCCAGGAACTCGGGATCGCTATTGGCCTCCTCGATGCGATTGAGGGAAAGGGTAAGCCTAGCGCGCTCGCGATCCTCGCAGCTGCTGCGCCGGCAGCGGTTGCAAAGCATCTGGGCAGTGCGGCACCGGTCGTGGATTATCTGGCTGCAGTCGCGGCCGAAGCCACCTTCGAAAATCGGTGCGCGATGGTGCTGGAGCCCTTCCACCGTCCGGATGTCGGCTATTTCGCGGCGAAAGAACAGGCTGCCGGCTGGCTGCGGCGCTCCTTCCAAGACGATCAGACCGCCGTTTCACGTCTTCACTGTTATGGCGGCCTTGATGCGCCGGGAAATGTGCGGGTGCGACGGCAGGCGGTCATCGACGCGGTTTCCGCTTGGTGGTCAGCTGGTCCCGTTTCGCCGTTGGCCCTCCTGGGAGAAGAAGGTGTCGGCAAGACTTGGGGCCTGCTTGCATGGTGGCAGGAGATTTCTGGTCAGCCGGATGCGTTGCCCCTGACGATCGTCGCGCCGGCTCGAGACCTGGCGCCCTCTCCCTCCGAGCCCCCCGCCCGCCTCCTTGGGCGCTTGCTCGCCGACCGGATCGGGCTGCGTGACGTTGATTTCTGGACGCGCCGAGTCGGCCTTTGGACGAGTCTTAAAACGGCAAAGCCGTCGATCCTGCTGGTGATCGACGGACTCAATCAGAACGTGAACTTCCTCGAATGGCATCGCCTGCTGCAGCCGCTGCTCACCGAGTTGAACGGGCACGTTGCGGTGGTTGTCACTTGTCGAACCCATTATTGGAACGTCGACCTCAAGGGGCTCGCCAACCTAAGTCCGCGGGCCTCGGAGATGCTGGTCCCCGACTTCAGCGATACCGAGCTCGACGAGATGCTCGCGCGTCATCACGCGCCTCGGGCTCAACTGTCGACCGCGCTCATCGAACTGATGCGCGTGCCCCGTTATTGTCAGCTGGCGATCCAGCGTCGGCGCGAGCTGGAGGAAAGCGGCGACATCACCATCGAGCGCCTCATCTACGAGGATTGGCGGCATCGGCTGAGGCTTCACGGATCGAGCCTCGGCCCGACGGAGGCCGACTTTCAGCAGTTTCTGATCGGCGAGGGTGAGCGCCTTCGAGCAGCGATCGACGATGACACCGACGCCACCGCGTCTGTCACGAGGGCTCAGATTGCCGAAGCGCTCGGACGTGAGAGCGGCGCCCAAGGATCGGAACTGAGAACGGCACTGGACGAGATCATCTCTGGGCGTTGGGTCGAGCATGTGGAGGGATCGACTTCGAGGTTTCGGCTCAAGAAGGATCGGATGCCGTTTGCTTTGGCGCTGGCTCTCAACAGCCAACTCGACGCCGCAGGGTCCGGGCATGCCGAGCGGCTTGCCGAATTCATGGAGCCCTTGCGCGGGACCGATCGGGGTGTCGCGATCCTGCGTTGGGCGGTCACAGCGGCGATGTTGCGCGACCATGGCCCCTCAGAGACCTTCGCGGTGCTCGCACAGGACTGGTTCTTCCAGCAGAATTTCGGTCGAACGGACTATGAGGCCTTGGAGCGGCTGATCCCGGCGAAACCCGACCTGTTTCTCGATCTGGCGGAGCGAATCTGGCTGGTTCATAATCGCTCCGCGCGGGATGAGAACCTGTTCATCACGGCATTCGCCGATGCCGCGCGATTTGTTCCTTTTCGGCGAGCGTTGGAGGCGCGGCTCTGTCGCTGGCTCGGCTATTATTGGCCCGATCACCAGCGCGTCATGATGGCGGAGCGCAATGCTTCACCCGAAGCAGCGCGCGAGAGCGTCGATGCCGCGATCGAGGGCCGTCGAAGCAGCTGGGAGCAGGTCGAGCCCGGGCTCGCTGGCGTGCTTACGGCCACGGTTGCGCGGGTAGAGACGCCCGAGGGGATCGAACGGGAATATGGATTTCTGGCTGGGCGCGCGATGGGCATCCTCTCGATGCTTCCGCGACTTCCATTTCTGAATGCTATCATGAGCTGGGCGGTGTCCCGAGCGATCAGCCAATCCTTCGGACCGCATGACGGGATGGGTTGGGTTCTCCGGATCAATCCGATCGACGGAGAAGCAACTGCATCAGCAATATCGCAGGTAGCGGATACGCTTTTAGCCACGGGCACCGAGGTCGCTGTCGAGGCCGCGCATCTGCTCTTGGAGGCGCTCGCGACACCCGAGGCGGCTGCTGTCGTCGCGGGCCTAGACGCCACGCCACGGCGACGGATCTTTGGCCGCGTTGCCACTGTCGGCGATGATGGGCTGGTGCGTCTGCCGGAAGATGGGGCCGCTCGAACTGACGATGAGCCGCTCTATCGCTATTCAGCTCTGAAGGATCTGGCCTATCGCCCAGATGTGATGCTGGGTCCCGACCAGCAGGATCAGCTCGCCGAAGCCGCCGATTCCACCGACGCGCTCGACGTATTTTCGGCCGGATTGTCCCAGGGATCTGGCGACTTCGCCCTTGAACAGAGCATGCCTGCGCTAGCCCGTTGGGCGCCCGACGCTTTGACGCGGTTGATCCGACGCATCTTCGAGACAGCCCCGCAGCGGCTGGATGAAAACGGGAACGTGGACGAAGGGAAGTTGCTTCGCCTGGCAAGCGAAGTTGAGCGATTCTGGCCGCTGCTCGATGCCGAGACCCATGCGATTTTCGCCAGCGTCGCGACGCCGTTCATTCGTCGCGAGTTCGGCGCCGGAAAAAGCGACGGGTGGCTGCATGCGCAGATCTCTCGATTGGCGGGCAAGACCGCTGCCGAGCAGATAGCGATCTTTAAGAGCGATCCCCATGGCCCGAATTTCTACACCGACGAGGTTGCCGTCTTTGCAACTCCGACAGCGACCGACTTCGGCGATCTCGTAAGCGAAATCACGGGGGACCATCGCGAGCATTGGGTCGGTTATGTGCTGTCGGTCGACCGTAGCGCCATGCCGCCTGCATTCGCCGAGGCGCTCATGGGAGCGATCGCCACCGACACGCCGACGACGCGGCTGCGGCTTCTGGCGCTCGCACGATATGATCAAAATCCCGTGATGCTTCGAGCTATCGTCAACAGCGGCTGGTCATGGTCTCCCGACATGGAGCGTAGCGAAGGGGCTAATGGTTCACTGGCGATGATTGTCGCGGCTAGGCACCTCACCGTTCAAGATCTCGAGCAGCGGATCGATCCGCTGGCGTGGGGCGCCCGAGTGCAGGATGCACCAGATGACGGCGACGCCCTTGACCATTTCGAGGCGGTCGTTCTGGAAGGCATAGCGACCCAAAGCTTCCCCGAGACGGTAGGCGCCGTCCCGTCGTGGTTCGACTCCAAGGTGGCGATGCGCGTGCTAGCCGAACAACGGGGGGATAATCTTGTCGCGGCGCTCGATGCCCTGCTGGAGAGAGGTCCCGAGCATGCGTTCGGGTTTGGTAGCTTTCCGGTGCTAAGTGCGCTTCGCGCGGTGATGGAGACCCGTCCGGCAGACGGCGTGCGGATCTGGAACGTGCTTTATCCCGCCTACCGTGACAGCAATTGGAGTAGTCTTGAGAAGTTCGAGCGCCTTCCTTTCTACAGCGCTGCCGCAGACCTGACGCCCCACTGTGACCGTATTCTCGCCGATGCGGTGACAGACGCGGCGCTGGCGTCGATGGCGGGCTGGGCAGCTGACGGCGGACGGACCGACTGGCTCTTAGGGCACATGCATAGCGGACTGTTCGCGAAAACAGCTGGTGAGGTCGGTCGATCTCTCACTCTCGGCCGGTTTCTTGATCCCAGCCCCGCAGGCGACGAATTTTGGGCGGCAGCCAACGCGCTTCCGCTCGAGGGCTGGCTGGCCGACGTCCGCAGGATCTCGTCAGAAGCTTATCAGCGTAGTCGTTCGGCCGAACACTGGCGGACGAAGTTTCTTTCTGGGAATAATCCGGATTTAGCGTTCTCCGCGCTGCTTTTATTCATGGCATGTGCGGACGATCGCGCTATTGAATTGCTTGAGCGTGCGGTTGAAGCTCGAGGGCGCGACGGATTGCCGAGCGAAGAGAAGGCGATCTGGCACGCTGCTCGCCACGAATTGGAGCGGACGGCAAAAGAGTCCGCGAAAAATCGCGACAAGCGACTTTACCTCACTGACATTCTTAAGGCCACTCACGCCCCGTGGCGGAGCCATGTCCGACAATTTCCCGTCTAAACATGAGAAATCTTATCGAACCGGGGTTTTCGGACCGGATACCCTTGCCTTCCGAAAGCACGCAAGACTGCTTGTCCACAAACGCGAGAAACCTATCATAGCCGAGAAAGCTACGGCCAATCAGAACAAAACGGGATTCAAGCAGCGTGTTTCAAACTCTCGATCCCTTGGTCTCTCTGGCTTTCTCCCTACGCGCCAGTCCGGGCGTGTACGGCCTGATGCTGGGTTCCGGTATCTCTCGGGCGGCAGGAATTCCGACCGGCTGGGAAGTTGTCCTCGATTTGATTCGGCGCCTTGCCGCTGCCCAGGATGTCTCGCCAAGCGACGCGCCCGATCGCTGGTACGCAGAGACTTTCGGGAAGGAAGCCAACTATTCGGAGCTCCTGGACTCCCTGTGTCGCAGCCAAACTGATCGCCAGCAGCTTCTCAAAGGCTATTTCGAGCCGACTGAGGAGGAGCGCGAGCAGGGTCTCAAACTCCCGACGGCTGCGCATCACGCGATCGCGGAATTAATGGCAGCCGGTTTGGTGAGGGTCGTCGTGACGACAAACTTCGACCGGTTGCTCGAACAGGCGCTTGAGCAGCGGGGGATCGTGCCGGTCGTCATCGGGAGCGCAGATCAGGCGGCCGGGATGATCCCGCTAACACACCAGAAGCACTGCATCATCAAGGTACACGGCGACTATCTCGACACGCGGATCCTAAACACTGACGAGGAACTTTCCGCATACGATCCCGCGATGGAATCACTCGTCGAACGCGTGATCGACGAGTTCGGTCTGATCGTTTGCGGCTGGTCGGCAACCTGGGATACCGCACTGCGAGCGGTTATCGAGCGGGCAACCAACCGGCGCTATGCCTGCTTCTGGACCTCTGTCGGCGAGCCGTCTCAGGAAGCGAAAGCCGTCATCTCAAGCCGACGGGCGGAGACCGTCGCGATTACATCTGCCGACGGCTTCTTCGAAGGCCTTCTCGCTCGTGTTCACGGCCTCGAAGAGTTTGATCGGCCGCATCCGCTGAGCGTCCAAGCGGCGATCGGTGCGGCCAAGCGGTATCTTGCCGACGACAGCCAGCGTATCCGCCTGCATGACCTCTATCGGGACGTGCTGAAGGATGCGGTCGCAGTTTGGCGGGGACCAAAATTTCCCGCGCACGGCGCTGTCGTGCCGAGTGTCGACACGACAGCTGAGCGCGTGAAGGCGTATGACGCTGCCGCCACGACGATCATCGGCCTGAATGCCACGATCGCTCGCTGGTCGCGCGGCGAGCAGGATGATCTGCTTGTTTCTGCGATCGGGGAAGTAGGCAAAGAAAATCTCCACGACGGGTCGCAATATACCGCCTGGGCAAGCCTTCGCGGTTATCCGGCGACGCTCATGCTTTACGCCGCGGGCATGGCAAGTTTGCTGGCAGATCGCCCAGCATTGCTTTCAAGACTACTGACCGCGCGAACGCCGACCATCAACAACAAGAAAGCGCTGGCAGTCGGACATCTCGCGCCGCCACATCTCATTGATCGCCCGATGCTCTTCGGCCTCTTCAACGGTCAGCCGCGGCACGTGCCGATGAGCGATTGGTTGCACAACACGTTGCGATCGACGTTCCACCCGCTCGTTGCCGATGACGAGGACTATTTGCTCCTCTTTGACACGTTCGAGTATTATTTCGCGTTGGCATATCTTGCTGCCGGCGTCAGCAACAGCGGTTGGGTGCCCGTCGGTGCTTGGGCCGCTTACCGGCATGACAATCTCTCGACAATCATCGCCGGGTTAAAGGGTAGCGAGGTGCGCTTCGCTGGCAAGGCGTTCGCGTCCGCGTGTCCGGTGCTGACCCAGAACGGCGAGACCATCGAGGCGAATATCGCTGCGGTCCATGCTTTCCAATCCAAGCTCAGCTTCCACTGATATGCCGCCTCCAATCAAATATGAGCGGCAGCTCTGCGAGGCCACCATCCGCTTCTACGAAGCGGAATGCGGT
Organism: Sphingomonas sp. PP-CC-3A-396; assembly: GCF_004343105.1. Lineage (NCBI taxonomy): Bacteria > Pseudomonadati > Pseudomonadota > Alphaproteobacteria > Sphingomonadales > Sphingomonadaceae > Sphingomonas > Sphingomonas sp. PP-CC-3A-396. The sequence goes on along the minus strand of NZ_SLYF01000005.1, from coordinate 230,821 downwards.
GCTCTCCGCGAGAACGTTCGTTTCCCCGAAGAGGATGGCGTCGACCGTCAGGTGGACTGCCTGTTTTCAATCGGCGAGCGGCATTTTGCGATCGAGCACACCATCGTTGAAGCGTTCGAGCGGCAGATCAACAGCGGGAAGGACTTTTCCGATTTTGCGGCGCCGATCGTGGAGGCAGTCGAAGGCCGGCTTCCGCATCTGGGTATCTATTATCTGACGTTCCCGATCGAACCGTGTGTCGGACTGCACCGTCGCCGACACGCGGCCGTCCAGGCAGACATAGCGGCTTGGTGCCTTGCGGCTGCCGAGGAAATTCACGCGGCAGGCCCGGAGGCGGTCGAGCGTCGCGGCGTGCCGTACCATGAAGGTGTACGCTCAACGATAATCGCCGGGATACCGTTGACCATGTCGCGGAGAGCTTCGTTTTCCGACAGCGCGCGGCATGTTGGCCGCTTCTTCGTCTAGCGCGATGCAGGACTAGACGTCGAGGGTATGCGGGCGTCCCGGCTGTCGATCACCCTTGAGAAAAAACTGGAGAAGCTTGCCGAGCGTAGAGCCAACGGTGACGAGACCATCCTGCTACTAGAGAACCGTGACGTCGCGCTGTCGAACCATATCCTGGTAGCGCAAAGCCTCGATCAATTGCTCGATGTTCGCCCCGACCGGCCCTACGATATCCTTTATGTCGATGTCCTCGACGAGCGCGATTGGACCTTGTGGCCGATATTCCGCGATGGCCGCATCGCACTCGAGACATGCGATTATGTAGAGTTCGACGGTGCCGAAATCACGTTATCGCTCGCCCGTGGTTCAGCCGCTGTGTCTTAGGGGAGACGTAAAGAATCGCGAGATTCGGTGCACAGTGAATATCAATGCATCTCACTAATCGATTTAATATAAGATATACTATCAAGCCACGGAGGCGGCTGCTATTAATTCATAGGCCGTTTTAGTTTGCGGATCGTGCCATTTGTTCGCTCTCGACGAACAAGAGCGACATTTCGCAAACCCGAGCTACGTTCGATGTCTCGCTCGCCTTCGGCCAGCGGAGATGGGGCTGCGTCCACGATATTTGCTCATGATCGAATGGCGGAAATCGAGATACGAATATTGCTGCGCGGATGGCCGTTTTTGGGTCTGCCCTCGGCAGTTCGGCCGCGGCAGCTCACGACCAGTTCAAGACATTCGGCGTCGTCAATGTGAGCGCCGGCTTTTGCAAAAAGCCGCCATTCGGATCGCGTAAACCGGTCGGCTTTGCGCCTTGATGGCCTCCACAGCTAAGTGTCTCTAAAGCATGCTTCGTTTGGGCCGCATGAACACCGATAAGCCCAACCTAGGCGGTCAGTGGAGGCCTTGGACGAGGTAGTCTCGTATCTGATAGAGATTCACGCCGAAGTTCTCAGCGTCCTCTGGGCGGATGACGATTGACAGCCGGTTGGAGAAGACCTGATCCTTCGACCCGTCCGCGAACGACTGCGCCATGCGTTCGGACATCTTCTTTCGCGGGTATCCAGTGCGCCCTCGGCCGGTGCCCATCAGCGGGACCGATAGGTTCTTGAGTTCCCCGTGCGTGAGTATGAATGCCCAAAGAGAGGATAGCGCATCTTCCACCTCCCGGATTGTGGTGCTTGCGGTGCCTTGCGCATTCAGACGTGACATGGCGACAAAATAGAATGTCCGGCCGTGGCCCTTCACCCGAGCGACCGTGCCGATGGCATATTCGATTCCCTTGCCGGGCGCGTCCACTCGCGGTGTTCCGTTCGCGTTGGCTAGATCGATCTGTAGCTGCTTGTCGATCTCGTCTGTGTTGGACTGAAAGAAGCGGGTCGCAACCTGCCCCTGCAAGCTGTCCGTCGCTATCAGCCCGTTCGCCATGCTCGTGTCGAAGGTCGTGTTGGTGCTAACGACAACATCATTGGTGCCAGCGAAAATGTCGCCGATGCGGACCTCCACGACATAGTCACGGCCCGGCACCTTGTAAGAGACGCGCGTAATCGGGCGACGGGTGACCACAACGTAGATGATTGCAAAAGCAATCATCGGGAAGATCGCGTAGGCGCTATACTGATTCTTATTATAAATCCCTAGGAAGTCTAGGATTTCCATGAAGAGATATAGAGCGCCAACCGTGGCCAGCAACTTCGCGAGCGCTTCCCCTGAAAATAGGGCATAGCGCCAGAAAGAATATGTCGCGATGGACTTGAAGAAGTACTTCATTAGCTACAGGCCGAGTGATTTGTAAACATGGTCGTAGTAATAGAACCATCCTGATTTGCCGCCCCTGCGGTGAGCGGCATGACTCGATGGCCAATCATTCATGGCGTAAGTTATGATCTTTTCGTTAAATGGCACATAGACTGCCAGCGCGTCTTTCATTGACGGCGGGCAACGCTCGTCCTGACTCCTGCTTCCGTTGATGTTGATCGCAACGATCGGCAGGTCGAGCCTGATGGCTGTCTCGATCTCCCACCTCACGAATTTCGTCAGGTAGCGGGTGCTTTCGCCGATCAACACCAAAAACAGCTTGGAATTCACAAACCGCTCGCGGAGCTGGCGCTTGATACTTTCCTCTTGGCTAGAATCGCGTGCGGTGTTGAGGTCATGCGCGTTATGGATTTCGAAGTTGAACCCCTCGTGCGCTGACCACGCTGTCATCAGGCGATAGTAGTGCATGTCCTTGTCGCCATCGAAAGCGATGTAGGTCTTGTTCCGGTATGCCATCACCCCTCCCACGGCACGATCATGCCCGTGCTTAGTTATATCGTGGCCGGACCGTCTGGCAATGAAATCGACCTGCCATGCTTATCTGCAAATCCGCGCTAGGCATTAAGAGGCACTCCGTCGCCAAGCCGTGCGGACAAGAGCTGAATGTCGGTTTCTGACAAGAGCTGATGCCCAGCCTGTGACGTGGGAACGACAGTTTTGTTCCAAGAAGCGTCGATCTCGCTTTTGGCGGCAGTCGACCAACTGACGCCGATTGATGGTCCAGGTGCGAACGGCGGTACTGTATAAAGCTGCCACTCGCCTACGCTCCGACGGTAGGATACGAGACTCGGCAATGGCCTCTTATTCCAACCTCCTCGACAAAGTCTTGGCCGACACCGCTACCTGCCAAGACGAAACCACCCCAGAGTTTAGAGCTCGTGCCGCCGGCAATTACCCGCCGCTCGGAGCATTTCTCGGGCTCGGATACCCAACCACCGACGCGGCACTCGACGCCGTTTGCGAGATCGCCGACCGCTTCCGTATCAATGACAAGACCATCGAGCTGACCGTCACGCGAGACCAGTGGCGCGTGACCGTTTCGAACGCCATCGGCGCCAACCTAGACGCGCTACTGCACGAGGCCGACCCGAGGAAAAGATGGTCAATGATGCGCGACAGGCTCAAGGAGGTCGGAGGCAAAGCCGGTATGGATCTTGTCCATTACACGGCAGTCTGGCTGTTCGTCGGTCAGGAACTCGAGCCTTTCTCAATCGGCCCCGTTCGCTTCTTCCCGCGAGATGCTTGGGCCGATGAAGTCGGCGCTCGCCTCGGTTCGGAGCCGGAGTGGCGAGAGCCGCTGACCTTACTGTGGGCTGGCCGACGACTGCACGGACGCTCCTGGCTCGCGGGTGCGAAGGCGCTGCTGCAAGGGCTCGTGGCAAGGCAGCTGACTTGGTCAAACTGGCGGGGCACCTTTCGCTTCCATAGCGAAGCTGCCGAGCCGCGGCGCAATTCAGACGCCCGCTCCATGGTCCGCTTCGCACACCCTGACCAGTGGATCGCTAGCGCGCACGTGATCGGCTTCGGCCGGGACGCCTCAAATAAACGTGGCCTCCTCGCGACGCGTGTAGCGCTCGACACCATCCGGCTTGTCCTTGCGCAGGGTCACCGGCATCTGATCCGCACTGCATCAGATGATGCCGCCCCTTTATCGGCCGACGGGGTCAGTCAGTTGCAGGGGGCTGACGTGTCACGACGTTGGCAGATGAACCGACCCGGCGTAAGCGGTGCGCCTCACCTAGCGCAAACAATCATCACGTCGTATACCTCGCTCTTCAAAGCTGCGGGGCGCTGCATAGAGGCGGCGACAAACATATCTTCCGCGCATCCTTGCCCGAAACTCGCGGAGCGCTGGCTCAACGCCTGCCATTGGTTCGGACGTGCATGCCTCTCCGATGCCGACTTCACCGCTGTGGTTATGCTAGTGATCTCGCTCGACGTGCTTTGCGGTGGGCTGATGGACAGAGGCATCGTCGAACTCGTCGCCCGCTTGCATGACATCCCAGCATCCCAACAGGTGCTGCCGGGGATGACCCTAAAGAAGCTCGTCGAGGACACGTATAAGCTTCGCTCTGAAGTCGCTCACGGTTCAATCCTTGCCGTTAATGGGCAATTAGACGTCGAACGATCACGACTTGAGAGTCTCGCAGCGGTCGCTATCACGGAGTACGGCATTAAGCTCGACTTGTATGCGACGCAAGGCGGCGCGGATGATCGCGATGACTTTCGGGTATCACTTCCGACATTTAAGCCATAAGACGATAGTCGCTGCAGGGACAGGGTGCGGAGTGTTCGCGATAATATTTAGATTTTCCTAGAGGTCAGGATGAGACATACTCGTTGTCACATGAGAAATCCTGCATCAGTACGTCCACCAAGCCGCTGTTTCGTTGGAACTGAACCCGTTTTTGGAATGAGCTGCCAAAACTGGGCCATCCACCCCGCATGAGTCGGAAATAATCAAAATTGTATAGAAACTCGTCAAACAGATCCGGATCGTAGTACTTGATCGTATACTGAAGATTTATGCGAATGGCTTCGTACTTGCAGGAAAACTCTTCGGCGTACGCGCTCGCCTGCCGGAATACGATCCATTCGAGGCCGTTGGTCGCAATAGCGTACCTGGATCCCAACCGGTCAAAATAGCGCAAGGTCTGGTCGATGGGACTGTAGGAATGTTCGTAGCCATGCGGCGCGTTCAGACACGTCGAAACCTTCTTCGCCTCGATAATGCCAAACTCGTTGCCATAGAAGCCGATCTTGAAATCCGGCCTCATGCCGAGGCCATCCTCATCCCGGACCTGTTGAACCGTTTGCCGGATGGAGCGGGTGGGGAAGCTTAGGAGATGAAGCGTTGGGATAATACACAGGCAGATCGTGTCAGCTTCGTGCCAGGAATCTCTGTCGGCTTGCCACACGTCGTAAATATCGCGGAGCTGCCAGAGCGCTTGGGTATGTAGCTCGGGGCGAACACGTGGGAAGTAGAAAGACATGCGGAAACGCCGGAAAAGGGAACGTGCACGCGGGCTAGCATGACGTTTCGCACCCGCCCACTCCCTATCAATGAAAGAAGCAGCGACGGCCGCTTTGCGGCCGGTCGTTGATGGTGACCCAACCTCAACTAAACGAAAAGCACATGTCTCAGGCGACCCGCTGCCAGAAATAGCGCGTTTGATCATCGAGACATAATAGGGTTGCAAATGGCAGGTCGCGGCAAAGGCTGCCGTTCCGAAAACATGCGGGGAACGGCGCCTTTGTCCCACGATTCGACGTTCACCTTCAATGAACGACCCATCTCAGTCATTCAGCCGCCAATTTCGGCTCGTCAGGAGCGGATCGGCAGCTTTCCCTTGTAGCATGCGGAAGCCGGGCGCTTTGCGGTCTCATGCCCAAGCAGCCTCAACCGAGAAGGGTTGGGCTTGGTCGGAACTAACCGGCCTTTCCGTCGCAATACCCGTCATCCAACGTAGAAGTGATCGGCTTCCAGAGTTAGCAGGGAGGATTAACGATACCCCCTTTCGCTTCTAGTTGGGGGCTTGCTAGATTTGCTAGGTTTGAGGGACGGTTTATTCCCTGGTGTGGTTTTGTTATCACGGCGGCGCTGATCCAGTTTCCCTGTTGATTTTGCTATCGGCTTTGGACCCGGTTTAAGTGCCATGGATGCTCTCCTTTTCAGTTGAAATTAATCCTGCGCAACTTCTGCCTGGGCTTTAGGAGACAGCGGCATTGCGTAACAGTCCGCACGGGTGCTGAATGAAGTCAAGGTGGAATGATATTCGTGCAGTACTAATACCCAATAAAATCAACAGGCGGGGCTGGAGGCATGCTTTACAGTGGCTATGAACGGCCGTGCGGGCGATTGCGTTGCTACGCCTGGGCGATGTTCTGAGCGCCTGCCGTCGGCCTGGATTGGCTTCAGCTTCGGGCACATGCCAAATTCAACCGACCTGAATTAATGGTGGCGCCCGCAAATAAGACCGTCGATTGTCGGCCCTGCATGTTAGGGAGGGCTTCGAATGGCGGATGACGAGGACGGAAAGCGCATCTGTCATCAGTGCGTCGGCGACAGCCATCTCAAGGCGTTGATTGTGAAGGATGGCGCTGTCGGCGAGTGCTCCTACTGCGCTGACGACGAGGAGGCCTGCATCTCGGTTGAGGGCCTCGCTGACCACGTCGAGGGGGCGTTCGATCGACACTACCAGCGCACCTCGGATCAGCCCGACATGTATGAATCGATGCTGCTGCGCGACAAAGAGATCGACTACGACTGGGATCGCCACGGCGAGCCGGTGATCGACGTCATTGGACAGGCGGCCGTCGTGGAGGAGGAGGTTGCCCAGGACGTGCTCGACATCCTTTCGGATCGACATGGCGACTGGGAGTCGGCCCAGATGGGGGAAGAGACCGAGTTTGATCCGGACAGCCACTATGAATGGAAGCGGCCGAGTTCGGGCGAAATCGCCGCCGAATGGTATGGGCTGGAGCGGTCGTTGAAGCTGCGGTCGCGCTATTTCAATCCACAGGCTGAGAGCCTGTTGAAGCGGCTGTTCGACGATCTGGAGAAGCTGTTCACCCATGATGGTCGATCGGTCGTGGTGGAGGCGGGGCCGGACTTGGCGATCAGGTGTTTCAACCGTGCCCGGGCCTTCCATCATTCACATGAACTCGACGAGGCGATGATCAGGCCGGATCTGCATCTCGGGCCCCCGCCCGCGAACCGGGCAAAGGCTGGGCGCATGAACGCGCATGGGATCGCGGTCTTCTATGGCGCGGACGACCGGGATATTGCGCTTGCCGAGGTTCGGCCGCCGGTCGGCAGCAGAGCGTTGGTCGGCGAGTTTGAGCTGCTCCGGACGGTCAGACTGCTCGACGTGTCGGCGCTGGAGGCGGTCTATTTCGATGGGAGCGTATTCGATTCGGCATATGCCGAGCAGCGCTCGCTGGCGCGTTTCCTAGGCAGGCTGGGCGACCGCATTACGATCCCGGTTATGCCGGACGATGAGCCGACGGAGTATCTGATAACGCAGATGATCGCCGACTATCTCGCGCGACGGCCGGCGCCAGGTCTCGATGGTATTTTATTCAAGTCTGTCCAGAGGCCGGGGGAAAAACGGAACGTGGTGCTGTTCCACCACGCCTCGCGGGTCGAGGCGATCGAGATACCAGAGGATGTGAAGGTTTCGGTGCACCAGTTTCAGTCGAGTGACGATGGACCAGAGCCGGACTACACCGTGATGGAAGAGATGCCCCCGGCGGCTGAGCCTCCGGCTGAACCCGAGCCCGACACGGATTTTGCCTTGGGAAGTATGACGGATTCTCGACCAGAGATGTTCTGGTTCGATCCTGACGTGGATGAACGCGAGCCGTATCTCAGGATGAACAGGGACACGCTGATCGTTCGTCATGTGACCGGTGTAACATTCGACACGACTGATTACGCTGTGCATCGGCATCGCTCGAAGAAGCACGACCTGTTCTGATCTACGCCGTCGCTTGCATATGGTGGATCGCGTAGGCTTAATGTGCCGATGGCGGGAAGTCCGAGCGAAGAAGAGATCATGGCCGCCATTGAGGCGTCTGGCTACCTCATGGAGCAGGAGGTGGCTACGCAGCTCGAGAGGCGCGGCTTGCACGTCCGAACGAACGTGGCGTTCGAGGATTCCGAGGAGGGGAAGTCGCGGGAGATCGACGTGACGGCGATTACCCGGGTGGCGGTGGACGAGACCGAGAAGGTCGGCGCGCTGGTTGAGCTGTTGGTGGAGTGCAAAAACACCGCAAACCCGTTCGTCTTCATCGCGAGGCCGAAGAACGAGGCCGATCGGCGGAGGACGCCGGAGGAGTTTGTCTTTCCCTATGAATACAAGATGTCGAAAGACCTGGGTGGCGGACGAAGCACCTATCGACCTCTCCCTCCTTTCAACCATCTGGGCTTCGACAAGGTGTTCGACGCGCATGTGAAGCCGTGGAAGGCTGTGCAGTTCTGCCGGATCGATCGGCAGGGCAAGGGCTGGCACGCGAACCACGGCGGACTCTACGATGCAATTTTTTATCCGATGGCGAAGGCCCTGAACGCCCGTCGAAAGGAGCGGCCCAAGCCGACCCGAGCCGAGGATTGGCACTACATATGGCTGTATTTCCCCCTTGTCGTCACGTCGGGGGATCTCTTCCTGATCGATGCGAGTGTTGAAGCGCCGCGGCCCGAGCCGGTCGACCACGTCTCCTTCGAGCGCGAGCTGAAGTCGGCGAAGCTGTCCGGATCGTTCATGGTGACGTTCGTCCGTCAGCGGGCACTGGAGCGTTTCATGGCAGACGTGGTCGATCCCTTGTCGACGCTGTGTCGCGATCTGATCGAGAACCGGCTTGCCTTCATGAGGGAAAACGATCTGCCTTGGGTGGACTAGGTGCAGGCCTTCCCCGCTCACAGCCCGAACTTCGCTTTGGCAGCGACCTGGCAGACGCCGGCCAGCCCATGGCTCTCGATCCCGGACTTCACCGCGTCGGCATAGGCTGTCGGGCAGAAGCTTTATGTCAGCTTCTGGCCAGATCCGCCGCTCAACAAGCCGCGAGGGAACGGCAGGAAAGTCCCACTTTTTGCCCTCCGAGGAAGGCTTTGATGCCGATCAAGCGACCGTCTGGCTAAGATTAACGAGCGTCTGAAGTTGGGAAAGCCGGGGAGGGGCGTGAGCGTCTGCTTCTGGGTCTGGCCGGAAGCTGTAGGGCAGGGTGCCTTCGCCCACTTGCGGACGTTGACACCGCAATTGTAACTTCCCGATAACGGACGTTGGATCGTATATCAGGTGACGCGCACCCGGGGGCGCAGGGAGATTGTCGTGAAGCGTCGACTTATCTTAGCCACTTGTACGTCGATGATATTCGCGCCGTTCGCGGCTAACATCTATCTCATGGAAACCCGTCCGGTGATGGCCGTAGGCTCTCGTTTCGCGGCCGTTCCTGCCGATTGGCTTTGCGGGCGCGTGTATTCGGGACCTTACTGCGTCGAGATAACCGAACGCGACAGGCATCTCGAAAAGTGGTCACTCCTTTTGTTTATCCTCGTCGGCCTGCCCGCCCTTCTCCGTCAAATGCCTGACGTACTGAAACGACAAAGATCGAGGTTGGTAGCTCGGGTGTCGAAACGACAGGCTTTCAAACAATAAGCGGCCTGTCCGCTTTCCTTCCATTCCCGCCAGTCCGCTTCCGCCCAGTTGCAGTCGTTCAGCCGCATGGCATAACCCGCAGATGGTCAGCGTACGCCTGCCTCTGGGCAAATCTCTCGTCTGGGTGCTCTCCACCTTCGTGATCCTCGGGCTTCCCGCGACAAGCTGGATTTACTTGCCCGCTGTAGGAAAGTCGGGGGTACTTTCGCCCGAGGCCGACACGATCATCATACCGATGATGACTAGTATCTTCCTTGCTGCCCTGCTTGTGCCCGTCGTTTGCGGGATAACGTGGCTCTGCCTCCGTGGAAACGATAATGCTGGCAGCCTGCTGGCGTGGGACGGAACCCGACCCATCCGTAGCTCCATGGTGACGCTGTGCTTCGCAATCCCGTTCTGCTTTGGGCTTTCGTCGTTAATAGATGAGCTCGCCGCGCCGCCCGGCTGGCACGGCCTTTGGTGGTTGCCTTATACGCTGGTCACGCTGTTTTGGCTGGCTGTGATGCGCGGGTCGGCCCTCTCAAAGCGGAATGGCAGATAACCTCCCCATCCCGGCCATTCCGTTTCGCCCAGCCCGCGCTTCTACGGCGTTCTGGATATGGTCGCCGCTTCCGCATTTGATAGGCTGCCGAGATATTTGAAATGACCGCTGGTGCAGGTTGCGGCCACCTTCATACGCGCAACCGGCGCGAACTTTGCGGTGAACACTATGGTGCCGACAGTAACCGCGACGTCGCCCAGTTTCGAAACCGTCAAGGAAAAGGGGATCGCTCCAGTGGCGGGTACGCGACCTTGAGTTATCTCTTTAAGAATACCGCGTTGCATCTCGATATGATCAACATCTAATGCCGTCGCGTCGTCTGCCGGAGCATTCATCTGAAATCCCACACCGTTCTTATCATCTGCGCTGATGATCGCTACACTGGCGGACGGAACATAGTCTTTCGACGCCATTACGAGTGCGGAGATCGTGCCGACAACCGTGACAGGCAGCACCACGATCTGTGCTTCCGTACTAAATTGGTCGACCGGTGCGTCACAGTCGAATTGCAGCGGTGTCTGGGCATTAGAGATCGATGGTGCACCCAGCGTCCCCGTTAATAACCCAATGACGATCATCAAACGGGCATGTTTCGCCATTCCATCGTCTCCACGTTACATGCCGTTCTTATCGTACGCAGCCCTTAACATTGCCAAGCTTATGTTTAGCGGGTGCGATCTCCGAGACTATCGCCAATGGCTATGTCGCGCGGCGCGGAGCGGCGACGACGCGGGTCGCCAGCTAGCCCCGCTCGAAACCCAACTTCCGCATCGCGTTGTCCAAGATGTAGGTCGGGGCCGATCTGGCAAACTGCATGATTGGTAACAGTTCGCCCATAGTCGGTCACTTACCAAGCATCTTCGCTTCATAATTGCGGACGTAGGAAAAACCGACGATCATGCGCCATGGCCAACCTCCGTATCGATCGAAATGCTCTACCCAAGCCGTGGGCCAACCCGCTCATATTCGTTCTGACCGGCAGTGGTTGCAGCGTGGAGGCAGAGATTGAGCAGGAAGCAGCCATCGAATACCAAAGCGCGTGGCGTTCAGGCGGCGCATTCGCGCTTGCGCCACAGCAAACCGAGTATTTCGTCCAAAGCGTCGAGGATGCCGCAAACCGGATGTTGTCCACCGGTGACCCGGCCAGTTCCCCTCGACTTCTTCTAAGATGGGCGGATCTGAACCCGAGCGAACAGGGTAGCTAAGGCCATCTGAGCGCCCGAAAACGAACGGGCGGCTTTCCTTCCCCATCACGACATTCGCGAGCGGGTAGCCGGGCTTCAAAATCGGTTATTCTCAAGGATGAACCAGCGTCCGAAGTTGGGAGGCAGGGAAGTGCGCCTGAACGTCCACTTGTGGGTCTTGGCTGCCGATCCTAGGAGTAGACCAACGCCCGATTGCGGGCGTTCTGCACCCCGGTCATAGAAAGTGAAGGTAGAACTCGATCATCGGCTGGCTATAAAAGAAGGATGACACGAGCGCAGTCAGCAGCGATTCCCTACCGTCGAGCCGCCGACAACAGCCTTGAGGTCCTGCTTGTCACATCGCGCCGGCAAGGGCGATGGGTTCTGCCGAAGGGTAACGTCAAACAGGGGATGCTGCCTCACACATCGGCAGCACGCGAGGCCTTTGAGGAGGCCGGTGTCGTTGGCTTGATCGAGCGACTTCCTCTTGGATCGTATAGTCAGCGTAAGGTAGCTGCTAATGGCGCAGCCACAGATGTTCGGGTCTGCGCCTACGCGATGTTGGTAAACCAGGAACTCAGGAATTGGCCGGAACGGGCTGTTCGACGTCGTAAATGGATGAGAGTACGCGACGCGGTAGAACAAGTACGCGACACCGCCTTGCGCTCGATCCTTGCATCGTTCGAGAATGAATTCTCGTCTCGCGACGTGTTTGAATGACGGCTCGCCATCCATAACGGGAACGAGCTGGCTCCATCATGCGATTAACTCGCCCCAAAGGAGTTGATCATGATCAAGAAGCTACTCATCGTCGCTGTCGCAACCACCGTTATCGCTGCTCCGGCCTATGCCGACAGGCCCGGCAAAAGTTGGATCAGCAGCGCAAAGGTCAAGAACATGCTGGCCAAGCGCGGCTACCGCGTGACGAAGTTGGAAGCTGACGATGGCCATTGGGAAGGCGAAGCTCGCAAGGCCAACGCCAACTATGAGTTCCACGTCGATCCACGTTCTGGTGCGATCACAAAGATGGAACGCGATCACAACTGATTTAGCCCCGCAGGCCGGGGGCTCTCAGAAGCCCTCGGCGTGCTCTGGCTCTCCTGCAAACGTGAGATAACAAGCAGAAATCCTAGCTGGTCCGCATCTGCCGCACGGCGATGTCCCCCGCCAGTCCCCGGCCGCGGTCGGGTGACCGCGCCGATGCAGTGATGGACGGGATCATGCTCTGCCTCCTCACAGAAATGGCCTGATGCACGCGAGGTCTCCAAACACCAAGAGCATTGAATGAGCGGACGACCGGAGTTCGGAACCATAGTTCGTGACTTGAACGACGGCTTCTGAGTCAATTGCTTATCTAATTTTGGACGGTCATCGGTACTTCGATCACTTTTCCGTGGCTACCGCCGCTACTATCGATCCGGGCTGCTGCTTTGCCTTGACGTAGCGGTCCAGCCAGTCGGTCATCTGCCACAGCGTCTCCTCGGTCGACTCCAGCGCACGATAGCCGTGGGGTTCGTTGGGCAGAACGACGTAGCGTACCGTCGCGCCGTTGCCCTTGAGCGCTGCGTACATGCGCTCGGACTGGATCGGGAACGTACCGCTATTGTCGTCCGCACCGCCATGGATCAGCAGGATCGGTGCCTTTATCCGGTCGGCATAGGTGAACGGACTCATCTCGGTATAGGTCGGCGTCGCCTGCCAGTAGGTGCGCTGCTCGGCCTGGAAGCCGAACGGCGTCAGCGTGCGATTATAGGCGCCCGACCGCGCGATGCCGGCGCGGAACAGGTCGGTATGCGCGAGCAGATTGGCGGTCATGAACGCGCCGTAGCTGTGCCCGCCGACGGCCATGCGGCTGCGGTCGCCGACGCCCAGCTTGACGACCGCATCGACGGCGGCCTGCGCATCCTGCTGCAACTGCTTGACGTAGGTGTCGTTGGCCTCCACGCCGCCCTCACCGATGATCGGCATCGACGGGTTGTCGAGGATCGCATAGCCCTGCGTCAGCAGGAACAGGTGGCTGATGCCGCGCGGCCGGACGAACCGATTGCCTTGATCGACCGTCTGGCCGGCGACCTTCGCGTCGGTGAACTCCGCCGGGTACGCCCACAGCAACGTCGGCAGCGGTCCGTCGCGTTTCACGTCATAGCCGGCGGGCAGGTACAGCGAGCCCGACAGCGGCAGGCCGTCGGCGCGGGGATAGGTGATCGTCCGCTGCGTGACGCGGGCAAAGACCGGGGCGGGATCGGCGAACGCGGTGACAGCCTTGGCGCTGCCGCCCTTCACGCCGCGGATCATGTAGTTGGGTGCGAGCTTCGCGCTCTCGCGCCGCGTCAGGATGCGCTGGCCACGCTCGTCGAGCAAGGCAACGACGGTTTCGTAATAGGGTGCCTCGGCGGTCCACAGCCGCGTCTGTTCGCCCCCGGCCAGCGGCATCGTGGCGAGGAAGGGGAACGCCCCCGCTTTCGTCGCGCCGTCGCCGGTGACGTACACGCCGTCATGCGCCGGCGTGAAGCGCATCACCGGTTTCCCGGCAGCATTCTCCTCCTCCATCGGCTCGCCGGGATCATTATATTGATCCTGATAGTTGAGCGTCGATATCGTCCGCGTCTGGCCGGGTTGCGATGGCGCGACGGCTAGGCGATTCTCGGTGCGGGTGCGCCATTCGCGGTCGACCACTATCGCGAAGCCGTCGTCGCCCCACAGGGTCTCCGCATAGCGGGCCGGGGTCTGCGCCAGTTCTACAGGGGCCGCAGAGAACGGCGCGGCCTGCATCATCACCTTGTCGTGGAACGCGATCTTCGTGCGCGGATTGCCGCCGTCCAGCGCTTCCGCCCAAACCAGCGTCGCCGGTGCATCCGACCGCCAGACCGCCTCGCGCGGGCCCTTGACGGTGGCGTCGAAATCGACCGGGAGATCGTCGGCGAGCGGGCGATCGACCAGCGTCTTCACCGATTGGCCGCCGATCGTCGATACGGCGATCTCGGTCGGGAAGAAACGCGCGGGTAGCAGATAGGAATATGGCCGCTTGAGCCGCTCGGTCAGCAGGTAGCGACCGTCCGGGGAGACGCTGAAATCGGTGATCACGCCCGGTGTTCCGATCGGCTGCGCAGCCCCGGCGAGATCGATCCGGACGAGCTGGCCCGTGAAGTAATGGTCGAACAGCGCCTCGTCATGCGCATCGCCGAGCAGATCCTCATAGGTTCGCGCTGCCGAGGTTCGGCCGGCGCTTTCCTGTATCACCGGGCCGGTGGGGGTGCTGCTCGCGACGGGTGCCGCCCCGCGACCGGCGGGCACGGTATTGGCGACGAGCGCCTTGCTGTCCGGCATCCAGGCGAAGGGCGTGGCGAACGTTCCGTTCAGTCCCCGGGCGACTGTGCGGGCGCTGCCGTCGCGCTCGGCGATCCATAGCGACAGTCCGTCGGCCTCTTGCGCGTAGAAGGCGAGCCGAGTGCCGTCGGGCGACCAATCGGGCGCGGCGAAGCGCAAGCCGGCGGGCAGCTTGACCGTCACGGTCCGCCCCGAGCCGACGTCCTTGAAGCTGAGCGCGTTCAGCCATTGCACGCGCACTTCGGCTTGGCCGTTGGTGGCGGGATCGATGCGGTAGCCGCCCAGCCGCAGGATCGGTTTCGACAGATTAGCGATCGACGGCAAGTTCTCACGCCCAAGGATGGCGAGCGTGCGGTGATCGGGGCTGACGGCGACGCCGGGGGTAGGCGGCGTCTCCAGCGCCCTGGCGATCGCGTCGGGCGCGCGATGATAAGCGCTGTCGTTAGGCGTCTGAGCATAAGCCGTGGTGGTCAGGAGAAGGGCAATCAGGCAGACACCGGCGCGCATTCGAATTCCTTTGTCGCTATCGTCAAGCCGTTTAGCGCCAGGGTTTGGTAGGCGGTGACAACACGGCGCGCGGTCAGAGCTTACGTGAGTTTCGTCGTAGGGCAAATTGTTGGGATCTCTTCAGCGCCAACATTAACGAACGCCTGGTAATGAGGATCGGCGGATGGCTATTGAACGGCCGACTCTGGGTCGGCCCGGAAGCCGTAGGGCGAGGCGCGTTCGAAGACACACTCTCTGACGTCTAGCGTGACGATCTAAGCCCCAATGACTGCAATGTAAGCGCGAGTATTCCCGTCTCTCCGTCTCAGACAGGCCATATCGGAAGAGAGTAATAGGGAAGAGATTTTACGAAATGGGGTGCCTGCTTGGGAGGGATCTCGGTGCGAGCACCCTGACGACTGCACCGCTACAGGTTCGATACCGGGAACTCGCTGATCGTCCTGACCGACGTTCCCGATCGAGATCGGCCAAAAAACACGCTTGCGTCCGACAAGAATTCAGACGCTAAACTGGCATCCAGCAATGAAAAGTCTGACACGTTCTTCTTGTTTTCGGCGAAATGCGGCTATAGCTTAAATCTTTCCGGACGGGTGTGCGCCGTAATAACATCAGCGCACGTACAGGGGTGCCCCGATCTGATTTCGCCGTCCGTCTTCGTAGCTGTTTTGCAAACGCTATTCGCAGCGTTGCTGAGCTTAAGCTCGTTCGGCGATCCTGGCTCGACTCACGGGCGCGGGCAGGGTCTGGCCGTCCGCGAGGCTGCAGCGCGGCCTTTCACGATCAGTGACCGCGCGATCGCCCTCAACGAAGAAGCCGATCGCCCTGACCCCCGGCAGAGCGGTGGTAACGCATTACCGCCCGCCGAGCTGGCGCGTGCCGCAAATCCAACACCGTCGCGCCTTTCCCCCATTCAGCTCGCTGTACTAGCCTTCGCGGAACGTTCGGTCCGCGCTCACCCCGCTACAGGCCCTCCCGCAGCCTGAAGATGCCTTGCCGCGCCTGAAACGCGCGGCCGGATAGTGCGCCTGTGCCGGCGCACTTGTTTCTTCACGACTACGAACGAGGGTCGAAAATGCTCAATTTCTCCCGGTTGAAGGCGGGGGCGGTTCTGTGCGTGTGCCTTATTGGCATCATGCTCGGGATCCCCAGCCTTATTCCAACTGGTCATCTGCCAGCCTGGTATCCGCAATCTCATGTGAACCTCGGGCTTGATCTCAATGGTGGGAGTTATCTACTCCTCGAAGGTGATACCGCTGATTTGGCGAAGACGCGGATCGAGGCGATGCGTGACAGCGTATCGGGCGCAATGCGTAACGGAACGCCGCGTATTGAAATCGGCGACATTTCGACGCGTGGGGGGCAACTCACCTTCGCTGTCAGCAAGCCATCTCAGATTGCCCTCGCTCGCCAGCGTCTGTCGACGATTACCGGCTCTGCAGTTGGAATAACCGGTCAAAGTCAGTGGGACGTCAATGTGCTCGGCACAAACCGCTTCTCGCTCAAGCCGACGGAGGCCGGACTAACCCAGGCCATCGACACGGCCATGAAGGATGCGACCGAAGTCGTTCGTCGCCGCATCGATGAATTAGGGACCAAGGAACCGACGATCGTCCGCCAAGGCGCGACACGAATTGTCGTTCAGGTTCCGGGTTTGGAGGACCCACAGGCGCTAAAGAAGCTTGTCGGGACAACTGCCAAGCTTGAGTTCAAGCTGGTCGACCAAACCGCGAACCCCGCTGATCTCGCTAAGGGCATCGCCCCGGTTGGTAGCCAGGTTCTGCCATATCCCGACAATCCGCAAGGTGTGCCCTTTGTAGCGTTAAAGCGCCCGGTGGTGATCTCAGGCGAGCAGGTTGCGGATGCGAGACAGGAGTTCGATCCACAGACCAATGCCCCCAACATTGCGATCACGTTCGACGCGGAGGGAGGCCGGCGATTTGCGAAGGTGACATCCGAAAACGTCAACAAGCCGTTCGCGATCATCCTCGATAACAAGGTAATCTCGGTTGCCAACATCAACGAGCCGATTCTTGGTGGCCGGGCATCGATCGCGGGCAACTACACGGTTCAGACTGCGAACGACCTCGCGATCGCGTTGCGATCTGGCAAACTTGCAGTGAACTTGAAGATCGTCGCTGAAAGCACTGTTAGTCCCGACCTGGGACATGACTCGGTCCGTGCAGGCGTAATCGCAAGCGTTGTTGCGGCGGTTGCCGTAATCCTGTTTATGCTCGCTACGTACGGTCGGTTTGGTTTGTATGCGAACATTGCCGTAGTCATCAACGTCTTCGTTATCCTGGCGGTAATGGCATTTCTAAAAGCGACGCTGACCTTGCCCGGCATCGCTGGCTTTGTGCTGACGATCGGCACTGCGGTTGATGCAAACGTGCTGATCAACGAACGCATTCGTGAAGAGCGGCGACGCGGGCGTAGCGTAATCCAGTCGGTCGAGCTGGGCTACAAGGAGGCAAGCCGGACCATCTTCGAGGCGAACGTGACGCATGCCATTACCGGCGTGATCATGCTGCTACTCGGCTCGGGTCCGGTGAAGGGCTTCGCGGTCGTGCTGCTGATCGGCATCTGCTCGTCGGTGTTCACCGCTGTCACGTTCACGCGGATGATGGTCGCGCTGTGGCTGCGGAAGAACCGCCCCACCAAAATCAATATCTGAGGCGGGAGAATATCATGCGCCTACTGAAACTTGTACCTGACAACACCAACCTGAAGTTCGTCTCGCTTCGTAAATGGGCGTTCGGATTAACGCTCATGCTGTCGCTTATCGCTGTCGGCCTCGTCACCTTTCGGGGCCTTAACATGGGCGTCGATTTCGTCGGGGGCGTCCTGATGGAGGAGAACTTCAAGACTGCACCATCGATCGAGGCCGTCCGTTCCGAAGTCGACAGCCTTGGGGTTGGCGAAGCATCGATTCAGTCGTTCAGTGATCCAAAAACGCTGTCGATCCGTCTGCCGCTACCGAATAGCGGCGACGAGGAAGCGACAAACCGGCTCGTAAAGAAGGTGTCAGACGATCTGGCAATCAAATTTCCGGGTGCGACATTCTCCAAATATGACACGATTACAGGCAAGGTTTCCGATGAGTTGATTACCCGAGGTGTTCTGGCCGTCGGTCTTGCGATCCTAGGCATCGCGCTGTTCACGGTGGTGCGGTTCGAGTGGCAATTCGGCGTCTCGACCGTCGTCGCGATCGTTCACGATCTATTGATGACACTCGGCTTCTTCGCGCTCATGCGGAATGATTTTGAGGTCGACCTTAACATCGTCGCGGCGGTGCTGACGATCATCTCGTACTCGATCAACGACAAGATCGTGATCGACGATCGTATCCGCGAAAACATGCGCCGCTATCGGAAGATGGATATGCGCGATATTATCGACCTGTCAGTGAACGAGACGCTGCCGCGCACCGTAATGACATCGGTGACCATCCTGCTGGCCTTGGTTGCCATGCTGATCCTGGGAGGGCACGTGCTGCGAGGGTTCACCGCGGCAATGATCCTAGGCATCGTTGTGGGGACGTACTCGTCAATCTACGTGTCGTCGTCGCTCCTGATTACGCTGGGGCTGCGGGCCGATCCTGCACCGCGCAAGGGTGGCCTGCAGGATGGCGCGGAAAGGGTTGGTCCAAAGGTAGAGCGCAAATTCGATTGAACGCACAATTCTGAGCAGTGTGAAGCTCGAGAACCCTTCGGACGCCGTCCAGGATGGGTTTCTCGGGCCACTGCGGCTTAAAGACGTTACCGGTATGCGGTCTTGGTATCGGAGGCGCAGGTAGCCTTTCCGACGGGGATCGCCATTCCAAATCGCCATCGTTTGCGAGCAACCTTGCTTTGGCGGACCCTATTGATCCGCTGCATGAACGAGCGTCCGAAGTAAGGGAGCGGAAAGGGCCGGCTGAACGTCCACTAGTGGGTCTAGCCGGAAGCTGGGGGCAGGGTGCCTTCGCCCAACTACCGCCGTTAAGCGGGCAGCGGTGCTTGCCCGCAAGCTGCCTTTCGTTCAGCTTTGAGAGAAGGCAGTTGCGAGAGAGCGGCGTGGCAAGATTGACCATCCATGACTTAGACGATCGCGGCATCCTGGCATTTGACATGCGCGACTTGCTCCGGGCTCTCGTTCCACCGTCTTTGGAAGCAAGGTGGACGATCACAACGCCTGATGACGAGCCCTTCGAAGCTACAGGCGCGGGCGGATTTCGCCTTGAAGAGCTGGCAGAGGTATCAAGTCAGATCACCGGCGACGAACTTCTAGCAATCGCAGACGACACGGTGCAGGTGATCTGGGGCGACTTCGTAGCCGTACTGCCCGACGATCCACATCGAGAGTGGCTGACCATACGAGCGATCGATAGCTCATTTTTTGAGGTGGAAACCTCTGACGAAAGATCTATCGCGGCGGTCAGATCCCGTTTTCGCGATGTCCGGGTTGCGGAGGGGTAGAACTGAAAGCGGTCAGACCGCTCACCTGCCCATGTCGGCCATTCCGCTTACGCCCAAACCCGGACGCTCGGGCTGGCGATCCTAGCGCCCGATAACAGCCATTCGTTAAGCTCGGCGTTCTCACATCTCTGTCTTAGAATGTCATTATGTTACAACCAATGTCATACTGAACGAAATTTAAACCATATTACCCCCAAATCGGTTGCATACTCTGTCAATTGGAGGCCGATTTGGGGCACCTTCTCAAGCGCGCGACCGCTTTTAAGAGCGATGTCCGTGGAAATACGCTCGTGCTGTTTGCGTTCTCGCTTCTACCTTTAATGGGTATGATCGGTGGTGCGCTGGATATGAGTCGCGCCTATCTAGTCAAATCTCGGCTACAAAACGCCTGCGACGCGGCTGTTTTAGGTGGTCGGCGAGCGATGACGGCATCCACATTCGACACTTCTGCTCGAGATTCCGCAAACCGGTTTTTTTCCCTTAATTTTGCCCCAGGGCAGTACGGGGTGACCGCGCTGAGCATGGCTTATGACGTGGGCAACGATATGATTGTCCATGGCAAGGCAGCAGCTTCCGTACCTATGTCTGTCATGAAGATATTCGGCTTTACCGAAATCCCGCTTCAGGCCGCTTGCGATGCGCAGCTTCAGCTGCCCAACAGCGATATTATGTTCGTCCTGGACACGACTTTGTCGATGGCTGAAACCAACTCCGGCGATTCACAATCCAAAATTCAGGCCCTACGACAGTCCGTTACGGACTTTTACACGACTCTTAACAACGCTCAGTCTGCTGCATCACAAGTACGGTACGGATTTGTACCGTATTCGTCCACGGTAAACGTTGGCTTATTACTTAAGCGCGAATGGATGGTAGATAACTGGGATTATCAGTCGCGTGAGCCCGACGGCTATGTTGACCAGTCGGGTGGAACGCAAGGATCAACGATTACAACAAATAGTAACTATTCCGAATGGACAGGCTCTAAAACAGCAACGACGCAACCGGGCTCGTCAGAAGACTGCGTCGCGCCCGCGAACGAGAATTATTCTGACACAACGACGTACACACCTTGGAACCCATCAGGTTCGGCGGTACCCCGATCACGAACGGCAACGCGGACTATAAACGGCAGCACCTATAGCGCATCACGCAGCAGTAGCGGCGTCTGCACTATTACGAAAACAACATATAATTCGTATAGTCAAAACTATACACAAACGGTCAGCGAAAATCCAAACGCCGGCAAGCAAAATAATAGTAATCGCGTATATTACTGGAACTATAAAAAAATCAGCTTCCCTGTATCGTCACTCAAGGGCTCGACCGGTTCGGGGTTAATTGGCGGTGGTAGCTTTGATACCATGCTGGGGAACAGTTTTACGACGAAAACTATCAATTGGGGAAACTCGAGTCAGGGTGCCTGCATCGAAGAGCGCAAGACGCTTCGACCAAACGAGAATGGCACGGCCTACGACATGGACATCGACATGGTACCAGTGCCCGGTAACGCGGACACTCAGTGGCGACCATTTCTTCCCGATCTCATCTGGGCACGCGCGGTAACAAATTATTATCCATCGGGATCGGCCGGAATAACGGGGTGGCAAGCTAACACCGTTTTTCATGTATCGAATAATTATATCACACCTGGATCGTACAAGTCGGACTTTGCCGCGTGCCCGACAATTGCTCGTAAATTGACAGAGATCAGGTCGTCTGCAGACAAATCGAATTTGACGAGCTACTTAAACTCTCTTGTTCCTAGAGGGCGCACTTATCACGACATAGGCATGCTATGGGGACTGCGGCTCATCTCCGCAGAGGGTTTGTTCTCGTCAGAAAACGCTGCCGCGCCGAACGGCAGCAACATTTCTCGAAATCTAATTTTCATGACCGATGGGGACACCGAAACCAATATCGCGGATTACGATGCCTACGGACTGGCGGCGCTGGATCGGCGGAGGACAGACGCTAGCAGCTTACCGACCAAAGCCGATCAAGATAGCATCGTTGAGGATCGACTTTCCCGTCTCTGTACGATCGCCAAGGAAAAAAAGAACATCACGGTTTGGGTCATTGCGTTTGGAACAAACCTAACATCCCTTTTGTCGAATTGCGCGTCTCCAAACCGGGCGTACCAAGCAAACAATGCGGCGGAGCTGAACCAGACTTTCGCCGATATTGCCGCTCGCATCTCACAGCTTCGGGTCACTCACTGATGCACCTCATATTTCTACGTGACACGCGGGGCGCCGCTATGATCGAGTTTGCCATAGTTGCGCCGGTGCTTCTCTTGATGATCGTTGGAGGTTTGGGCATCGGTCATACCCTATACGTAAAATCTGTCCTAGACGGGGAGATGCAGAAGGCGGGCCGCGATATGAGCTTGGAGGATGCTGCGGGCGATGCTCGCAGGGGGGCGATCCAAGATCGAGTTCGCAAGCAAGTGCGCGAGGTGATCAACAATGCAAAAATTGATTTTGAGATCAGTTCGTTTCACGATTACAGAAACGCTGAAAATCGCGTCGAGGAATATACTGACAGCAATCATGACGGGAAATGTAACGCCGGAGAGGCTTATGTTGACGCTAATAATAACGGTACGTGGGATGTTAAAGGCGGATCAAATAGTATAGGTGGATCGAAGGATGTAGTACTTCTAACCGCAAACGTGTCGTATCCAAGCTTTTTACCGTACGGGCAAAGCTTGGGAATCATGAGAGTTACCTCTAGCACCCTGCTACGGAACCAACCGTCGAACGATCAAGCAGCTGCACCGATGAGAACGTGTTCGTGATGTGGTTTCAATGCGCTATGCGTAAATCTTTCTTACGGAACCAGCAGGGGCTGGCTCTTGCAGAGTTTGCGATCATCTTGCCTGTCCTCCTTACGTTAATTTTTTACGGAGCTGAATTAGCAAATTACGCGCTTACTCGACAACGAGTTAGTCAGCTTGCTTTACAGGTTGCCGATAATGCCTCCCGCATTGGGGTTCAGGAGGTCTTGCGGAACAGGCCGATAACCGAGGCGCAGATAAACGACCTCTTCGTGGGCGCCTCCCTCCAAGGCGGAAATATGGATATTAAAAACAAGGGCAAAGTCATACTGTCCGGACTTACCGTCAATAAGGGCGGCGGGCAGTGGATACAGTGGCAGCGATGCTATGGAAAAATGGTCTTTGCATCTCATTACGGTAATCAAGGGGATGGCTCATCTGGTACAGCTGTCAAGGGAATGGGTCCTCCGAACGGTAAAGTGACAGCGACGAGCACGGGACCGGTTATATTCGTCGAGTTGGCTGTAATCTATCAACCTCTAATATCGACGTTATGGTCTCCCTCCGCGACTATCTCAGAAATTGCGTCGTTCGCTGTCAGAGATGATCGTGACACCTCCGGCATTGGTATTCAAAACGATGAGAAGGCACCTGTCTCAGTTTGCTCGTAGCAACCTTCAAGCCATTCGATGCACCAAAACGCCAAAGCTAACCTACCTTCAAATAATGCAAAGGAGCCAACTTGTTCCTGAGTTAGAGCACTTATAAGCCGGGCTCTTAGCCGGAAGCTGTCAGTCTGCTATCCTTCCCATTCACGACATCCCTGACGGACGATCGTTCGCCAATATCAGGTCGCGCGGGGATGAACGAATGTCTGAAGTTGGGGAACGCATAACGACTGCTGAATGTCGTCTTGTGGGTCTTCAAGCCAAGATAGCATCAGAACGCCTCTACAGTCGGCCTTGCTCGGAAATTTCAGCGATGCGATCACGAACAGTCTGAAGGCATTCATCCGCTCGAATACCAATCAAAAGCTCATTGCATTGATCAGCAATATAAACGGCGTTCTGGGCGGCTTGCTCGATCAAGGCCAGCTGCTGCAAACGGGCTTTCACTTCTGGCATATTTTTACCTCCGTCATCTCAGCAGATTTCGCGATGCCCTCTGGCGAACTCGATGTTCGCCGCCTCGTTTGAGATCTGTTTTCCAGCCATATTCGGGTTTCTTCCCGAAACTCCGCGGGAACCCGCGTGGCGGCATGATCAGCCATGTCGCGAAGTGTTCTCGCTTTCAGAACATCCTTCATCCGCGCGTCGGCTTCCAGCATCACGGCGTGGATCCCGCATACGCCGGACGTCGCCCAGGCAGGGGGCGTTTGACCGTACAAGGGGCATGCATGCCTAACATTGCGGCAGTCGAAGAGCGTTTTTTGGCCGTCGACTGCGACCACGACGTCATAAAACGATATTTCTTCAGCCGATCGGGCGAGGCGAATGCCGCCCCGCATACCCTCGGTCGCGACGACTATCCCCGCCTTGTTAAGCTTGGTCGTCACGCCTGCCATGAACTTCACTGGCAGTGCGCGCAGCGTAGCCAGATCCTTGGAACTTGGCGCCGCTGCGTCGTCAGGCAAGTCAATGATGTAGAGCAGGGTATGGAGTGCATACTCGACTGCCGTACTGATATGGCTCACGTGAAACTCCGACCCAGCGAGTGGTAGTTAAACCAGTCGCTTGCTCACGGCAAACGCTGAGTTTCTCACGCTACCGAGCACCTGAGCGTTCACCTCCGCCCACGCTTTGACGCAAGCGGCAAAGGGTCTCACCGCGGTCGATTGCCAACAGCATCGAACCCCAGCATCTTTGTGCGTTTTCGATCGTCTTTTAGTTGTGCTAGATGGGGGGGGTAACAACCAGCAGCAGTCACGTGCCAAGCATACGAAGTAAGCCGATCTCGCAAACCTTGAGAAAATTAACTTAAATTATTCGAAAGGCGCTGAATGCCCGTCGCTCATTGTGTATCCAGCATGGCAGGGATCATTCTAGATTTTGATGACGGGTTCTGTCGACTGGTTCAGCGCAGGCCTGATCGGTTAATTGGTATATCATACAAAGCTATTACCGCTCCTGCTGATCTCTCCAGAAGCAGTAAAATGCTTACGGGGCTGATAGATAAGGCCGCTCCCACCCATCTGCGCAAAGCATATGTACGTCCCGATGGCAGCCTTATAAAAGCGGATCTGTTGGTATCCAAGTTCGGCGACGAAGGACGTTTGATAACGACATTGTCTTGGATTGACGGGAGGCAGGAACCGTCACCGTCACGGCTTTGGAAAGCAGCCCTTCGGGTCAAGCATGTTTATGACGCGCGGCTCATCGAGTTAGGAAAAGATCTTTTTAGCGATCATGTGGGCCTGATTCTACTTCACATGTATCTGGCAGAGGCGGAAGGTCGTGTGGTGACAGCTTCACAAGTCGCAAAATTAATTAATATTCCAGAACAATCTATGGATCGATGGTTAAAAGCTCTGGTTCATCGTGGCCTCGTAGAAATCCCGGTCAGTAATTTGGGATACATTCAGCTTAGCCAGGATGGAATTATAAGGCTTGAACGCCTGTTTTTCGCGACGTTAGCGCCTGAGCCGCTGGCAGTTGCCTAGGCGGACCTTCCTTTTTCGCGTTTTCGCCGCAAGTAACAGTTAGATGGCTCTCTCACCCGACTATTATTCTGTTTTAGGTGTGCGCTCGACGGCAAGTCGCGAAACTATTCACGCCGCGTGGAAAGCGCTTCTCCGTCAATATCACCCCGATGCCAATCATGGTGCGGATGTCTCTGCTCGTGCGAAAGAGATCAACGAGGCGTATTCCGTTTTGGGGAAGAAGGAAGCACGCGCCGCCTATGATCGGTCGCAGATCAGGCCGTCTGCCCACCGAGCGACCGCGGACCGCCCGTTTCACCCTAGGAAAGCCGGCAGGCGCCCGTTGCGACCTAGCCCGTCGATGCAGCCCAGCGGTGGCTTCTCGCAGCCGCTACAGCCCAACGAATGGCTGATGGGCCTTTTCCTGCTGATCCTCACCGCCGCACCGATCGCTACAATCCTGGTTCTGTGGAACGAGGAATCCGGATTGGCACCTACGGTTCGACGTAGCGTCGCCGCTCATCCCGTGCGTGAGCCTCTCGCAAAAGCCGTCGGAAGCTCATCGCACACAAAACTTCGACCTGGACAGCCTGCTCCTTAAACTATTGCCCTGTCACGACATTCGATTTCGCAGGGTCAGGCTCCCAAAGCGGTCGTAACGCCGGGATGAACGAGCGGCCGAAGCTGGGAAGGGGGCGGGGACGTCTCCTTGTGGGTCAACGTGGCCTGGTCAGTTTTTGTTCGTGCTGGCGCGGCGTCATGCCGCGTTGCACGGTTCGGTCATACATCCCAGAAACCGCTTTTTCGTGGGTGACGCCGTTTGAGGTCTTCTACATAATTAGCGTGGGTTGAATGCCCCGCAAAATTGTCGATGCGCCGGGCAAGATGCTCGCAAGCCCGGAGATGGCGGGCGGCGTGGCCGTAGCGCTTGTACTTGGCGGCATCTAGCGACAGATCGATCATCGCCCTGAGCACAAGCGTAGCAGCGAGCGGATGTCGCTGCTCAAGCGCGTCGGCTGCCGGGGTTAGCAGACCATAATCGTTGCCATCAAGTTCGTCGATCCGCGTCACGATGAGGCTGGCGGCACGGTCGAGAGCGGGCCAGTCGATCAGGAAGGCGAGTGCTTGGTGAACGGATGGATGGCGTGAGACGACGCCGAGCGCCCGCTCCTCTGCTTCTATGTCGTCGAAGTCCGGCAGCCGTTTGAGGTGCGCCCGGAGGTATCCCGCATCGAGACCACGCTCGAACGCCTGCCAGCGTTCTTCCTGGGCGTCACTGGAGCGCCCTAGTGCGTCGAGCACCTCGATCCGCGCACGCTGCCAGTTGGGCCAGTAGCCGCCCTGTCGGAAGGCACTGTCCGCTTCGTCAAGCGTCACTAGTGCCTCCTGGCTGCGATCGGCGGCCAGCAGCCGCTCCGCAATCGCTGCCGCAATTGCGGGGTTGGCCCGCTCTGCTTCCGAATAGCGGCTCACGAACCCATCGACGTCGCCGAGCGCATCGGCGATCTCGGTCATCGCCGAGCGGACGAGACGTCCACGATAACCGCGCTCGTAATCGTCTTGGTAGATCAGCCCGCGTGTACTCAAACCGATTACCCTGCGTTCGCCGCCTGCGCCCGTGGGTGCGTTCGCCTCCAGCTCCTCGAACTGCGCCTTGAGCCGGCTCAGCCCATCAGCCCCAAGCGCCTGCGCTGTCAGGCTGATCAGCTCGTCAAACTGGCCATAGTCGTTCGCGCAGACAGCCGCGAACACCCGATCTGCCAAGGCGCCCACTGGCTGTCGGGCTTCAACGGCGATAGCGCCGAGATCTTCCCGCGCATCTGCGATGATACTGCCGATCGTGCCGTTGCTATCGTCGCACCGCTCGTAGAGCGAGGGAGCCATCTCCAGCATGCGCCAAAGAAGGTCGAACGCCTGATCGGGGTTCGTCGCCGCGACGTGGACTGCGATGGCCTCGCGCTGCGCCGCGAGGTCGCGAGCGAGTTCCTTAACCTTGCGCCAGTCGACGAACGAGCGCGACTTAGCGATGGAGATCAGCCGTTTGCGGATCTCGCTCGTGACGTTACCGCCTCCGCAGCTCGCCAGCTCGAGCCGCAACCTGCGCTTGGCCACCGCGTCACCGGCGGTTACATCGAGCAACAGCTCCGCCAAGCGCTCGGCTCCAAGGGCGGCGAGGTTCTTAGCATTCAACGTCGTCTCGGACGGCATGTCCTTCCGTCGCGATCAGAGCTTGATTCGTCAAGCGGCTCGACAAGTTGGAGACCGGCGAAAGCCGTGTGATGCCGCTAGATTGGACAACGGAGATCGACCGCCCCGTGCGGTTCAGGCGACTCAGCTAAAACCCCCACACCATCTGCTTTGCCGAGGTGAACGAAGGACCGGAGTTGGGAGAGGGTAAGCTCGCTCTGAATGTCGCTTTATGGGTCCTGAGGTTGATCATGACCTCGCGACCTTTCGTATTGCGGCCACCTACCAGCAATCAAGGCGCGCGGTTCAGCGAAGCACATCCTCGGCGTCGATGACCGTCATGTCGTGCATTTGGTCAAGGTATCGTTCAAGGTATGGTTTATGCGAGGCGCCAACGACGACAAGGCCGCGGACACCTGGTTGCATCGCAAACATGTCACGTATGTTCGAGGCCATGCGTAGGTTGCGTGTTTCCCAATAGCCGACATAGCCACGGCCAAAACGGTCTGCCGACGGCTCTGCTAAGGCAGCGCCGAAGTCGCTAGTGAATATGAGCTTCGCTTGGTCAGCCCGATTGAAGTCACGGTACATAGCAAGCATCGCGTCGGGCTGCCCGAGCCGGGCGGTCAGCGCCGCATCTCTTGCCTTGCGCTTGGCCATGGCGGCGTTGTCCCACGCTTTAGCGATGACAGCTTCGTAGCCTTTCTCGTCGGCAACCGGCGCGTCGGCAGTGTGATCGTCCATCGCGTACACGCGCTCAAGCCCGAGCCGGGCAGCCAAGGCGGCTGCGATTAGCAGGCTCTCGTCATTCCGAGTGCGGAGGCGTTCGAGCCTCGCGACTAATACAGTATCAAGGCCCTCACCGGCGTGACGCTCGTTCTCAGGGAGGCGAAGCCACTGAACGAGCGCGCAGGCGCTCTCGCCGCCGGCAAGGAACACGGCGGCGAGGCGACGTCGATCGGCAGGCAAAGGTGCTGCGGGCCAGGTCGCGAGCAGCCGGTTCCAGGCGGCCGTTGCCGCTGGCACGTCCAGCCCAGTAGCTTTAGCGGCGGGGACCGGGTCCCAGCAGTAGCTTTCGACGCTGTCTTTGTAGCGATCAGGGTAGTGCCGCATAAAATCGCACTGAGACCCAGACACCGCCTCGATGGCGATCGCCTGAGGACGCCACGCCGCCAGTTTGTCGAGGACCGGACCGAGTTGTTTAGGTCGGAACGTTGCAGGCATGCCAGAAAGGTGCGTGCTCCCAAGCACGAGCAGCTGGTTCTGCGGTCCAGACCGCGGTCCCTTCAACCGGCTTGTGTCGAAGGGGCGGTACGTCTGCGCCACCGCGACCGACACGCCTGATACCGCCACGATCGTTACTAGGAACCTTGACAACCAACGCATTTTTGACCCTTCGGTATAGCTGTGACACTCACCTAATACAGCAAGGGCGGTCAGGGAAGCGTTGCTGGCGGCTCCCAATGCGGGAGAGAGCAACCTGACCGGATTGGAGGGAGCCTGTTACCGGAACCCGCCTACCGGACACTGGACCTGCTGCCCAACCGGGGGCGTGGCGAGGCCATCGACGTAACTGAATGGGCCACCTAAACGGTGTTCATAGGCCATCCGGGATGTAGAATTATAGTGACAGGCTCCGGCAGGATACGATTTGCGACCGTTGCGGCGCCGGGCGCAATGCCACCGGTGATCTGGTTAGGCATCACAATCATCCTTACGATCGTCGACGCCTTTGGCGTCTCTACGGCGTTCGGATCTGTGCTCGCGCTCGCTTTCTGGGGCGCACTTGTCGGCGTAAACATGCTCGGCTGGTTTGCCTGGCGACGATCCCTGCCGGGCAAGCGTGACGACCCCGGCCGGATGGCGCTGGGGGCCCTTCTCCTTAACTTGCTGCTCGCGATCGAGGTACCGCTGCTCTACCGCCTGATGGGGCGGGCCGACGCCTCGGTCGACTGGAAACCGTTCGTCTATGGTCTGCTGGTGACGGGCTTCGTCATGGTCCTGCTCCGCGCCACGCGGGCACGGCATACCCTGGCCAGGCAAGACAGCGACGTAGAAGACAGTGCTTGCTCGCCAGCGACGCCGACCACGAGTTTCGGCATTCTAGCCCGCGCAGGCATAGACCCGGCAGACCTGCTGTCGGTTCGCGCCGAAGATCATTACTGCCGCCTCGCAGTGCGCGGTGGGGGGACGTTGCTGGTGCACTATCGCTTCCGCGATGCAGTCGGCGACCTCGCCGACGTGCAGGGTGCGCAGGTCCACCGGGGAGCTTGGGTCGCAGACTCCGCCATTACGGGCAGTGAGCGAACCGGGCGGCGCTGGTCGCTTCACCTCGCCGACGGGTCGCGCGTGCCCGTCAGCGAGACAAGCGTCGCGCTGTGTCGAGCGCGTGGTTGGCTGGAGCGCGGCGAACTCGCGTAACGCCAAACCCGTTTCGCGAAATCTGTGCCTATCCGGCGCAATCACACCTTACCGAACCGCGATCCGCCAACCATCACCGGTCCTGTATCGGGGATAGGGAACGGACGATGGGTGGGATATCGGCAATCGGCGCGGCGCATGTCGCGATGGGAAGCGTGGCGTTAGTCAGCGGCGCAGTCGTGTTGATGGTGCCTAAGGGGACAGCGCGGCACAAGCACGTTGGCAGAGTCTATGCCGCCGCGATCCTCGCGATCAACGGTACTGCATTGTCGATGTACGACCTCACGGGGCGGCCCAACGTCTTACACGTTATCGCGCTCGTCAATCTCGCGACGTTGGCGATGGGGCTGCTTGCGCTACGTCGTTGGCGCCGGACGCGCGAGCCTGATGATCTTGTCACTCACCAGCGACGGATGGCAATGAACTATGTCGGCCTGTGGATGGCGTTCGTCACCGAACTGCTGGTCAACCCAATGCTAGGTATAAGCCGGATTAGCGACCCGCGAAGTCACTGGCCCCTGATGATCGCGTTGAACCTCGCGTTGTTCGGCGCCGGTGGCTGGCTAGTGCGGACACGCCTGACCGCTACGACGGTGCGGGCATGACGCCGCGGTCGTCTACCGATCCGCGCGCGCCACTCGCGGACGTCGTCGCATTGGCGGCGCTGGCGTGGGTCGCGGCAGCCACGCTACACGAGGGGATGGGGCACGGCCTCACGTGCTCTGCAATGGGGGGCGATCCAACGAACTGGAGCACCTTTCACTTCGGATGCAATTCACAAGCAATGTCGCTGTGGGGCGGGCGGATCGTCGCAGGCGCTGGAACCGCGGTCAACGTCATCCTCGCCGCTCTTGGCTGGCTCGTCTGGCGAGGAAGCGGCTCGCTGAGGGGGCGGCTCGCCGGTTGGATCGTGTTCGCACTCAACGGATTGACCAGCTTCGGCTATCTCGTCTTCTCCGCAGTCTTCGGCATCGGTGATTGGAACGGGCACGGAGTGATGGCGGGGGTGACCGATCCTGTTCTCGCGCGTGTTGCGCTCGCGGTCGTCGGCATCGCAGGTTACTATGCCGTCGTCCGCCTCGCTGCGGGAATGCTGTCGCGCGTGCTCGACAGTGAAGGTGTGGCGGCGCAGGCACGGCGGTGTGCGGTCATTGTGTGGATGACGACAGGGGTGATCTCGCTGGCTGCGGCGCTGGCAGCGGGTAGTGATTGGCGGTCTACGATCGGCGCGTCGATTGGGGTCGCACTCGGCGGTAATGCCGGCCTGTTGAGCATGGGGCGGTTCGTTAAGCCAACGGCTGCCGCATCGGCGATTACGCTTTCGCCAAGTTGGTTGCTGCGCGTGGCTGCTATCGTCGGGACGGTAGCGTTTGTTGCGATCCTCGGACCGGGTATCGCCTTGTAATGCGACGACGCGGAGGCACCACTGAGTATTCAGGATTACCTCCGCCTTGGACATGAACGAGTGTCTGAAGTTGAGAAGCGGGCAAGGGTGCTTGAATGGCGGGGTATGTGTCTTGCCAGCCCGATAGCGGCCTGGCGGCTGGCGCCCACCTGTCGCCGGTTAGCTGGGCGCAGCGCTTGCCCCAGAGCGGTCGTTCGTTCAGCTTCCGCCGTATCCTGCTCGCTCGTCCAACCAGCAGTCAGCGCCGTTCGAGTTCGCCCGGCTAAAGAACGTACCTGTCATTCCCATAACCCCGCCAAGATGACGCCATTTCGAGAAAACGTTTTGAGAACGGTTTTTGGGAAAGCGGCTTGCGGCGGGGGCAGTTCACTCGCAACTGTTGCCCGCCGTTCCCATGTCCGGCTCGTTTTTGGGAACGCTGAGAAGCTCCTACATTCCCTTCGTGAACCAGCAGTTGACCACGCGACCGTCCTCGGCATTCACGTGGCAACGCCCGGTCCATGTCGTCACTTCGAGCACCGCCTGATCTAACGCTATGATCTGGGAGTAGCCTTTCGCGTCCGACCACTCTTCAACCGCCATCGGTGCGCGCCAGGCGAGCCTGCCGTTATGTTCGTACGCTGCGACATTTGAAGCGTTGTCCTCCGCAACAAATCCGTACGACTCATTGACGACATAGACCCGGCGGCGATCAAAATCAGGTAAGATCTCCGATACTTCCGTATTGCCAGTTCGGATGCGCTTCAAAATGTTGGCCGTTGCGGCATCTATCAGTAGCAGACCGTCATCGACGCCTACGAACAGGGTTTCATCCATCAGTACCATAATCCGTGCATTGAACCACGGCGCACCGGGTACGGACACGTCACCGAGTTCGATGATCTTGGCAAAATCAGCGCGTTTCTGTCGCAAGCCGAGGCGCACCCTGCTGGGAGGACGCGACAGCTTCTTGTCGTTACTCTCCTCATAGCTGAGAGCGTCAAATGTCAGATCGGCGACGTAATCGACATTTTCCTCTCTATAGGCGTAGCGCATTGCCGTCCTTTCTCTTGTCATGCGCAATGCACCGATGGTTCGCTACTAGCACCTATGCCAGCGAAGCCTGAGATTCTTGAAACACCATCCTAATCAGGAAGGGTGGAAAGCACGCATTAGCGGACGCTGAGAGGGTCTTCTGGCAATGTCTGGAGATAGGCAACGATGGCTTCGACCGTCGCAATACATGCTTGATGTGCAGTGACCGTGGACGGCCCCATGCCCATATGCTCGGCTCCCGCCCAATCTAGATATGCTACTGCTTCTTGATTGGACCTCCCCTGATTTAGCATCCCGACAACATGGAGGAGGTAACTGTCGTATTCGTCCACGCAATCTTTCGGCCAACCGTCTCCCGGCAATCCCAAGCCTATCGGGTCCCATAGCCTCCATCCGATGTCGCGCAGAAGCGAGAGTTTAATTTTGGAATAGCGGTTCATATTGGCGTTCTATCCCCGACGTCCTCTAACCACCAAGCCCGGACATTCCTGAAACTCGATCCTTTTGGGGAAAGGCGGTAGCTGCCCAATGTCGGCTATCGCCACCCGCCCTCGCGAAAGCCGCCAGTCCGCTTTCCTTCCCATCATGACATTCGCGAGCGGATAGACGGGCTTCAAAATCGGTCATTCGCAAAGATGAACCAACGTCTGAAGTTGGGAAGCGAGGGAAGGGGCGTGAACGTCCGGTTCTGGGTCAAGTCGTCATCGTTTAGGCAGCTAGGGCTCGGTTGCTTTCGCCCGTTAGCTTAGTGCTTTTTGCATCACGGGACGGCGGGGAGCCGAACAGGCGGGCGTACTCCCGACTAAATTGCGATGCGCTTTCGTAGCCCACCGCAAAGCCAGCTGCGGCGACGTCGCGGCCGGCCAGGATCAGCCGACGAGCCTCCTGAAGCCGCAGGCTCTTCTGGTACTGCAGCGGGCTCATCGCCGTTGCTGTGCGAAAATGCCGGTGTAACGAAGCCGGGCTCATGCCGGCCACGTCAGCCAGCGCCTCAACGCGCAACGGCCTATCGAACTGATCGCGGATCAGTGCAATCGCCCGGCGTACCTGCGAAAGCCGGCTGTCAGCGCGCGCGATCTGCCGGACGATTGCCCCCTGCGGACCCTGAAGTAGACGATAGAGGATCTCTCGCTCGCAAAGCGGGGCCAACACGGCAATATCCTTTGGCGCATCGAGAAGCCGTAAGAGACGTAGCCACGCGTCAAGCAGCTCCGACGTGACCGGGTTCACTGCAAACGCGGGTTCGGCTGTAGGCAAGGACACGTCCGCCTCGCTAAGAACGGATGCAAGCTGGTCACTGTCGAGGTCGAGGCTGACTGCAAGATACTGCTCGTTTGGCTGATCGAGTTTGACGCAGCCGGACGCGGGTAGCTCGACTGTAGCGATAAAATAGCTGGCCGGATCATACCGAAGCCGGCGGTCGCCGATCGCGATCTCCTTTGCGCCGCTTAGGATCAACGCCATCATCGGCTGGTAAACGCCTGATACCGGCTGTGGCGCGGCGCGGTCCTTGTACAGCGCGACTCGTGGCAACACGGTTGACTGATATCGGCCAGGTGTATGGCGGCTGACGATACCGCGCAGTTCTGTAAGCGTGTCGTGCATGCGACGAAGATGAGCGGTCACGTCGCTTCAGACAAGCGTCCTTGATCGGATCGGGCAAGTACTCGCGGCGATCACGCATGCGCAGATAGCCGCGGCGTCCATCTTGGGAGCACCAGATAAAGGAATAGGCATGACCCACAAGAAAACAGCACTCGTGACAGGAGCAAACAAGGGCATCGGCCTGGAGATAGCGCGCGGACTCGGCAGGATTGGCTACACGGTCTGGATCGGTAGCCGGAACGAGAGCCGCGGCGAGGCGGCTGCTGAGGCACTACGCCGCGACGACTTGGATGCCCGCTTCCTGCCGCTAGACGTAACAGACGATCGGAGCGTCGCCGCGGCCGCAGAAACTCTGGGACGCGAAGTCGACCAGCTCGACGTTCTAGTGAACAACGCTGGCATCTCAATTGGCTGGGGACCGCCTAGCGAAGAGAGGATCACGGATGTTCATGCAATCTACGACGTCAATGTCTTTGGCGTGATCCGAACAACGCAGGCTTTCCTACCCTTGCTAAAGAAGGCGTCCGAGCCGAGGATCGTCATGATCAGCAGCAGCCTGGGCTCGCTTGCCTGGGCATCGGACTTCGACGCGCCGATGGCTGAGGTCAATCTGCTCGGCTACAACAGCTCGAAGTCGGCGTTGAATGCGGTGACAGTGGCTTTCGCCAAGGATCTCGCGCCGCTTGGCTTCAAGGTTAATGCCGGCTGCCCGGGCTATACCGCGACCGACCTGAACCAGCACACAGGCTCGCGCACTCCGGAGCAGGGAGCTGCGATCGGTATTCGACTAGCTACTCTACCTGACGATGGACCCACCGGTGGCTTCTTCGACGCTGATGGTACGGTAGCTTGGTGATGAAAAACTGACGCGGCACGCCTGTTCGATTGTAAACAGGCGTGCCCTCTGTTGATCCGGTTCAGGCCCGTGAATGACCGCAGCCGGATCAGCGCCGCCCAGTCGCCAAGCACTGATCCTCAGTATAAGAAGCAAGCCGCGATCACGCCAAGGGACACCATGGTCACAACCGAGCATCTCGCACCTGACGACTATGGCCTTCTCATCCTGGCACCTGAGATTGCGCTCGGCAGTGGTTGGCTTGGCGGCGACAGAGTCGTCGGTCGCGGAGCCATCCGAGACTTGTTGAATAAGGCCCTTCGTTTCAACGAAGGTGAACGGCAGAGGCTAAATATTCATTTGCCCAGCAGAGTGCTCACGCTCCGGTTGGATGAGATCGAACCATATTATGGAGCGTAACACTGCTTCGCGTCGGCTGTTGAGTCGATGTCCGCTTCTTAATAGCGCTTTGGTGGGCGACGTGGCCGGAACTGGGTCGTCCTTCCGGAAGCCGAAGGGTAGGGCGCATTGGCTCAAAGATCAGGAGCTACGCTACGAAGAGCCAGCTGAAAGAACTGATTGTGGGGGCTGACCGAATAATCAGCGAACGCACCGCACGGTGCGAACCCGGCACTACGGTAAAGTGATATGGCCGGCGCGTGTAGTGCGGCGGTTCCAGTTTCAAGGCTCAACCGTGTGTAGCCCCGTCCGCGAGCTTCCGCGATAATATGCTCAAGCATCGCTCGTCCTACCCCTGTGCCACGTGCGGCCGGGGCCACCCGCATGGATTTCAGCTCGCCATGTGCGCAGTCCAGTTCCTTTAGCGCGCCGAACCCGACCAGGGTTTTGTCGTTCCATGCCGTCCAGAAGGTGACGCTAGCTGCCGAAAGGCCGGACGCATCAAGTGCAAAGGCGTGATCGGCCATTACGCCCTGCAACTCTCGCAGGTGATGGTCCAGTAGATCCGTGACGTATGTTGCTTTTGGATCGGCTACCCGTATTTGCATTTCACTATTGCCCCCAAGAGTGATGACCAGCGCTTGTCCGGTTGTGGCTGAATTCATCGTCAAATCGTAGTTTTTCAACTGCGCACGTTAGTCGTTCGGCCGTGCCGTCACGCATAGTATCCACGCCGCGGCGACAACCTCCTCCAATGGGCGCTTATAGTTCTCGGCGCCCCAGGCGAGGGCAATGTGTAACAGCCCTCCTTCGACACCGCGTCGGAGCATCGCATTGACTTTGACGGGGCCGCGATCATCAGGATCGAGGGCCGCAAAGAGCGGTTCGGAGAGGTCATGCATCGAACGGCGAATTGCCTCGTCGATCAACGGATCTACGCCGACGATTTCAACAAGGAACACGCGTGCCGTGGTGGGATTAGCGCGTAGCGTCGCGAAATATGCGCCTAGCATCCGTCGGGTACGATCTTCAGTCGGTAGAGTGGGATCGTCGGCCGCAACGATCTGCGTCAACACTGCGGCGATCACCTCATCGAACGCGGCGAGTAGCAGCGCCTCCCCATGCGCAAAACTTTCGTAAAAATAGCGTTCGGTAAGGCCTGCCTCGCGACAGATCGCGCGGACGCCCGTGCTGTGGAATCCCTGCGAGCCATACAAGCGCACAGCGGCTTGTATTAGCATTGTCCGCCGCTCAGCCCGTCGAGCGTCAAGCGTCTGCCCGGTCCACCGTTTCGTTATTGCCGTCATTCCAGCAGAGTAGCGATATTGACAATGACAACAAGCATTGTCATTCTAGCTCGTGAATATGGTGGGAGTGAACATGGCCTGTATGGAGCACTTGGACGTGCTGGTGGTAGGCGCCGGTCTGTCGGGGATCGACGCCGCGTTCTGGTTGAAGACTGGCAATGCCACGCGAAGCTGGGCGATTTTCGAGGGGCGCGATGCGATCGGCGGCACGTGGGATCTGTTCCGCTATCCGGGCATTCGCTCGGATTCGGACATGACGACGCTGGGCTTCCCATTCCGTCCGTGGCGAGGTGAGAAAGCGATCGCCGCGGGCGAGGACATCCGCGACTATATCCGCGACACTGCGGCAGAGTTCGACATCGACGCCAAGGTGCGACTGCGTCACCGGGTGACCAATGCAGACTGGTCCTCGGCGGACGCGCTGTGGATCGTGTCGTATACCGTCGATGGCATCGCGGCCCAGCTGACCTGTCGCTTCCTGTTCCTGTGTTCTGGCTATTACGACTATGCCGCGGGGCATGCGCCGACCTGGCCGGGAATGGAGGCGTTCGCGGGACAGGTCGTCCACCCGCAATTCTGGCCTGACGACCTTTCGGTCGCAGGCAAGGACGTCGTGGTCGTGGGTTCTGGTGCGACCGCGGTGACGCTGGTTCCGGCAATGGTCGATCAGGGCGCCGCGCATGTTACGATGCTGCAGCGATCGCCGACATATATCGTCTCGCGACCGTCACGCGACGATCGCGCCGAGACGTTGCGCCGCTGGCTGCCTGGCAAGGTGGCGGAGGCGGCGGTGCGGTGGAAGAATATCGGCTACGGCATCTTCGTCTACGGTGTGTCGCGGCGCAAACCACATGTCTTGAAGCAGAAGATTAGGCAACAGCAGCGCGCGATGCTGGGGCCGGACTTCGACATCGCCACTCACCTGACGCCGCGCTACCACCCGTGGGACCAGCGGCTGTGCCTCGTCCCTGACGGCGATCTGTTCAAGGTACTGCGCAACGGGCGGGCGTCGATCGCGACCGACGAGATCGCGCAGTTCACGCGTGACGGTCTCCAGTTGAAGAGCGGCGAGGCCATCCCCGCCGACATCGTCGTGACCGCGACGGGGCTCAAGGTGCAGCTCATGGGCGGCGCACGATTGACCGTCGATGGCACCCTTGTCGATCCGGGCAAGCGGCTGCTTTACAAGGGGGCGATGCTAGACGGTGTGTCCAATCTCGCTTTCGCGATCGGCTACACCAATGCGTCCTGGACGCTCAAATGCGACCTGACGTCGCAGTTCGTCCGCCGCCTGCTCGATCATATGGATCGGCGCAAGATGGACACCGTCGTGCCCGTCGCACCGTCATCGACTGCGGGCGACGAACCGATCCTCGACCTGAGCTCCGGGTATGTGCAGCGGGCGGCAGACCTCCTTCCTCGACAAGGCGCGAGCGCGCCGTGGAAGGTGAAGCAGAACTATCTCCGCGACCTGTTGGCGTTTCGTACTGGCCGTATCGACGACGGTGTTCTGCGCTTTGGGCGACGTGATTTGGCTACAGAGAAAGCGGCATGAGCGCCCGGATGGAGCTTGTCGGCAAGGTCGCTGTAGTGACCGGTGCTGCGGGTGGGATAGGTCGTGCGATCGCGCGATCGTTGGCCGTGCGTGGCTGTCACGTCGCGCTGGCCGACGTCAATGAGGACGGGCTGGCTGAAACCGCCGCATTGATCGGCAACAGCGTCCGCGTCAGCCGTCACAGGCTCGATGTTGCGGACCGCGATGCTGTCGCCGCCTTTCCGGCTATGGTTCTGGCCGCGCACGGGCAGGTCGACGTGGTCGTCAACAATGCTGGTGTCGCCCTGAGTGGTTCCTTCGCACAGCTCACCGAGGCGGAGTTCGACTGGCTCTTGGACATCAACCTGCACGGCGTCGTCCGCATGTCACGCGCGTTCCTGCCGCTGCTACAGCAGCGTGAGCAGGCACAGCTGGTCAACCTTTCCAGCCTGTTCGGAATCATCGCACCACCAGGACAGAGCGCTTATGCCGCCGCGAAGTTTGCCGTACGCGGCTTCTCGGAAGCTCTGCGCCACGAACTGATCGCAGCACATTCGACGGTTGGTGTGACCGTGGTGCATCCAGGCGGTGTGAAGACCGGGATCGCCACCAACGCCCGCGCTGGTGCTGCCGTCGGGATCGAAGAGCGTAAGCGGCAGCAAGCGCATTTTTCGAAGGCGCTGAAGCTCAGCCCCGAACAGGCCGGCGAGATCATTGTCACCGGGATCGAGCAGCGGCGAGCCCGGGTGCTGGTCGGACGGGACGCAAAGATTGTCGCGATGATCGAGCGGATCATGCCAGTCGCTTACTGGCGGCTGCTCGGACGCGGACCGTGATGATTGCCTGTGAGCGTTACGATGGGGGAGGGGAGCCCAGCAATTCCTCGAGCGTGCCGTTGGGTGCGAGGCGCTCAAGCATGTTCGAAAGTAGAATCACGGAATTTCGCATCGCGTTGGGATCGTCGATGAAATCACGACCTATCGACATGCCGTGCATCGCCCAGACGACCAGCCGGATGGCGGTTGTGTCGCGGACCTTGGCGCCGAGACGATCCAGAAAAGCGGTCACCGCCAGTTCCTCGATCTCGGCCTGGACCGGCTTTATCAGCGCGGCGAGCTCGGGATCGCTTCGCGAAGCGACGAAGATCTCCAGAACCGCGACGCCGGAGGGCCGCGAAAGCACCTCCCACGAGATCTGAGGCCAGTCCGATACGCGTGATCCGGTACCCCATTCACGTTGCAAGTCCTGGTAGGCGACCACTTCCTGTTGGAAGACCCATCGTACGACTTCCGCAATGAATGCGGCCCGGGTCGTGAAGTGATGCGTGATCGCGCCTCGGCTGACGCCCGCCTCGTCGGCGATTTCAGCATTACTTGCGCGACTATAGCCCAGCCGGCTGATTGCGCCCACCGCTGCCTCGAACAGCGCGCCGCGCGTTTCCGCGGTGCGTTGTTCCTGCGTGCGCCTTACAACCTTGGTCTCGCTCATCGTCACTCCTGCCCCCCTACTGACCTATCGACCGCGTGCCGACAAGCGACACGCGGTCCTGCGTTCAGAAGCGCCACTCGAAGGCACCGCCGATCCGGCGGAAGGCATTGTCCGGCAATGTCTGGACATATTGCCCGACCGAGAAGTTGCCCGGATAGATCGCCGCGGCGTAGCGCTTATCGAACAGGTTGCGGACGAATACGCTGAAGCGCGCATGGTCGCCGATATCGCCGATGCCGATCGTCGCATTGACCAGCGAGTAACCGTTCTGGATCGTGCTGGGATCGTTGATCGCGTAGTAGAAGCGGCTGCGGTAGCGCCAGTCCGCGTTGAGGAAGACCTTCAGGTCGTTGCTGATGGGCTGGTCGACATTGGCGGCAAGGCTTGTCGTCCACTTCGACGCTCCAACAAGCGGGGACCCTGCCGCATTGAAGCTGGGTCCGGGCAGCGAACAGCCCTGCGCAGCGGTCTGGCCGAAATAGCAGGCCACGTTGTAGTCGCCGTATTCGGTGTCGAGATAGGTAACACCGCCCGACAGGCTGACACCACGCAGTGGTCGCACGACAGCCTCCGCCTCGACGCCGCGCGTCTTCAACGTGCTGGCATTACCGGTTCGGAAGGTACCCAGGCCACCGTTCAGCGTGGGGTCGAAGACCTGAGCCTGGAAATCCCGGAAGTTGTTGATGAAACCCGCGAGATTGAGGCTGACCCGGCGGTCGGCGAGGTCAAACTTGGCGCCGATCTCATAGGCGTCGACCTTCTCGGGATCGACATTGAACGCGACACCCGCAGCCGAGCTGACCGCCGGTCCCTTATAGCCGCGAGTATAGGTCGCATAGACGTTCGCGGTCGGTGTGATCGAATATTCGATGCCACCGCGTGCCGAAAATCCGTTGGCATTCCGGTTGGCGACGATCGGCGCGGCAAGAGTACCGACACAGCGCCGTCCGCCACTCAGCAGGAATGTGACGAGATTGCAGACTCCCGAGACGGCAGTAACGGTTGTCGTGGAGTCGATCTCGTCGCGCGTATACCGGCCGCCCGCGATCAGGTGGAGCGACGGCGTCACGTTGAACGTGAGCTGCGCAAAGCCTGCATAGCTCTTCGTCCCATAGTCGAAGTTCGACTGGCCATTGACTGGCGACAGTCGGACCGGCGTGCTTGCGGGGAACACGCCGAACGTGCCTGCCTGCAGGATTTGTGCGTCGATATGCTGTTTAAAGAAATACAGCCCGGCCGTGTAGTCGACGAAGCCGTGGCCATTATTGGCAACACGTAGTTCTTCCGAGAACTGGTGGGATTGCGAGTTGGCGATATTCGTGTCGAAGAACGCGACCGGCGTCTGATCGACATCGTTATTCGCGCGCGCGCGCAGGTTGCGATACGCCGTGACCGAGGTGACGGTCAGCGGCCCTGCATCGTAGCTCGCTGAGAATTGCGCCCCGAGGCTATGTTCGTCGCGGAGCACGTCGGTGCTCCCGATCGCAGTCTTGTTATTGGTCGGCGAGGCGACAACGCCGAGTGCGCTGTTCTGCGTGAACACGAAGTTGGCGGGTGCGAAGGGTCGGAAGGCGGCGGGGATCGGCGTCGCATCGTTGCCGCCGAACTTGCGGATGGTGGAATAGGCTTCGATCCCGCTATTGTTCTGGTAATCGACGATTCCGTACAGCGAAAGCCGGTCGGTCGGTTCCCACAGCAGCTTGGCCGTGCCGAAGTACCGGCGGACTGGATCGAGACGACCTGGTCCAACAAGCTGCGTCGACGGCTTCTGGTATTGATAGCCGCCAACGACACGCAACGCTGCGGTGTCGCCAATAGGTACGTTGACGACGGCCTGCGTCTGGACCTGGTCACGGCTGCCCGCCTGGACCCGGCCGCTGCTGCTGAACTCACCAAGTTGTGGTTTGGTGGTGGAGATCGAAATGAGGCCTGCAGTCGTGTTCTTGCCGAACAACAGCCCTTGTGGCCCGCGCAGCACCTCGACACGTTCGACATCGGCGAGCGAGTTGAGCGGGACGTAGCGCGGCAGCGTGATGTTGACGTCGTCTACCGCTATGCCGACGGCCGACTCGATGCCGTAGTCGAACGAGTTGGTGCCGACGCCGCGGATTGCAAAGTTCGGCACACCAGGCGTCGCCGTGAAGTTCAGACTAGGCGCACGCTGGGTAATGTCGGCAAGCTGATTGGCCCCCGTCTCGCGAAGCGACTGGCCGTTCACGACGGTGATGGCAATCGGCACGTCGCGGAGATTCTCGGTCCGTCGCTGCGCCGTCACGACGATGTCGCCTTCGGCGGTGCCGGTCGGATCTGAACTCTGCGAAGCCTCGCTTCCTCCGCTCTGCGTTGCCTGAGTTCCGGTCTGTGCCTGAGCCGTTCCCGCCCAAGCCAGAATGCTCGAGCCCACCAGCAGTGCCAATCCACGCATCGTCGTTATCCTCACCCGTCCAGCGGTCCCTGCCGCTTGACAACGATCATTGTCTGTTAGAAACATACTGTCAAGCACGCACGTAAGTCAAAATGCTGCGTTGGGGAGAAGTGATGATGAGGATGCCCTATCGGTGTGTACTGCTCGGTGGCGTACTGATGACCTGTGCTGCAGGTGTCTTCGCACAGGAGCGGCCGTCACGCGGTATAGCGCAGCCGACTGCAGCAGATACGCGGGCAGCCGCTACCGAACGCGCCATGCAAGGCGATGAGCGGACCGTGCTGACGCATGGCCTTTGGGCGATTCCGTTGATCCCTAACGTTCGCATTCCTGCCGAGGCGATACTGGGCGCTGGCTACGTCACTGGGATCCCCCGGCTCGGCGTGCCAGCGCTGGTTGAGACCGATGCGAGTCTCGGCGTCTCGTACATCGCCAATCTTCGTAAGGACGGGGCGACCGCGCTGCCGTCGGCGACCGCAATGGGATCGACGTGGAACCCGGGCCTGATCCGCCGCGGCAATGCGATGATTGCGGGCGAGGCGCGCGCTAAAGGGTTCAATGTGCTGCTTGGCGGTGGCATCAATCTGATGCGCGATCCCCGTAACGGGCGGACGTTTGAATATTTTGGCGAGGATCCGCTTCATTCGGGGCTTCTCGGCGGTGCCGCGATCGACGGCGTCCAGTCGCAGCACGTGCTGTCGACGGTAAAGCATTTTGCGCTCAATGCGCAGGAGACGGGGCGTCACGCGGTCGACGGTAAACTTGGCGACGATGCATTCCGCATGAGCGATCTGCTCGCCTTCGAGATCGCGATCGACCGTGGGCAACCCGGCTCGGTGATGTGCGCCTATAACCGCGTCAACGGTGCGCCGGCCTGCGGCAGCGACTACCTGCTCAACCGCGTGTTGAAGCATGATTGGCGCTACCCCGGCTTCGTCATGTCTGATTGGGGTGCGGTTGGTGCCCTCGATTTTGCTCTTGCCGGGCTGGACCAGCAATCGGGTGCGCAGATCGACAAGAAGATCTTCTTCGGCGTGCCACTCGCCGAGGCGGCCGGTCGCGATCCGGCGTATGCCGCGCGCGTCGCCGACATGAACCGGCGCATCTTGCGTTCGATCTACGCGGTCGGGCTTAGTACGCATCCGCCGGTCAAGGCCGACATCGATTTTGCGGCGAATGCCGGCATTGCCCGAAGCGTTGCCGACGAAGGGATCGTGTTGCTGCGGAACTCCAATGCGTTGCTGCCGCTGTCGAAGGACGTGCGCTCGATCGCGGTGATCGGTGGGTATGCTGATGCGGGCGTGCTGTCGGGCGGCGGATCGACGCAGGTGCAACCGCTTGGTGGCCCGTCCGTCTCGCTGCCGATGGGAGGCGAGGGGCCGCTCGCGAAATACAATAACCAGACCTATCATGGCACCGCGCCACTCGCCGCGATCCGTGCGCTGGCGCCAAACGCCAAGGTGACATTCCATGACGGGCGCTATGCGGCGGAGGCTGTTGCGGCAGCAAAAACGGCGGACGTGACGATCGTCTTTGCGACGCAGTGGATGGCCGAAGGCGCAGACGTCCCGGATCTGTCGCTGCCGGGTGGGCAGGACGCGCTGATCGCTGCGGTGACCAACGCTAATCCTAAGACGATCGTCGTTCTTGAAACCGGTGGGCCGGTCCTGATGCCATGGCTTAATCGCACAGGTGCGGTGATGGAGGCGTGGTATGGCGGCGTGCGTGGTGGCGATGCGATCGCCGCAACGTTGTTTGGCGATAGCAATCCATCTGGTCGGTTACCCGTCACTTTTCCCGCATCGCTCGACCAGCTGCCACGCCCGGCGCTGCCCTACGCCGGGATGATCGACCGGGACTTTGCCGCCGGAACCGCGGCCGGCACGCGCTATCCGATCGATTACGATATCGAGGGCGCAGACGTCGGCTACCGGTGGTTCGCGCGCAAAAATGCTACGCCGTTGTTCCCGTTCGGCTTCGGGCTCAGCTACACCCAGTTCCAGTCCGGCCCGATGAAGGTCACTGGGGGCACGCAGCCAAAGGCGACGGTAACGATCCGCAACACCGGCACGCGCGCGGGTAGCGATGTCGCGCAACTCTACCTCGTCTCGACGCCTGCCGGACGCACGCTGCGTCTCGCTGGCTTTACGAAGGTCGCCGTGCAGCCAGCGGCTGCGGCGAACGTCACGGTGCAAATCGAACCTCGCATACTTGCCGACAGCAAAGGTGGACGCTGGACGATGCCGGCAGGACGCTATGGCTTCGCGCTCGGGCGCTCGGCAACCGATCTTGGACCTGTCGTCACTGTCAGCCTGCCAGCGCGCCAGTGGCGCTGACCATTCACTCTAGGAGCATGCCCGTGAACCGCTTCAGCCTGTTCGTCACTGCCCTTGCCTTTGCCCTCCCCACGGCGGTGACGGCGCAGGGCATCCCGGTCGAACCGATCGCGACACCCCCGCAAACCGGTGCGATTGCACTGGGCACTGGCGGTGTGCCCGGCATGCCGGCGGAAAGCTGGTTCACGCTCGCCGGTCGCCCCACGGTCCGCAACGTCGCGACCGCAACACTTCTCCCGGTGCTGCCCGACAAGGCAAAGGCGACGGGGGCTGCGGTCATTATCGCGCCCGGCGGCGGTTTCCTGATGGAGTCGATGGAGGCCGAGGCGATGAAGCCGGCACGCTGGCTTGCAGATCATGGCATCGCTGCCTTTGTTCTCAAATACCGTCTCGATGCGACACCGGCTTCACTGGACGCGTTCAAACAGGCCGCGCTGGCGCGCTTCGCAGCTGCCGCAATGGCTGGAGCGAAGGGCGGTGCCGTGATCCCGGCGCCTGCACCGGCGCTCGCCGATGCGCAGGCGGCAGTGAAGCTGGTGCGGGCACGTGCGGGGAAATGGGGCGTCGATCCACGCCGCGTCGCCTATCTCGGCTTTTCCGCCGGCGCGATTATGGGGGTGGATCTGGTAAAGACCGCAGCACCGGGCACCACGCCTGATCTGTTCGCCGCCATCTATCCGTCGATGGCACCAACGACCGTCGCCGCAGGTGCACCACCGCTGTTCGTTGCTGTGGCGAGCGACGACGAGCTGTTCGGCAAGCAGGGCTATGGACTACCCGACAGCTGGCGTCGCGCCGGGCGGCCGGTCGAACTGCACGTCTACGAACATGGCGGCCATGGCTTCGGCTTC
The DNA here is from genome assembly GCF_004343105.1 of Sphingomonas sp. PP-CC-3A-396. Lineage (NCBI taxonomy): Bacteria > Pseudomonadati > Pseudomonadota > Alphaproteobacteria > Sphingomonadales > Sphingomonadaceae > Sphingomonas > Sphingomonas sp. PP-CC-3A-396. Next base: position 186,141 of record NZ_SLYF01000005.1, on the reverse strand, counting down.
GACGGCAAGGCGGGCACGACCAGCACTGGCTGGAGCACCGCGCTGCTTACCTGGCTCGGCGCGCACGGCTGGCTGACGAAATAGCAGGAACTGCCGGAAGCTGATCGCTACTCTTCGAGGAGACGGAACGATGCGTTGGTCAATATTCGGCGCAATAAGCGCGATGCTGCTCATGCAGCCGGCAACGGCTGCGACGTATGACGCCAAGGGACCGATCGAACGACATTATGCGGCGGACGGTCCATGGGCCACGACGACAACCGTCTCGCCCCACGCCTGCGACCGCGAGGGCAATGTTTGCGACATCTGGTATCCGACTGACCTCGGCGCCAACCCTCTCAAGGGGCGGACCAGCGGCTTTCGTCATCCTGTGATTGTCTTCGCCAACGGCACGGCGGATACGGTCCCGGCGGAGAAGAATGCCTATTTCCTGCGCCATCTCGCGAGCTGGGGCTTCATCGTCATTCGATCGCGCGATGGCTCGACGGGGCAGGGCGAAACGGTCACCGACGCGAAGGACTTCCTACTCGCTCAGTCCCGCGATCCGGGGAGTGTCTTCTACGGGAAGGTGGACGCCGACAATATCGGTCTGGCAGGCCATTCGCAGGGTGCGGCGACCGCGGCGTTGCTGTTCTCGCGGAACGATCCTGCGTTCAAGACCTATGTGCCGATCGAAACCCCACTACGCGCGGTCTGCGTGGTCGCGAACTGCTCGATCGACCTTGGCGCGCTGTCAAAGGTTACCCGTGGTTCCATTTTCTATGTCGGTGGCGACGTCGATGTGATCTCAAGCCTGCCGACCAATCTGGGCTATTACGGGCCGACGTCTGATGCGGTCGACAAGGCGATGGGGATGATCGCGCTGGGCGGGCATACCGAGATCGAGGGCAATCCTGGTTGCGCGAGCGGCGGTATCCCGGCGTCGTGCAATCTCGGTGTTTATCCCTTGCTCGGATATCCCACCGCCTGGTTCATGTGGAAGTTGCAGGGAGCGGCCGATGGGCCGGCCGCGTTCGCTAAAAACGGTGAACTGAGCAACGCGGCACCCGGATGGCTCGGCGTCCTCAGCAATATCCAGCGACCCTAAGATGCATGATCTCACGATGGCGCGGTCGCGTCATTTGTGGTGGGGCCTGTTGGCTGTTGGCACCTGTACCGCACTGCTCGTCGCCGTATTCGTGTTTTATTCGCCGCCCCCGGTCGGGCTCCAGCCTGACAGTGTACGCGTGGTATCGGTCCCGGCAGTTGGCGGTCATGCCTCAGGCAGCAACGTATCCGCCGGACTTGTCGCCCGAGGCCCAGCACGGTCTGATTGGATGGGCTCTGACAGGCCCGTCATACTGCGCGCGCTTGCCTTGCCGGCGGATGCCCGATTGCGTGAGGTGATCGGCTCGAATTCTAGGCATCAGGTTGTTTGCGGACAGGTACAGCCTGGGGCGGGGCAGGCCTTCCGTCGCTTCTTTTACGCGAAGACCGCGAGGATGGGGGCCATAGCTGACGGTGGCGCCGAGTTCGATCAAACCTTCGCCGGGTTATGCGCTGAGGCTAAATGATCCCGACGTCGATTCAGGCACTACAACTCCGAAATAGACAGAGATAAATCATGGATGAATCGTTAGGTAATTTAAAAGACAAGCTTAAGCAGGCCTTGAAACTTGCGTATGATCTTGAAATCAAAGTTGTTGGTGCCTGGATATCAGTGGCGATTGACGCTCTATCCATTGAAGGCGAGACAGCTTGAGCCACCTGGGCTTGGGGAAGACCTTTATGAACCTACAGTCTGGTGTCAACCAGATTGGAGACCTCTTTACTTCACATCGAAGAAGCACATGATTAAGCCCCCGATTTTATATGCGGATGGCCGAATTCTGGCTGCCAACATACGAAATTTCGATCTAGTCGTATAGCTCAAAGCGCCGATTGCAGACACTCTGCGCGACTTATAATCTGCCTACGACCGGTCATCCATTTAATCTTACATATCGGTAGGTAGCGTGCTGGCGGAAAGGTCGAAGGGTGTCCTGTCTCAGCAAAGCATGAGGACGAAGAGGTGGTTTATGTGCCTGCTTGAGCAATCGCCAAAATACTGATGCTGGCCGTTTTCATCATTGCGACCTTTGAATGATGGGTCGAGGGTTCACCGCTAATGCTAGCCATCAATTTACTTCTAATCGGGTTGTGGCTAGCAAGGTGGGTATTGCCCAGGGGTAAGGTAAAGCAGGGAATGCCAGCGCACCGAGCTGCCGCTCGTGAGGCGTTTGAGGAAGCGCGCGTTACAGGCACTATTAGCGCCCTATTTATTGGGACCTACCATCAGTTGAAAACTCAAGACGACGGCCAAGCAGAGATGGTAGCTGTTCAGGCGTTTCCGATGCTGGTTCGCCAGGAAAACAAAAGCTGGCCGGAAATGCACCAGCGACAACGATGCTGGATGCCCATCAACACAGCGATTGGAGGTTTAAGAAATAGCGAACTTCGTGCGGTGCTGATGAAGTTTGCACAGGAACTACCTAACGTCGCCTAGATCTTTGGCGATCGTCCACCGCTCGTAAAACACAAACCGGCTTAAACCAGCGGTCTTTTGATAGTCGAATTATGACACGAAGGCGCCAAGTCCAACGTGGGCGTAGCGCGCGTCGTGTCCGCACGACTAAGAGTGATCACGCTCCATTTTTGTGATGGCACCTGAATGCGGATCGACGTGAAACTCGTAGTTTACCCTGGCTTTGCGGGCTTCGCCTTCCCAATGGCCATCGTCGGCTTCCAGCTTCGTGACCCGATAGCCTCGCTTGGAAAGCATGGCCTTCACCTTGGCGCTGCTGATCCAGTTTTTGCCTGGCATATCTGCAAAGGCGGGGGAACCAAGGCCCGCGATTGAAACCGTAGCGATGAGAATCTTTTTTATCATAATTAACTCCTTATGCGCTGAGTCCAAGCGCATATCATGTGACCGTCGTTCCGGCCGAAACTAGAAAAGTGTCGATCTCTTTGGACGCAACCATGATCATCGTCGCCAACGACTGGGATTGCCCAAACCTAGACATTCAAAGGTCTTCACCCCGCTTCCGATTGCAGAAGTTCGCTCATCAAAGTGGAAAGGTGGGATCAGAACAGAGACTAAGTCGTTGTCATATAGTCCTTTTATACAAGGGGGTGTATATATGGCAGATCACGTTTCGAAATTCGAAAGAGCCCGAACGGCTGGCGCTAACGCCGCCAGTAGCGAAAAATTGGGATATGACGATTGTCCATATGATGAAGATCATGAGCCAATCCTGCGGGCCATGTGGCAGGACGGATTTTTGACAACAAAATTATACGGAACGGGATGATTTGAACGTACCACGGTACGCCCTTGGTGACCAGCAAGTAAGGAAGACGCCCCCGGTCCCGTAAGCAGACCGTCTGCTTTCCTTCCCATTCCGGCCATTCCGCTCACGCCCACACCCGGACGTTCATGCTGGAGACCCGGGCTTCCGATAGCGGCCATTCGTTAAGCACGATCCTTCCCCTTTTTTGTCTCTGGTCCGCCAATTCGGGAAAGAGCTTTCACCGGCAGACTTTTGGGAAAGGGCAGGCCCGGATCAACTCTCGGAGAACGCGCGGGCTATTGTCCCGCTATGGGGTCTCATAAGCGAAAATCGGAGATTCGCAGCCTAGTCGGCGGGCATGTGAAAAAGCGAGATTTTGGCCGGTGTAGATCCCTTGCGCCCGTGGTTGGAACCGGTCATGCAACGGGTTCAAAACGGGGGTGGAAATTGACGATCAGGCAGGTTTTGGCGCTTCTTGGCGCCGTTCCAAGTCTCGCCATTGCGCAGGCGATACCTTCACCTAGTACTAACTTCCCGGCTCGGGTCATGCAGGCTGAAACTGTATTTCAACTTGGTTCGCCGGGGCTTCAAGGCCCAGGGGCGGCTATTCTCGGCGCCGCGATGGACGGCGCACAATATGTCTTGGTCGGCGAAGCACACTTTTCGCAGGAAATACCGCGTTTCACCGTCTCCTTGTGCCACCAGATGGCTCGTAAGGGGCTTCGTGCCATGGCGGTGGAGACAGGGCCTGAGGCCGTTCGCCTCCTCAACAACGACCTTCGCCGTTCCGACAGAACATCCCGGCTGTCAGCATTCATGCGAGCTCATCCGGATGCGATGGCATTCCAAAACAACATAGCGGAAAGCGCGATGTCCGCCGATTGCGCACGTGAAGCTGGCGATGCGTTCCAGCTTTGGGGATTGGATCAAGAGTTCTTTGGTGCCAGCGGATTTATGCTGGAAGAGATGGCCGCTGCCGCTCAAGGGCCTGCCGCGAAAGAGGCAATCGCACGATTGAGAGAGCTTGATCGACGGTCCACAGCCGGGGCGGTGAGTTCAGGATCACCTGGTAAGCTTCTGATCTACACGATCGGCGATGCGCAGATGAGTGCGGCACGAACTGCAATCGTCAAGGACGGGGGCAGTCGCGCTCTACAACTATTCGACGAATTGGCCGAAACGCGGGCAATCTTTCTGGCGTCGAGTAGCGGTATCGGAGACCCGAATGGCCGGCGAGCACGGCTCATCAAGCGCACGATGAGCAGTTACCTGTGGGGCGTACCTGCCAACAGTCGCGTGCTTGTGAAGTTCGGTGACGTTCATGTGGCCAAAGGTTTCAACAGCCTTAGGCAACGCGACCTTGGCAACTTCGTCACCGAATACGCCGAAGGGCGAGGTGCCTCGTCGCTGCATATACTAGTGATGGGCAAGGAAGGCAGCTTGGGCGCTTACAACGGGTTTGGTCGGCAGGTTAAAGTTGAACCTTACACACCGATCGCCGACGGAGATTATCCTTGGTTCGCCAGCGCGCTCGCTGGCCGGCCGAGACAGGCGGCTTCATCCGATTGGATCCTACTTGACCTGCGGCAGCTTCGAGACATCCCGGCTCAGGAAATACCGGCGGCATGGCGACAACTCGTGCTGCGCTATGATCTCGTCGCCATCGCCCCGAAACTTACACCTGCGTTTTTGGCCGGCGTAGAAGGGGTGGCAAGTGCCGTAGCCCAATGAAACGTGCTTGCCGGCCTAACGGCCGGCCGATTGCAACGACCCTTAATTCACCGGCACCGAAAATTCTCAAAAGCCGATCCTTGGCACGAAAGGCCGCACCGTCAGGCGACGTCCGCTAACGCCACATGCATTCCCAATAGCCGCCGGTCCGCTTTCCTTCCCATTCACGACATCCCTGACGGACGATCGTTCGCCAATATCAGGTCGCGCGGGGATGAACGAATGTCTGAAGTTGGGAAGCGCATAACGACTGCTGAATGTCGTCTTGTGGGTCAAAGAGCGTTAGCTAACCCGGGATTGTCGACGCGGATGTCACCACTGGATTGCGACGATAAACGAGCAATGTCGACTTAGTGCTGGTAAACATCAGGTGACAATATGTTCCAAAGCAGACGCCAGCTTATCCATGTCTGCCATCGTGTTAGACAAGGCGGGCGTTACACGATAGCTGGCCGCCTCCGCCTGGCGGCGTACGGTCACAGGCTGATGTTCCGTTTTGCCATTTCGGTGGACGCCATTTCCTTCAAGGGCGTCACCGTGTCGCCCGAGAAGATATCCGCCAGATCGAGGAGGTCCTCGTCCTCGAGTGCAGCAACCGCTGCCTCGATGTCAGCGCGGCGATCGACCGCGCGCTCGCCTACGGCAGCACGCCGCTTGATCCGTGATTTGAGCATAGCCGATCGATAGCAGGGTCAACTCAACATTGGCAGGACGGTAAGCTATCTCGATTAATCGGCTTGGATTGGCTTTCCGAAAAGCTGTCGGATGTTGCGTGCTCGCGTGCGCGCTTCTCATGCTCTGCTAACGCGTCACCCACGGTGCGGCGCGGGTGCATCAAATCGCGCACCAGACGTTAGCGATCTTGCACCCGCGCCGGGGTCGCCATCCGCCACAGGCGACCGCGGACTACGAACTAGCGGCCATCGAGCGTCACCGGATGGCCACTGGCGCGAGGTCAATGCGCTGCGCTGCGCGCCCAATCGACGATCGTGCGCTCCGGCATGGCGCCCGCCTGCCGCGCAATCTCGCGGCCCTTGCGAAACAGGATCATCGTCGGGATCGATCGGATATTATAGCGTCCGGCAATCGCCCGCTCCGCCTCGGTGTCGAGCTTACCCAGGCGGACCCATGGCTCAAGCTGTTTAGCCGCAGCTTCGAATGCCGGCGCCATCTGACGGCAGGGGCCGCACCAGGATGCCCAGAAATCGACGAGCAGTGGCAGGTCGGATCGTGACGCGTGCGCGTCGAAGTTGGCCGCCGTGATGGTGATCGGCCTGGCCGAGAACAGGGCGTTCTTGCATTTGCCACAGGTCCCGCCGGTGCCCAGCTTGTCACGCGGTACGCGGTTCAGGGTGGCGCAGACCGGGCAGGCGACGATCGAGCCACCTGAGGTTTGGGTTGCCATCATTCTTCCTATCGCCGCGGTAGCCGGCCGAACATTTCACCTACTGCTGTGCGATAGTCAAATCTCCGCTCAGCGAAGGTGCGAACTCAACAGCGCCAAACATATCGATTTCAAACGAACTGTCCTTCTATGGCTGTGGGGCGGCGTCCTTCCGTGCAGACGGTTCGGCTGCTTGCGCCCTGTTCATGCCCTCCACCTCAGCGGCCGTCTTGAAGTCTACCAGCTCGACTTGAAACACGAGATCAGAGTTGGCAGGGATCGGGCCTGACGCTTGCGACCCATAGCCCATGGTCGCGGGGATACAGAACCGCGCAACGCCCGATTTGGCTAACATCTGCAATCCTTGAGAGAAGCCCTGGATCACGCCGTTGACAGGCAACGGCGACCGCATCCCCTGGTCGAACACCGCCCCAGTCGTCGCCAGATAGCCGATGTAATTCACTAGCGCGACATCACCTTGGGTGGGCTTCGCGCCAGATCCAGGGCGCAGCATCGTATATCCCAGCCCGGAAGGCGTCCGTGCCGAACACAGTCGCTGCCCCGTTGGCACTACCGGATTCAAAGGCAGTGCAATGATGGCATTGCTCGCCGTAACCGGCGCAGGCACCGAGGCGCGCGGCCTCACTTTACGAACCGTTGCCCCGCTGACAGGGAACGGTGCCGCCAGCAACGGCAAGACAACGGCAACAACGAGACGGTGCAACACACGTGGGGAAGAGCTCATCCCCACGGCTATATCCAAGGCGGGGACGGCGCGCCATCGGTTCCATCACATGGGTGTAGCGCGCATGCCGACAGCTGCGCGAGAGGCGGTCAGGGATCCGGGAAGGCGTTGCGAACATCCGGCCACGGGTTCTAAGTAGGTCCGTTGCATCGCCATAATCTCTTCCGCGGTGAGCAGCGGGTTGAACCGCCCACGACACAGGCTGGCGCTGCGGCGCTTGAGAAGGTCATGCGCGGTATCCGCAATACCAAACGCGGCGAGCGGCCCGCCAAGAAGCGACCCGCCGACGGCGATGTCCTGCGCGATATGGTTCGCACGATCACTGGCGTCAGTCTGCAGGATTATCGCGACCGGGCCTTGCTCAGTTTGGGTATGATGGGGGCGTTCCGGCGGTCCGAGCTGGTGGCGATCGACGTCGCGCATGTCAGCGAGGATCCACGCGGGTTGATCATCCATATCCCGGTGTCGAAGGGCGACCAGGAGGGCAGGGGGCAGTCGGTCGCCATTCTCGATGGTCGGCGGATGGAGCCGGTGCGGCATTACCGCGCCTGGCTTGAGGCCGCGGGGATCAGCAGCGGGCCGCTCTTCCGACGACTGACTCCGCATGGTCGTTTGACCGCGCATGGCCTCAGTCCCCAGACCGTGGCACTGGTCGTCAAGGCGCGCGCAGCCGTGGCGGGCTATGATCCCGCCCTCTTCGCCGGCCACAGTTTGCGCGCGGGCTTCCTGACCGAAGCCGGGCGACAGGGCGCCAACCTGTTCAAGATGAAGGAGCATAGCCGGCACAAGTCGCTCGAGATGCTCAGCGAATATGTCCGCGATCAGGAGGCGTTTCGCGACCATGCCGCGGAGCGGTTCGCATGAGGGCATCTTAGCGCTCGGTTCTTTGCGATACGACAGTAGCGAGGCAGTCTGCTTTGGCTGCGCTGATTGATTAGCAACTTGACGAGCTAAGCGAGAGGTGGAGTATCTCATGCCTCTCGGCACGGACGCGCTCAGAGGAACAGTCAAGCGCCGGGCGCGATCTTGGTGAAGCTACAGTACAACCCAAACCTCTTTTGATGGTGCATTGCGCTCGCGTGCCAGTATCCAAAACTGGCTCTCCTTAAATACCGAACGATATCGGCAACGATAGTGAAGGTCACAGCCCAAGGATATTACTGTATTTTATGGCTTTAATTGCTGCAGCGGCTCAGAATAGGTTCATCGTGCAGTGAGAAGTAAATAAAGAGTGTAACGGCGTATTTGTTTGTTCAGGTCATGGCTAGTTTCATAAGGAGATCTGAAGTAATGCCCGTTGAAGCAGATTTGTTTGGACGTGACGCATCTTTACCGGCCCGCCACTGTACCGCTACCTCATGTCAGATTCAAATCATCTGATCGGTATGGGGCGATAAATCTGATGATGCCGGCATTTAAGCTTAGCCTTGAACGGCCCGTCATCCTCTTGATTACCATCTACGACAGCCCCCGCACAGCCTCATGTTATGCCAAGGGCAACTCCACGACCACGCTACCAAAAAAGGGTTTGAAAACAGAACTAGTCCGTTCTATTATGCGCTACTGAGTTAATAAACTCTAATTTCAGGGCTGTTCGAGCGCTGCTTTATAAAGCGCGCTGAACTGGCCGATGAAAGCGGCGGTTTACGACTTCGTCAGCGTGAATGAGCACTTCCAAAAAATAAATACGATCCGATTTGCGGGCAGGAGGGGATTATATGAAGACCGGAATCATGATTTCGCGCTTTGCTAAGCTGGGGCTCCTTACAGGTGGAATCTGCGTGGCGGTGGCGGTGGCGACTTCAGCTAGTGGAGTTACGCGGAACGCCCGACCTATAAAAGTTTCGAGCGAGCAATTGCAGAGCATGTGCACGGCTGGCGCCGCTCAGCAGATCGCATCGTCGCTGACTGGAACCAAGATTACGGTCAGGGCGGTAGGCAACGGTCCGTTTAAGGCCGCAACGAGCTTCGTCGCTGCGAACAAAGAGATCCCAGCTTTTTGCCAATTTACCGGCACTTTTGTGACCAACCCCAAAACAGGGAAGACTGCCAATTTCCTCGCAACCTTTCCGGCGAACTGGAACGGCAAGTATCTCCAATCAGGGTGCGGCGGGCACTGCGGCTATTTTCTCCCCAACAATCCGGCCAACCCGTACATCAGGGGCGTGGCCGAACGCATCATTGAACGCGGCTATGCTCACTTCGCCACGGATCAGGGCCATGAAGGCATGGATATGACCTCCTGGGCGATACGCTCCGACGGCACAGTCGACCAAGATCCGATCAACGATTGGCTGATTCGTGCCGACCGCGTGTTGGTTCGCGCCGGCAAGGAAATGACCGTCGCTTTCTATGCGAAGGCTAGCGGAACGCCGCGGCCGATCGCCCGCTCGTACTTCGCCGGCTGCTCTGGCGGCGGACGCGAAGCACTCGTTGCCGCGTCCTATTTCCCCGAAGAGTTCGACGGGATCATCGCCGGCTCTGCCTACAACCCGATCGGTCTCACATACCAGAGCACTGGTATCGAGCTTGCAAAAAGCAGACCCAACGCATCGCTTTCCCCCGCCCTTCTGTTGAACATGGACAGACTGGTCAAAGCTCAGTGCGATGGCCTCGACGGCGTTAAGGATGGCATCATTCAGAACCCAGCCGCCTGCAATTTCAATCCGGAGCGCGACCTACCGAAATGTGCCGACGACAAACCAGGTGGACAATGTTTCACCAAGGCACAGGTCGAGACGGCCAGCGTCATGCTCAGCGCCGTGACCGATGAACGCGGCAATGTGGTTCAGCCGGGCTATTCGGTCAGTGAGCTAAGTGCAGCCTTCCCTCTTCCAGGCAGCGGAGCGGCTATACAGAAAGCTTTCGTACACCGGAATGACCCGGCCTTCTCGGCCAATTCCATCTATCAACTGCGCGCCGGCGGCCCTGGTGCCATCACTGCATTCCGGTCTGTCGTACCCTCCGCGGAAGTCCGCCTTGCTCGCGCCGCCCTTGGTACAGGAACCGGCCACTTTCCTGAGAATGCCGACCGTCTAATGCGGAGCCGGACTAAGCTGCTTATGTGGCATAATCTGAGCGACGAGGCGCTCTCGCCGTACATGTCCATCAACTACTACAAGCAGCTAGCAGCGCGTCATGGCGGCTACGGCAAGCTACAAAGCAAGGCGCGACTGTTCCTACTTCCTGGAACCACGCATTGCAGCGCGAGCGGAATCGCACCCAACCTTTTAGATGGTCTAGGCGCGATGGAGAACTGGGTGGAGCACGGTGCGGCACCGGACGCCCTGCGAGCCAGCGTCATGGACCTGCAACCTTATCCCGGCGCGGCGAAGGCTGCCGCCCTCAAGTATCCGAACTCGACGCAACTGCTGTGCAAGTTCCCGGAGATGGCACGCTTTAGCGGCCGCGGCGATGTGAAGGATGCGGCAAACTGGAGCTGCTCGCCTTCGGATCGACGTATGCTGACGATCGGCGAAACTGGTCGGCGCGCGGGAGTACGCTAATCATCTGAACAACGGGCGGAAGTTCCGCCCGTTGACGGGGGTCGAGGTGCTCGTGAGTAGGGGCTGGCAGACGAGAACAGGCAGCGCCTGTGCGACGAGCGTCTCATAAAGTTGCTTTGCGGTTGGTGCGGCAGCGCGGGGTGCCATGCCTGCGACGGCATTCGAGCCGGGCTGAGCAGGGTCCTACCATGTCGTGACTAAGAGGGGATCGTATGAACATTAAAATTAAGATGCGGCATTTTGCGCAGCTCGGGCTCGCAACGGGCGGAGTCGCCATAATAGTCGGAATTGCGTCCACAGGTGGAATCGCTCAGACCTCACGTTCCGTAGAGGTAACAAGCGGCCAGTTGCAGGCGATGTGCACGGCCGACGGCGCTCAGCAGATCGCCTCGTCGCTCCCTGCCAACAGAATCGTGGTCAAGGCAGTGGGCAACGGCCCCTTCAAGTCCGCAACAAGCTTTGTAGCTGCGACCGACAGAATGCCGGCTTTCTGCCAATTCACCGGTACCTTCGTAACCAATCCCAAGACAGGGAAGACCGCCAATTTTCTTGCGACCTTTCCGGCGAACTGGAACGGCAAGTACCTGCAGTCCGGGTGCGGTGGCCACTGCGGCTTTTTCATCATTAATAATCCTGCGGCCCCAACGATTAGCGGACCGGCGCAGGGCGAACCGGGCGACATCATCCAGCGAGGCTATGCTCACTTCGCCACGGATGAGGGCCATGAAGGCCCAGAGTTCGCCTCTTGGGCGGTACGCCCCGACGGCACAGTAGATCAGGATTCGATCGACGATTGGTTGTTTCGTGCCGATCGTGTGTTGGTTCGCGCGGGCAAAGACCTGACTGTAGCTTTTTACGCCAAAGCAAGTGGAACCTCCCGGGCTATCGCCCGCTCGTATTTCAACGGCTGCTCCGGCGGCGGACGAGACGCACTTGTTGCGGCATCCTATTTTCCTGAGGAATTTGACGGGATCATAGCCGGCTCGGCCTACAATCCGGTCGGTCTAGCGTACCAAAACGCCGGCATCGAACTCGCTCAAAGCAGACCCAATGCGTCTCTTTCTCCCGCCTTGCTGTCGACCATGGACAGACTGGTCAAGGCCCAGTGCGATGGTCTCGACGGTGTCAAGGATGGCATCATCCAGAACCCCGCTGCGTGTCACTTTAATCCGGAGGGCGACCTGCCCAAGTGCGCCAACGATAAGACCGGCGGACAATGTTTCACCAAGGCCCAGGTGGAGACGGCCAGCGTCATGCTTAGCGCTGTGACCGATGACCGCGGTACTGTAATCCAACCGGGTTATTCTGTCAGCGAACTTAGTGCCACTTCCCCCGTACCGGGCATCGGCGCGGCCGTGCAAAAAGTATTCGTGCACCGGAATGATCCAGCATTCTCCCTGAAATCCATTTACCAACTGCGCGCCGGCGGCCCCGGCCCGATCACCGCGTTCCGGTCTGTCGTTCCTTCAACGGAAGTCCAGCTCGCGCGCGCCGCGCTCAGGACAGGAATCGGTCACTTCCCCGAAAACGCAGACCGTCTAATGCGGAGCCGGACGAAGCTGCTCATGTGGCACAATCTTAGCGACGAAGCGCTTTCACCATATATGTCTGTCAACTACTATAAGCAGCTCGCGGCGCGCAATGGTGGCTATAGGAAGCTTCAGGACAAGGCTCGCTTGTTCCTTCTACCAGGAACTACGCATTGCAGCGCAAGCGGGATCGCGCCCAACAGCTTCGATGCTCTCGGCGCGCTGGAGAACTGGGTCGAGAGGGGCACGGCACCGGATGCTTTGCGGACAAGCGTAAAGGACCGCCAGTTCTGGCCCGGCTTCGCCAAGGCCAGTGCGCTCAAGTATCCGAACTGGACCCAGCTGCTGTGCAAGTTCCCAGAAATGGCACGCTACAATGGCCGTGGCGATGTGAAGGATGCGGCGAATTGGAGCTGCCCACCTTCGGATCGACGCATGCTAAAGATCGGTGAGACGGGCCGTCGGGCAGGCATACTCTGATGTCCGGGTAGCATTACGTGATCCTTGGAAAGCGGAATGTACCGCCTTACTCTCTTAGCCCAGGTCATCGAGCTATCCGCTGCGATGCTCACATCACCGTAAATTGGATGCTGCCTCAAGCTACAGAACGAAGCAGCATCCAACCCGATTCGATATCTGTAATAAACTAATCTTTCTATAAGCTCAGTCTGTATACGCGTGCTTTACCCGGTTTCGGGTCGGTGCATTAGCCGTGAATACTTTGTCGAAACGGATAATCTAATGTTTTCTCCGCCTCGTCAAACGGCTTCGTAAATCTATAAAACTACGTTTCTGCTGCCCATTTTATCGTGCTTGGACCTAGCCCTCTTGCCGATTAATTCGGTTTCGAATACCTCGACCTATTGAAATCCGGTTAGTCTGATGGCGGCTTGGGTCCGATCATGTCCTCATCGGCAATGGACTGCGAGCTCCTCGCGAAATCGAGGATCCGCTATCGCGATCAATGCTTTTGCACGCTCTGCAATGGACTTGCCGCGCAAGTCGGCGAAGCCGTGTTCGGTAACGACGAAGTGAACATCGTTCCGCGGCGTGGTGACAGGTCCACTCAAGCGGTGAACAATGCGTGAGACACCGCCACCGGCAGCCGTGGAATGACAAGCGATAATCGATTTTCCCCCCGATGAAGCCGAGGCACCACGGACGAAATCCAGTTGCCCGCCGGCTGCACTGTACTGGCGGCCGTGCATCGCCTCGGAGTTGCAAGCGCCCTCCAGATCGATCTCGAGCGTCGCGTTCACGGAGACCATCTTCTCGTTGCGTGCGATCACCGATGGCTCGTTCACGTATTCTACCGGATGGCCTTCGAGGTCGGCATTCCCATCCATGAAGTCGTAAAAGTCGCGATCGCCCATCGCGAAGGTAAACACGGACTTTCCGGGATGAATGGTCTTGCGACTATTATCGGCGACCCCCGAACGCATGAGCGCCGCCAGGCCCGGTGTCATCAGTTCGGTATGGATGCCAAGACTTCGGTGATCGTGAAGCGCTGCGCAGACCGCTTCGGGTACCGCACCGATGCCCATTTGCAGGCAGGCACCGTCGTCGATCAGTCCGGCGATGATCGCGCCGATCCTTTCGTCCGCGGCCCGGCGCGATATGGCCGGTACCTCGGTAAGTGGCCGATCATGCTCGACGATCGCGGTGACTGCGGACAACGGAATTGTGTTTCGTCCACTCGTCCGGGGCATATGATGGTTCACCTCGACGATAACGCGCTGGCAGTGGCGCGCTGCTGCATGAGCATAGTCGATATTGGTTCCCAGGCTGAATTCGCCATTGGCGTCGAGCGGAGCGACCTGCGTCACAAGCGTGTCGATCCCAATGTCTTTGCATAGGACCCCTGGTACGCGGCTGAAGGAAACCGGAATCAAGTCGACCGGTGCTTGCCCTGCCTCGATCGACTGCAGATCGAGTGTGCGCTCTATCGAACTGTGAAACAAACTCATCGGGCGCAATCGAGTGCTGAGCTCCCGCCGCAAAACGCTTTGTCCCGCCATCGCGGTGGATAGCAGATAGTAGAGACTTGCACCGTCGATACCGCCGGCCGCGGCACGTCGCGCAAGTGCATCGAGCACCGCCGGGGGCTGGGCTACGCCCAAAGCCATGCAGATACGCGCGCCGTTCGGGATGGCGGCAACCGCAGCGTCGGCCGTCATGAGTCGGTTGCGGTAAGCTTGTAGGAGTCTAGACATCCTAGCAGACGGCCTGCGTCGGCGACACCCGCGCTATCGATGTACAAACGATGAATTTGTGTTTCTGTCTAAACATCGAATAGGATCCTTTGATGCGCATGATCCGATTTCTGGATCGAGTTCTTGAAGACGCAAGGTTGCACTTGGTGCGGACTAGTCTAGTCATGGTATTGGACAAAATCGTCCGTTGAGACGCGCTCGGTTATTAGGCGATTGACTGCGGCGTGAGGATCGGGGGTGCCCAGCGCCATGCCGGAAACCAGCACGTGATTATCCGATAACGGCAGGACTCGGCGCACTGCAGCGCCGTACTCGGCCCACACCTGCTGCGGACAAGTTGCGAGTCCAAATGCCGGCGCCAGCGTCATAACGTTCGTCATGACGTTTCCAATGTCGATCCATGCGCCGTACCCCCAGTCCCGCTCCATGGTGAAGAACAGACCAACCGGGGCACCGAAGAAGTCGAAGTTGCGGAGTAGCGCCTCCATTCGTCCCGCCGGATCGGCTTGAGCGACGCCGTAGATATCAAATAGGTCGAACCCCACCTTGCGTCGGCGCGCGCGGTAGGGCGGACGTATCTCGGTCGGGAAGTAGGCATATTCGTCGCTACGCTCGTCAGCGCGCACTGCTGCAACCACCTCGTCGCATAGCCGCGCGCGGGTGGCGCCGGTGACGACGTGCATCGACCAAGGCTGCATATTCTGACCAGACGGCGCCCGCGACGCTGAGCTCAGAACATGATCGATCGTGGCCTTAGAAACGGGGTTTGGGAGAAATTGGCGGATCGAACGTCGCCCTGCGACAGCGTCGAAGGCCGACACGTGCAGATCTTGATCGATCCGATCCTTGGTCATGCGTTCGTATCCGCGGCGCATGCCTCCTGCTGGCGTAGAAGGAAACGCTGCACCTTGCCGCTAGGCGTCTTGGGAAGATCGATAACGAAGGCAATCTCTCGCGGATAGGCATGTGCCGACAACCGCGAACGAACATGCAGACGCAATTCTTCGGCCAGTGCGGTGCTGGCGTCGTATCCCGGCGCGAGTACCACGAAAGCCTTGATGATCTCCGTACGTTCGGGGTCCGGCTTGCCGATCGCTGCCGCCTCTATCACGGCCGAGTGCTCCAGAAGGGCGCTCTCTACATCATAGGGCCCGACGCGGTAGCCCGACGTTGTAATGACGTCATCCGCGCGGCCGACGAACGAGATGCTGCCATCCTCGTTCAGTTCCACAGTGTCACCCGTACGAAAGTATGCGTCGGTAAGTGAGGGGGTTTCACGCTTATGATAGCCGGTGAACCACATGAGTGGCGACTGCCTCCGATCAATGGCCAGTTCCCCTGGCACGCCGACGCCGAGTTCACGGTTGTCCGCAGAGAGAACGACGGCTCGGTGGCCTGGCACCGCATAACCCGCCGATCCAAGGCGAACCGGATGCTTCAGGCCGTGGTGATTGCACACGAACATGCCCAGTTCGGTCTGCCCATAATGGTCATGAATCGTAACACCGAGATACTGGGCGAACCAGCGGATCACTTCCGGATTGAGCGGCTCGCCGGCACTGCTGACTGCTCGAAGCTGACCCTTTATACGTGCGGCCCTTTCAGGGCCTGCGGCTACCAACTGGCGGTAAGCGGTTGGCGACCCTGCTAGATTAACGATACCGTACTCAAGGATCGTTTCGTACGTTGACTCGATGTCAAAGGCACCTTCGTGAAAGGTTATGGTGACGCCCATCGCCAGCGGACCGACAACGCCGAAATAGAGGCCGTATGCCCAGCCTGGATCGGCAATGTTCCAGAACCGATCCCCTGATCGCAGACCGAGGGCATGATGAACATAGCCGACAAAGCCAGCGATTGCCCGGTTTGGGACGAGCAGAGGCTTCGCGGGCCCCGTGGTGCCGGACGTGAACATCATCAGGAACGGATCGTCGAGGCCCAGCGCAACCGGCGTGACGGTGGCAGACTTAAGTTGGATTTCCGGCCAGAAATCCACGTCTGTGCTGTCGGCCGTTACTCCGACCGTCACGATCGAAGCGATGGTCTTGGTCTCAGCAAGCTTCAGCCGGTTCGCCATGTCGGTTACGACGACGCGCGTCTCGCCAAGGGACAGCCTGTGCTCGATCGCCTTAGGGCCGAAAGCGGTAAAAAGGGGCTGATACACTGCACCAATGCGCCATGCCGCAAGAGCCGTGACAAGTAGTTCTGGCGTCCGCGGAAGAAGGCCAGCTACGCGGTCGCCTTTCTCAACTCCCAGATCGTGAAGTACGGCTGCGAAAGACGACGAGGCGTCGTCGAGTTCGGCGAAAGTCCAATTGCGGGTGCTACCGTCAGGGCAACGATGACGCAGCGCGATACGGTTATCGTCCCTAATGTGCCTCATGCAGCAGATCTCGGCAACGTTAATGCCACCGAGTTCATTCATGGCTAGCAATGACAAGGCATTACGTAGGTCAAAGTTCGCCACCGTATCAACGTAGGACGAACTTACAAATATCTCCGAATGGTCCGACATCATTACTTTCCTCTCCAAACCCGCCGTCCATCGTTTTACGATCTTGGACGCGACGACTTTCTGTCTACTGCGGCATAGTCTCTTGCAACTTGTTCACCCAGATCCGGGGGTTAATGGTTGTCACGTGGGAGCCCCATCGTTTGTGCTATCCGCTGGTACTTCTCGGCACCTTCGAGGATCGCACCGGTCTCCATCTGGCCGACGGTAGCCCGCTGGATTTCCTGCCAAGGCGTCTGCGAACGCGGATAGGCGTAACCCCCGGCCTCGGTCAGCGCACCGCGGCGCTCCGCGAGGTCCTTGTCCGAGATCAGGACGTTGGCGCTGCCCTTGGCAAGGTCGATGCGGACACGGTCGCCGGTGCGGATCAACGCAAGCCCACCCATCGCCGCAGCTTCGGGGGAGGCGTTCAGGATCGAGGGCGAGCCCGACGTGCCCGACTGGCGACCATCGCCGATGCAGGGGAGGGCGTGGACGCCCTCGCGGATCAGATACGCCGGCGGCCGCATGTTCACGACCTCGGCCGCACCCGGATAGCCGATCGGCCCTGCGCCACGCATGAACAGCAACGTGTCGGTCGTGATCCCGAGCGAAGGATCGTCGATCCGGTGGTGATAATCCTCAGGACCGTCGAACACGACCGCGGGACCCTCGAACGCTTCGAGATCGTCCGGGTTGGACAGATAGCGCTCGCGGAACTCCGGCGAGATGACGCTGGTTTTCATGATCGCCGAGTCGAACAAATTGCCGCGCAGCACGATGAAGCCGGCATCCTCGAGCAACGGCGTCGCGAACGGGCGGATGACGCGCTCGTCCTCGATCGTCGCGGTCCGGCAATTGTCGCCGATCGACTTGCCGTTCGCGGTCATCGCGTCTTCGTGGATCAGGCCCTGCTTCATCAGCTCGGCGACCACAGCGGGGACGCCGCCCGCATGATAATAATCCTCGCCGAGATATTCGCCGGCGGGCTGGAGGTTGACCATCAGCGGCACCTTGTGGCCATGCGTCTGCCAGTCGTCGATCGGCAGGTCGACACCGATGTGGCGCGCGATCGCGGCGAGATGAATTGGTGCGTTGGTCGAGCCGCCGATTGCGGAATTGACGACGATCGCGTTGTGGAACGCCTTCTTGGTCAGGATGTCGGACGGCTTCAGATCTTCCGACACCATATCGACGATCCGCTTGCCGGTCTTGTACGCGACCTCCTGGCGATCACGATACGGCGCGGGGATCGCGGCCGACCCGGGCAACTGCATGCCGAGCGCTTCGGCAAGGCTGTTCATCGTCGTCGCGGTGCCCATCGTGTTGCAATAGCCGGTCGATGGCGCCGACGACGCGACGAGCTTGATGAAGCCCTCGTCGTCGATCGCGCCGGTCGCGAGCAGCTCGCGCGCCTTCCAGACAATCGTTCCCGAACCAGTCCGCTCGCCCTTGTGCCAGCCGTTGAGCATTGGGCCCACCGACAGCGCGATCGCCGGGATGTTGACGGTCGCCGCCGCCATCAGGCAGGCGGGCGTTGTCTTGTCGCAGCCGATCGTCAGCACGACGCCGTCGAGCGGATAGCCGTAGAGCACCTCGACCAGCGCCAGATAGGCGAGGTTGCGGTCGAGCCCGGCGGTCGGGCGCTTGCCGGTTTCCTGAATCGGGTGGACCGGGAATTCGAGCGCGATGCCGCCGGCTTCACGGATGCCTTCGCGCAAGCGTTCGGCGAGGACGAGGTGATGGCGGTTGCACGGGCTCAGGTCGCTGCCGGTCTGGGCGATACCGATGATCGGCTTGCCCGAGCGCAGTTCCTCCAAAGACAGCCCGAAGTTCAGATAGCGCTCGAGATAGAGCGCGGTCATGTCGATGTTCTCGGGGTTGTCGAACCACGCGCGGCTTCTAAGTGGCTGGGGAAGCGTGGGCATGTCGGTCATACGAGGCTTTCTGGAAGATAAGGGTCGACGCTAGGGCGCGACGGAAACCCGGGTCGATCAAGCGGTAGAAATAGGACTTACCGTGATTGACCCAAGCCGCGGCGTCTCGGCTGACTAACCGTAACAGAAAAGATTCCACTTTTCGAACGAATCCGTTCGGTTTACGGATTCCAACATTGACGGGCTTTATGGCCCTATATAGTCCGACAAAACGAATTCCGGCAAACGGCGCGAATAGGGGTTTAAACCATTCGCACTGCGAAGCCTTGTGAGGACAGAGGGTGACCGCATGCCAATGCCGATACAGACTACCAATCTATCGACTGGATCTGCCGCATCGGCCCGCGGGAGCAGTTATCGCTCTGCGCTGACGCTACTCGCAAGCCTCTTCTTCATGTGGGGCTTTATCACCGTAATCAACAACACACTGCTGCCACATCTGCGTAGCGTATTCGACCTAAGTTATACGCAGACGACGCTGATCGAGAGCGTCTGGTTCATCGCCTACTTTTTCGCGTCGATCCCGTCGGCGAAGTTGATTGAGCGGGTGGGCTATCAGCGTGCGATGGTGTTCGGCCTTGCCTTGATGGCGGTCGGAGCATTGATAATGGTGCCGGCTGCACGGTTGCCGTCGTACGGCGTCACGTTGTTCGCGCTGTTCGTGATCGCGAGCGGCATAACGTTGCTACAAGTTGCGGCGAACCCCTACGTGGCCGTCGTTGGGCCGCCCGAAACTGCATCGTCACGCCTGAACCTCGTACAAGCATTTAATTCCGCGGGGGCGACGCTTGCGCCCTTGTTCGGCGGTTACCTAATCCTGGGACGTTCGACTTCCGGTACTGCCGCGGCTGGATCGACTTCGGTACTGACGCAGGCTGAGCGGATTGCCGACGCGCAGTCTGTTGTTCTACCTTATCTGATTGTCGCGGCCGTGCTGGTTGTGCTCGCGATAGTCATCGCGCGTTTTCCTCTGCCCGCAATGGGCACGGCGACGCAGCGCTCTGCCAAGGAGGCACGCAAGGGCCAGTCGCTTTGGGCGCACCGCAACCTCGTGTTCGGCATTCCCGCAATATTTATCTACCTGATTGCTGAGATCGGCGTCGCGAACCTCTTCATCAACTTCGTCAGCCAGCCCCAGATCGGCAACCTCAGCCATGAACAGGCATCACATTACCTATTCATCCTTTGGGGCGGCATGATGGTAGGCCGTTTGATTGGCAGTGTCGTGATGCGCACGATCCCCGCTGAGCGCGTGCTGGCGTTCGCCAGTATCGGCGCCTGTCTGGTGATGCTCATAGCTACGTTCACGACCGGTCACGTGGCGATGTGGGCGCTGATTTCGGTCGGCCTGTTCCACTCGATTATGTTCCCCACGATCTTCACGCTTGGCATTCGCGGTCTAGGTCCGCTCACCGAGGAGGGATCGGGGTTGCTGATCATGGCGATCGCAGGCGGTGCGCTTGTAATCGTGCAGGGGTGGCTCGCCGATACTTATGGGTTGCAGACGTCGTTCCTGCTCACCGCAGCGTGCGAGCTTTATGTTCTTTTCTATGCGCTCTGGGGATCGCGGGTAACAAATGCGCTTCCGCAACAAGATGTAATTTAAGTTTCAAGCTGGGACCCCGGTATTGGTTAGGACTACTTCTTTCTACTTAACCGGTTGGTGGGAGGCCAGCCTTTGTCAGGGGTAACAAGCGCTAATGCTGCATCGCGATTTGCGTATCCTCGAATGCCAGATCTACCAAGGTGCTCATCGCAGTTCTGGCGGCGGCAGGGTCGCCCGACGCGATCGCGTCATAGACACGGACATGATCGGGAATCGGATCGCGCGGCAGCGTGCGGGCGCGCTGTTTAAATTGCGTTGTCCAGTTCACTGCCGCGCCGATGCTCGCGCTCAATACCACAAGGGTATCGTTGCGTGTCGCGCTCAGTACAGCGCCGTGAAAGTCGCGGTCTGCAGCACGGCCTGCTTCGGTCGCCAGCGTATGGCGGCGCATCGCATCGAGTGCATTTCTAATGATCTGAAGGGCGGCGCGATCATGACGCTCCGCCGCAAGCGCTGCCGCAGCAGGTTCGATGATGGCTCGCAATTCAAATAGTCCGCGCACAAAAATGATGTCGGGTTCGCTTACAAATGCCCAAGAAAGAACGTCTGAGTCGAGAAGATTCCAGCGGTTGCGTTGGAGTACACGCGTGCCGGCTTTCGGTCGGCTTTCAACCAATCCCTTTGCGGAAAGTACCTGCACTGCCTCGCGATATGCACTCCGCGAGACACCGAGTGCCTCGGCAGATGCGACTTCACCTGACAACGTATCGCCAGGGGCATATTTACCTGAAAGGATCGCCGTTCCGAGCTTGTACGCGATTGCGCCATGCAAACGACGCCCAGTACCGCGGGGCGTACGCTCAACGGTTTCCGGTAGAATCGTATCCGGGCTCATCTCCGTGTCGCTCATAGTCCGTACTCCTAGGCAGAGGCGTAACGGTCGTTCCTCAATTGAAGAACTACCAAGATTGCCAAACTTTGCCCAAATATATGTGTCTGAGTAATAGGAAGCAAATGTCATGACTGACGCAGAAAATTACGATCAGTTTTCGGGTGTTTCTGGGTTTCGATCCATAGATGCTGGCACCGGTAAGCCAAGCGGCGAAGTCTTCCCTGTACATAGCGTTGCCGACGTTGAGGCGACATGTGCTTCAGCCGAAGCCGCATTCGACGCTTATCGGGCGATTAACAACGACGCACGTGCTTCATTTCTTGAGGCCATTGGGGACGCGATCGTCGCGATCGGCGACGAGTTGATCGTCACCGCAATGCGCGAGAGCGGCCTACCGCGCGCGCGGCTAGAAGGCGAGCGCAGCCGCACAGTCGGTCAGTTGAAGCTGTTCGCCGATGTCGTGCGCCGTGGCGGATGGATGGGCGTGCGGATCGATCCTGCGCAGCCGGACCGGGCGCCGCTACCGCGTCCCGATCTGCGCTTACGAATGGTCCCGCTCGGCCCGGTCGCGGTGTTCGGCGCGAGCAACTTCCCGCTCGCCTTCTCGACCGCCGGTGGAGACACTGCATCGGCGTTAGCGGCAGGGTGCCCTGTCGTGGTGAAGGGCCACCCGGCGCATCCGGCGACGGGGGCGCTAGTGGCCAATGCTATCCTGACTGCGGCAAGGGTTTCGGGTATGCCGGACGGTGTGTTCGGGCATTTGGTCGGTCCTGACAACGCGCTTGGTGCGGCGCTTGTCGAGGATACGCGCATTGCGGCGGTTGGGTTCACCGGATCTCGGAGGGGTGGTCTTGCGCTAATTAAGCTGGCGCAGGCCCGCAAAGTGCCGATTCCCGTCTATGCCGAGATGTCGAGCATCAATCCCGTGCTGCTGCTGCCGGAGGCGCTGAAGGCGCGCGCCGACGCATTGGGCACGGCATTCGTTGCCTCGCTGACCATGGGGGCGGGCCAGTTTTGCACCAACCCGGGTCTCGTATTAGCAATTGAAGGCGAGGGGCTTAACGCGTTTGTTGCGTCCGCCGCGAAGGCAATGACGGATGCCGATGCATCGACAATGCTTACCGGTGGCATTCACGCTGCGTATGAAGGGGGCGTCGCCTCGCTATCTTCCCACGACGCAGTAAATACCATTGCGCGGGGAAAGGTCGGCGAAGGCATCGCGCAGGGGCAAGCGGCATTGTTCGAAACTAGTGCGGCGCAGTTTTTAAATGACCCGGCGCTGGGTGATGAGGTGTTCGGCGCCTCCTCGCTGCTTGTGCGCTGCCGCAACGAGTCGGAACTTCGCACCGTGCTCGTCGCCGCTGAGGGGCAACTGACCGCGACGATACACATGGATGGAGGCGACACTGATCTCGCCGCGCGATTGATCCCAACGCTAGAGCGCAAAGCTGGACGCATCCTTGCCAATGGCTGGCCAACCGGTGTCGAAGTGGCGCATGCGATGGTGCATGGTGGCCCATTCCCCGCAACGTCAGACGGACGCACGACTTCGGTCGGCAGCTTGGCGATCAACCGTTTCCTGAGACCGGTATCCTACCAGAATATAAGCGAAGCGTTGTTGCCAGCGGTAATCCGGGACGACACTGATGCCCCGCGGCTAATCGACGGCGTCTTCACCGTTTAACAAAAGACAATTGATGACGACCCGTACTAGCGGCGTCGGCACTAAGGAGTAAGACCCATGACTTTGCGCCTCCTGCAGCATCGTGCGCCTGACGGTACGCGATCGGTAATCGCTGCGACCGCCAATGCAGCTAATATCGTGGCGGGTGTAGACAGCGTCCGTGCGCTGGCCTCCCAAGCGATCGCTAGCGGCAGCGATCTGGCGGCCGCCATTGCAGCCTGTGGCCTGGGTGCTGCGATTGATATTACCGCCGAACTTGCGGCGGGCCGGATCCTGTCGCCGATCGATCATGGCGACGACGCGCATCTGATTATGACGGGTACTGGCCTGACGCATCTTGGCTCGGCCGAAGGGCGGGACAAGATGCACCGTGCAGCAGCGGATGCTGCCGAGAAGCAGACCGATTCAATGCGCATGTTCCTCGAAGGCGTCGAGGGCGGCAAGCCCGGCCCCGGCGAGGTGGGGCAGCAGCCGGAATGGTTCTACAAGGGTGACGGGTCAGGCCTCGTCGCACCGGGCGCGCCTCTGACAATGCCTGAATTTGCCAAGGACGGCGGTGAGGAACCCGAGCTTGCAGGCATATATTTGATTAGCCCCGACGGCACACCGTTCCGGATCGGGTTATGCCTCGCCAACGAATTCAGCGATCACGTGACCGAGCGGCACAACTACCTGTGGCTCGCGCATTCGAAACTCCGCCAGGCATCGATCGGCCCCGAACTCTTGGTCGGCACCCCGCCCGACCATATCGAGGGCGTAAGCCGCATTATCCGAAACGGCGCAACGCTCTGGGAGAAGCCCTTCCTGTCCGGCGAAGCGAACATGTCGCACACGCTAGCCAATCTCGAAGCTCATCATTTCAAATACGACGTCTTCCGTCGTCCCGGAGACGTGCACGTGCATTTCTTCGGGACAGCGACGTTGTCGTTCGCTGATGGCGTGACCACGCAGGAGGGTGACGTGTTCGAGATCGAAGGAGCGCCCTTCACATTGCCGCTTCGCAATCGGCTCGAGAAGGCGGCTGCCACGAGCGTTGCCGTGCGGATACTGTGACGATGACCGTTATCAGGGTCGGCGTCGTCGGGCTGGGTAAGATCGCACGCGACCAACATCTGCCGGCCATCCAGAGTGATCCGGTGTTCGAGCTCGCGGCGACGGTCAGCCCCGACGATCACGGCGTGACAGGTATCACGCATCACCAGACCTTGAGCGCGCTGCTGGCCAGCGGGCCTGAGGTCGATGCAATCGCGCTCTGTACGCCGCCCCAGGTGCGTTTCGACCTCGCGGTCGCAGCGCTGGAACGTGGTCTGCATGTCTTCCTGGAGAAGCCGCCGGGCGCCACGCTTACCGAAGTCGCCCTGCTAGAGCAGGCAGCGGCCGAGAATGGTGCGACGTTGTTCGCCGGGTGGCATTCGCGCTTCGCGGCGGGCGTTGCACCAGCTAAAGTTTGGCTGGCGGACAAGCGGATCGAGCGGGTTTCGATCGTATGGCGCGAGGATGTGCGCGTTTGGCATCCAGGGCAGGCGTGGATCTGGGAGCCGGGCGGGCTCGGCGTGTTCGATCCCGGCATCAACGCACTGTCAATAGCTACAGAGATCCTGCCGAACGCGTTCTTCCTTTCGGCGGCCACGCTTTGGACCCCTGCCAACCGGAAAGCGCCGATCGCTGCCGAACTAAGCTTTCGGGACACGACGGGTGCTCCGATCACGATGGACCTCGATTGGCGGCAGACTGGTCCGCAAAGTTGGGACATCGCTATCGAAACCACCGCGGGTACGTTGAGCCTCTCCAAGGGCGGTGCCGTGCTGACGCTCCCAACAGGCGAACTGTATGCCGAGGACAGGGAATATTCAGGTCTCTATGCCCGGTTCGCAGCGCTGATCGACGGACGGGTTAGCGAGGTGGACGTGCGGCCGCTGCAGCTCGTTGCGGATGCTTATTTGCGCGGACGTCGCCAGACTGTCGAGGCTTTCGAAGATTGAGCAGATGCACGACCCAGCCCTACCGATTTTGGGTGCCGCCCCGCCCCTCCAAAAAAAAAGCATGACTAAATCGCCGACCATAATCCATACCATATCCACCAATAAAGATGACGTCGCACGTCGAGAAACGATCACGAACCTGCCGGGCCCGAGAGTTACTACAAACGATCCAATGTTCTAGATATCCCGCCAGCTGCTATATTAGCCCTTTTGTGTTAACCATACGCGCGATTTAGGACGCAGCCTCACTCGAAAAGTTAACGTCAGTCTGTGTCCGCTTTTACGGCTACCTGTCGTAAGAGAGAGAGATTCTACGAGTATCGATGATGGCCGATGCCGGGGGACACCGAAATCGCTTCTCAGAGGGCAAAATGGAAGAAGTTGCTCCGACTCTTACGGCTTCAAAAGCGGAGAGCAGATCGCCACCGAAATGACTCATTGACGAAATTACTCAACCTGACATATCTAAAAGAACGCCGACGTTCGATTGGTGGACTGAAAATAACGTCACGTGTCTGGAGGGGGAAATAATGAAGCGTTTGGTGAATACCTTGCTTTGCGGTGCGGCCACATTCGTTGGCTCACAGGCGGCTCAAGCTCGACAGATTGCGCCCCCTCCCAGTAGCGTTTCGCAACCTCCCTCTTCGGCCTCAACGTCGAATACGATACTCGCAGTGCCAAATGACGTAACCCAATCAGACACGACAGGTGTCACCTCTGCCAGCGTGGCCGACATTGTCGTTACGGCGCGTCGTCAGAACGAAAGCCTGCAGAATGTGCCGTCGACGGTTCAAGCGATTAGCGGAGAGTCGCTCAAAAAGCTGAACTTCACTCAGTTTCAAGACATCGCAGCCGTCGTTCCTGGCCTGACGTTAAACAATGGCAGCTACGCTAGCGGCGGTGCACCCGCACCGTCGATCAGAGGCGTAAGTTACGACGCGGTATCGTCACCATCGCCGACAGTTGATATTTATTTTAACGAA
This sequence comes from Sphingomonas sp. PP-CC-3A-396, assembly GCF_004343105.1. Lineage (NCBI taxonomy): Bacteria > Pseudomonadati > Pseudomonadota > Alphaproteobacteria > Sphingomonadales > Sphingomonadaceae > Sphingomonas > Sphingomonas sp. PP-CC-3A-396. Next base: position 160,207 of record NZ_SLYF01000005.1, on the reverse strand, counting down.
ATTCCAACTAACGCTAGTCTGGTTTTCCAGGCGCTTTACGACGTTGGAGGAATCGAAGTGTTACGCGGCCCGCAGGGTACTTCACGTGGTCGAACGGCGCCTTCTGGGGCTATTCTGATTTCTAGCCGCAAACCAGATCTTGCCGATACTGGGGGTTATATTAGCATGCTCGGCACTCAGAAAGGGTCAATTAACGGACAGGCCGCCGTGAACGTGCCGCTTATTGCAGATCGACTGGCTATCCGGCTCTCCGGTGTCGTAGACCAGGGGCAAGGCAACTTCGTGAAGAGTGCCAACGGTGGCGTTTCCCCCTTCAGAAACACCGAGAGTGCCCGCGCAAGCTTGGCGGTTGCACCTTTCGACGGGTTCGACGCTAATATTGTATATCAGTATACGAACACACGGAGCCGCCAATATCTTCAAGTTGCAGGAGATGGGGCCGTGGGAGGCTTAGTCGCGACCGCCCCGAAGGGTTATAACGGACCCGTGATCCGGGGCGGTGATCGATTGAGCGCGAGCGAGGTTCCTTTCTTTAACAATCAGCGCTCACATCAGATTACGGGCGCGGCCAATTTATCAATTCTTGGACATAGGCTGTCTTACGTCGGGGGCTACGTAAAAACAAACACTCTGGCACGTAACACCCTCGACGCTGATAATTCTTATAAGGGGGATTATTTCCAGGTTTTGCCCGGCAAGGGCGAAAGTCAATCTCACGAGATACGGCTGGCATCCGATAATAAAGATTCCATACTCAGTTATGCTGCTGGTTATTTTCACTCGTTCAGCAAAAATAATCTAAATGGAACGACAATTGGCTCATATCTGCCAGGTGCCTTCGGATCACCGGATAGCATTCCGAATCCTCAACTCTATAATCAAACATACACCCTCGGTGTTGGGATCGAGAACCGTGGGAGGTATACGGAAGACTCGTTTTATGGGACCGCCACCCTTAAACTGGGATCAACCACAGAGCTAACGGGTGGTATCCGCTACATTATTTCTAAGCAAAACGCGATTACTAACGTCGTTGTGACGTCTGGCACGTTAGCAGCCGCGGTGCCTGTGCCCTGCGCGCTAGCCGGTCTCGCATCGGCACCATATCCCGGCTACTGTAACATCGAGCTTAATCTAAATGCTCCGGCTGGCGGTGGAATAAGTGACGAACGGGATACTCCGATCGTATACAGCGCATCGCTGTCACATCGTTTCAACGATGCGATCCTAGCCTATGCGACGGTTGGAAGCTCATGGCGCCGCGGTGGAAATAACTTTTTTGCACGAAATGGTGAGAACGCGCCCTCGCTGAACGCGTTAACATTTCTACAGAATGAAACTTCTACTTCTTACGAAGCCGGACTAAAGACGAACTTCTTTGACCGGCGGTTACGATTGAATGTAGCTGGCTTTTATCAGAAATTCAAAAATCTAAACTTCACTACTCAGTCGATACCGTACTTATCCGTTGATGCCGCTGCGGTCTCCGTAGGTTCGGCGGCGTACAATGTAGCGGCCGATGCGACGGTGAGGGGCTTCGATGCGGACGCTAGCTTTGCAATCACGCCATTATGGAGCCTTGGTGTCACCGCGAGCTACGCCGACGGCAAGGTAGACAACGATCTCGTCCCCTGCCGGGATGGTAATCTCGATGGCAAACCTGATACCGGAACGCCGACGATCGCCCAGTTTCGTGCAGCGAATCTTTATATTTCGCAGTGCGTAACAAACCAGTCAGTGTCGCGGGATCCTATTTGGAGTGCTACAGCGCAGTCCGAGGTCCGGTATCCTGTCGGCTCGTCGGAGCTCTACCTACGTGGATTGGCCGCGTACAATCCAGCCAACCCCCGTCGAAGCATTGGCTATCGTGTGCCAGCCTATACCCTCATTAACCTCTACGCCGGGCTGCGGGATGAGACATCAAGATGGGACGTTGGGGTGTTCGCCCGTAACCTTTTTAACAAGGGTGTTCTTCTCAGTCGGGAGCCCGCAAGTATTGGTGTGGGTGGTCAGAACGCAACGACGTTTGGAGACAGCGGTTACAACGAAGCTAGTTACACGCCGCCATTCGAGGCGGGCCTTAGTGTGCGGTTTGCGTTCGGAAGCAGGTAGACCGGCAGTGGACTCGAGCTGACCATGCAATTGCGGATCGATAACTTGTACCGCGAATAGTCCGAAGGCTTTTCTAACGATCTAGCTCGGTCCCCGACGTAATTGTTACCAGTCACGTCGGGGCAGCTAGCTGGTATGCGGACTAGAACCCGAAATGGCGAACTGATGCTCAAGGTAACTCCCTTTCGATGCCGGGCGGAAGCGGATTAAAATCGTCATTATGCCCGGCGCTGCCGGAATGGCTGCCGGGTGGTCGGCGACACTCAGGCGCGGCAGTTTCCGCTTCCGTTGGGCCCGGATCATGCAGGGGTTTCTCTACAAAACCGAGCAATAAGAAACTTCTTTAAACCGAACGACATCGTTCTATAAGGTTGGGAATGGAGAGTTGGAAACTGAGCGGCGCGCTGAGCTCGCTGGCGTTAGTCGCCTCGCTATCGTCGTGCGTATCGGCTGATTACCGGCGACCTGAGCTTGCGGTGCCGACAGCATTTACGCCCTATCCAGCCGTAGGTAGCAATGCAGCGCTTGAACAGTGGTGGGTCTTGTTTGGAGACGAACAACTCAACAGCCTTATTACCGAAGCTTTGGTCAATGCCCCTACCGCGAAAACTGCCGCTGCTGTGCTCGATGAGGCAAGGGCTGTGCGGGACGCGGCTTCGACTCAGTATCAGCCGCAGGGTGGTTTGAGCCTTGGCGCGGATGCCCGAAATACGAGCGTATCGCGGACGGCAGATACGACCCAGGGTGTATTCACGGGCGCGTTCTCACCGTCATGGGAACTCGGTCTATTCGGTCGGAGCGCCGCTCTACGGAGGTCGCTTGACGGTGACATCGATGCAGCGCGATTTGCCTATGAAGGCACTCGTCAGAGCTTGACGAGCAACGTCGCTGCATCGTTGTTCGAGGCGAGAGGCGTGGCTCTTCGGCTGGTGCAGGCGCGCCAGACACTTCGATTATCGGCCGAACTCGCTCGCGTTGGCGAACGACGTGTATCGGTCGGGATCGGTTCCCGCGCCGACGCGGCCAGCCTTCAGGCCGACGAAGCGAGCGCAGTGGCGGCGGTACAGTCGTTTGAGGTCCAGCTTGAGGTAGCACGCAGAACTTTACTCGTCCTGCTTGGCAGAGGTACGCAAGCGTTGGAGGCTTTGCCAATCGCCCCGAACTTGGGTCGACCACCTCCTGTGCCTCCCGCGACACCGGCTACCTTGCTTGTCCGGCGGCCAGATATCCGACAGGCAGAGGCACAATTGCGGTCCGCCGCTGGTAACCTCAAGTTAGATGCCCTTGCCTTATTGCCCTCGGTCAACCTCTCGGCTGCTTTGGGATTGGTACCAATCATCGGAGCTGGTGGATACACGACACGAACTTCGTCGTTTGGCCCAGCTATTGGGATTCCTCTATTCGATCGTCGGCGTTTGCTTGCACAAGTTCGAGGTCAACGGGCCCGTACCGAGCAAGCTGTAATAGCCTATGAAAATACTGTGCAGACAGCGTTTGGCGAGGCGCAGAATACGCTGGCTCAGTACGCCGCGGATCAGCGGCAGTTGGTATCAGTCGAGCAAGCGGAAGAACGTGCCCGTTTTGCTTTTGGAGCCCAACGGGCTGGATACCGCGCTGGTGTCGTCGACCTGACCACGCTGCTTCAGGCCGAGAGGATTTGGCGTGCCAACCTGTCCACCCTGTCGGATTTACGAGCAACAGCCCTGATAGATGCTGTAAATGTCTTTCGCGCACTTGGGGGTGGATGGCGGGCTAGCACGATAGTGGCGAACGAAGCGGTTCCGAAAAATGTGAACTCGGACGATTCGTCAGCTTTGAGGACAATACCGCAATGAAAAGACGGTCATCAATATTTCATTGCTCTTTGATAATAGCAACGCTGACGAGCGGTTGCTCGTCATCAGAAGTTTCTACCCGACAGCCAGACGAAACGCGCGCGGTCGACTATGTACGCATTGTCTCCCGTCCTTTGGGAAATGGCTTGACCGTTTCTGGACGATTAGTTTCTCGAGAAGAGGCGGCAGTTGCCAGCCAACTCTCGGGCTTCCAGGTCAGGCAGGTGTTGGTAGATCAGGGCGATCTCGTTAAACGCGGTCAACCCATGGCAACGCTCGACGATACGTTGCTCAGGGCGGATATCGCTCAGCAGCGTGCTAATCTCGTGCAGGCCCAGGTCGCTTCCGAACGCGCGGGCCAGGAAGCAGAGCGTGTCGCCTCACTCGACAAGACTGGCGTCTTGTCCGACGAAGCGATTGCCGAACGGCGTCTCGCTGCACGCACTGCGGGGGCCCAGCTTGGATCTGCGCGGGCCCAGTTAACAGCTCAGACGGTCCGCCAATCGCTTATGGTTGTCCGTGCACCGATGAACGGGCGTGTCCTTACTCGAACGGTCCGTCCAGGCGATGTGGCCTCGCCCAGCGCAATTATGTTTACCATTGCCGCGGGCCAAGTTGTAGAACTTGACGCCGAGATACCAGAGCAGCGGCTGGGCCTTGTCCACGTGGGGCAGGGTGCGCGTGTCACCTTGCCGTCAGGCGCCGTCGTGGAGGGTCGGGTGCGTTTAGTATCGGCCCAAGTTGATGCCGATACGCGACTGGGGCGTGCTCGCGTGACCTTGCCCGTACGCTCGGACCTTCGTCCAGGTGGTTTTGCGGAAGTGACATTCCTTGGGGACGGGGCGCCGGTTTTAGTGCTTCCGGATGCAGCAATTACGTACAGTGCCGACGGGACATTCGTCACTACGATTGGCGCTGAAAATCGGGTGAAACAAGTGTCCGTCAAGGTCGGTCGCCGTGCGAGCGGCATGGCCGAGATTGTTTCCGGCCCGCCCGCTGGCACGCGTGTGCTTACTGGATCGCAGGATTTTGTACTGCCTGGCGACAAAGTTCAGCCGGTTCCGATGCGTCCTACGCCCGCCCAATCAGAGGCTAAGTAGGATGCGCATTTCAGCATGGGCGATCCGCAATCCAATCCCAGTTGTCGTGCTGGTTGTCGGGCTGACCCTTGCGGGTATCGTTTCGTACCTCATGCTCCCAGTAAAGCAGCTGCCCAACGTCGAGTTTCCGATCGTTATCGTCACAGTGACGCAGAACGGTGCGGCACCGACTGAGGTGGAGGAGCAGATCACTCGTCCGATCGAGAACAGCCTAAGTGGCATCTCGGGCCTGCGGCATGTGCAGTCGGACGTCTCGCTTGGTGCCTCAACGACAAGTGCCACGTTCGAGATCGGCACCGACATGCAGAAAGCGGTGGATGACGTACGCACGGCTGTCGAGCAGACGCGAAGCATCCTTCCGCAAGGCATCGATCCGCCCAGCACACGTCGCCTTGATATCGCCAGTGCGCCAATCATAACCTATGCAGTCAGCGCTCCCCGACTGACTGCAGTCCAGTTGTCATGGTATGTGGATGACACCGTCTCACGCGCAGTGCAGGCCGCGCCCGGTGTGGCGCAGGTCAGCCGCATCGGCGGCGTAGATCGCGAAATTAACGTACTGCTCGATGCCAATCGGATGAACGCCTACGGTGTCACCGCAAGCGCAGTCAACGCCGCACTGGCTGCGTTCAATCGAGACGACAGTGGCGGTCGCGCGGATCTTGGCGCGCGTGAGCAGACGATCCGCGTTCTAGGCTCAGCGCAGACGGTTGCTGCGTTGGGGGACCTGAACATCCCGGTCAGTGCGAGCCGCTACATACGCTTGTCGGACATCGCCACGGTGGCAGACGGCCGCGGGGAACAACGCGGTTTCGCACGTTTGAACGGCAGGCCCGCGGTCGCGTTCCAGGTCAGTAAAACCACGAACGCCAGCGACGTAACCGTCGAGCGAGCGGTGGACGCCGCAGTGGCCCAACTTAATGCCCGCGGTAATGGCGTCCGAATCGACAAGATAGTGTCGACGGTCACCGAGACGCGTGAAAGCTACAAGGCGACGACGCATGTCCTCGTTGAGGGAATGGTCCTGGCGGCGTTGGTAGTCTTCCTCTTTCTTCGGAACTGGCGCGCAACTCTCATTGCAGCGTTGGCGATGCCCTTGTCGCTAATCCCAACTTTCACCGCCATGCAGATGTTTGGGTTCAGCCTGAATACCATCACGCTGCTGGGTCTCACGCTGGTTATCGGCATCCTTGTCGATGACGCGATCGTCGAGATCGAAAACATCGAAAAACGGATTGAAGCTGGCGCTACGCCCTACCGAGCGGCGCTCATCGGTGCGGATGCTATCGGGCTCGCGGTGATCGCAACCACGGCAACGATCGTTGTGGTTTTTACGCCAGTATCGTTCATGGGTGGACAGATTGGTCCGTTCTTCCGCGAGTTCGGCTTAACGGTAGCGATGGCGGTTATCTTTTCGCTCGTTATAGCTCGCTTGGTCACGCCCCTACTAGCGGCCTACTTTCTCAAACCTCTGGCACATAGAGAGTCTGAGCCCTCACGCTCGGGGCGGTACTCGCGCACGCTCGACTGGTGTCTGGCTCATCCCTGGTTCTCCGTCGCTGGGGGCGGTGCAGCGCTCGTCGCGGCGATCCTAGTGGCGGCCAACATTCCAATCGGGTTCCAGCCCACCGGGGATCCCGGCACCCTGTATCTGCAGATGCAAGGAACCGCGGGCGCGGCACGCGAGGACATGGAACGGGCCGTACGCCAGGTAACACGCGATCTCCTTACCAGGCGCGACGTTGCTACAGTGTTTGCGCAAGTCGGATCTACTGGTGGGGGCGGTTTGGGAGGTGGTGGGGGATCAACGGTCGGATCCGGGACTATCACAGTGGTTCTGCGCCATGATCGTGAATTAACCACCGATGAGTTCCAGCGTTCACTTGGATCAATGCTGCGAGCGGTGCCGAATGTCCGCATTTCGAACCAAGGCGCGTTCGGTGCAGCCGGTTTCGAGGTTGTGCTTGCCGGTGACGACGCTCGGGCACTTGAGCAGGCACAACTAATGCTACTAAAGCAGATGCGCGGTGCCACGACTGTGTCAGACCCTCGTCTGTCGCCGCCCCCGTCGGCACCAGAACTCATTATTAAACCCGACCCGCAGGCCGCCGCTCGTCTAAACGTCTCGACGCAATCTATCGCGAGTGCAGTACGCGTGGCGACAATCGGCGACATCGATGCCAACGTTGCCAAATACTCTGCCGGGCGCCAGCGGCTGCCAATCCGCGTCCGCATCGACGACGCGTCGCGCGCAGATCTCATGAGCATCGGCAATCTTCGGGTTGCGACGTTGCAAGGCAAGACAACCCCTCTCACTTCGGTGGCGCGCCTGTCGGTCCAAGAGGGCCCTAGCCAAATCGTTCGCTACGACCGCGAACGACGCGTGTCGGTTCAGGCTGATCTCGCCGGCGCTACCCTCGGTCAGGCCCGTGCGGAGATCGAGGCGCTACCGATCATGCGTAAATTGCCACCTGGTGTCCACGAAGCGCGTACGGGAGATTCAGAAGCTTTAGGTGATTTGATGGTGAGTATTGTCGTGGCAATGGGATCAGGCATTCTGATGATCTATTTCGTCATGGTTCTGCTGTTTCGAAGCTTTTTCAAACCAATTACGATTCTTTCAGCGCTGCCGTTGACGTTCCTCGGAGCGTTTATGGCCCTTAAAATCAGTGGCCTACCGATCACTCTGCCGGTTTTGATCGGAATGTTAATGTTGCTCGGGCTTGCTGCCAAGAACTCGATCCTGATTGTCGAGTTCGCGATTGAGGACGAACGTGCAGGGCAAGGGCGGCGGGAGGCAATACTAAACGCCTGCCGTGAGCGTGCGCGGCCGATCGTTATGACAACGGTCGCTATGGCAGCTGGCATGCTGCCAACGGCAATCGGCATTGGCGAAGGGTCTTCCTTCCGTCAGCCGATGGCCATAGCAGTCATTGGAGGCCTCGCGAGCTCGACTCTGCTGTCGCTGCTCCTTGTGCCGGTTGTCTACGAATTGGTTGATGGGTTCGAGGCATGGCTGCGGCCAAGGCTCGGCCGATTGATAACGCCGCGCACGGCCCAAGACGACGCACCAATTGAGGAAGACGAGGCGCGGCTTGTTCGAACTTGAGGTGAATCGCAGGCGACTGCTTGAAGGACGGTGCCACGCCGCTGCCGACCTTCAGCTACAGCGATAACGCGATGAGCAATGTCGTCCGGCCCGGCAGTTTGGTGCGGGTCAAATATTCTGAGAAATCACACGAGGAAGGCTATCGTAATGAACAAGCTGACCGTTGTTGCAGCGGCCCTAGCCGCCGCCTGCGCACCGCTCGCCGCGGTCGCCAAGCCAGTCATCGATTGCCCTAACCGCAACACGCCGTTCAGCGCGAACTCGCCGATGATCGATCTGATGTTAAGCCCAGCCGCAAGCGCAGTTCTGGCCAAGGCGATGCCAGGCAAGATGGGCGCCCCTTTGCCATCGAATAGCGCGGGCACTACAGCACCAACCTTCATGGCGATCCTGACTTTGAAGGAAGTCTCGTACTTCACGGGCATAAAACCCGACGCGATCGCTGCGATCGACGTCGAACTACGCAAGCTGCCGGTTACCGCCGCGGACCGCGTAGCTCGCTGTGCCCGCTACGACAACGACGTGCCGGCATTCACCTTGACCGCCGGCAAGCCGCACCTTTTGCTCTTCGAAAAAATCAACGGTTTCAAAGACGTCCCTTCGGTCAATGCCGCCCACGCCGCAATTCTAGCAATGGCCGAACGCAATGGTTGGGCGATCGTCTCAACCGAGAGCGCCGGAACGTTCAACCCCCGCACATTGCGCCAGTTCGACGCAGTGATCTGGAACAACGTGTCGGGCGATGTGCTGACCCTGTCCCAGCGCAGGGCCTTCCAGCGCTGGCTGAACGCTGGTGGAGCCTTCATCGGGGTTCACAGCTCAGCCGGCGACCCAGTCTATTTCTGGGACTGGTACCCCGACGCTTTGCTAGGTGCGCGGTTCATCGGCCACCCGATGAACCCACAGTTCCAGCCTGCGCGGATTGCGGTCAACGGCGCTCATCCGCTCGCCCGGGGGCTGCCCGCGGAATGGACGATGAAGGACGAGTGGTACTCCTTCCGAACCAACCCTCGCACTATTGGCGCGCAGGTGGTGCTGAGCCTCGACGAGAGCTCTTACAAACCCGACGGACCTATGGGCCAGAACCTAAGGATGGGCGACCACCCGATCGCCTGGACCAACTGCCTTGGTAAGGGTCGGATGTTCTACGCTGCGATTGGCCACTTGCCCGAAACCTATAATGATCCCCACTACGCCGCGCTGCTGGAAAACGCGATCGCCTGGGCCGCGACCGATAAACAGGCCTGTGATAAGCACTAGAAACTGGAGACCTGACGCCGGTAGCACGGCACCTGTCGAGAGTCTGGCTAGCGTCCTTCTCCCCGGCAGCAGCGTGTGCTTGGCCAAGGCGTCTCACTTAACCGATCACGCGCCGATCTAGGTATTTTGGGCATCGACGCTATCGTAGTCTCTTACCACGTCTGTCAGACATAGGTTAAGGGCATCGGCGAGCCCTTATATATCGGCATCATACCTAAGGCGGTACTTTACTAAATCGTTGATATTTGCTTGCACAGCCATCGCTTGGCCTGTCCAAGCAAGCAAATATAGATTAAACGGTTCAATATGTCACATCTGGTGTGAGTATCGAGACAGTAGTTGTATCATGGTTCGCCGAATACCCGCCGTTTGGATATCTGAAAGCTCAAATTGCAGACCAGCCGCCGTCTACCGCAAGCACGGCGCCGTTGACAAAACTGCTTTCGGTGCCTGCAAGCCAAAGGATGGCAGACGCGAGATCGCCAGGTTGGCCGATTGCGCCGATCGTAGCGGTTAGAAAGGGAGTGACACGCTCTGCCGCCAGTGTGGATTGAAAACTCGCTTGGATGCCGGTGTCTACTGGTCCAGGCGCAACGACGTTCGCCCGGATGCCGCTTTTCGCATAAATGAAAGCGGTGTTCTTGGTTAGCCCGATCAAACCGTGCTTTGACGCCGTGTAGGCTGCGCCGGCACAGCCGCCGCGAAGGCCTGCCTCCGATGCTACATTAATGATTGCTCCACCCCCCGCGGCAATCATTCCGGGCAGCACTGCTTTCATAAAACGCTGTGCGGCAGTGAGATTGATCGCAATCACCCGGTCCCAGAGTTCGTCATCAACTTCGGCAGATGGCAGAAAGAAGTCCATGATACCGGCGACGTTGGCAAGGACGTCAATCCGGCCGCCTGCATCAGCTACAACTCTGGCGGCAAACGACGGCTCTGTGATGTCCCCGTGGATTAATTTGATGTGATCTTCGGCATCCTGCTTCAACATCGCTAGCTTCTCGGCATCGCGATCGATCGCGATTACGAGGCCGCCTTTCTTCGCGAACTGCAACGCCGTTGCACGACCGATGCCCGAAGCAGCACCGGTGACGATGATCGATTTTCCCGCAAACGTGTGCGTCATAACAGTTCTCATAATCAGATCGCTCGGATCGTGGCTACGGCCGCTTGCAAGCCGTCGCCGTTTGCGCGGATGCGAATGAGGCCGGATTTACCTGTTGACCGGATGATCGCGAGCGCCCGGCCATCCCAGGTCTGCGCAGCCGGCTGCTGGAAGCTTCCAGTGGCCGTCGGGATTGCGCTTCCAAGCGCAATCAGCACGGCTGGCCCATCTATGCTTATCTGCACCTTGGTTTGCAGATCGCCCACTCGGCGACCGCCGGCATCGACGATCTCGAGTGGAAAATAAGCAATGGCGCTAGTATCAGCCCTAAGCTTCGTTTGTTCTGCGGCCATGCGGATTTCTGCCGGCTTGCCGGCGCTAGTAAGGCTTCGACGTCCTATTTCCCGCCCGCCTGCGAACGCGACCGCTTCCAAGGTCCCCGGCGCATACGGTACGGTGAATCCCACCCGGGTGGCTCCGCGCGGGACGGCCTTTTGTTCGACCGTCGTACCGTTCAGGCGCAGTTGGACGCTATCACCACGAGTATAGACAGCAACGCCGAGCGGCATTCCTTCCGCGCCCGCCCACGTCCAGTTCGCTCGCTCATCAAGCCAGCCCCACAAACGCGGTACTTCGACTTTGCCCGCCGGAACGGGCTTCTGCACGGCAATTTCAACGGGGCTCAGTCCCCAAACGACGTCACGCGCCAGCGACGCTCCCTTCTGGTGTCCGATAAGGTCGGTTTCCCCGCAGGCCGCGACCACCCAGGGCCAGCCCGCCGGAGCGGCGGGAGCGTTAGGGTATTTGGCAGACGCATAGGCACTTCCGCCAAGCCCGGCCTCACCCAAATAGTCGATCGCCGTCCAGACGAAGTCGCCAATCAACCAAGTCGACCGATCAGCGATTTCCCACGTTTGGAACATGTCCTTCGAGAAGCTTTCCGACCCGTATATGATCCTCTCCGGATAAGCGGCATGCTCACGCTCGTAGATGCTGACCTTGTAGTTGTATCCCGCCACGTCCAGGAATACCGTGCTCGCTTGATCAGGCTTTCCGGCCCGACCACTTCGCGCCGTTGCTTGCGACGGAATGACCTGTCGGCCCTGGAAGTCGTTGATGGCGGCCGTCACGGGTCGGCTGGGATCTAGCGCGTGGACAGCATTCGCCAATTCCCACTGAAGCTTCACCCCGGCGGGCTCGTTGCGGTGGGGAATCTCGTTGCCGATACTCCACATGATTACACTTGGATGGTTGCGTTCCGACAGCACCATCTTCGTGAGGTCGGAACGCCAATTGGCGTCGAAATCCACGGAATAGTCCTGCGGGTTCTTGGGCCAACGCCACATATCGAACGCTTCTGCGATGACCATAAGCCCGAGGCGATCACACGCGTCGAGAAACGCGGGGCTGAACGGGTTGTGCGAAGCGCGAACGGCATTGAAACCCCGCGCCTTCATAATGCGAACCTTGCGTTCTTCCGCGGCGTCAAACGCCATCGCGCCGAGCAGGCCGTTATCATGGTGTATGCAACCACCGCGTAGCTTCAGCGACTTGCCGTTCAGCGTCAAGCCGTGACCCGGAACGAAAGCAACGATACGAACACCGAATGGCGTTTCGGTTCGGTCGATGATCCGTCCTCCCAGCCGAGCGGTGGTCTCCAAGACGTAGAGGTACGGAGCGTCCGGCGTCCAAGGGCGCACGGCCGGAATAGTGGCCTCCTGCCGCACCGTCGCCGTGCCGCTGGTCTCCGATTGCCAAACGATACGCCCGTTCGCATCCCGGATCCGCGAGCTGATGCTGGTGTCCTCAAGCATGTGTTCGAGCCGCGTCTCGATTTCGAGGTTCGCCTTTGAACCTTCCAAGCGCCTTGTAGTGACGCCTATGCCCCAACGCGCGATCCGCGATGCGTTCGGCTTCCGATCAAGCCAGACGTGGCGATAGATGCCCGATCCCGAGTACCACCGGCTGTTCTCACCGAGATTTCGGACACGCACAGCTAATACGTTGCGGCCGGTAGGCGATAGGTGAGGGGTAAGGTCGAAAGATACAGGCGTATAGCCATTAGGATGATGACCCAGAAGATGGCCGTTTATCCAGATATCGCTGTTCGCGTAGATACCGTCGAACAGTACTTCGAGCTGCTGGTCAGGTGCTGGTTCGACAGCGAACGTCTTCCGGTACCACCCCTCGCCACCCATTGTGAACCCAGTGGCGACGCCTCCAACAGCCTTACGGCTAAATGGCCCAACGACCGCTGACGCCTCCCCACTCTGGCTCGCTTCGACCTGCAGGTCTTCGATGCTCCAATCGTGCGGCAGATCGACGGATCGCCAGCTGCTGTCGTCGAAACCAACGTTTTCGTATCCCGCACCTTCGCCTCTGCGGAAGCGCCAGCCGTTATCGAATAGACTGCTGCGCCCGGACAGAGCACGAGTATCTTTATCTGCCGCGAAGGCAGGAACAGAAAGCAGGGCAGCAGATGCGCCTGCGATAAAGCCCCGTCGATCAATGTTCATTACCAAGGCGCTCATGTTTTTGGCCCTTCGCTGGAGGGAAGGCTGGCAAGGTCGGCGTTAATGGCAGCGATTTGAGCAGGCGTCACAATCCCACCGTAAATGATGAAGCTTTCGATCATCATGTTGGTTATGAAGGGTTGGATCTGCTTGCTGGTGACGATCACCTTAAAAACCGGCGCGTGCTTCAAAACGACCGCCCAAGCCGCTGGTGCCGACATCAGCTCAGCAAGAGAAACGGAGCTTACCGTAAGCGGTGTTGGAACTGGCTTCGGCTGTTCGAAAGCGGCAGCTGGCGAATATATTGGCGCATCCATCTTGTTCCCCTCCATTGCCCGCTTTGCCACATGGACGCACAGGTCGACTGACCGACTAATGTCGGCATTTTCGCCTCAATAGAACGCATTCGTTCTCTTTCATAGGGCTTTTGCAAATGTGCGCCCGCAGACTTTCGACGCATTCTACCACCGGGCATGGCTTTGCATGATTCCACACGGATTTATGCGGGGTGCGGCTGTCAGTCGCAGGGATTGGCGACAAAATGCTGCAAGTCATCTTTAATAGAACGATGCCGACCTAATTTATTGCGTTCCGCCTTGCAGTCGATTACCGTTTGGCCAAACAAGATGATCAAAAGGAGGGGCTTTCATGACGATCCGCCGAACGCTGGTACTTGCAGCAATAGCGCACGGGCCATTGCTGGCTCTGCCAACGCCGACATCCGCGCAAGCGATAATTCCCCCCACCGTGGCGCCGCTGTCGGCTAAGGGCGGCTCCGCTGCCTCACCCGATACTCCTTGGCTTGACGCTAAGCGAACCCCGGATGAGCGCGCGGCGTTGGCGCTGGCGCAGATGACGCAGGACGAAAAGCTGCAACTGGTGCACGGTTCGGGTATGCTTGGCGATCCGGCGCGCGGGGGCAGCTCAAGCGGTGGCGCAGGCTTCGTTCCCGGGATCAAGAGACTGCGGCTTCCAAATATCGACATGGCGGACTCAACGGTAGGTGTGACCCTCGGGGGTCTGAGCAGCCGCTACTCGACCCTCATGCCCTCGACGATTGCGGAGGCGTCGACCTGGCAACCCGAACTTGCTTACGAGTACGGAGCGCTGATCGGTCGAGAGCTGCGAGCGCAAGGGTACAATGCGAGCTTGGCTGGTGGCGTGAACCTTACACGAGAGCCGCGCGCTGGACGGACCTTTGAATACCGCGGCGAGGACCCTGTCCTAAGCGGGAAGATGGTCGGGCAGGCAATTTCGGGGCTTCAAGCGCAGAAGGTCATCGGGGACATCAAACATTACGCTCTGAATGATCAGGAAACCGGGCGCGATAATGGCAATGTCGTCATCAACTATGGCGCGGCCCGTGAAAGCGACCTCCTTGCGTTTGAGATCGGTATTCGTGACGGCAAGCCCGGCATGGTTATGTGTGCATACAACAAGGTGAATGGCGAGCACGCATGCGAGAATTCAGAATTGTTGCAGCGCACGTTAAAGAACGAATGGGGCTTCAAGGGCTTCGTCGTTTCCGATTGGGCAGCAACTCATAGTACGGTCGCCGCAATCAACTCGGGACTGGATCACGAAGAGCCTGGTCCCGAGAAGTTTTTCGGCCGGCCTTTGCGCGATGCGATCGCAGCGGGCACGGTACCGCAGTCCCGTCTGGACGATGCAGTGCGCCGGATCTTGTACACGATGTTCGCAACCGGGATTGTGGATAGCCCACCCCGCCGTCAGGTGCCCGATGTCTTTGCAGGATTGGAATCTGCCCAACGCGTTGCAGAGGCGGGTATCGTTCTCCTCAAGAATGATAATGTTCTCCCTCTTGCTAAGACCGGCACGGTGGCAGTGATTGGCGGCTATGCCGATGCCGGTGTTCTGACTGGTGGTGGGTCTGGACAAGTCGATCCGCCGGGCGGCAGCGCGGTAAAGATCAGTGACGATCCGCTGTCGCAAGCGGTGTGGTTCCCCTCGTCTCCCTTCAAGGCTCTCAAGGCAGCTGCGCCAAATACGCGTTTCGTCTACGACGATGGATCAGATCCCGGGCGCGCCGCGCAGGTTGCTGCGGGTGCGGACTTCGCGATCGTTTTCGCTGCTCAGCCCGCGAGCGAAGGTAGCGATCGGCCAACGCTCGCGCTGCCGCATAATCAGGATACTCTGATTGATGCTGTCGCATCAGCGGCGAAGAAAACGGTGGTTGTGCTCGAGACAGGCGGCCCGGTCACGATGCCGTGGATCGGCAAGGTTGGCGGCGTGATCGCTGCCTGGTATCCGGGCGCTCGAGGGGGCGAGGCGATCGCACGTCTGCTGCTGGGGGAGGTGAACTTCTCAGGGAAGCTTCCGCTTTCTTTCCCAAAATCCGAAGCTGATCTGCCGAACCCGGCGATACGTGGGGCCGGCCTCAAGATGATACCGGTGGTGGATCCTACTCTGCCGAACGGTCGTCGCCGGTGGAGCATACCAGATTTTGACATTCCCTATCCAGAAGGTGCCTTAGTCGGCTACAAGTGGTACCAGAATCAGGGGAAGGTGCCGCTCTTCCCATTCGGGCACGGCCTTTCCTACACCAGTTACGAGTACGGTTCGCTGAAGGTGACGGGGGCCGGTGCAACGTTCACTGTGACAAATACTGGTGAGCGTGCAGGGACGGAAACAGCCCAGGTTTATGCGACCTTGCCGCCAAGTGCCGGTAAGTCACCGGCCCGCCTTGTCGGTTGGGCGACCGTTCCGCTTAAACCTCGCGAGAGTAAGACGGTTACGGTTACCTTCGAGAAGCTCGCGCTGTCGGTATACGACGAAAAGGCACGTCGATGGAAACAGCCAAAGGGGCAATACGGCGTCCGAGTCGGTCCTTCATCCAGCGTGCTGCCGCTAACCGGTACCTTCGCTCAGCGTTAGTTCAGCCGGGGTAAGTCACGACTTTAAAGGCAAACATTGACCACCAGCCAATGGCGCAATATATCGAACGGTGCAGTATCGTTTGATAGACTTAAGAACTGCGTAGGTTTAACGTTCGAGAGGATGAACGAAATGACGATCAAAGCTATTATTGTCGGCTCTTTGCTAGCTGTTGCCGCGCCAGTCGCAGCGCAGACCGCTCCGACGGCGACCCCGGCGCCGTCGGCCGTCGCGCCAACGCACTACACAACCTCCGACACGGATTTGGGTACGTTGATGGACGATCCCGCATCGATGGCGGTGCTGAACAAGCATATCCCAGAGATGTTCAAAAGCGAGCAGATCAACCAAGCCCGCTCGATGACGCTCAAGGAAGTTTCGGCCTATGCCTCGGACACGCTGACCGATCAGCTCCTGGCCAGCGTCGACGCCGATCTCGCGAAGTTGCCGTCCAAGAAGTAAAGCGTTGGCCCGATTGCCGCGTTATAACGACGCGGCAATCGGGCGCGAAGGCGCTCCGCGGTATCACCGCCGTCTGGTGAGATGGGTTTAAACGGCTATACGCCGTTTATTCGATCGCATTAGGAAACCGACAGAGTGCCCGGAAAGCCAATTACAACGCGCCCGCAGGGGGGCGAACAGAGCTATATTCCCAAAATCGGGCGACCGTCTGTTGCGCAGGCGAAAGCCATTCAAGAGCATATCTTGCGTGCTGCCCAGCGCCGCTTTCTATCAGAGGGGTATGCAATGACGTCAATGGAGGCGATAGCCACTGACGCTGGCATATCAAAAGGCACGCTCTATACCCGCTTCTCATCAAAGAATGAGTTGTTCCGCCAGCTCATTGCCGAGCGCCTGCAAGCTTGGGAGGACAAGGCGCCTGGCATCGCCGAGCAGCCAGATGCCAATCTTTTCGACCTTCTTTACCGGCGCGGATCTCTGATTATCGAGGCCTTCCGAGACAAAGAGGTCCAAGCGTTCTCGCACCTCCTTTTCAGTGAGAGTCGCCACTTTCCGGAACTCGCAGAGGACTTTCGAAAGGACTCTCACGACAGGCTCGTTGACGAATTAACCAATGAGATAGAGCGTTTTAGCAAAGAAGGCGGATGGCCCACGACGGATGCTCGAGGCGCGGCGCTAATATTCGTTAGCGCTCTTACAGGCTGGTGGGCTCATCTGGGCTATGCTGACATCCCGAAAAAGGACGGCGAAGTCTACTTAGCACGTCTAATCGCGGTCCTCACAGGTGGTCGGGCGGCGTTCTAGAACAATTACGGACGATGCCCCGCCCGATCGGACGGTAAGGCCGCAGACCTCTTGTTGGCGCTTATTTCTTCGACCACTAGAGCGGTTTCTCACCTTGCTGAATCGTAGGGGATTCCCACGGAGGCGCTTTTCTGATTCACGATCCTTGCTGGTGCTGGAGGCCAGCATGGATGGCACGAGCATTATCAGCGGATCTTCGGAACAGGGTAGTGGCGGCGATTGCGGGCGGCCTGTCGCGCAGACAGGCGGCGGATCGGTTCGGTGTCAGCGCGGCAAGCGCGATCCGCTGGCAGCAGCGCGTGATGCTGCACGGGACGCCGGAGCCTCAGCAGCAGGGTGGCGATCGGCGTTCGGGTAAGATCGAGGCGCATGCGGACCTGATCCTGGGTACGGTCGAGACGACACCCGACATCACACTGGCAGAGTTGCAGGCGCTGCTGGCCGACCACGGCACCGAGGTTGCGCTCGGCACGATATGGCGGTTCTTCGCGCGCCGCGGGATCACGCGTAAAAAAAGACGGCGCACGCGACCGAGCAGGACCGCCCCGACATCCTGAAGCGGCGCGAGGAGTGGTTCGACAGCCAGCTCGATCTCGATCCCGAACGACTGGTCTTTATCGACGAAACCTGGGCCTCAACCAACATGGCGCGTCGCTATGGCAGGTCTCTACGCGGCGAGCGGCTGCGCGCCGGCGTGCCGCACGGACATTGGAAGGCCACCACCTTCACAGCCGGGCTGCGTCGCTCCGGCATGGTCGCACCCTGGGTGCTTGACGGGCCTATGAATGGGGACGCCTTCACCACCTACGTCGCCCGCGTCCTTGTGCCTGAACTGTCACCCGGCGACATCGTCATCATGGACAATCTATCGAGCCACAAAGCCCAAGCCGTACGCGCCGCCATCGAAAAGGCAGGTGCCAGGCTCCTGTTCCTTCCGCCCTACAGCCCGGACTTCAACCCTATCGAGATGGCCTTCTCCAAGCTGAAGGCCCATCTGCGAAAAGCGGCCGAGCGGACCATCCACGGCCTGTGGGATGCCATCGGCCGTATCGTCGACCTCTACTCGCCCCAGGAATGCTCGAACTATTTCGCAGCCGCTGGTTACGATGCAGACTGATCAGAAACCGCTCTAGTGAGGCACGCGCCCGCCCGACTTCGGCATCCCCCACTTGATGAACCCATTTTGGCGAAGCCGCGAGCAGAGACATGCCTGCTCGCTGGTCAGGCCATCATCGATGACGTTGGGCGGAGTCGGTCGGTCCAAAGCGTTTTTGCAGGTTGCTCTATGATTCCCAGCGGATGCTTTGCCGGTGCAATTGGCGAGGCCTGCGCTTTGCTGTCCAACGCGACACCGCTACCGTGGAGGTAGGACCTCATAGTAGGTCTAGCCGCGACCCGAGGCCCCTTATCTAGCCATGACGAAAAGATTCGTTGACGGCTGCGTGCTATTTAGCTTAGCAAAAGGAACGCCAGCGTTCGATTGGCTTGTCGAGATTAATTCGGCCGTGTCAGGAGGGGTAAGAATGAAGCGCTTGATGTATACTTTGCTTTGCGGTGCAGCGACCATCGTCGGTGCAAGCGCCGCTGAGGCTCAGCAAGCGGTCCCCGCGCCGGGTAGCGCCGCAGCGGCAGCTAATTCTGACCAGACGCAAACTCCGTCGGCCCCCGGTCAAGACAGCGGCACGCAAACGGACTCGACAGGCGTCACCGACGGTGCTCCCGGCGACATCGTCGTCACGGCCCGGCGACAGAACGAAAGCCTGCAGAACGTTCCTGCAACGGTCCAGGCGATCAGCGGTGATACTATCAAGAAGTTGAACTTCACGCAGTTTCAAGACGTTGCTGCGGTTGTTCCTGGCCTCACGTTGAATACCGGAAACTATAATAGCGGAGGAGCACCAGCTCCGTCCATTCGTGGCGTCAGCTACGATGCCGGATCTTCACCATCACCCACGGTCGATATCTACTTTAATGAGGTTCCGACCAGCGCATCTCTGGTATTTCAGGCTTTGTACGATGTGGGGGGCGTAGAGGTTCTGCGTGGTCCGCAAGGTACCTCGCGCGGGCGAACCGCTCCGTCTGGAGCCATCCTGCTATCTAGCCTGAAGCCGGATCTAAATGAGGTCGGTGGCTATGTCAGCATGCTGGGCACGCAAAAAGGCGCGATAAACGGTCAAGCGGCTGTAAACGTGCCCATTATCTCAGATCGCCTCGCGATTCGTCTTTCGGGCGTTGTGGATCAATCACCGGGTAATTTTGTTAAGAGCGTCAACAGCGGAGTTGATCCATTCCGGAATACTGAGAGCGGTCGCGCAAGCGTTGCGATCGCACCCTTCGATGGATTCGATGCAAATGTCGTCTATCAGTATACGCATACGAGCAGCCGGCAGTATCTGCAGGCAGCCGGTAATGGCGCCGTTGGGGGCTTTGTCCCAACCGCTCCGGCAGGCTATAACGGTCCAGTGATACGAGGCGGCGATCGCTTAGGTGCTGCCGAAACTCCCTTCTTCAACAATCAGCGCACCCACCAAATTACGGGTGGGGCGAACCTGTCTCTACCCGGTCACACGCTGTCCTATATTGGCGGCTATTCCAAAACTGACGGCGTGGCACGCAACACTGTCGACTCTGAGAACTTGGTGAGGGGAGACGCGTTCCAGATCCTGCCTGCCATCTCCAAGGTTCAATCACACGAATTACGGCTGGCGTCCGATAACAAGAGTTCAATCTTCAGTTATGCCGTCGGTTACTTTCACTCGTTCAGCAAGGTTGGGTTGAATGGGACTACGATCGGATCCTATCTGCCAGGGGCCTACGGGTCGCCGGCCGACGCTCCAAACCCTCAACTTTTCGATCCGACATACATTCTCGGCGTGGGGCTCACGAGTCGATCAAAGAATGTCGAAGACTCTTTTTACGGAAATGCCACTCTTAAGATCGGATCGAAAACCGAGCTGACGGGCGGCGTTCGGTATATCATTTCGAAGCAGGACGCCAACATCGGTGTGCTTCTGACGTCGGGGGTCGTAGCAGCGGCCGTGCCGGTGCCTTGCGCTCTGGCCGGCCTTGCAAGCTCTCCTTATGCAGGCTTCTGCAACGTTCCGTTGAACTTGAATACGCCCGCGGGCGGCGGGGCAAGTAGCGATCGTAACACCCCAATTGTTTACAGTGCATCGCTATCTCATCGCTTGAATGACGAAATTCTAGCCTACGCAACAGTTGGTAGCTCATGGCGGCGTGGCGGTAATAACTTCTTCATAACGAACGGCGAAAACGCCCCCTCACTCAACGCACTGTTGTTTTTGCCAAATGAGACCTCCACCTCCTACGAGGTGGGTATAAAGACCAACTTCTTTGACCGACGGCTCCGGTTGAATGTCGCTGGTTTTTATCAAAAGTTCAAAAATCTTAACTTCCTGACGCAGGCTGTACCGTACCTGGCAAGCAGCGCTGCTAACGTCAACGTGGGGGCGGCGGCCATCAACGTCGCGGCGGATGCGGTCGTGAAGGGATTCGACGCCGACGTCAATTTCGCGATCACGCCATTGTGGAGCTTCGGTGTGACGGGGAGCTACGCGGACGGCAAGGTGGACAATGACCTCGTACCCTGCCGCGACAGCAACTTTGATGGAAAACCGGATACCGGTGTGCCAACTATCGCTCAGTTCCGCGCAGCAAACGTATTCATCGCCCAGTGTTTAACAAGACAATCGGTCTCACGCGATCCTATCTGGAGTGCAACGGCACAGTCCGAGATACGCTATCCCGTGGGGCAGTCTGAACTGTACCTGAGAGGGCTGGCCTCATATTATCCGGAGAACCCTCGACGGAATATCGGCTACAGAGTGCCCAATTATACGCTGGTGAACCTCTACGCGGGACTGCGAGCTGAAAATTCAGCTTGGGACGTCGGGATATTTGCACGAAACCTGCTCAATGCAGGTGTCCTGCTAAGCCGGGAGCCGGCAAACATTGGGGATGGCGGGCAGAATGCAACGACATTTGGCAGCAGCGGCTATGCGGAGGTGACCTATACGCCTCCATTCGAGGCGGGCCTCAGCGTTCGGTTCTCGTTCGGCAGCAGGTAGGTTCTCGTTGGGATGGCTTAGCTGGTGGTCAGTTGCACTTTGACTTGAATGTACGCTCGCCATCGCGCCATCCGAGCAGGATTGGCTAATGGCTAGCACGGCTCTCCTCGTGACATCGCCGACGGTCAGGGGAGAGCCGGCAAGCCCGCGAGTAGTTCGTACATGCGCTGCCTTTTGGTTTCAGGTGGCCACATAAGCCGATGACCGGAGAAATACAGATGAAGTACAGCGTTCTTCTACTCGCGATGGGTATGGCTTCGACGCAATCGGGCACGGCGATCGCGAAAGACCCGTTGAGTGGTGGCAGTCGTCTTCAAACATATGCGAACCCGGTCAACCTGCCGTATCGCTACCAGCCCCAGAAGCGAGCATATCGGGAAGCAGCCGATCCGACACTCATTCGTTTCCACGGTCTATACTGGTTATTTGCGTCGCACTCGAAAGGCTACTGGTACTCGCGCGATCTTTTGAACTGGACATTCGTTCAACCCACCGGGTTCGACGTCGATAAGTATGCCCCGACGGTATTCGAGATGGATGGTAAACTTTACCTAGCGACGAGTGAGAACGTTAAAAAGATATGGGTAGCCGAAGATCCGATCAAGGGGACCTGGCGTGAGGCGGGGGATATATCGGGATATGGCGACCCTTGCTTGTTCCTGGACGATGACGGGCGTCTCTATGTCTACGAAGGGCTCAGCGCGACGAATCCACTTCGGGTCGTTGAGTTGGATCGAAAGACGTTCTTACCAATACGTGAAAGCCTCATCAAAGAGGCGCAGTCTAAGGAGACACGAGGTTGGGAAGTCACGGGTGATAATAATCAGCGCGTAACTAAGCCGACCTACACCGAAGGCTCTTGGATGACGAAGTACAAGGGGCGATACTATCTGCAGTATGCAGCTCCAGGTACCGAGTACAAGACCTACGCCGACGGCGTCTTAGTCTCGGACAACCCTATGGGTCCATTCGTCTATCAAGCCTATAGCCCGTTCTCGTTCAAGCCGACCGGTTTCATAGCGGGCGCTGGGCACGGTAGTACGGTACACGCGTCGGGACCGGATTGGTGGCATGTGTCGACGATGAGCATTGCGCGTCGACATCCCTACGAGCGGCGGATCGGCTTGTTCCCGGCCGGGTTCAATTCGAGGGGCGAGATCTTTGCTGATACCTACCTCGGGGACTATCCCCACTACGTCAATGGTACCCGAGCCCTGACCGGATGGATGCTGCTATCTCGCGGAAAACCGGTGACGGCATCTTCTTCGCTGGAAGGAATGCTGCCAGAACGCGCCGTGGACGAGGAGGTCCGTACATGGTGGTCGGCGCGCACTGGCGACGCAGGTGAATGGCTTCAGATCGATCTGGAGGCTGTAAAGCGGGTAGAGGCACTGCAGATTAACTTCGCGGACCAGGACAGTGAAGGCAAAGGTATCAGTACGGATGCATACCGTTACGTCGTAGAAGGTTCGGCCGACGGCAAGCGGTGGCATAGCCTTGTGGCGGCAAATAGAACGGGACGCGATGCGCCACATGACTATCAGGTCTTGAAG
The DNA here is from genome assembly GCF_004343105.1 of Sphingomonas sp. PP-CC-3A-396. Taxonomy (NCBI): domain Bacteria; kingdom Pseudomonadati; phylum Pseudomonadota; class Alphaproteobacteria; order Sphingomonadales; family Sphingomonadaceae; genus Sphingomonas; species Sphingomonas sp. PP-CC-3A-396. Next base: position 137,368 of record NZ_SLYF01000005.1, on the reverse strand, counting down.
AAGGCGGATCGGGTCCGGTACATTAAGATACGGAACCTGCACTCGCCGGATAACGGCAAGTTTTCTCTGTCCGATTTAAGGGTTTTCGGTCAAAGCGACGACCCTTTGCCGGGAACCACATCTCCAATTTCTGCGGTTCGTGACACGAGCGATCCGCGTCGGGCGATGATACGTTGGAATCCCTCTGACAATGCACAATTCTATATTGTCCGGATTGGCGTCACTCCTGACCTTCTGAGCCAGAACTATCAGGTTTACGATGGTCGGACCGAACTGAACGTAGGGAGTCTCACAAAGGGGATCGGCTACTTTTATGCCGTCGACGCCGTGAACGAACGTGGGATCACAAAGGGGACCGTCCGGCCCATCGAAGGCTCTTAAGTCGACGCGAGCGCAAACGGCAAAATAACGAAGCGGTTCTGTCCGGACGTCAACAACCCGTACTCAGCAGAACCTTCAGACGGCTACGGGTGCTCTTGTGTGACTGGTCGCCTGACGATGCGGCACTAGGTCATCAGTTCATTACGTGGCGGCGATGGTGTCATTGGGAGAGACGTTATGCAATTGTCTAGGCGCGCGTTGCTGACGTCGGCGTCGGTACTTTCAGTCTTCTGCTCACCGCTCCGTGCAGCCAATCTGCCGACCTATCGGGATGCGCACGTCCCCATCAGCAAGCGGGTCGCCGATCTGCTCTCACGAATGACGCTCGAGGAGAAGGTTGCGCAGCTTCAGTGCATTTGGTTCACCAAGGGAAAGCTGATCGATAACGCTACGGGGGCCGTTTCCATTGATAAGGCCAAAGCGGCGTTCCCCAATGGCGTCGGACAGATAGCCCGGCCGTCCGATACGGCGGGTACGAGCAGGTACAGCAGCCAGTCGTTCCGATCGCCCGAAGACGCGGTCGAATTCATGAACGACGCGCAGCGCTTCGCTGTCGAGCATATCCGGCTAGGCATACCATTGCTGTTTCATGAGGAGACGGCGCACGGCGTAGCGATCAAAGGCGCAACCATGTTGCCGATTCCCACAGCCCTCGGCAGCACCTGGGAGCCGGAACTGATCGAGGAGGCCTTTACCCTTGTTGCCCGGCAAGCGCGCATTCGCGGCATCACCGTCGGACTGAGCCCCGTTGTCGACGTCCTCCGTGACCCGCGCTGGGGGCGCAGCGAGGAGTTCTTCGGCGAGGATCCGTTTCATGTCTCGCAGATGGGTGCCGCAGCGGTGCGCGGTCTACAGGGCCGTAGCAGACCGCTCGCGCCCGATCGGATTTTTGCGACGTTGAAACACTTCATCCATGGTACGCCGCAAAACGGCCTCAACGTAGGCCCGTCGGATATGTCCGAACGGATGCTGCGCGAAGTCTACTTCCCATCGTTCAAGCGCTCGATACAAGCCGGAGCTGCGATCGTGATGCCCTCCTACAACGAAGTTGCGGGCGTGCCAGCGCATGCCAACCGGGAGCTTCTGCAGGTATCGGGACGCGACTTGCTGGGCTTCAAGGGCGCCTACTTCAGCGATTATGGCGGCGTGGGAGAGCTCGCGAGTCTCCACGCGATGGCCGCTGATCAGGATGAAGCCGCGATTTTGGCGATTAACGCAGGCGTCGACGTCGATATGCCTGAAGGCTTCACCTACGCCAGACTGGTGGGTCTGGTTCGGGCCGGCAGGGTCGAACAGGCGGTCGTCGATGCGGCCGTTTCGCGTGTACTGGCACTGAAGTTCGAGGCCGGTCTATTCGAACATCCCTACGTCGATCCCCGTAGAGCTGCTCGGGTCCTGCAAGAGCCGTCAGGTTCTGCACTAGCCCTAACGCTCGCGGTGAAGAGCCTCGTACTGCTAAAGAATGATGGTATCCTGCCGCTGGATCCCCAGCGCGAGATGCGGCTGGCGGTCATCGGTCCCAATGGTGTTCAACCGATGCGTGGCGGCTACGCAGGAGAGCCCATCAAGGCTGTCGGCGTTCTGGAGGGACTGCGCGCGGCCGCGGGACCAAACGTCGTCATCGAGCAAGCAGATGGTGCCTGGATCACCCAGCCGGGGGCGGTGGGTACGCGACCCGAGGTGACGCCGATCAAGTCAGTTCCCGCTGCAGACAATCGTCAGCGCATCGCGCAGGCCGTTGAGCTGGCTACAAGATCGGACGTCATCGTCCTTTGCGTTGGCGACAATGAGAGCGTCACAAGGGAGGCCGTGGCGGCGTCACTGCCGGGCGACCGGAGCACTTTAAATCTGTTCGGTGATCAGGATGCTCTGGTCGAGGCGCTTTTGAGCTGCGGAAAACCAATCGTTGCGGTGCTCATCAACGGGCGTCCTCTTGCGGTCACTCGCCTGGCCGACAGCGCCAATGCGCTGATCGAAGCGTGGTATCCCGGCGAACAGGGAGGTCACGCCATCGCACAGACCTTGTTCGGCAAGGTCTCTCCTGGCGGCAAGCTTCCGGTTGCCTTTCCCCGCAACTCTGGCGAGTTGCCAGGCTGGTACGGACGTCATCCGTCGGCCGACAAGGTGCCGTATGTCGAAGGTAAGCGGACACCGCTTTTCCCGTTCGGGTTCGGATTAAGCTACACGACGTTCGAGGTATCGGAGCCTCGGCTCGATACAGCCAGTATCAAAGTAGGCGATTCGGTGACCATCAAGGTCGACGTCACGAACACGGGAGCTCGCGACGGGGATGAGGTAGTGCAGATATATATCCGCGACATGGTTTCGTCCGTTCCTCGACCGACGTTAGAGCTTCGCGCTTTCCGGCGCGTTTCACTGGCGAAGGGCGAAAAGATGACGTTGTCCTTCCAGCTGGATGCGGACGCGCTTGCCTTTTGGAACGCCGATATGAAGTGGGCGGTCGAACCTGGCGCATTCACGATTTTCGCGGGTAACAGTACGGTTAACTTGAAGAAGGCCCGTCTGACCGTCGTTTAACAGACGTCCCGACCCGCGTCGTCGGTACGGATGGCTACTTGCGGCCTGGACTTACCCCATTAAAGGTTGAAGGAGCTAAGAATATGAACCGACGCGATCTCTGTGCTGCGTTGGCGACCAGCATGGCCATGCCAGCGCTGGCCCGCGTAGCCCCCGCCGCATCATCTGCTGACAGGTTCGCTTTCAGCTACTTCCAAAACGCCGACAATGGCGGCGCGGGGATGCGCTTGGCGATCAGCGATGATGGGTGGCGGTTTCGGCCAGTGCGTGGAGGCCTACCCATGCTGGTGCCGACCGTCGGGGAGAACAAGCTTATGCGTGACCCGTCGATCGCGCGCGACCCGTTGACGGGTCTCTACCACATGGTGTGGACGACGGGCTGGACCGGAGTGACGATCGGGCATGCCTCGTCGCGAGACTTGGTCCACTGGTCTGCACAGCAAGCGGTTCCAGTGATGGCGGCGTTTCCAGGTACCAAGAACAGCTGGGCTCCGGAACTGACGTGGAACGATGCGGCACGCTGCTTTCTCATCGTCTGGGCAAGTACAGTCGGCGCGGTGGGGTATAACGATCATCGCCTCTACGCCACTACAACCCGCGATTTCCGGTCGTTCACCCCAACAACCAAATTCTTCGATCCCGGTTTCAGCGTAATTGATGCGACCTTCCTATCCCGCAATGGCCGCACGATCATGTTCGTAAAAGACGAACGCACCAAGCCGCTGCGAAAAGTTATTCAATGGTGCGAAGCCACCCTATCCCCAATCCCGCGTTTTGGGCCGCTTTCCGAGCCAATCACGCCTGCCTGGAGTGAGGGACCAACGGCAATTGAGGTAGATGGTGAAATGCGGATGTTCTTCGACCGCTACAGAGACAAGCAGTGGGGGGCGGTCGCGTCTCGAGACGGCCAGGCATGGCGCGACGTGTCCGACCGCATCCAGATTCCCGCCGGGGCGAACCATGGTACGATGATCCCTGTGGGGCGGTCCCTGTTTGGCAAGCTGGCGGCACTCACGTGATGACAGGGGCTGGACTTCGTCTCTGCGAAGCGCTGCTCTCGAGCGGCAAACAGGTACGCAACGAGGTAGCCTCCATCTTCCGCGCCAGTTCGGGTTCTGTGGCGACCGGATGAGATCTTTCGCCCCATACTGATCCATACCAGTCTCGTCTGCCCATAACCAAGGCAGTCCCTCGGTCCACCGTGCCGCGACGACTGCGTTGACCATTCTTGCCAGCGTGCTTGCGAAAGCAATTCATCACGTTCCCAGGCTTCCTTCACCCAACCCTGCCGCATCGACCGCCACCAAGGAGCCGATCCCGATGATCATTCGCCGCACTATCGTCGTTGCCGCTGCGCTCGCCGCCGGTTCCCCCGCCGTTGCCCAGAAGGCCGGACCTACAGTCCATATCGATACCGGCGCACTGCGCGGGCGGAGCGCTGATAAGATCGATAGTTGGAAGGGCATTCCCTTCGCCGCCCCGCCAATCGGCCCGCTACGCTGGCGTGCGCCGCAGCCCGCCACCAAGTGGACCGGCGTGCGCGATGCCTCGCAGTATAGTTCGGACTGCATGCAGAAGCCGTTCCCGAGCGATGCGGCGCCACTCGGCACCACACCCGCTGAGGATTGCCTCTACGTCAACGTCTGGAAACCGGCGGGAGCGAAGGCGAAGCTGCCGGTGCTGGTGTGGATCTACGGCGGCGGCTTCGTGAATGGCGGCGCCTCTCCGCCCACCTACGCGGGTGCGAACATCGCGAAAAAGGGCATCATGTTCGTGAGCTTCAACTATCGCGTCGGGCGCTTTGGCACCTTCGCGCTACCGCAGTTGACTGCAGCGAACGCCGATGGAGGGCGGTTGGGCAATTACGGGATCATGGATCAGATCGCTGCCCTCCAATGGGTGAAGCGCAACATCGCCGCGTTCGGCGGCGATCCAGCGAACGTCACCGTCGCCGGCGAAAGCGCGGGCGGGATTTCGGTTCACGCGCTCGTAACCTCGCCCCAGGCGAAAGGTCTGTTCAACCGCGGCGTGGTAATGTCGGGCGGCGACGCTCGCACTTACACCGCTAACACGCTTCAAGACGTCGAAAAGATCGGCGGAAACTTCGCGCGCACCAAGGGCATAGATCCTGGCGCTCCCGAAGCGCTGAAGCAGCTGCGCGCGCTCTCGGCTGAGGAGGTGACCGACGGACTCAGCTTGGCCGGCATGGAAGGTCGCGCGGGTGAGCCGCCGACCAATTCCGGCCCGTTCATTGACGGCAAAGTCGTGGTCGACGTCCGCAAGGCGTACGAGGAGAACCGTTTCGCCCGAATGCCGATGATAATAGGCGCGACCAGCGCCGACATCGGCGGCAAGAGCGGATTCATGATCGCTGGCGCGCGCGAGGCGTCTGGGCTGCTCGCCGAGAAGGGCGTGCCCATCTGGGGCTATCGCTTCTCCTATGTCGCGGAGTCGGTGAAGGAGCCGGGCGCGCAGCATGCGGCCGACATCCCGTATTTCTTTGACAACACCCGCATCAAGTACGGGGCAGAAACAACCAAACGCGATGCGATGACCGGCGAGGCGATCAGCACCTACCTGGCCAATTTCGTGAAGGCCGGTGATCCGAACGGCTCCGGCCAACCGCAATGGCCGCGCTACACTCACGCCAACGATACGATCGCCGATTTTGCCACGGACGGACGGACGGTGGTTACTCGTGATCCGTGGGGCGCGGAAATCGAGCAGGCGAGTCAGAGGATAGCCGCAGCCAAGGCATCTGGGCACTACACCACGATGACCACTCCGATCGGGCAGCTGCTCGACAACGCACAGGCTCGCGCGGTCCTCTCGAAACACATGCCGGTGTTGTTGAGCCCCCAGATGGGCAAGGCGCGAGGCCTGACGCTTTTTGCGTTGCAAACGTACCTGCCAGCCCAGTTCACCGACGCGGTGCTGGCGGCGATCGACCGCGACCTCGCTACAGTCCCGATCAGCAAATGAGCGGCCTGAGACGCGCATAGGGTGACCAACGTGAGCAAGGGGAGGACCGGTTCATTTATTTGAGCCAGCATGCGACTTAAGGTGATCGGGCAACGCGGTCCAACCGCATGAGCTGTGATGGGTACGGTGCCACAAGCTCCTTCAGTTCATCCCAGGGCGCTGTCAGCCAACGTTCGTAATTCTCGTCGTGGAGGATGACCGGCATGGCCTTGGGGTGGATAGGCGCCACGATCGCGTTCGGCTCGGTCGTCAGGAAACCATAGGCGTCACCGCGCTCGGTCGGACGCCAGATGCCAGCAAAGGCGAAGATTGGGCGGCTGGGCACGTCAAACCAGTGCAAGGGCTTCTTCCCGTCCTCGCCAGGTGCCAACCCATATTCAGAAAAGGCGGTGACCGGGACGAGACAGCGTCGCGCCGGTGTCGTCAGCATCGATCGCCAGAAGCTGGAGTTCAGGTTCCGCACGTTCGTCACGTACTTCGTTAACTTAACCGCAGGGTCGCGCGCGCTGGGGACCTGCGTTGGTACACCCCATTCCATCCGCTCGAGCTTACGTTCCGCGGCGTCCTGCACGATTACCTTGCCGTAGAACGGGGTCTTCTTGCCGGTCGGGAAGATATCACCGACGGGGTATTCCACGTCCTTTTCATATGGAGGCCGGATACCGAAGGCGACCGCGAGGTCGACGTCTTTTGCCGTCATACGATACCGGTTGCACACGAAGCGTATCCCTCAAGTTGGCGCCGACGAGGTTACTCGTCGGCGCGCACGTCTTACAGCTTGTCCTTCAGCCCCTTGGCGGCTGTGAACGCAACCTTCTTGGAAGCCGCGATCGTGATCGCCTCACCGGTGCCGGGGTTACGGCCTTCGCGCTCCGGACGGTCCTTGACCGTGAACTTGCCGAACCCTGGAATCGAAACTTCCTCGCCCTTCACGGCGGCGGCTGCGATCTGGTCGAATACGGCGGTGATCGCCTTCTTTGCATCGGCTTCGTTCGAACCGGTCGCCTCCGCGACGCCTTTGGCCAGGTCACTTACGTTCATGCTAATCGTTCTCCATTGGAAACATTGGCGGAACCTTAGCCATGGCGAACGACGAGAAAAAGACAGTACTGGATGACGCCAGCGTCGCGGCTGTGCGGCTGATGCTGAATAAGCTTGCCGATCACGATGTAGCCGAAGTCTATGAGGCCACCTCAGGGCAGGGGCCGATCGCCGACCTTGCAGCCGAAGCGATGCGTGCCCGAAACATCGATCTCTGGTGGCTGGCGACACGTTCGCGCGTGACGCGAGGATCCTCGTAAAGATCGCGGCTCGCACGGAGCCGAAAGACATTCCACCAGCGCTGCCAGCGATGCTCGGCTGCATCATGGATCATGTGGCAGCGCTGACATAGCGCCTTTAGGTTCGAAGAGGCGCTGTTGCCCGGATCGTGATCGAGATGCGCGCAGGCCAGGACGACATAGGTCACCCGAATCGACGCCAGCACGACCCCGGTCTTCATGGAAATACGCTTGCCGCGATCCGACCGCCAGCACCGGACATCGGCATCCCACCAGCGTCCGTCGCCGAGATGGACCACACGGCGCAGATGCGGCCGACCACATCCCTCGCACTTGGCCCCGGCGCGATCGAACCGAACCGTCTGCGACAGCTGCCGCCAGTCGATCGGGTAGAGCCAGCGGTTCTCGGGGCGGATCGGCATGATGATTCTATGAGTCACCCACCGGGCAAACGAAAGCGAATAATTCGCCATTTGTTGCCGCTTCGTATTTTTTTTGTTCCCCTTCGTACGCCGAGGGGGAAGGCAGGTCATCAGCCCGGATCGGGACGATCAAAGTGCTTGCAATGTACGACTTGGCAACGGAACATAAAGGGAACGAGCAGAGTCTTAGACCATGATTTCCCCCGCCCCCGAGTCCCTTGCAACCAGCCTTGCCCATCTGCGGACGATTGCCACGCCGGTCACGGACTACCGCGTGCTGCCGTTTGGCGTAACCGAGATCGATAGAAGACTTGCGGCCGGGGGCTTGCGTGCTGGCGCGCTTCACGAGGCGACGGCGCGTAGCGGATCACTGGTAGATGATGCCGCAACGACACTGTTCCTTGCCGGTATTGCGGCGCGCGAGGCGGCCAATGCCAGCGGTCCTGTTTTGTGGGCCACGTGCCGCACCGACCTCTACGCACCGGCTTTGGCTCAGGCAGGCCTTTCCTCATCAGATGTCATCTATGCTCAGCCCTATGATGACGCGGCGTTACTTGCCGTAATCGAGGACGCGGTTCGAGACGGGACGCCCTCGGCGATCATGGCGGAAGCCAACAAGGTGTCGATGGTTGCAACCCGCCGCCTGCAGCTAGTGGCGGCGGAAGCCGATATGCCGGTGTTCTTGCTGCGTCGCCGACGTGGCCTTAACCAGGATCCTTTCTCGGAACCATCCGCCGCGTGGACACGCTGGCGGATCGGCTCCGCGCCTTCGGCGCGGCTGGAGGTCGCGGGTGTAGGCCGCGCGAGATGGATGGTCGAACTAGCGCGGCAACGCGGCGGTGAGGGCTTTTCCCTTATACTGGAGGGCAGCGATGAGACGGGTCGTCTCGCTGTTCCTGCCGAACTTGGCCATCGAGCGGCTGAGACGGTTGGAACGGCCCGCTACGCGGCCGCCTGAGCGGCCCGCCTTGCAACTGCCAGTCGACGACGACCCGGGTGCCTGTTCGGTGCCGCGGGGCGGCGGTTGGCGGCCTGGTGCCAGGTGGGCGCGGACCAACGCGCAGTCGCGAGAAGAGGTCGAGGCGCAGATCGCGTCGCTTCCAGTTCACGCAAAGCCGCCCATGCGCGAGCTTGGCCGGCGATCGGAAGCGGCAAGCCACCCGTACAAGGCGCAAATGCCCACGCTGCTGGTCGTCCCACCCATCGTAGTACCAGTCCAGCATGCGCCGCTTGCTCTCGTCGGCAAGGTCGGCCGGCGGGAGGAGGTCGTCGCTGCCTGCACCGGTGCGCAGGCGCTCGGCATCCATCCCGGTATGGCCGCCACCCACGCCCGCGCGCTGGTGTCCGATCTCGACTTTCGTCCGTTCGAGCCGGAAGCCAATGCAGCACTCCTCGATCGCCTCGCTTTGCTGGCGGTACGGCGCTGGTCGCCGATTGCGGCTGTCACTCCGGCTGATGGCCTTTGGCTTGATCTTGCTGGCTGCGACCACCTCCACGGTGGAGAAGAGCGGTTCTGCCGTCGTCTGCTCGCCTTTTGCCGTCGTGCAGGCTTCACCGCGCGCGTCGCGGTCGCCGATACTCCGGGGGCCGCCCACGCGCTGGCCCGTTTCGGCAAAGCCGATCTTACTCGCGTCGAGCCGCACGGCACAGTCGAGGCACTCAGCCCGTTGCCGATCGCCGCGCTGCGCCTGACGCCCACGGCGTTGACCGCTGCGCGCAAATTTGGCTTCGAGCGGATCGCGGACCTCCTGCCGGTCGCACGCGGGCCCCTCGCGCGCCGGCTCGGACTGCCAACCATAACGCGCTTGGATCAAGCCCTGGGCGGTGTCGCAGAGCCAATTACACCGCGGGAGGACATCGAGGTCCCGGCGGTCGAACGACGGCTACTGGAGCCGATCAGCACGGCCGAGGCGATCGAACAGGTCATGGGTGACCTCTTGGGCGATCTCGTCGTGCTGCTGCAGGCGAAGGGCGTTGGCGCACGTTCGCTCCGCCTGACGGGAATGCGCGTAGATGGCACTGAGCAAATCGTGGCGGTGGGCACGTCTCGACCAACCCGGGAAGTCTCTCACCTCCTGCGGCTGCTGAAGCTGCGGATCGAGCGCATCGATCCCGGCATGGGGCTCGAGCAGTTTCAAATGGTGGCGCCGCACACAGAGCCGCTCGACGCGGTTGATCCGCGCCTACCCCGACGCGTTGCAGGCCAGCGTCGACATCGCGCGGATCTGCACCTTCAATCTTGGCGAGCTTCAGTATCAGTACCCGCATGAGAAGCTGATCGACGGTCTGACGGCCCAGGAAGCGCTCCAGAAGCTCGCCACAGAAGCGGTCGAGCGGATGTTCGATGGCGACGTGCCGCAGGCTTATACGGACCAGATAACGCACGAAATGCGGCTGATTGGCGAGCTTGGCTACGCGCCGTACTTCCTGACCGTCTACGCGATTGTGCGGGAAGCCCGTCGGCGCGGGATCCTGTGTCAGGGGCGCGGATCGGCTGCCAACTCGTGCGTCTGTTTCGTGCTTGGCGTGACCTCGATCGATCCGATCAAGCATGAGCTGCTGTTCGAAAGGTTTGTGTCAGGGGAGCGCCGCGAGCCACCCGACATCGACGTCGACTTCGAGCATGAGCGCCGCGAAGAGATCATTCAGTGGATCTACGAAACCTACGGTCGCAACCACTCCGCGCTGACGGCCGTCGTGACGCGCTACCGCGCGCGGGGTGCGGTGCGGGACGTCGGCAAGGTGCTTGGTCTGCCGGAGGATCTTACCTCGTCATTGGCGGGGCTTGTCTGGGGCTGGTCGGCCGACGGCGTAGGCGAGAAGCAAGTCGAGGAGCTCAACCTCGACATTGGCGATCGCCGGCTCCGCCTTACGCTTGAGCTTGCCCGAAAACTGATCGGTGTGCCGCGGCACATGTCCCAGCACCCGGGCGGGTTTGTTCTGACCCATGATCGTCTTGATGACCTGGTGCCGATCGAGCCAGCCGCGATGGAAGACCGGCAGATCATCGAATGGGACAAGGACGACATCGATGCGCTGAAATTCATGAAGGTCGACGTTCTCGGCCTGGGCATGCTCGGCTGCATGAACCGCGCCTTCAACATGCTCGAGGCGGACAAGGGGCTACGCGTCGGGCTGGCGGACCTGCAGGACGACGACCCGGACGTCTATGCGATGATCTCGAAGGCGGACACGCTTGGGACCTTCCAAATCGAAAGCCGCGCGCAGATGTCGATGCTGCCACGGATGAAACCACGGCGCTTCTACGACCTCGTGATCCAGGTGGCGATCGTCCGGCCAGGACCGATCCAAGGCGACATGGTCCATCCGTACCTTCGCCGGCGCGAGGGACTCGAGAAGCCGGAATATCCCCGGCCAGAGCTGCGCGCGGTGCTCGAGAAGACGCTTGGTGTTCCTCTTTTCCAGGAACAAGCGATGAAGGTCGCGATCGTCGGCGCGGGCTTTACCGCGGCCGAGGCGGACCAGCTGCGCCGCGCCATGGCGACGTTCAAGTTCACTGGAGGTGTCTCGCACTTCAGCGAGAAGCTGATCGAGGGCATGGTCGAACGCGGCTACCCGCGGGAGTTCGCCGAGCGGACGTTCCGCCAGCTCGAGGGCTTCGGCAGCTACGGCTTCCCCGAAAGCCACGCTGCTTCATTCGCCAAGATCTCCTACGCGTCATCGTGGATGAAGCATCATCACCCCGACGTGTTCTGCGCCGCGCTGATGAACGCGCAGCCGATGGGCTTTTACGCGCCGGCGCAAATCGTGCGCGACGCGCGCGACCACGGCGTCGAGGTGCGGCCGCCATGCGTCAACGCCAGCCGCTGGGACTGCACGCTGGAGAAGACAGGCGGGCGCTACCTTGCCGTGCGGCTCGGCCTTCGCCAAATCCGCGGCCTGTCGAACGCTGATGGCGCGAAGATCGTTGGCGCGCGTACGATCACACCCTTCGAGAGCGTCGAGAACGTCTGGCGACGGTCTGGCGTGCAGCGCGCCGCGATCGAAAAGCTGGCTGACGGCGATGCCTTCCACGGCTTCAGCGTCGATCGTCGGCAAGGACTTTGGAAGGTAAGGGGACTCGGCGAGGCTCCGCTACCGCTTTTCGCGGCAGCTGATCGATCGGCCGAAACCTTCAGCGCGGAAGGCCTCGAGCCAGACGTCGCACTGCGGCCGCTGTCCGACGGCCGAGAAGTGATCGAAGATTACCGGGCGCTGCAGCTCTCGCTTCGCGCGCATCCGCTGACGTTCGTGCGCGACGAGTTGACTAGGCGCGGCGTCACCAAATGCGCCGATCTCGCCAACATTCGGGATGGCCGATACGTCGAGGTCGCCGGCATTGTCCTGGTCCGTCAGAAGCCCGGTTCCGCCAAGGGCGTGCTGTTCATAACGATCGAGGACGAAACTGGGATCGCTAATGGGATCCTCTGGCCCGATCGTTTCGAGGCACAACGCCGAACGATCATGTCGGCGTCGATGGTCGGCATGAAGGGGCAGGTGCAGAAGGAAGGCGAGATCATCCATGTGATCTGCAGCCGGATCGTCGACCACGGCGACCTCCTCCACCGCGTTGGCGATATGTCGTTCCCGCACCGGACCGGACGCGGCGATGCCGCGCAACATCCGGGCTCGCCCGATCGCGGAGACAAGGGCTGGCAACCGGAGCCGCGCAATCAATACTGGCCACCCCACGCGGACGGTAAGGACCCGGAGGAGGTTGTGCGGTTCAAGTCGCACGACTTCCATTGATCCATGTCGAAGCTGCCGCGACATCAGCGCGTCGTAATCGCGCTGTCCGTGCATATCCTGCGCACCGGCGTCACGCGATACTCGGACGCCCGTGTCGATGTTCCGGAGGTACGGCTCGCGTTGCGGTGTCTGTTGCCGCACTGCCCCGAGAAATGGCCGTTGGCCCTCTACTGGGATTCGGGGTCGCAAACGAACGAGATAGGGCGCGCCCAGGGCGTCACTGCCGCGTTCAACGGGATTGTCCGCCAGCTCCGGCGCGCAGGCTGCTACGAGGAAGTAACACCACCATGAACAGCCAAGCGAGCATAAGCTGAATGCCGGGCAAGGCAGAGACGAGTTACGTGACGCTCGCGCAGTGGGCCGGCGATCGGTCCGATATGCGGATCGTCTGCATGTGCGGCCGGACGATCAACATCCCTTCGGAGAAGATTGTCAAACGATTCAGATTTGCGGGTGACGTGGCAAAGAAAGTCATGCGCCTCGTGTGTACGGGCTGCCGGCGTCGGGGGCATGCCACAATCACGCCTGTGCCTACGATCCGATCGTAAAACGGTAATCGGCGGAAAGTGGCTGAGACTGTCTCACCACCTTTGTCAGAATCTCACCCACTTTGTCGGTTGCCGGATTGACCCAACAGTCGACCGTCAAGCATCACCCAGCGATGAACTGGCTGAAGTTTAACCCTTACGCATATGACCTCGAGACTGCGGTGGGCCTAGTACGGCGCGGTTTGCAGGCTGCAGAGCGAGCGATGCAGGAGGACGAGGAGCGCGTCGCTGCCGAAATGGCAGAAAACAATCGCAGGATTGCAGCCGGGGAGGTTGAAGGAGCTACGTTCGATTCCGACGGTGACCTTCTAAACGATCCAAACGAGGGCTATCACTACGACTTCATGGACATTGAGAGCACCCAGATGGAGGTGCGCAAGAGCATGATGATAGCGCTTTACCATGCCTGGGAGCGTGTCGTCAGAAAGCTAACAGGGCTTACATCTTCCAAGCACAACCACACTAAGCTCGGGGCCGCTTTGGCTGAAATCAACATCGTGGTCACACCGGAGGTCGATCACCTTCGTCGACTGGTCAATCTCGTGAAGCACAACTCGAAGGAGAAAATGCTCACGCTCTGGGAGGTGCGACCCGACCTTTTTTATCAGGGGTTTAAGCCAGGCGAACATTTTCCTGACGATTGGTCTGATACCGTCAGGTTGACTAGCGAACAGATGGCCGACTTTTTCGCCGCTGTGATCGCGTCCGGTCCAACACATGACCACCCCCGCGAGGCTTACGGCCGGGCGGACAGTTGATCGGCTGTGCGGAAAATGGATTAGCGTCCTGACAAACCACGACGCGCCCAAGAGTGTCGATGACATTCAAAGCCTGCTCGCGCACTTCCTGGCGAACGTCGCCGGCAAAACGGAGGGCCACTGGAAAGAGCTTATCGGTCCAGTGACTGCACTCCCGATCGTCTTGCATCCGCGATCGAATTGGACGGTCGCTCCGAAGGCCAAGTCGGCTGAATTAGCGGCGATCGAGCAGGCTGTTGAGATCGTGCGTGGGGCACACCCCTACGTCCGGTCGCCAAAGCCCACCTCGTAAAGGTAGGCGGCCGGCGCTGTTGTTGCCCCCTAAAGGCCTGAAAGGGCCTCGCAGGTTTGCGCGATGAACTCGCGGGGTGATTGATAGCGCAAAGCGCGGTGCGGATGCACTTCGTTATAATGGGCGAACCAGCCGGGCAGTTGGTCGATCACGCTCTGCGCATTCGGCCTGGGGTTTACACGGGCATAATCGCGCTTGAGAGTGCGAACGAACGCCTCGGCCATGCCATTCGATTGAGGCAAGTCGAAGCCATTCTGGGCGGGCTCGAGATCCTTCCACTCGATGTCCCGGCCGACGCCGAATATGGCGGGATCCGCGCTGAGCTTGAAGCCGCTGGCAAACCGATCGGCGCCAACGAGCTCCTGATCGCAGCTCACGCCTATGCGCTGGACCGGGGGCGTTTCGTCTGGCCGGCGACCGCGACCGGCACTGTGGCGCTGACATCGGCGCAAATGTCGATGCTTCTGGAGGGCATCGACTGGCGACGTCCAGAGCGGACATGAGCACCAACATTGGCAGGCTAAAAACAGAGCTTTTCCGCCATTTTTGCTCGTGTGAGAGCGCGAGAACTGCTACGATAATGAGGTGTCGCAAGCCTCTCTTGCCCCATCTGATGCCGAGGCCCGGATCGCCGTGCTGGAGGCCTCGCTCGCCCGAGCTAATGCAGCACTCGCCGCCCGCGACTTGTTCTTCGAAACACTGCGTGGGCAGATCGCCCGGATGCGGCGGATGCAGTTCGGCGTATCCTCCGAGAAGCTGACGCGCGAGATCGCTCAGCTCGAACTCGCGCTCGAGAAGCTGGAAACCGAGAGCGCAGTCCCGGAGATCGGCGCGGCCTTGTCAGACACGCCCGGGCGACCGGCACCAGTCCGTGCGTTGCCCGACCACCTGCCACGCGAGGAGGTCGTCCACGAACCCGCCTCCGGCGCCTGCACACGCCCGGACTGCGGCGGTGCGCTACGCCGCCTCGGGCAGGACGCCCATGAAATGCTCGATGTCCTGCCGGTGCACTGGCGCGTGGTGCGGAACGTCCGACCGAAATACAGCTGCCGGACGTGTGACAGAATCGTCCAGGCGGCTGCCCCGGTGAAGGCGGTCGCCCGTGGGAAGGCGACATTTGCAACGTTGGCGCATGTCGTCGTCTCGAAGTTCGACCATCATCTGCCGCTTTACCGGCAGTCCGAGATGGTGGCGGCCCAAGGGCTGGATATCGATCCGCACGGTCGTAAGCCGTGAAAGTTCTCACCATCGCCATGTAATTTACAAAAGTCGCTTCTGGTATGGCGATCACCATCATACAATCACTGTGATGAGCCGATCGAACGATACCAGGGATAAGGGGCCCAGTAAGGCCGTTGCGCACGGTGCCAGGGAGACTTTGCACGCGGACGTGGGCCAACGCATTCGTTTGGTTCGCAAGGGGTTGGGCATCGGGCAGGCGGAATGCGCGCGCGGTGCTGGCATCGACGTCAGTTCGATGTTCCGCATCGAGAAAACCGGGCAGAACCTGACCGTGGAGACTCTGGCGCGCTTGGCGATCGCGCTCGGGGTAACGATGGACGAGCTTCTTTTGGGTATCGTTCCAGATCCGGATCTCATCGAACCCAGAAATCGCGTATGAAGGAGCGATTGTTAGATGAAGTGCTTGAAGGCGAGGCGTGGCACGTCGAACCATACGGCGAGCCCCCATTCGTCCCGCTCCGCTTCGGTGATCCGATAACCTGAAAATTCGAAGCGGCCGATACGAATCAGATCGTCAAGGTTTCGTCCAACCAATGCCATGGCGGCGATCTCCGGAACCGCCTGACGGACATAGAGGACCGTAGAGTCTCTCGACTCCGATATTGCGACGCCTTGAAAGATCGAACCAGTGAGAACGAGCGTGTCCGAGACGAGCGAGAGGGAGCAGCCTTTCCGCCGATGAGCCAGCATGCGCGCTGAACGCTGATAGTAAGCTCGGGGCTGTACGCGTAGGGACTCACCCAGGCTGGCCATCCTAACACCGCCGGAGATCGCCTTCGCCATCTCTGAATGGAGGTCGAAGAGGCCGGCTTCGGCGGCTTCAAGCGCCACGGCGGAGATCCATTTGACCTCGGGGCACGTGAGCAGCCAGTCTCGCAGCGCGGCCGTCATATGGCAGGCCTTCGGAAAGCCGCGATCACGCCGGTTGTATCGAGTTCGGCCAGCGCGTCCCTGACGATATGGCTGGCGATCACGTCGTCGCGATTGTAGGCCACGATGCGGTTTCGTAGTTTGTTATCACCTGTTTCGACGAACCGGTCGTACCACTCGATGCTGTTCGCACCGCCGGGGTCGACATTCTCCCATCCAAACCCGCAGGCTTTCGCGATGCTCTTTATCGCGATGATCGCATAGATGTCGGTGCAGCGTTCGGGCGCAAAGACGATATCGATCTTATCTTCGCCGCAGACCTCGGGATGGCGGCGCTGCAGCCCTCGGTAGGCGGTCCGTTCATACGCCGAGTAGTGGAACCAGTGAGCGTCCCGATACTGACGGAAGTGATCGATCGCCTCGGCGAATGCCCCGCGCTCACCAGCCTCGTCCGCTGTCTCCGCGAAGAAGTGCACGAAGCATTCCTTGCCCTCGATGACGTGCCAGAACCCGTGCAGATAGATCAGTCCACGGATCGGATCGGCCTCCACGTCGAAGTCGATCGCATGCGCAGGCCTCGTAAGGGCCAGAGGCGCACGTACGACGGGACCGGCGCAGAGGTCTGCGATGAACCGTGCGCGCTCGAGGAAGCGCTGCAGTCGATCAGCGCCCACGCCGGGAAGGGGGTCGAGCAGTGTCGTGTCGAGGTTCGCAAGAGCGCCGACGCTATCGCCCAGTTTCTCGAGGGACCCACGCACCGCCCGCCCCAAGCCGGCGATGCGCTTGAGAACGTCGGCGGCGGTAAGCTCCTTGCGGCAGAAGGTCGTCCATTCGCACATCGAGCAGATCGCCGAGAGCGCACCCCTCGTCACGTCGGCATTCGCACGCACTTGTCGGGCACGGTCCAGCAGTCGCAGACGCAGATCGGTTCCCGAGATGCGTTCGCGTCCCAATGGGAGCGATAGATCATGAAGGGTTTCGGAACCTGTGCGGTCAACGATGCCCGCGCCGTCGGTGCGTTCCAGACACGACGCCCCCAGAATGTGGGCATAGTGCGCAACCTGAACGAGATAACCCTGCTTGTAGTTACGTTTGGCGCGTTCGAGGGCCGCGCCGCTCCTCACCTCCGACGCCACATATCCCGACGGCGTCCACCGCAGTACATCCGGCATGCCGATCATGTTGTTGTGCCGAATCACGGCCCCGAGGATGACGGGCAGCCGAGCTTCGATCGTGCTGAGGGTGCCGCTTTCCCGCTCCGATCGAGTAAGGCCGCGTAGATCGGCCAGACCCTCGCCGAAGCCGCTCAATACTTTCGTCTCGTGGGCGAGCCCTTCGCGCCACAACATTCGGGTGAAGGCGGACACCGCTTCGCGCAGCACGGGATCACCGTGAATGTCGAGTGCGGCCTTGCGCTCACATAGCAGCAGGTCACGGATCATCGCGCCGGAAATCGCTGGTGTCACCGGGGTCACGCGTGGCCCACGGGGGACGCAGCGGCAACGGCCAGACTCGGCAGGATCACTTCGACCCGGGATGACCCTCCGGGCGTCAGGGATCGGACGACCCGGCCGCCCGCGCTGCGCGCCAGCCCGTCGATGATGTCGCCGCCTTGACCGCCGGGGCGATGCCATCCGCCACACACACCGTCGTCCTCAACCACGACGAAGGTCGTCATGCCGGAATGTCGCATCTCGAGATAAACCGTTCCGGTATTATTAGGGAAGGCGTGTCTGACGGCATTGGAGACCAATTCCGCGACCATCATCAGGACCGGGCGGACAACCGCCCTATCCGCTAGTACGGCATCGAGGTCGACTGCGATCGTGACGTTGTCGCCGGCGCCTGCCGCAGCAACAGATGCCGCGCATACGTCATTGATCTCGTCCGCGGCGTTCACAAGACCGCCGCTGGACCGGCGGAGGACGTGATGCAGGGCGGCGGTCGCGTGCAGGCGCACCATGACGTCATCGAGATCGACGGCTCCACGCTTGCTGAGATGAACCGCGGCGATAGCCTGCTGAAGTGCATTTGCCGCACGATGCGAAAGCTCCTTGGCGTATACGGCTTCGACACACGGGCATTCGATTGAGTCTTGTCGGATCATGGACACCTCCTAGCTGAAGTATGCACATGTGCATACTATAACGCAAGTGGTTTGGTTCCGGTGCGCCCAAAGCCGCTATTTGTCGCCTTGACGCACCACGTTCGGGAACGAGCCGCAAAGTTGGGTGTTCGCGCGGACTGTGTGTTCCCTTGGACGTGCAGATCGCTCGAAAAGAGGGCATAAGCGAGGGTGTCGTTCTCGGCTGGTCACCTCGCACGTCGAAGTTGAATTCGTTCGTTGATTTTCGATGGGGCGACAGCGGCGTACTTTGCCGCCGTCAGGCCGCGCGGCTGATCCAACGGGGTGACCGGTGATGCTGTATTCGGAGGGCGAGGAAAGCGGGTACGATCTGCGGCAGATCCTGCTCCTGATCAACGATCCTGACACCTCGGGCGTCATTGTTTTCCAGGAGATAAGGTATGCCGAGCGAAAGCGTATTCGGCTGCCGAGGCGCACTGGCTCAATCAACAGTTCCCTGGTGCGAAGGTCCTGCGGGGCCAGCGGCGTATCGCGCACCGTCGCAAGGTCAGGTTCGGGGAAGGGGGCATGAGGCGAAGGCGGATGCAGAATGCAGGGAATGGCCCTGCTGCTGGAGTCTATGTCGGTGCGCATGCAGCGTCGCTCGGATGTGGCGGTGTCCATGATTATGCGCGGTAAGTCAGCTCAAAGTCGCCGGCTGGTCTAGCAATCGCATCAGAGTTCAGTCTTTCGCCTGAACTCTTGCTAGCGCTGTCTCTACGAGGTGCCGCTGCTCCATCTGGATAACTCTATTCTCGTGATAGAGGCCTAACGCGTCGTCGAAGTATTCGCCGCTCGCAACTGTGACGGCTATGGCCCGAAACGCTGGATGGTCCAGAATGGCGGCTAGCGGTCGGCCCTTGGACGCCAGAGCCAACGATGCCGGATAGTCGCCGGTCAGGATCAGTTGGCCGTCATCATATCGGCCATGTTCGAATTCGATGGAGGTTCGAAGCACCCCGTCGATCCAGGTTAGAATGTTCAAACACCCCCACATTCGGAATCGCAGATCGCCACACTGATCATCGACACGGGCCGCATGCGCCGCCTGCAGGGTCGCGAAAGGCTCCAGCTTCGCGGCGCGTATGAGTGCCAGCGAGACCTCCGTGAAATCGCCGATCGAGCCGGCCGATAGGTGCGCGAGCAGCGCTGCCGCCCTCTGCCGTTGCGTCTGGCGATGGAGTCTCGCGTGGTCCCTTACGTCCGCGACGGTCCAGACTGGCTCCGCCGGACTTGGAGAGGTTGAAAGCGAATCGTCGAGGAGCGTCGTAACGACCTTGTAGTGACGCGAAAGAAGACGACTCGGTTGTTCAGCACCGGGGACGGGGTCCATGCGCAGCCACAGCGGTGTACATCCGTTGCCGATCCGCGCCGAAGTCTGCTCCACGGCCCGACGTAAAGCTACTTCGCGTCGTGCAATCGCTTTCCGACTTCGTACGGCTGCCTCTAACTGTTTGATCACACCTTCGACAGCTGAAGCGAACGCTGCCGGACCACCGGCGATCGCGCTCGTTTCAATGCCGATCGGCAGTATGAAATCGATGAGATCGAAGTCGACCGTCAGGGTCTCTCGTTCTGCTAGACCGGCGGAAGTCACTCGAACGTCGGCTGGTGTAGGCGCCGTCACTCGAGGAAGAGCTAATCGCTCGGTTGCCAACTTCAGTTGCGCAAGTAGCTTTTGGACGTCCTCTCCCGTCACCACGTCGTCCCCGGTGGGAAGCGTTGATATGCCATCCCATGGCAAACCAGACCACGCCGCGAGGTTTCGCCGCCATCGGACTGTAAAGCGCTCGGATCGTATCGCCAATGAAGCGATCTCGACCGTTTGAAGACGCCACCATTGATGAACCGGCATAACGCGAGCAATGGGGTTCATGCGGTTTCTTCCGTCATGATTTTCCCCTTTGCAGCCGTGTTCGATGGCGTTTTCGTGTGGTCGAATCCCATGAATGAAGGCACTCTATCCGCTGGTGATTGGTGCCACCGATGCGTTTGGGATACCGCGTGGGATCGATGCCGGTAGCGAAACGAAGCGCTCCGGCGGCAGACGAGAGCGATGCTCGGAACATATGCACATGTGCATAGTTCTAACGTCATGAAAAAGCGATACGAACATTCTGGAAGACCAGAAACCGACGCGATGCGGATAGAGCGCCTGCTCTTCCAGGCGAGCGTGGCGCGCCGGGGACGTTCGGCGATCCCGTCGCCGGCGGTATCGTGCGGACCGACTGCGATCGACGAGTCCGACCCGGAGCGGGTGGCTTCCCAAATTCTTGAGGACGTGCTGACGAGCGACCTGGGAGCGAGCGTCAACTGTGCCGCCTACCTGACCAGGGCGGTCAGTTTGCAGCACATGGCCATCCCGTCGCTGAACGTTCTCCAGACGAGCATTCATGCGGTGGACCTCGCACCGCTCGCTGGCCGCGGGCTGGCGGTCGCTATTTGCGAACTCATGTACCACGCGGGAGGCGGTGCAATTTACGCGGGTCCGGTCGACCTCCAGCTCGCGGTTGGAGTGGACGGCAGTCATCTGGTCGTGGGTCTCGTAGCGAATGGAGGCGTCCATCCGGTCGCGTCGGCTTCCGCAACCGCGGCGATGATGCGCGCGATTGACATGGTGTCGGCTCTGCGGGGGCAGTTCGTGCGCGTCTATGAGCCGGCGAGGACGACGTTCGCGATCCTCCTTCCATATCGGGAGGTCGCCGCTACGAGCCCGAAGGTTCGTGCCGGCCGCGGGCGGCACTGACGAATGCCGTCCAAGGCTCGCTACGCGAAGCCGCCGGAGTCGCGTCAGGGACTGGACTATAGATTCAGGTGTATCGCGGCATGACGATCGGCATTCCGGTGTGGGTCGAGGTCGATGCGCCTGATGCGCCGCAGTGGCGGTCCGCTCGATCACCAAGCCTTGTCCCGTTTCCCGGTCCGTCGCCTATCATCGGCAATCAGGCGCCGGGCGAACTCATGATCCGCGCTGTTTGCGAACGGCAGGACGTCGGCCGTTTCCGCGACCATCCACCGTTGCCGACGCACCGCAGTGGTGAAGGTCGAACGCGCGGCGTCTCCGGACTGCCGCACTGCGCGTGCCCGCTATGAACGCGAAGCCGCAAAGATCGCTGATCACGCCGCAACAGGCCGCCGTTCACGAACTCTTCGTCGAGACCGGGTCGATGTCGAACGTCGCCCGTACCTTGCGTCTCAGCCAGATCAGGGTTCGAGAGGCACTCGTCCAGTACCAGCGCAACGTCATGAGGTCTCCCGGAAGGCGTACTACAGCATCGGCTGATTGATACGCGTCGCCGAAGGGGAGTGGGAGTGACGCGAGCGTACTTGCGAGTATAAGTTCGATCATGGTATCTCCAGGTTGCGATCTCGGATCGGTGAACGCGAATGCCGCGTCGGCTGTCGGTAATGACCCGGGGGATCGCCGTAGGATGCGATCCAGGACAGCCTGCTTGCGGGATTTGACGCGCGTACTTGCGCGCGCCCCCGGTGCAGGACGCCGACGAGGCCGTCGTGCGCCGCGCTTGGATATGTCAGGCGTCGTCGCGTCTGATCGTTGGCGCTGCCCGGCGATCGGCTGGTGTTCTCGTGGTGTGATGGACGATGCTCGCGTCTATTGCCCGAGCTTTGTCGGGCTCAACCGGCCGAAGCCGACGCAGCGCATGGCTCGATTTTTGATGGGAGTCGGCTCGGTACGTCGCAAGCGAGCGGGGTGCTCGGCCTCGACCATCTCGATCAACGCGTAGGTTTGCTCGCTCGCCTCCACGCGCAAGCGTCCAGGTGCGAATGGACAGCGGCATGTCCGAAAACATTTCACGCCGGTCCGGGAGGCCGTGCAACGGCCTTCCCGATTGGAATATGCGATTTGAAAGTTAGGGTAGAGGGGAAAATAGCGAGGGCTGCGGCCCCGCGGCTCCGCCTGTACCGAGCCGGATGTTAACATTTCGTTACCGGGGGCGGATCGGCAGCCGGTTCGAGCTGCCGATCCGAGGGGTTATCCGGCCTGTGCGAGCACGGCGGACATCGTGTCGACATCGAGCACGGTCATGAGCGCCCCGATCGGCGACACTAGGGGAGCCGTGCCGGGGTTGCGTGCCGCCCGCGCGAGGACGGCCGTGCGCGCGAGGTCGAAGCCCGACTCCGGGTAGTCGCCGGCCATGTCGTGGAAGATCAGGCAACCTTCAGAGTCGAGTTTCAGCATGGCTCTGAGCGCCGGGAAAAGCAGAACCGCGGGGCTCCGGCTGTCGCGCTTCCAAAGGCGACCGTCCCCGATTGCGAGCGCCTGCGTAAGGCCGTCGGTCAAGACCGCGTGGAACCCGCAGGGGCCATCGTGGGGCTTGGACGGGTCGAATGATACGAAGATCATTCGATAGTTCTTGCTCCGACCGAATTTCGCCAGTTCGACCTCGTCGGCATGGGATGGCGGGGGGCCGCCCAGGAAGACCGTGTCGACGTCGCAATTCCGGCGACGGCTGCGCGAGGTCATCTCTTGGCATACGGCCACGGTCACGTCGTTGATGCCTTGCGAGTCGAATGTGCTGCTCATGGTGAGTCCTTCCGTTGCGCCCTGCGGGCGCGAGGTTCCGATGGATGAAGCCTTCAAGAAGTTTTCCCCTTCCTGATGATCTTCGATCAAAGATGCTCAAGATCGCTGCTGACCGATGGATGCGGCGAACCTCCAGCCAGAAACCTGGTTCTCCCGCCGAAGCGTGTGCCGGGCCGACCATGGTCGAGTGGAGGGCGCGCGCGATCGCCGACGGGGCGTTCGTCCTTATTGAGCGCGATCACGCCATCCAGGTCTAATCGTATGAGTGTGCGGTCCCGGTACGCGAGCTGGGGTGGCCACATCCATACGGTCGATGGTTTCGCGTTTTCGCACCGCCAGTACTGCTGCGCCCCTGAGGCCCTAGGCCTACGCGGTTGGTCGCCGCATGCCCTGCGCGAGCCGTCTTAGCCGCCGAGACGGTCACGCCGGTGCGCAGTAGACCGCGTCGATCATCGCACTGCGATAGTCCCACAGCTTCCGGTTCCGTTGCTGCGGCCTCGGTGCGTTATGAAGGCGACGCTCGTATCGGCTCGATCACAAACCGGCCGTACGCAGGCGGGGCTACGCTCCGCCTGCGACCGTTCGCGGTGGCGACTGACGGCCTCGCCCCGTTGCGTGCCGCGTGTCCTTCAGGATTCCGACGATCCTGATTAATCGGATCGCGTGGCCAAGCCACTCAATGTCCGGGGTCGCGGGATCGTCCGAGCGAAGATGCGCTTTCGTTCTGTCTCTTGGACTTGAAGGCGTCCGCTGCCTTCAAGAGTGTCTTCCAGCTCACCTTCTTGATGCCGATTGCGATCCGTGCCCAGTCGATGCACGAGAAGTCGATCTGGTGAAGTTCCCGGTGGATCGTCCTGATCCGTGGCTCCGACCCGTAACGGCTACCCGTGCTCACGGGTGCGTGACCGCAGATTTGATCCAGGGTGCGATCGGTTAGACGCGCATCGTTGCCCTTGGCCTTGAACGCGTGGCGGAGGGAGTGGAAGACCAGGCGTCGGTCGTCGGAGACGTGACGATCGATGATGCGGTTTATCTTCTGGCTGGCCTCCTTCGTGCGCTTGCCCACGCTGTTCTCCCTCAGGTCGGGAAAGAGCTGCGTATGGCCGAGCTCGGTGAGCGCATCCACGTAGTCGGAGAACCCCAGTTCGACGAGCTTGTCGTGCACCGGAACGAGTCTGATCGAGTCGTCCGTCTTGACGCTCTTGTCCTCGCCGTCCTCGTCCTCGACATATTCATCGATGTCGAGATACACGATGTCCCCATCGGAGTAGACGTCCGTGAGAGCGACCTGTCCGACCTCCTCCAGCCGCGCACCGGTCGTTATCGAAAGCAGGAAGAGCCAGAAGACGGTGACGTCGCTGATATGCGATCTGGTTTCCCAGTTCGCGGGATCAACGAAAAGCGGGCTCGCGCACAGGGTCGCGAGCTCGTGGTCCTCGAAGCTGCGGCGCGTGCGTCGTTTCTTGGTGTAGCCGACGATCTTGATGCCGCTTCCGATGTTCACGGGGGTCCAGCGTTGATGGAATGCGTAGGTGAGTAGCGCCTGGAGAGCGCCCACGCGCTTCTTGAGCGTAGGAGGCGCGCACTTGGGGATGGCGTCCTTGTGCTTCGCGACGCGGGCGGTGAAGGGCAGGGCGCGATCCGCCCTCGGCATCGATGCGGGAAGCTTCGCGGCCTCGTCGCGGAAGTCGTACAGCATGTCGGCGTCGATCATCGATATGGTCGGATCGCCTGCGAAATCGATGAAGTCGTCGATCGCGGCCTCGTACTCGCCAGCCGTCTGGGGACGTGGGGCGTTGCCGGCCTTCCATTCGCGAAATAGCGCCTTGAGACGCAGGTTCGGACGCCGCCTCGAATTCGGAACGCGCGGCCGGTGACGGGTAAGGCGTACCCGGTTGAGCTCCTCGTCGCCGTTGCGCTTCTCATCGACGACTTCCAGAAGCGCCTTGGCGATCTCATCATCCGAGAAGCGCGCGGCACCCGGGTCGAACGCCCTTAGTCGGGCGGCCGGACCGGCGAGGCAGGGACGCCAAATTGATTCGGCGTGATGCCAACGCAGCCGGATCCAGTTCGTACCGGTCTGCTCGGCGTCCCCGCCATAGGCATCGGCAACCAGCCCCTCGAAGCGGCTCTTGTCCGCGCAGACAAGGTCCCAGGCGGTGTTGGACGGCGGGCCCATGATGGCGGGGGGGTAGACGTCGTCCACGCCGATCGACTTCCGCGAGCCCGCGGCGGCGTCCAGTTCCATGAAGGTCACGATTAGACGCTGCTGACCGGACAGCCCGGTGCCGGTAGCGGGACCCTCGCACCAGCGCCTCACCAGGGCGCCGGGGGTTGGGACCAACGTTCCTTCCGCGAACCGGCGGCGCGCTTCGGCGAGCTTCGTCTCGAATTCGGCGTTCTCGCGCGCAAAGCCGATCTTGGCTTCGGCGGTGTCCTTGGTCCGGAGCGATACCTTGATAACGGCCTTGCCGTCGAAGGCCGGGCGAAGCGCTTCCGGGACCGCCCGTCTGAAGTAGAGTTGCCCGGTCCGGGGATCGGCGAAAGGGGACGCCATGCTGGTCTTCTTCACGTTCTTCTGTACCCATGTTCTGTACACATGACGGGTAAAAGAGGCGTAAATCCGCGCATTTCCGAGGGTTAGTCGGGAATGGTGACCCCTACGAGAATCGAACTCGTGCTTACGCCGTGAGAGGGCGTCGTCCTAACCGCTAGACGAAGGGGCCGTGTAGCAGAAGCGGGCGTCTACGGAATGGGTCGGTAGCCGTCAAGACGGTTACCGACAATTCTTGCGACGCCCGCGTATTTTATCAGGCAGCGACCTTCTTGCGTTCGGCCATTTCCTCGTTGAGCATCTCGGCCAGCAGGAATGCGAGCTCGAGGCTCTGGCTGGCGTTGAGGCGCGGGTCGCAGTGCGTGTGATAGCGATCGGCGAGGCTCTGCTCGGTCACGTCGACCGCGCCGCCGGTGCACTCCGTCACGTTCTGACCGGTCATCTCGGCGTGGATGCCGCCGGCGTGCGTGCCCTCGGCGCGGTGGACCGCGAAGAAGCCGCGCACTTCGGCGAGGATGCGGTCGAACGGCCGCGTCTTGTAGCCGTTGGCGGCCTTGACGACGTTGCCGTGCATCGGGTCGCAGCTCCACACCACCGGGTGGCCTTCGCGCGTCACGGCACGGACCAGGCGGGGCAGGTTGGCCTCGATCTTGTCATACCCATAGCGCGTGATCAGCGTCATCCGGCCGGGCACGCGGCCGGGGTTAAGCGTGTCGAGCATCCTCAGCAGGGCATCGGGCTCCAAGCTAGGCCCGCATTTGATGCCGATCGGGTTGCCGATGCCGCGCAGGTATTCGACGTGGCTGGAGCCCTCGAACCGCGTGCGATCGCCGATCCAGAGGAAATGCGCGCTCGTGTCGTACCAGTCGCCGGTCAGCGAATCCTGGCGGGTCAGCGCCTGCTCGTACTGGAGCAGCAATGCCTCGTGGCTGGTATAGAAATGCGTCTGCGCTAGCTGCGGCACTGTCTCGGGATCGATCCCGCACGCCGCCATGAACTCGAGCGCCTCGCCGATCCGGTCCGCGGTCTCGGCGTATTTCTTCGACCAGGGGCTGCGGCCCATAAAGTCGTGCGTCCAGCGGTGGACCTGGTGGAGGTTCGCGTAGCCACCTTGCGCGAACGCCCGCAGCAGGTTGAGCGTCGCGGCCGACTGCGAATAGGCACGGATCATCCGCTGCGGATCGGGCGCGCGTGCCTCAGCGGTGAAGGCGATGTCGTTGACGTTGTCGCCGCGGTACGAGGGCAGCTCGACGCCGCCGATCGTCTCGGTATCGGTCGAGCGCGGCTTGGCGAACTGACCCGCCATGCGGCCAAGCTTCACCACCGGGAGCTTCGACGCGAACGTCAGGACGACCGCCATCTGCAGGATGACGCGGAACGTGTCGCGGATGTTGTTCGCGTTATGCTCGGCAAAGCTCTCGGCGCAATCGCCGCCCTGGAGCAGAAACGCCTTGCCGGCGGCGACTTCGGCGAGCGACGCGGTCAGGTTGCGGGCCTCGCCGGCAAAGACGAGCGGCGGGAAGGTCGCCAGCTGGTCAGTCGCGGCGGTCAGTGCAGCCGCGTCGGGATAGGTGGGGAGCTGTCGTGCTTCGTGACGCGTCCAGCTGTCGGGGGCCCAGTTCGCGGCCATATCATGTCGTCCGGATGGTGAATTGTGCGGCTGGCCATGCGCGAAAACGCCTTTTCGCGCAATGAAGTAAAGCTTGTGCGGCTCAAGCATGTGCCGTTGCTAGGCCACCATAGAGAGGGTAGGCCCTTGAAAGCGCCCGGTTTGACCATTTTTGTCGTAGCTGAGACGATTGGGAATGGCGCAACCGCTGTCCCTTCGGCATTAGCCGCGTATGGATATCCCTTTGCGTGTCATGATCGCGTTTTCAATCATCGCCGGCGTCATCGTGGTCGGCGTGCCTATGCTGTTGGTCTTTGCCCGTCGTCGCCGCGCAACCAAGCTGCGTCGGCGCGGCGTCAAGAGCTACAACCGCCAGCAACGCACCGACCCCCTCAGCATCCGCTCGAACGGTCAATAGCCCTCGTCGAGATCGGCGACGTTCTTCATCGGTGTACCGGCGAGAAACGCGGCAAGATTTTGGAGGAACATCGTCGCCCCGCGTTGGAACATCGTCGTCTGGCTCCTGCCCGACAAGTGCATCGTCACGATCGCATTCGGCGCGGACCAGAGTGGGTGGCCAGCAGGCAGGGGTTCGGGCTGGGTAGGGTCGAGAAACGCGCCGCCGATCGTTCCGTCCGCCAGCGCACTGCATAAGGCTTCGTCGTCAATCATGTCGCCGCGGGCGATGTTGATCAACCACGCCGAACTTTTCATCTGCTGGAGTTCGGCATGGCCGATCATCGCCTGCGTCGCGCCGGTCGACGGTGCGGCGAGAATGATCCAATCGAACGCGCCGAGCCGGTCGCGCCAGGCATCCGCCGTGATCGTGCCATCGCGGCCGGTCCGCGAGACGCCCGTCACCGCGACGCCAAACCCGGCAAGCCGGTCGCCGATCAACCGGCCGATCGTGCCATAGCCGATGACCAGCGCCTTCGTCCCCTCGAGCTCGATCTTGCCCGGCGCGTCCTTGAGCCATTCGTGGCGGTCGTACGCCCGCAAGACCGTATCGAAGCGCTTGGCCGCGACCAGCACGCCCATCACGGCATATTCCGCCACCGTCACCGCATTGATCCCCGCGCCGTTGGTCAGCGTGACGTGATTGGCCTTGAGGTGTTCGAGGGGGAACGCGTCCAGCCCAGCATAGATCGTCGATACCCACGTCAATCGGGGCCCCGCCGCCCGAATCGCCTCGGCAACGAGATGGGTCGGCTGCATGTCGACCCAGGCGATGTCGGCATCCGCGATCATCGCCTTCGCATCGTCCGGCGTCGAAAACCAGGCGACGTCGAGCGTCATGGGGAGATGGGGTTCGAGGAGCGGGCGAGCGGCTGCGGGCAGGACGGCTTTCATTCGCTCAGCATCGGTCGTGGACGGAGCCTGTCAAGTGCCGTGATCGGTGCCGGTACCTCGTCGCCACCTCGTCGCATTGCCGGCCGTCCTGACCGTCATCCGCCGGTCACCGCGGCGACATTGTCGTCGCCGTTGCGGTCTACGTAGAAATTATAGGGATCGACCCCGGCGAATGCGGGCTTGCGCGTCGTGACGATGCGGATGACCTGTTCGCCAGAGCGGATCGGGCGGCGTTCCTTCAGGATGACGTCCTTTGTCGCAAAGCTGCCAAGCCCGGGACGCTGATCGAACACGCCGACGTCGATCATATCCGACAACGGTGCTTCGGTTTCGACGCCTGCACCATTTGCATGAGACTTGGTGGCTTTGATCGTCAGCAGCGTTTCGAAACGGCCGTCGGATCGCCTGCGCGTAACGGCCGCGGTCGTCTTGAGGTCGTACACGGTGATCCGGTCGAGCAGGTCGAGCACGAGTTCTCTTTCCGCCGGGGTTCGCGCCAACGACAGGAACCCGTCGACCAGATCGAGCGAGCGCGGATATGGCTTGCCCTTGAACCTATACCGCGCAAGCAGGCCGCGCAGCATCGCGTTGACCCGCGCCTCGCCAAGCCGATCCTGGAGAAGATACATCACCAGCGACCCCTTGCGGTAGTGGATGTACCCCTGGCCCTCGACCCGGTCGAGCGGGACTTCTTCGACGACCTCGCTACCACGCGAACGCAGATAGCTGTCGAGTTCATACTTCAGGAAGCGGCGAATCTTGTCGTCGCCATATTGATGTTTCATCACCATCAGCGCCGAATATTGTGCCATCGTCTCGATCAGCATCGAGCCGCCCTGCATGTCCGCGCTGACCAGTTGATGACCCCAATATTGGTGGCCTAGCTCGTGTGCGGTGATGTAGCTGATATAGTCGACCTTGGCCGGATCGCGGTTGTCGGCAATGAAGCCGAGCCGTTCCGAATAAGGGATCGTGCCAGCGAACGCCTGCGCGTAGCTCGCATAGCCCGGATATTCGAGGATGCGGGCATAATCGAACTGATAAGGCCCGAAATTGGTGCGGTAATAGCGGAGCGAACGCTGCATCGCGTCGAGCATCCGATCGACGTTGAAGGCGTGCTGCGGATCGTAATACACCGTCAGTGCAGTGCCGTCGGCGGTACCGTTTTTCTGCGCGTACGCCGCTGACTGGACCGAGAAGAAGGCGAGGATCGGAACGGTCGACACGAACCGGGCAGTGCGCCGCCCGCCAGCGATGGCGTCCGAGACTTTCCGACCCGGCGCGATCGGGATCTGGCTGGCGAGCGTCGAGACGGTGATGTCGGAACGAACCCATGGTGCGTTGCCCAGCAGGTTGCGGTCCTGTGCAGTGCGATCCTCGAGCTTGGCAGGACGGAGTTCGGGCGTCAGGCCGTATTTGCGCCGTTTCGAACGCTCCTCGAGCAGGCCATCCTTGCTCATGCCGATCTGCGGCGCGAATTCGCGATTCTCCAGAAACGTACCGTTG
Organism: Sphingomonas sp. PP-CC-3A-396; assembly: GCF_004343105.1. Classification (NCBI taxonomy): domain Bacteria; kingdom Pseudomonadati; phylum Pseudomonadota; class Alphaproteobacteria; order Sphingomonadales; family Sphingomonadaceae; genus Sphingomonas; species Sphingomonas sp. PP-CC-3A-396. The sequence goes on along the minus strand of NZ_SLYF01000005.1, from coordinate 107,616 downwards.
GCCACCACGCGCGTGTCGTCGCCCGTAGCGACGAGGCCGCGTTGCCAGCGGGTCGTGTGGAACGTCAGCGTGCCATGCGCGCCGGGCGCAAGCGGAGTTGCGAACCGGTAGATACGGTATTGCAGGTCGGAATCGTCCATCACCAGCACAGCGCCGGGAATGGAGACCGCCCCCAGCCGGGTCCTGTCGTCGGGCAGGCGAACGTGAAGGTCGCGTACCGGCGCACCGCTATCGTTGACGAACGCGTAGGTGCCGTCGGTCTCGAGCCGGCGTTGGTCGGGATAGAGCGCGACGTTCAGCCGGATATCCGTGACCGAAGGCTGCTTTACGCCGAGATAGCGTAGATATTTTTTCTCGTAGAGCGCCTGACGCGCCTCGCCATCCTGCTTGGTGCGATAGACGCTCAGAACGTCCATCTGGTAGTACAGGAAGACGCCGGTCGCAGTGGCCATGATGAGCGCACCGGCCAGGACCGCGCCGGGCGTGCCGATCAGACGACGTGGCACCTGCACAAGCCGCACCCGCAGCCGGGTTTCGGTGCCGCGCCGCCAGAGCAGATGCGCGAACACGCACAGGCCCAGCGCAATCGCGCCCCAGTACAGCCGCAACCACCATGCCCGCGCGCCACCGATCTGTGCGCCGTTCATGTCCGACAGCGTGACGGTGCCGACCGTGCCATATTGGTAGAGTGGGTGTTCGAAGCCCATGTTGGTCAGCGTGATCGTGCCGACGAGGTAGAGGACCATGATCGCCCAACCGATATATTTGTTCGGACTGAGCGCCTGGACGAATACCGCCAGCACCGCGAGGATCACGGCATCGACGGTCATCGGCAGCACCCACCACGCGATATAATGGCCGAGCGCCAGATCAGTCTGGCCGCGCGAAAGCTGGACGACGCACGCAGTGACGACCGCCACCACGGAGGTCGCGAACAGCACGCCGGTGATCGCCAGGACTTTCGGCACGAGATACGCCCAATTGGGGAGCGGGGTGGCGTCGACGATCTCGTGCATCCCGCGCTCGCGGTCGCGCCAGACGAGTTCGCCCGAATAATAGATCGCGATGATCAGCGGGATGATGCTGAACGCACCCTCCAGCGTCCCGATCACCGCAAAGGTCAGCGGGCGGATCGCGGTACCGTACATTTCGTTGGACGAGAGCAACGCGGCCAGCGCGTTGAAGATGCCGATCAGCATCAGCACGAGAAATGCGGGACTGCGGAACACGAGCGCCATCTCGAACCGGCAGCGCTCGCGAAGGCGGGTCCAGCCTGCGGCGGCGGGGCGCGCGGCGGGGAGCTGGTCGACCAGCAGCGGCGGGGTGGCGGCGAGCTTTGCGGTCGTCCGGCGTTGCCGGCGAAGCGCCCGTTTCGAGACGCCGCGCTCGGCGAACGAAAAGCGGACATAGGCGATGCCGATCGCGACGAAGCCGATCAGGATCGCGAACAGCCGGTTCCAGACCAGCACGCCGGTAAAGGCGGGCAGCCCGGCATTCGCCTCGCTGGCGGTGAAATAGCGCGTGGTGCTCGCAAAGGCGCCAAGCCCGAACGGTTCGAGGTAGCTGCCGACCGCGCGCCATTCCGGTTTCGCCCGCAGCACCGCGTTGATCGCCAGGTACAGGACCAGGAAGACGATCACGCCGAGATAGCTGTACATCATCGACCGCGTCATCGTCGCCACCGCGAAGAAGATCGCGGAGGTCATGAACACGCTCGGCAGCGCCAGCAGGAAATAGGCATAGGCATAGTCGCCCAGACGATTGGGTCCGAGCCGTTCGGCATCGACCCATGGCATCATCGACCCCAGCCAGATTGCCAACGGGATCGCGACGAACGCCAATGCCGCGGCACCGAACGCGCCAAGGAACCGTGCGGTCAGATAGTCGAACTTGCTGACGCGCGTCGACCGGACCATCGGCCCGAACCCGCTCTCGTCGTCGCGGACGATCACGTTGGCGACGAACGCGGTCGTCACGAACATGAAGAACAGCGACATGATCAGGTGGACCTGGGCGATCGCGACCGGTGCATTCTTGTGGATGTTGGCGCCGCTGCCGATCTGGATCTGCTCGATCGTCATCGATCCGAAGCTGAGCAGGAAGAACAGGATCGCGACGGTCCAGAAGACCGGGTTGCGCAGCTGATAGCGCAGTTCGAAGCGGGCGATCTGGCCGAACATCAGGCAGCGACGAACTGGTCGGATGCTGCTGCCGGTATTCGCCGCGACCTAGCGAGCGTCGAGAAATAGACATCCTCGAGCCCGCCATGTGCTGCGGCAAAGCCTTCGCCGGGATCGTCGGGCGACAGGATGTGAATGATCGTCCGGCCAGCGAACAACCGTGTCGAGATCACCTCGTAGCGCAGCTTGGCCTCGTCGAGTTCGTCCCTGCCGATCGTCTTCGCCCAGACCTGGCCGCGGGTCCGCTCGATCAGGTCGAGGGGGGCGCCTTCGAGCTGGATCCGCCCGCCCGCCAGCACTGCCATCCGCGGGCACAGATCGGCGACGTCCTCGACGATGTGCGTCGACAGGATCACCACGACGCTCTCGCCGATCTCGGCCAGCAGGTTGAGGAAGCGGTTGCGTTCCTCCGGGTCGAGCCCGGCGGTCGGTTCGTCGACGATGATGAGACCGGGGTTGCCGATCAGCGCCTGCGCGATTCCGAAACGCTGGCGCATGCCGCCCGAGAAGCCGGCGATCGCCTTCTTGCGGACGGACCAGAGGTTGGTCTGGTTGAGCAGCGTCTCGACCGTCTCCTTGCGTTCGCGCGCCGAGGCGATCCCTTTGAGCACTGCCATGTGATCGAGCATGTCGTAGGCCGACACGCGCGGATACACGCCAAAATCCTGCGGGAGATAGCCGAGCGTCTCGCGCAACGCCTCCGGGTTGGCGACTACGTCGATATCGCCGAACCGGATCGTCCCCGAGGTGGGGGTCTGCAACGTCGCCACCGTCCGCATCAGCGTCGACTTGCCCGCGCCATTGGGACCCAGCAGTCCGAACATGCCATTGGGGATGCTCAGCGTCACATCATCCAGCGCGCGCGTGCCATTGGCATAGACATGCGTGACATTGACCAGATCGAGCATGTGGAATCCCCGTTCGTTTCGAAGGCGCAACCTATCAAGTGTATTGCCGTTGTAAAGCGCTCAGACTGAGGGGCTATCGCGGGCGCGGTGGCGTATGATGGATTTGAGGGGCGGCGAGACAGCACGATCCTTGTGTTTCAAAGACGTCGCTAGGCGGCGGGTAGTTGTGCCGATCCTGAGTTACCCGCGCGCCAACATGCGGAAAACAATCTTGTATTGTTGAGCGGGCCCCGACAGAGACGCGGGGCGGTCGGCGTGGAAAAGGCGGAATGGTGTCGAAGGAATTCGCGTTCTTGGGCGACGGCGGGCGACTGGCGACGCTGATCGGCGAGACGGACTGGGCATCAACCCCGCTCGGACCGATCGACGGCTGGCCGCAATACCTCAAGACCGCGACCTCGATCATCCTGCGGGCGCCGGTGCCGATGGCGTTGCTGTGGGGAAGCGACGGCGTCATGATCTACAACGACGCCTATGCCGCCATCGTCGGCGCCCGGCACCCCGCGGGTTTGGGGGCTACGGTCCACGATGCATGGCCCGAGGCGCGGACGTTCAACGAGCATGTCCTGCGCGTCTGCCTGGCCGGCGAAACGCTGTCGTTCGCGCGACAGGAGATGTCGCAATATTTTCCGACACACGATCACGCGGTCTTTCTCGATCTCAATTACTCGCCGGTGCTCGATCATGACGGCGTGCCCGGCGGGGTGCTCGCCGTCGTCGTCGAGACGACCGACGCGGTGCTCGCCGAGCGCGGGCTGCGGGGAGAGACGCACACGCTCGAGACGCTCAACCTCACCGGCGCGGCGCTGGCGGCCGAACTGGAGCTCGAGCCGCTGATCCAGATGGTGACCGATGCGGGCGTCAAGCTGACCGGTGCGCAGTTCGGTGCCTATTTCCACAACCTGATGGATGAGACGGGCGAGAAGCTGCATCTGTTCACGCTGGCCGGCGCCGAGCGCGCGGCGTTCGAAACGCTCGGGCGCCCGCGGGCGACCGCGGTGTTCGGCCCGACCTTCCGCAACGAAGGCGTGATCCGCTCGGACGATATTCTCGCCGATCCGCGCTATGGCCGCAGCGCGCCGCATTACGGAATGCCGAAGGGGCACCTGCCGGTCCGCAGCTATCTGTCGGTGCCGGTGACGTCGCGATCGGGGGCCGTGCTCGGCGGATTGCTGTTCGGGCATTCGGCGGTTGGGCGGTTCACCGAGCGGCACGAACGGCTGCTGGTCGGGGTCGCGGCGCAGGCGGCGATCGCGATCGACAATGCACGGCTGTTCAAGGCGGTGCAGGACGTCAACGACACGCTGGAGCAGCGCGTCGTCGAGCGTACGCTGGAGTTGACCGAGGCGCACGAAGCGCTTCGCCAGGCCCAGAAAATGGAGACGCTGGGCCAGCTGACCGGCGGGATCGCGCATGATTTCAATAACCTGCTGACGGTCATCCGCGGATCGGCCGATCTGCTCAAGCGCCCCGACCTGACCGAGGATCGCCGGACGCGCTATATCGCCGCGATCGCCGATACCGCCGACCGCGCGACCAAATTGACGAACCAGCTGCTCGCGTTCGCCAGGCGATCGTCGCTGACGCCGACCATCGTCGATGCGCGGACGATCCTGCACGGGATGACCGACATGATCGCGACGCTGTCGGGCGCCTTTATCGAGGTGTCGATGCGGCTTCCCGACGAGCCTTGCCTGGTCAACGCCGACGCCAGCCAGCTCGAGACCGCGATCGTCAACCTGGCGGTCAATGCGCGGGATGCGATGCACCAGCGCGGCCGCCTGACGATCGACGTCGATGCCGCGCAGCGTATTCCTGCGGTCCGCGGTCACGCGGCACAGGATGGGGATTTCGTCAGGATCGCGATCCGCGATACCGGCACGGGCATCGACCCTGCGCATATCGAGCACATCTTCGAACCGTTCTTCACGTCCAAAGCGGTCGGCCACGGCACCGGACTTGGGCTGTCCCAGGTCTTCGGGTTCGTCAAGCAATCGGGCGGTGAAGTGATCGTCGACAGCGTCCCGGGCGAAGGCGCGACGTTCGCGCTGTACCTCCCGCGCGAGCGTAATATGACCCCGATCATCACCGATCCGGAGCCGGCCATCTGTCCCGAGCAGGTCTCGCTGCGTATTCTCGTGGTCGAGGACAATCCCGATGTCGGCAATTTTGCGATCTCGGCGCTTGCCGATCTGGGTCATGCCATCGTTTTCGCGCGCGATGCCGAGGAAGCGCTCGACGTGCTCGACGGGCAAACCACGAGGTTCGATGTCGTTTTTTCAGACGTGATGATGCCGGGCATGACCGGGATCGAGCTCGGGCGTGAGATCCGCCGGCGCTATCCCGAGACCGCGATCCTGCTGACCAGCGGGTATAGCGAGGTCATTTCGCGCGAGGGCTCGCACGGATTCGATTTGTTGCGGAAGCCGTATTCGATGGGCGAACTTGCCGCTGCGCTTCAGCGCGCAACGTCGGCGTTTGTCGAGTAGATCCAGTCAGTCGACCGGCGGTGCGCCGCAATAGGCGGCGACCATCGTCCGGATATCGACCTTCGCCTTCAGTCGAGCAGCCAACAACGCCGTGCCGCTGATCTTGCGCTGGACGAACAGCGTGTCGATCGGCGGGAGGTGCCAGGTCTCGCGATCGCGCGCGATTTCGGTGCCCTGCTCGCGGAGCACGCCGACGAACGCGCGGTCGCCAAAGTCGAACGGGCCGGGCTTGGCGAGCTCGCCGAGGATCACGTCGATCATCCGGTCGACCAAGGCTCGATGCCGGACCACCGCCGCCTCGCCGAGGAAACCCGCAGCGATGGCGGCCTCGCGAACCGCATCGCGGTCGCCAGCCAGTGCGGCGGCGAGCAGGCGGCGATAGCCTTCGCCGGTTTCCGCAGGCAGCGGGCGCGCCGCACCGAAATCGAGCAGGACGAGCTTTTCGGTATCGGGCTGCCAGCGGTAATTGGCGAAGTTCGGATCGGTCTGCATCAACCGCCAGTCGAACAATTCTCGAAGGACCAGCGAGATCAGATCATGCATTACCCGGTCGCGCACCGCCTGCGGGGCGGTTTCGAGCGACTCGACAGGCACGCCGGTGACGAAGCTCATCGCCAGCACGCGCGGTGTCGTCAGGTCGGCGACCAGCGACGGCACCACAAACGCGCTCTCGCCCGCCAGGAGTTCGCCGTAGCGCGCGAGCATCGTCGCCTCGCGCAGATAGTCGGCCTCCTCGTGGAGCTGGCGCTTCGCCTCGTTCAGCAGCGGGGCGATGTCAAGCGACTTGGGCAACAGCCCCGACACGCGGAGCAGCGTGGCGACGTTGTCGACATCGGCGTCGATGCTGTCCTTCACGCCGGGATACTGGACCTTGATCGCCAGTTCGGATCCGTCGGGCAGGCGCGCGCGATGGACCTGGCCGATCGACGCGGCGGCGACCGGGTGCGCCTGGAAATGCGCGAAGCGACGCCGCCAGTCCTTGCCCCATTCGGTGGCAAGCACGCGGTCGAGCTGTTGTGGCGGCATGTGGTGCGCATTGTTGCGGAGCTTGGCGAGGATCGTCGCGAGTTCGGGCGGGAGCATGTCGCCCGCGTCCATCGAGATCATCTGACCGAGCTTCATCGCCGCGCCGCGCAGGTGCGAGAGCTGATCGGCGACGCGCGTGGCGTTCGCGGGGGTCAGCAGCAGGTCGCCCATGCTCGGACGTTCGCCACTGGCGAGCCGCCGTGCACCTTCGGCAACGACCCCGCCGGCGACACCACCGGCGAGACGTCCGAAGACCCCGATACGGGCGAGACGGCCACTGGGGATCGCGCGTCCTGCGCTGGCTTTGCTGCCGCGGTCTTCGGTCAAATCACATCCTTCAGTCGCTGGGCGCGACCTTCGACCAGAATATGGGGCGGGAGAGCGAGGGCGCAATTGATGTGAGTCACCGCGGACCGATAACATCTCGATCCTCCCCCTGGCGGGGGAGGATCGACTGGCGTTCTATTCTGCGTCGGTCAGGCGAACCGTCGGTGTTGCGGCCTGGAGCGGATCCGCAAGGATCGTTTCGCCGAGCGATGCCAGCACCGCGGCCGCCAGCGCGTCTAGGCCGTAAGGCTTCTCCAGCATGATCGCATCGGTTTCGTCCGCGACCGACGCCGTATCCCCCGTCGCGAAGACGATGCCGACGCCCGGCCGCAACGCCCGCGCGGTCCGTGCAAAGTCCGGTCCGGACACGCCCGGCAGGTTTACGTCGGTGACCAGCGCATCGATCGGCACGGTCTGGAGCGCGGTCATCGCGTCCTCCGCGCTCGCCGCGTCGACCACCACGAAGCCGCTGCCCTGCAACATCTCGGCGGTGTTGGCGCGGATCAGCGCGTCGTCCTCGACCAGCAGCACGGTGCGGCGGGCAGGCGTGTCGAGCCGACGATCGGCCTCGATCCGTGCGTCGCGCGCGGCCTTGGCGGCGGGGCTGCCCGAGCGCTGGCGATTGGCGAGCACCTGGCGGAATTTCCGCGCAAGGGCTTCCCGCGTGTATGGCTTCGACAACAGCTCGAGACCCGCATCGAGCTTGCCGCCATGAACGATCGAGTTCTCGGTATAGCCAGACGTGAACAGCACCGCGAGATCGGGCAGGCGTTCCTTGGCCTTCCGCGCGAGTTCAGGACTTTTCAGCGTGCCGGGCATCACGACGTCGGTGAACAGGATATCGATCGGCACGCCGCTCTCGACCACGTTCAGCGCGCTGGCCGCGTCGACTGCCTTCAGCACGCTGTAGCCGAGATCGGTGAGCAGCTCGACGACGGTGCCGCGCACCTCGTCGTCATCCTCGACCACCAGCACGGTCTCGGTGCCGCCGGAGATCGGGCTGGCATCGGCGACGACCTCGACGTCCTCGCTCTCCATCGCGCGTGGCAGATAGAGCTTGATCGTGGTGCCTTCGCCGACCTCGGAATAGATCTTCACATGGCCGCCAGACTGTTTGACGAAGCCATAGACCATCGACAGGCCGAGGCCGGAGCCCTTGCCCTCGCTCTTGGTCGAGAAGAACGGTTCGAAGACCTTTTCGATGATCTCCGGGCTCATGCCGGTGCCGGTGTCGGACACGGCGAGCATGACGTATTGTCCTGCCTCGACCTCGTCATGACCCTGTGCATAACTGTCGTCGAGGTGCGCGTTGCCGAGCTCGATCGTCAGCTTGCCCTGGCCCTCCATCGCGTCGCGCGCGTTGATCGCGAGGTTGAGGAGCGCATTCTCGATCTGCGCGGGGTCGATGAAGGTGTTCCACAGGCCACCGCCGACCACCGTCTCGATCTCGATGCCTTCGCCGATCGCGCGACGGAGCATGTCGTCCATCCCGCGCACGAACCGCGTGACGTTGACGACCTTGGGCTCGAGCGCCTGGCGACGCCCGAACGCGAGCAGCTGCGCGGCGAGCTTCGACCCGCGCGAGACGCCGGCCATCGCGTTCTCGACCCAGCGCTCTGCGCGCGCGTTGCCCGCGAGGTTCTTGCCGAGCAGCTGGAGGTTGCCCGAGACGACCTGGAGCAGGTTGTTGAAATCATGCGCGACGCCGCCGGTGAGCTTGCCGACGGTCTCCATCTTCTGCGACTGGGCGAGCTTGGCTTCGGCCTGGCGACGTTCGTCGATCTCGCGGATGACGCGCGCTTCGAGCGTCTCGTTGAGCTGGCGGAGCTGATCCTCGGCGCGCTCGCGGTGGCGGACTTGCCGCGAGAGCGCCTCGGCCTGTTCGCGCAAGGCGGCCTCGGCAGCGCGCTGATGCGTGATGTCGGTGTGGACGCCGACCCATTCGAGGATTTCGCCGGCGTGGTCGAACATCGGCAGGCCGCGTACCGCGAAAGTGCGCCACGTCCCGCAGTGCCGACGGACGCGGTGCTCGAAAACGAACATCGACTTGCTGAGGACGGCGGCAGTCCACGCCTTGATCGTCGACGCGACATCGTCCGGGTGGATCGCGTCGGCCCAGCCGAAATTCTGGTATTCGTCGATCGACTGGCCGGTCAGCGCCGCCCAACCGGGCTGTTCGCCGATCATCCGGCCATCCGGGCTGTTGGTCCAGAGTACGCCGTGGACCGCGTCCATCGCGGTGCGGAAGCGACCGTTGCTGATGCCGATCGCCGCTTCGCGCTCGGCGCGCTCCTCGACGTCGATGCCGAGCACGTAGATGCCAGGGATCGCGCCATCCGCCGCGATGTGTGGCACGTAACGAAATTCGGCACGGCGCGCGCGACCGTCGCGGTGCGGAAAGACGGTCTGCGCGGTGAAGCTTTCGCCGGCCAGCGCCCGGTCGAATGAGGGGCGGCGATCCTGATAGACCGCGTCGCCGAGGACGTCGCGGACGGGTCTGCCGATCATGGCTTCGGGGTTGGCGCCCAGCCACTCCTCGTACTGCGCATTCGCCAGGCGGTAGACGTGATCGCGGTCGATGTACGAGATCAGCATGGGCACCGCATCGGTGATCCGGCGCAGTTCGGCTTCGCTGGCGGCGAGACGGTGCTCGGCTTCGACCCGGCCGGTATTGTCGACCATCGTGCAGAGCACGCCGCCGACGCCGGCATGCGGGCGGTAGACGGGCGTGTAGAACAGGTCGAGCGTCAGCGTCTCGGGTCCGTCGTGGCGCTGGAACAGGATCGGCTGGTCACGATAGGCGACGGTCTCGCCGCGAAAGCCGGCTTCGAGGACGGCGCGGTTCCAGTCCCAGACTTCGGGGAACGCGGTCGCGACCGGGCTGCCGAGCGCGGCGGGATGGCGGTCGCCGGCGACGGCACGGTAGCTGTCGTTGTAGAGCATGATGTGCTCGGGACCCCACATCACGACCTTGGCGACCGGCGAGTTGAGGATGTTGGCGAGCGTGACGCGGAGCTCGGCGGGCCATGAGTCGATCGGGCCGAGCGAGGTCGCGCTCCAGTCGCGCTGGCGGACCAGCATGCCGCATTCGCCGCCACCGATCAGGCTTTCGCTCGACGATGTCGCTTCGCCGTCGCGCATCCGTTCGAGCGCGGTGCGGAGAATCGTGGTGGCGTCGCCGTGGCCGGCGGCGGCGAGATCGTCGATATAGCCTGCAAGGTCGTCTGGCAGGGAAATGGTGCGCGACGCGACTGGGGTTGTCATGCCGGACTAGTGCGTATGCGGCGCACGCGTGTCAATGAATTCGCGTGGTTAGGGGGTGGCATGCGCCGTATCCAGACACCCGTCACCCCAGCGAAAGCTGGGGTATCCCCGTGACGAGCGATCCTTGCGCCAAGCCTGATACCCCAGCTTTCGCTGGGGTGACGGCGTTTGAATGCGTCGGGCGCAGCAGCTTCCGCCGGACACCGCACCACCGGCAGAACCCAAGAGGGCGCTTCCGTACGGCAGCGCCCTCTTCCCTATCACTTCGAGTCGATCAGCCCTCGGTGCGCGGCAGGCCCAGCGGGTTGCCGTGCTTGACTGCCTTGGGCAGCAGCGCATCCGGCAGGTCCTGATAGCAGACCGGGCGCAGGAAGCGCTCGATCGCCGCGGTGCCGACCGACGTCGTGCGCGGATCCGACGTCGCCGGGAAGGGGCCGCCATGCACCATCGCCGGCGCAACCTCGACACCCGTCGGCCAACCGTTGGCGAGGATGCGCCCAGCCTTGCGCTCGAGCACCGGCACCAGCGCGGCGGCGTCGGCATAGTCGCCCTCGTCGATCTGCAGCGTGATTGTCAGCTGACCCTCGATCTTTTCGAGAACGCTGTGGACCTCGGCGAGATCGGCGCAGCGGACGATGATCGAGGCCGCCCCGAACACTTCGTGCGACAGCGCCGGATCGGCGACGAACGCCTTGCCCGTGGTCGAGAACAGCGCGGCGCGACCGCGGTTTGCGCCCTCGGCCTCGGTGCCACGCGCGAGAGTCTCGATCGAGTCGTGCCCGGCAAGCGCCGATACGCCCTGTTCGTAGCTGGCATGGATGCCGGGCGTGAGCATCACTTGCGGCGCGGCCTCACCCAGGGCGGCAGCCGCTGCCTCGACGAACACGTCGAGATCGGGGCTATCGACCGCGACGACGATGCCGGGGTTGGTGCAGAACTGACCCGACCCCATCGTCAGCGACCCGACATACGCCTTGCCGAGCGCCTCGCCGCGCGCCGCGAGCGCGGCGGGGAACAGGATGACCGGGTTGATGCTGCTCATCTCGGCATAGACCGGGATCGGCTCGGGACGCGCTGCGGCGAGCTTGACCAGCGCGAGGCCACCGCCACGCGACCCGGTAAAGCCGACCGCCTTGATCCGCGGATCGGTGACGAGCGCCGCACCGAGTTCGTTCGCCGGACCCTGCACCAGCGAGAACACGCCCTCGGGCAAGCCGCACTTGGCGACCGCGGCCTGGATCGCCTTGCCGACCATCACCGACGTGCCGGGATGCGCGGGGTGACCCTTGACCACGACCGGGCAACCGGCGGCGAGTGCCGACGCGGTGTCGCCACCCGCGACCGAGAAGGCGAGCGGGAAGTTCGACGCCCCGAACACAGCGACTGGGCCGACCGCGATCCGGCGCTGGCGCAGATCGGACCGCGGCATCGGCTTGCGGTCGGGCTGTGCCTCGTCGATTACGACCGACGCCCAGGTGCCGGCGCGCAGATGCTTGGCGAACAGGCGAAGCTGGCCGGTGGTACGACCGCGCTCACCCTCGAGACGTGGGCGGGGCAGGCCGCTTTCCTGGATCGCGCGCGCGACGAGCGGCTCGTGGATCTCCTCGATCTCGTCGGCGATCGTCTCGAGAAATACCGCGCGAGCCTCGGGATCGATCTCGCGGAAAATGTCGAACGCGGCTGCGGCGAGCGTGCACGCCTCGGCGACATCGGCCTCGCTCGACACGGCGAACGCGGGCTCGATCTTCGCATCCGTCGACGGGTCGATCGCGAGGAAGGTGACGTCGCTGCTCACGGCGCGCGCGCCGATCGGGAAGGTGCCGTCCATATCAATTCTCCAGGTCAGTCGATGCCCGCCGGATCATCACGTCGGGGCCGGCGAGCGTTGCGCATGCAGTATTAGTGGGAGCGGTAACACGCAAGCGCAAGCCAAGCGTGATTGCGGTACAACGGCTTCGACGGCGTTGCCATCACGGCGCCACGACCGACGGAAGGATGCCTTCAAACCGGGTTTGCCCCGCGAGGGAATGGGTGAGCGTAAGGTCGCCGCTATGGCCGCGAACGATCTGGCGAGCGAGGGCCAGCCCTATTCCGCTGCCCGCCTGTTTCGTCGTGAAAAAGGGTCGGAAGATGTCCTTCAGGTTCTCAGCAGGAATACCGGGTCCGTTGTCCGTCATGGTTATGCGCGTTTCGCCGACGCGGGCCTGGACAGCCAGCGTGACGTGAGGAGTGGGCGTGGCGTCCAACGCCTCCGCTGCGTTTTGCAGCACCGCCCAAATTGCGGCGGTCAATTGATCGGGATCGGCCAGCAGAAACGCCGGCGCCTCCTCAAGATCGGCGGTGAAGGCGATGTGGGGCCATCTGATCGTGAACAACGCCGTAAGGTCGTTCACAAATCCCGTGAGCGGGATCCGCGCGGGGATCGGCAAGGGCAGCTTTGCGAGCGTACGGTAGCTTTCGCCGAAACGATGCAGGCTGGCGGCGCGGCGCGCGACCGTCTCGATCGCCTCGCGGATTTTGGGCAGCGCGGGCTCGGGATCGTCGAGCATCGCCACCGCGGTCTCGGCGAGCGAGGCGATCGGGGTCAGCGCGTTGACGATCTCATGGCTCAGCACCTGGACGAGATCGCGCAATGCGGCAGCCTCGGCCGCCTTCAGTTCGGCGTCGATGTCGATCAGCGCGCCGATCCGCGTCATCCGGCCGGTCAGCGCGAGATCGCCGGTGGCGAGCGCGAAGCTGCGGACGTCGGCGTCTTGGCCGATGTCGATCGTGACGGTCCGTCCGGGGCGGGTCTCCGACAGCGCCGCGACGAGCCCCTCGGGTGGATCGGCGACCAGATCGCTCGCGCCGAGCAAGCGCCGCGCGGCGCGGTTGACGACGCGCAGCCGACCGTCGTCAAGCGCGACCAGGGGGGCGGGCGACAGATCGAGATAGGCGTTCAGGCGGCGCCGTTCCTCTTCTCCGGGGAAAACGGGCGCGGGGGGCGGGGGTGCCGGCGGCCGTCGAGGACCGCGATCGACCAGGTCGAGCGCGGCGATCCAGACCGTGATCAGCGCGGCAAGCAATGCGGTGGCGTACAGGCCGCGCATGGCGGCAACCGCGCCGCCTGCACCGGCCGCGGCGATCACCAATGCGCGCAACATCGCGCGCGCCTGGTCAGAGGCCATAGCGCGCCATCCGTCGATACAACGCGGCGCGCGTCAGACCGAGCTGGGCGGCGGCACGGCTGACGTTGAAGGCATGGCGTTCGAGCGCTGCGGTGATCAGGGACTCTTCGTTACGTGCCAGCGACAGGTCGGGTGCGAACGCCGCGGGCTCGGCGGTGGCGGGTGACAGCATGAGGTCGCCATTGCCGAGCAGTACCGCGCGTTCGATCGTCTGGCGCAGACCGCGGACGTTGTCGGGCCAGCGATCCGCGGCGATCGCGCGCGCCGCATCTTCGTCGAGCGCTATGGTCGGCCGGCCATGGCGGTACGCGAACAGCGCCAGGAAATGGCGGGCGAGCACCACCGCGTCGCCGACGCGATCGACGAGTGGGGACAACGGGATCTCGATCGTGGCGACCCGGTCGAGCACGTCTTCGCCGATCGCCGCCCGGATCCCGATGCGATCCAGCCGCGCGGTCGCTATGACGCGAATGCCATCTAACGCAGCCAGCAGAACGCCGTTGAGCGCGCGAGGCAGTCGGTCGATATGGTCGATCACCAGCATCCCACCAGCTGCGGCCGCAGTGCGTTCGGCGATAGCCGCGGCGTCCGCCGCCTCGGCATCCAGTGTGACGAGCGGCAAATGGGCATGCGGCGAGGCCTGATGGATCAGCCGGGCGATCAGCGTCTTGCCGGTGCCCGCAGCGCCGTGGACGAGGATCGGCGCGGTGGTCGGCGCGACGCGGGCGATCAGGTCGCGCGCGCGCGCGATCCCGGCGCTTTCGCCGAGCAGGATGCCGTCATGGACAGGCGGTGTCGCGGCGGTCTCCGGCCTCGCGCGGCGCAGCGCCAGACCGCGCTCGACCGTGGTCAGCAGCCGTTCGTTGTTCCAGGGCTTGATCACGAAATCGGTCGCGCCGCTGCGCATCGCTCGCACTGCCACCGCGATCCCGCTATGCCCGGTGACGACGATCACGACCGCGCGCGCGTCCGCGGCGATCAGCCGGTCGAGCATCGTGAAGCCCTCTTCGCCGGTGGTCCGCCCGCGCGCGAAATTCAGATCGAGCAGGATGACGTCGATCGGTTCGCCCGTGAGCAAGACCCAGGCCGCCTCCGGGTTCGCCGCGGTCGACACGCGCATCCCGTGCCGCTCGAGCAACAACCGCGCCGCCTTGGCGATGTCGGGATCGTCGTCAATGACCAGGATATGCGATTCGGTTGACATGACCGGCATAGTGTCCGGAAACGGACAGTTGGTACAGTAGCAGTGACTGCTCCGGTGCTGTCCTCAAGAAAGCTGCCTAATAACAGCGGTTTAGGTTCGCTTCGTTCGATCCCGTACACTGTCCGCATGACGGAGACGACCCCTACAGGAACCGGTGCCGCGATGGACCGGCGTATCGAGCGTCCGCACGCCCGGCGGCGCAAGCGGATCGTGCGCGGTGCGCTTCTACTCGCCGTGCTGGCTGTGGCGGTGCTGCTGTGGGTGTTGATGCCCGGCGCCAATGCGCTGACCGTCGATGCCGCGGCGATCCGCACCGGCGATGTGGTGCGCGCACCGTTCCGCGATTTCGTGCCACTCCGCGCCGAGGTGGCGCCGTTGCGGACCGTGTTCGTCACCGCGATCTCGGGCGGACAGGTCGCCGAACTCGCCGCAAGCGACGGCGCGATGGTCGCGGCCGGCACGCCGCTCGCGCGCCTGTCCAATCCATCGCTCGAACTCGACGTCGCCAGCCGCTCGGCCGATATCGTCGGGCAATTGAGCGCGATCAGCGGCCAGCGGCTGTCGGTCCAGAACACCAGGCAGGATGGCGCACGCGATCTGGCCGAGGCACGCAACGCGCTGTCCAAGGCGCGGACGTTGCTCGCGCAGAAGCAGGTGCTGTTCGATCGGGGGATCATCACGCGCGCTGCGATTGATCCGGTGCGCGAGGATGTCGGCTATCAGCAGGCGCGTGTTTCGGCGCTCGATCGCGGGACTGCCGAGGCGGGCGCGACGCTGGCGGATCAGTCCTCGGGGATCGCCGCGACCGCGCGGCAGTTGCGCGAAAGCCTGGCGATGGTCCGCGCGAGCCTGTCCGCGCTGGTGCTGCGTGCGCCGGTCGCGGGACGGCTGACCGCCTTCACGTTGCAACCCGGCCAGACGCTCAAGGCCGGCGACCCGGTCGGGCAGATCGACTCCGAAGGACAGTGGAAGCTGACCGCCGATGTCGATCAATTCTACCTCGGACGCGTCCGGGCCGGGCTGGCGGCGACCGCGGATATCGACGGACGCAGCTATCCGATGTCCGTCATCAAGATCCTGCCACAGGTGACCGAAGGCCGGTTTCGCGTCGAGCTTGGTTTTCGTGGGGCTGCACCCACGGGACTGAACCGCGGCCAGACGCTCGACGTCCGCCTCGTGCTCGGCGCGGACCGGCCCGCGGTGGTCGCGCCCTCTGGCGGCTGGCTCGATGCGGGCGGAACCACCGCGTTCGTGCTCGACGGCGACAAGAAGGCCGTCAGGCGCGCGATCGTCACCGGTCGGCGCAATCCCGACCAGGTCGAGATCGTCTCCGGCCTCGCCCCCGGCGAGCGGATCGTGACCACCGCGCTCGGCACCTACACCCCCTTCCAGACCCTCCTCATCCGATAGGATTCGATATGATCCAGCTACAGGACCTCAGCCGCACCTATGCCTCGGACGAGATCGAGACGACCGCGCTCGGCGGTATCGACCTGCTCGTCGAGGCCGGGGAGTTCGTCGCGATCATGGGGCCGTCGGGGTGCGGCAAGTCGACCTTGCTCAACATCATCGGCACGATCGACCGGCCGACCGACGGGCGCTATCTGTTCGAAGGCGCCGATATCGCACGCGCACCCGAAGCCGAGCTCGCCCGCCTGCGCCGCGACCGGCTGGGCTTCGTGTTCCAGAGCTTCAACCTGATCGACGAGCTGACGATCGCCGAGAACGTCGCGCTGGGGCTCGCCTATCGGACGATGCCCGCGCGCGAGAAGAAAGACCGCGTGGCGGCAGCGATGGACCGGGTCGGCATCGCCCACCGCCAGCGTCACCACCCGCACCAATTGTCGGGCGGCCAGCAACAGCGCGCCGCGATCGCCCGCGCGATCGTCGGCGAGCCGCGGCTGATCCTCGCCGACGAGCCGACCGGCAATCTGGATACCGAGAACGGCGCACAGGTGATGGACATCCTCGGCCAGCTGAATGCGGAGGGCGCGACGATCGTGATGGTCACGCACAGCCCGTCGCACGCCGACATCGCCAAGCGGACGGTGCACATGCTCGACGGCCGCATCCTGTCGTCCGCACGGCGCGCCGCCTGATGCGCCGCTCGCTCCAGATGATCGTGCTGATGCTGCTCGTGGTGGTCCTCGTCCGCCACCTCGCTGCGACCAAGCCCGGGGGCAAGCCCAACTCCAAGCCCGCAAGCGACGCCTGAAGGAACCGCCATGTCCGCGCTCACCAGTCTCTATCGCTCGCTCGCGCATCACCGGTTGTTCGCGCTGCTCAACATTGGCGGTCTCGCGCTCGGGATCGCGACGTTCCTCGTCCTGTTCCTCTTCGTGCAATTCGAGACCGGGTACGACCGCGTATTGCCGCAACAAGACCGGTTGTGGGTGATGGAGGAACGCTATGTGATGCCGGGCTATCCGGCGGACACCAATCCGAACACGATGGGCAGCGAGCTCAAGATCCTGCAGGCGGACTATCCGCAGCTGGTCGGCACGCGCTACATGAACATGGCGGCGACGGTGCAGCAGGGCGGGCAGGCGACCGCCGAGGATTTGGGCACGGTCGACCCGAACTTCTTCGATCTCATGCGCTTTCCCGCGATCGAGGGCGATCCGGCAGCAACGCTCGCCGATCCGAACGGCCTGGTGGTTACGCAGAAGACCGCGCTGAAATATTTTGGGAGCCAGTCGGCGATCGGCCGAACGCTGCAACTGTCGATCGATGGGACGACCTATCCCTATAAGGTCGGGGCGGTGCTGCGCGACATGCCCGACGACGTAACCTTCAAGAGCGAGATGTTCGCGCAAATCTCACGGACTCGCTTCGGTAACGAATGGTGGGAGCATTGGGGCAGCGCGTCGCTCACCACATTCCTGCGGTTTCCCGATGCGGTGGCAGCGCGGGCGTTCGAGGCGCAATTGCCAGCCTTTCTCGATCGCCACGCCTATGCCGACCACAATCTCAAGAAAGGCGAGTATTTCCAGTCGCTGCGACCGCTGACCGCGATGCATCTGTATAGTCCGGGCGATCGCGCGATCGTCACGACCTTGGGGGCGGTCGGGCTGCTGACGCTGCTGATCGCGATCGTGAACTACGTCAATCTGGCCACCGCGCGTGCCGGGTTGCGCGCGCGCGAAGTGGCGATGCGCAAGGTGCTGGGCGGCACGCGGCGGTCGCTCATCCGCCAGTTCCTGGTCGAGGCGCTGGCGACCGTCGCGGTGGCGGCGCTGATCGGGCTCGCGCTTGCCGAGATCGCGCTGCCGTTCGTCAACGCGCTTGGCGGAACGTCGCTGGCGATCCGCTACGTCGGTTGGGACGGCGTCGTCCTGCCGCTGGTCCTGCTGGTCCTGGGCATAGCACTGGTCGCGGGGCTGTATCCCGCGTTCGTACTGTCGGGGTTTCGCCCGGCGGCGGTGCTCGCCTCGACGCGCGCGCCCGGTGGTGGGCGTAGCGGCACGAGGCTGCGAAGCGCGCTGGTGGTCGTACAGTTCGCGATCGCGATCGCATTCGCCATCGCCACCGGCGTCATGCTCAAACAGACCGAGCATATCCGTGACGCCGATCTCGGTTTTCGTCGCGACGGCTTGATGATCGTCCGCTCGCTGATGACCGGCGGGATCGACTCCCCACAGCGCGCTGCGATCCTGCGCAGCCTCGCGGCGGCGCCCGGCGTCGTCGGCGTCACCGTCGCCAACAATGCCCCGGGCGACCAGAGCACGACCAATTTCTCGGGGTACAGCCGCGCAGGCACGTCCGGCGGCAAGATATCGTTGATGGATGTCGGTACCGGTCGCGACTATTTCCGCGTGTACGGCGCGCGTCTCGTCGCGGGGCGCCTGTTCGACGCCGCGCATGCCGACGACCGCGGCCTGTTGACGACGGCCGAACGCAAGCGGGCAGGGCCCAACGTGGTGATCAACCGGACCGCGGTGACCGCATTGGGCTTCGCGTCGCCGGCCGCGGCACTGGGACAGGCGATCAACGATGGCGAGCGGGACGCGACGATCATCGGCGTGGTCGACGACCTGCGCTTCAGGAGCCCGCGCGATGCCGTCACGCCGGTCGCCTACACCTACAACACGGTCGATATCCTCTCGCCGTTTGCGGCGGTGCGCTATGCCGGCAGCGATGCGAAGACGATGATGACGGCGCTCGAGGCGGCGTGGAAACGCGTCGTTCCCGGCGTTCCGTTCGAGGCGCGCTCGGTCGAGGACAATCTGTACCAGCGCTATTACAAGGCCGACGCGCAACGCTCTCGACTGTTCACGATCGGCGCGGTGCTGGCGGTCCTGATCGGTTGCATCGGGCTTTACGGCCTGGCGGCGTTCGACACTGCGCGGCGCGTGAAGGAGATCGGTATCCGCAAGACGCTCGGTGCTTCGACCGCCGAGGTGCTGCGGCTGCTGATCGGGCAGTTCCTGCGACCCGTGATCCTCGCCAACCTCGTCGCGTGGCCGCTCGCTTATGTCGCGATGCAGCGCTGGCTCGGCGGGTTCGACGACCGGATCGCGCTGTCGCCGCTGTTCTTCGTCGGTGCCTCGCTCGCCGCGGTGCTGATCGCGAGCGGCACGGTCTTCGGGCAGGCCTGGCGCGTCGCCCGTGCCGAGCCCGCCCGCGCGCTGCGCCACGAATAGGGGCAGATCGATGTCCTCAGCCTTCCTGACGCTGTACCGTTCGCTTACCCGGCATCGGCTATATGCGGTGCTCAACATCGGCGGGCTCGCGCTCGGCATCGCGGTGTTCCTGGTGCTGTTCCTCTTCGTCCGCTTCGAAACCGGCTACGACCGCGTGTTGCCGGGATGGGAGCGGGTCCGCGTCGTCAAGCAGACGATGCAGTTTCCAGGGTCTCCGGAAATGGCCATTCCCTCGCCGATGCCGCTGCTCGGCCAAATCGAGAGCGACTGGCCAGAGGTCGACGGCGCGCGGTTGCTGGAGGACTCGATGCCGGTGCAGACCGGCACTATGCTCACCAAGGAAAAGGTGGCCCGCGTAGACCCGGCCTATTTTACACTGTTTCCCCTGTCAGCGATCGCCGGAAACCCCCATGCAACACTCGCGACCCCCGATGGCGCGGTGGTCACGCAGCGGATCGCCGAAACCTACTTCGGCAAGGGACCTGCGATCGGACGCACGCTGATGCTGATAGTCGATGGCAAGGCGACGCCGTTCCAGGTCGGAGCGGTGATCGCCGAACCGCCGGCTGCGATGACGTACCGCCACTCCGTTTACATCGCCTTGCCAAGCGTGGATGTCGGCTTGGCAGGCGGGTCGGGCGTGGTCACCTTCCTCCGCTTTGCCGATGCACAGGCCGGGGCGCGAAGGGCTGCGATGTTTCCGGCATTCCTACGCCGCCATCCCGGTCTCAATTTCGCGGACCTGCCGCGCGACGTGCTGAAGCAAAGCTTGGTACCGGTAGCCGATGTTCATCTGGCGAACCCGACCGACCGGATCGTCGTCGGTGCCTTGGGGTCAGTCGGCGTCCTCGCGCTGCTGATCGCGATCGTGAACTACGTCAATCTGGCCACCGCCCGCGCCGGGTTGCGTGCGCGCGAAGTCGCAATCCGCAAGGTTGTCGGCGCGACCCGCCAAGGGCTCGTCGCGCAGTTCGTCGGCGAGGCGATGGTGACCGCGGCAATGGCTGGGCTGATCGGGCTGGCGCTTGCCGAACTGGCGTTGCCGCTGGTCAATGTCGCTGGCGGTACGACGCTGTCGATGACGTATATCGGCACGGGATCGATCGTGCCGCCGCTTATGCTACTGATCCTCGCGGTCGGGCTGGTCGCCGGCATCTATCCCGCGTTCATCCTGGCGCGGTTCCAGCCGGCGGCGGTGCTTGCGTCGGTCCGTTCGCCGGGTGGGCATCGTGCGGGAACGCTGCTGCGTCGCGCGATGGTAGTCGGCCAATTTGGAGTCGCGATCGGGTTGATGATCGGTACCGCGGTGCTGGTAGCCCAAACGCGCCATCTCCAGGCTTCGGACGTCGGATTCGATCGTGGAGGGCTGATCGCTCTACGCATGTTCGGGGACCAGGCCGTCGACGATAGTCAGCGGCGGGCGTTCATGGCCGCGGTTGCGCGACTACCCGGTGTCATGGCGGTGGCGCAATCGGCGGTGGCACCGACCGGTGGCAGCTTCGGAATCGCGGCGATGCACCGCGAGGGTGCAACCGGCACGGAGCCGATGATCGTGCGTGCCGACGTCGCGCAGGGGTTCTTTGCGACCTATGGCGCGCATCTGCTCGCCGGACGATTTCTCGATGCGCACCGCTATCGCGGTGACGACGCGCTACGCAAGGTACCCGGTGCGAACGCGATCGTGCTGAACCGGACCGCGGTGCGAATGCTCGGTTTCGCCACCCCACAGGCGGCGATCGGCCGTACCGTCCGCGACGCCAGCAACGCGGGCACGGAAAATAGCGCCACCGTCGTCGGGGTCATTGATGACATGCGGTTCAAATCACCCCGCGATCCGGTCGAACCGCAAGCCTATTACCAACGCGATCAGACCCTTTCGAACCCCGCCCTAGCCGTCCGTCATGCCGGCGATGGTCGCCAGTTGACGGCTGCAATGGAGACGCTTTGGCGGCGGATCGCGCCGGCCATACCCTTTGTCGCGTTGCCGGTGGATCGACAATTATACGACACCTATTACCGCGCCGATGCGCAACGGTCGCACCTGTTCATGATCGGAGCAGTGCTCGCCGTCGCGATCGGCTGTATCGGTCTCTATGGCCTAGCCGCATTTGACACCGCGCGGAGGATCAAGGAGATCGGTATCCGCAAGACGCTCGGGGCCTCGACCGGCGACGTCCTGACGCTGTTGATCGCGCAGTTCCTAGTTCCGGTCTTCGTTGCCGGAGTGATCGCCGTACCGGTGTCATACCTTGCGATGACCCGCTGGTTGGCCGGGTTCGACGATCGGGTCGCGCTATCCCCCTGGCTGTTCGTGGGGACAATCGTGTTTGCCGGGAGTATCGCGACGGCAACGATCTTCGGTCAGGCATGGCGGGTCGCGCGCAGCGAGCCTGCGCGAGCCTTGCGGTACGAATAACTCGGCCACGCCGCTTCGCAGTTCGCAACCGGTCTACGCACCCGAGAATCATGAAGTCTTACTCTATTCGTCCAACGAATCTGCACTGTGCGGACGACGCCGCGCGAAGAGATATTCGTTTCATGGTGCCGGACGCGTTGCGGACGGTGGCGGCGCTACCATGTTGTCGGGATGCATGATGATTTGATCCGTCTCGGCCTTATCAATGACGACGACGTCGTTCTCGACGAGGCGGCGCTGGCGTTGGCGATGCCCGATCATCCCAATGTCGATCCCGATCGCGTGCTGAATGTGTTCCAGTCGATCGCGGACAGGCTGGCCGCAATCGGCGGTGAGGCGCGTGACGCCAAGTCGCAGGCCCGGCTTCTCGCCAATGTCCTTGGCGACGAGTTCGGTTTTGTCGGCGATCGAACGACGTATGACGATCCCGCCAATACCGACATGATCCGCGTTATCGAACGCCGTCGGGGGCTGCCGGTGAGCCTGTCGATCCTCTACGTCGCGGCGGCGCGGCGGCTGGGTTGGACGGCGAACATGCTCGACGTTCCGGGCCATGTGCTCGTGTTGCTCGGCGAAGAAGCGGTTCCGGTCATGATCGATCCGTTTCGCGGAGGCGAGGCCGTCGATCGCGATCAACTCGTCGTACTGTTACAAACGATGGATCCCGGGCGGATCGCTGCGGCCAGCCACGTTGCCACCATGTCGAACCGGGCGATTCTGGTCCGCCTGTTGCTGAACGAGGCGACGCGGGCGGAAGCGGCAGGGGAGGGGCGCCGTGCGCTCACCCTCTACCACCGTATGACTCTCGTAGCGCCCGACTCCGGTCATGCCTGGTGGGAGCGGGCGCGTCTCGAACTCATCGGCGGCGACGTCGCCGGCACTCGCAAGAGTCTGAGTGCCATGCTGGAGATCACACGCGAGCCGGAACTGCGCGCAAAGGTCTCCAGCATATTGGCGTCCTTGCAGACGTGAGAGCCGCGTCAGGGTTCAACCGGGAATACCCCAGTTCGCATCCTCTTTGGCGGCCTTGGCGGTCCGCACCAGATGCTCGACATAGTTCTGGAAAACCGGGACCGTAAAGGTGACGAGCGTCGGCTCGCCGTTCGGCTCCTTGAACGTGAGCACGACGAAGCGGCTGCCTTCCTCGTCGAGGACCAAGCCGGCTTCCATAGCGCCGGGGCCGCTGGGCGTGATGACGGTTGGAGTCATGGACAGGTTCTCTTGGGTGCGGCGTTACGCGCTAGGCGGGCGCAGCCACCTCGCAACGCCGATGTTGTCGAATCGGTATCAATTTGCACAAGTTCGTCGACGTGTCACGGTCGCGTGCGGCGCAGATCGATGATGAGAGCGTCGATCGCGTGGCGGTCGAACGTATGCGGCGGGACGCGACGATCGGGTAATGATACCGACAGGCCGCGACGCGCGTCCGGCGGCATTGCGGCAACCGTCTCCACCACGCGGTGCAGCGGGCCTTGCTGCACCATCTCGCGGCTAGCCGCCGTTTCGGTCGTACGGTCGGTGACCCGGATCAGCGTCGCCAACTCGTTCCACGGGATACCCATGTCATTCCCCCCAGGCCACAGTCCAAAAGGGTGTTTAGCATCGTCGTCGCAAACTGAAATTGACGTGGCGCAATACGCGCGGGTTTCAGGCGGAGGCGGTCATCGTCACCGCCGCGAGGCCGTGTTCGATGATCGCGGTGCCAGCCCTCTTAACCGGCGCATCGGGACGTGTGACGCTGTCGACGGTGCGGAACTCGGTCTTCCACTGGTCGGCGGTCACCTCGCAGAGCAGGTAACCGCGCCGGTCATTGGTCCAGGCGAGGAACGGGTTGCGGTCTCGGATGCGGTCCTCTCCGACGCGGCGGTCCGCGCCATCGCCGCCCGAGGTGATCGACGTGCCGACGAACTCGACGGCGACTGCGTCCCCCTGGCCAGCCTCGGTACGTAGCACGCCTGCATAGTTCTGATGCTCGTCGCCGGTCAGGACGACGGT
The DNA here is from genome assembly GCF_004343105.1 of Sphingomonas sp. PP-CC-3A-396. Taxonomy (NCBI): domain Bacteria; kingdom Pseudomonadati; phylum Pseudomonadota; class Alphaproteobacteria; order Sphingomonadales; family Sphingomonadaceae; genus Sphingomonas; species Sphingomonas sp. PP-CC-3A-396. The sequence goes on along the minus strand of NZ_SLYF01000005.1, from coordinate 83,997 downwards.
GTTGCCGAGTCCTTCGACCATCTTCAGCACGCGTTCGCGCGGCGCATCATAGCCGCCCCAGCTGTCCATATTGCGGATCGGCGTAGGCTCGTCACCGGTGCGCCGGTCGAGCGGCATCATCATCACCTGCTGCGCCAGCGCGTTCCAGCGCGCCTTCTTCTGCTTCAGCGCGGTCGCCAGCCACGCTTCCTGCGCGCGTCCCATGACCTGCGCCGCCGGATCCGCCCACCCCTTGCAACGCGTCTTGAAGCCATCGTCGCAGGGCTGATCGGTCCGAAATTGCCGGGTGTCGAGCAGGTGCAGGTCGAGCAAATTGCCGATCGTCGCGCGACGGTAGATCTGCATGCCGGCCGGTCCCGGAAACGCCGAACGGCGCAGCGGCATGTGCTCGTAATAGGCCTGGAACGCCGCAGCCCGGCGCAGCGCGAACACTTCGGGCGGATCATGCTCCTGGTCGATCTCGCCGACCCAGTTGTTCTCGACCTCGTGATCGTCGAACTCACGAACCACGCCGCCGCCGCATGCGCCGCCTGGAGGTCCGGGTCGGTCTTGTATTGGGCGTAACGGCGGCGATAATCGGCTAGGTCGAACAGCTTCTGCCCGGCGTGCTCGCGAACGAACCGTCGCGGCTTGCTGTCATACCCGACCGGCATCGGCGCGCTTCGGCCTTCGTAGATATAGTCGCCATAGTGGAAGACGAACGCCGGCTCTTCCGCCGCGAGGTGACGATAGGCGGTATAGAGCCCATCCTCGTAGTTCTGGCAGCCGGCGACCGCGAAGCGAAGCCGCTCGACAGACGCTCCGGCGACCGGCAGTGTCCGGGCACATCCTGCCGGCGAGCGCTCGCTGCCGACGCTGAACCGGTACCAATAGGGGCGATCGGGCAGCAGGCCTTCGACCTCGACATGGACCGAATGCGCGAGTTCTGGACGTGCCAGCGCCTTGCCGCCGGCGACCAACGTCGCGAAGCGCGGATCGGTCGCGACCTGCCACGCGACCTCGACCGGCTGCATCGGCATGCCGCCATGCTCGGCCAGCGGATCGGGGGCGAGCCGCGTCCAGATGACGAAGCCGTCCGCGACCGGATCGCCCGCCGCGATGCCCAGGCGAAACGGGTAGGCGCCGAACAGCTGTTGTGCGTGCAGGATCGCCGGTGCGCCGATCATCGCTGCGGCGGCACCGATCAGGGTGCGGCGATCGAGAAGCAGGCGCGAGCTAGTGTCGGTCATGGATGTCCGGTCAGTAGAGAGGTTGGGTATGCAGAATGCCGTGTCGGGTTTCGCCGCGCCGCCGTCCTGTCGGAGCGCCGCGATCTCGTGTCGGGCCGCGGCGAGATCGGCGGTGAACGCCGGGTCGCCTTGCATCGCTGACACCATCAAACGCGTCATAGGGTGAGCATCCTGCTGCCTCGGACCACAGATGAGCCCGGCTGACACGTGTCGATCATGGATCGCGAATGTGTCAGCTGCGTTGCATGGGGCCGTTTTCCCGCCATTACGGGTCTGATGTTCGAGGACAGTCCAACGCGCGAAGCCACCGCGCCTCCGCAGCGGGAGCCCTTCGTGGAGACTCTGGATCCGATATTTTGGTCCGAACAACGTCGAAGCTTTCTTGCGACCGCATATGGTGCATCGGTGTTTTACCCAATATAGGAGATGATGTATCATACCCTAAAGTATGTGACGTCGGCAAGATGAAGAGTGCGCGTATCTACGGTGTAGACTGGCTCGATCGGGTGGCGGTGACGGGATCGGCGGCGTGCATGATCCATTGTCTGGCACTGCCGTTGCTCCTGGCTGCGGCACCGTCATTGTCCGCGATCATCGCGATTCCCGAAAGCTTTCATCGCTGGGTGCTGCTGTTCGCGGCACCGGTCGCGGTGGTCGCTCTGCTAGGTGGAAACGTCAGCCACAAGGCCCCGTTGCCGCTAGGTCTCGGGCTGATCGGGATCGTGCTGATGACGATCGGCGCATTTGCGCTGCAGGAGGGAGCGGCCGAGATCGCCATGACCGTTGCCGGTAGCGTCCTGGTTGCTACGGCGCACATCATAAACCTGCGTCTGCGGCATTCCTCCTGCACCGCCTGACGGCACGATGCGCAATACGCGCTCGGTACGATATCCCGCCTCTCAAGGCCGCGCGATGGCCGCGAAATTGCGCCGGATATAATCCAGTTTGGGATCGATATAGCGGCGGCAAAAGGGCCGGTCCGGGTTGCTGCGGTAGTAATTCTGGTAGCGCGCCTCGGACGGTTTGAAGGCGACGAACGGGAGCACCATCGTCCGTGCCGGCGCTCCGGACTCGGTCGCGATATGGTCAATCATCAGCACCGCTGTCTGACGCTGATGCGCGTCGAAAACGTAGATAGCGCTGCGATACCGTCCGCCGGGGGAGTAGGTTCCGTTCGCCGAATGCGTTCTCAGGTGGACCTCGGCGAGTGTTCCGAGATCGATGATCGCAGGGTCGAAATGGACCAGCACACCTTCTGACCAAGCATCCCACGGGGCGTCAGACTGAATGAAGCCCTGCTCAACCTCGACGACGCCGAGCAACGCTTGGAATACCCCTTCGGTGCACCAGTGGCAGCCACCGCCAAAGCCGATTTTCTGCATTGCCAATTCCCCAACGCTGGTTGCGACGCCATGTTACGCCGGGCGGTCAGCGGCAGACCGCCCGGAGAGTATGACCGCTGTCCCCAGCCGGCGCGCCATGGTGATGAAACGTCCGAGCCTAGCGCCCGTCAACCGAACGGACGTCGTAACATAACAGGACGGCGCCGTGATCGAGGCGATCGCAGCTTTTCAACGACAGACTGGTTTTGCCGGCAAGTCCGTCTCGGCCATATGAGACGAATGCCTGCATGTCCGTACGCGCGTCGAGCGTTGGCGTGACGATGACGTTCAATTCGTCGACCAGACTCTCTGCCAGAAAGCTGCCGATGATTGCGGCACCGCCCTCCACCAGCAAACGCGTGACGCCAAGATCATCGCGCAGGGAGCGAAGCGCTGCCTTGAGATCGACCTGCTCTTCGGCAGAGACAATGTAAGATACGCCGCTGGCTGCCAGTTCCGCGAGATGCGTGTCCGAGACGTCTCTGCCGAGCAGCACCACGACGTCGTCGCCGGCTATCTTCGGCTCACCGAAGTGCAGTTCGCCGCGCGTATCGACTGTGATCGCGAACGGCTTGGCAATCCCCTTTGCGAAATGCCGTGGCCGCTGGACCGTCGAGACGGCCGCAAGCGGGTTAGCCTCACCCTTCGCCATTTCCGCCATCGTCGCGCGCCCGACGAGCCAGGCATCTCCCGCCAACCGATCGTGCAGAGCCTCGTAGAGCATGGCCCAGTCCTTCGACGTGCCGTCGGGGCTCTTGGTACACCGACTGGCGTGGAGACCGCCGTCGAGGGATGATGACATCAGGCAAATGGTGTGAAGGCGATCAGGCATGGGCGAACTCCGCTACGACGTTGAAGCGCCGGTCGTGTGATACTCGACGCCGGAGATACCCATTATTGTCAGCGTGTTATAGCGCCATCACAATTAACGGGACGGTCTCGCGATGATCGCCGCGCCGAGCCGGGTGCAGCTGGCGAACACCGCCCTGAGCCGATCTGAGGGTAATGCTCGAGCTGGGCGCGTGCGGGGTGATCCGCCCCCGATTGCGTAGTTTCCGACGGTGATGCCCGGCGACTTCGATCGATAGCAGCGGGTCGAATGCTCGCCTCGGCGAGGCCCTTTGGATCGGACCAGATCATGATGCCGTGCCGAACCTCGCGCCGTATCCGCCCCGCACGGTCACTTGTCCTGCCGCTTGCCATGACGCTCGCGGGCCCCGTGGTAGCGCAGGCCCCGCCGAGTATCGACGGCCGGATCGAGCAGCTCAAACCCGGCGAGTATCTCTGGGCGCCCGAGATCGCCCCGGCCGGGCCCGTCACGGTGATCGTCAGCCTCGCCACGCAAAAGGCCTATGCCTATCGCAACGGCGTGGCGATCGGTGTCTCGACCGTGTCGACCGGCAGCGATGGCCATGCGACGCCGACCGGGGTCTTCACCGTGCTCCAGAAGGACGCGGATCATGTGTCGAACGTCTACAAGGACGCGCAGATGCCGTTCATGCAGCGGCTGACTTGGGGCGGGATCGCGATGCATGCGGGCAACCTACCGGGCTATCCCGCGTCGCATGGCTGTATCCGCCTGCCGCCGGCGTTCGCCAAACTCCTGTTCGGGATCACCCGGCTTGGGATCACCGTCGTCATTACGCGCGACGCGACCGTTCCGGTGGTGGCTGCCACACCGGGCATGCTGGCGTCGGCGGGATCGGCGGGCGGGGACTTCGCGTGGAACCCCGCCTTGTCGCCCAAGGGGCCGGTCTCGATCGTGATCAGCGGGCGTGACAGGCGCGTGGTTGTCCTGCGCAACGGTATCGAGATCGGCTCCAGCGCGATCGCGTTCGATGCGCCGATCGCGCAGACCTCGGCGTTCACGCTGCAATCGGTCGATGCGGACGGCGAGCATTGGCTGCGCCTGCCACTGCCCGGCGATCCGAGAACCGGCGAACTGACCGCCGAGGACCGCGCCAAAGGGCATCTCCCGGAGCGCTTCCGTATAGCATTGACGACCGTGACGACGCCCGGCACGACGCTGCTGGTGACGCGCGAGACGCTGGCGAGCGCGGGCACCGGTACGCCCGTGACGATTGTCGAGGCGACCGGGCAGTGATCGCCGAGCGCCCGATCGACCAGCCGCACACGCCGACGCTCATTCCGCGACCCTGGCATGCGACGTCGGCAGCACGCGTGATGGCGTTGCTGAACACCCGTGCAACCGGCTTGAGCGCGAGCGATGCGGCCGCACGCCTGGTCCATGATGGTCCGAACGCACTCGCGCCACCGCCCGTCCCATCGATGCTGCGGCTGTTCGTGCGGCAGTTCGACAGTCCGCTGATCTATCTGCTGATCGCGGCGGCGGCGATCTCGCTCGGGCTGGGCCACCACACCGATGCGGGGTTCATCGGCGTCGTTCTGCTCGTCAACGCGGCGATCGGCACGGTGCAGGAGAGCAAGGCGGCCGACAGTCTGGCCGCGCTCGGCCGGATGATCGGCCAGATCGCGACCGTGCTGCGTGACGGTGCGGTGTCGGTAGTCGACGCGCGCGCGCTCGTTGTCGGTGACGTCGTCGCGCTCGAGAGCGGCATGGCGGTGCCCGCCGATATCCGCCTCTCGTCGAGCAGCGCGCTGCGCGTCGACCAGTCGACTTTCACCGGCGAGTCCGTCGCGGTTGCCAAGGACCAGGCGGCGCTGTTGCCCGAGCGGACCGCGCCGGGCGAGCGGACGACGATGGTGCTGGCGGGGACGATGATCGAGCAGGGGCGTGGTGGCGGCATCGTCGTCGCGACCGGCGCGGATACTGCGCTGGGGGCGATCGATGAGTCGTTACGGACCGCGAAGGCGACGCCGCCACCGCTCGTGATCCGGCTCGACCGGCTGGCGCGGCAGATCAGCCTCGCGACGATTGCGCTGATCATCCCGTTCGCGCTCGTCCTGCTGGTGCAGGGGCGGCCGGGCGACCAGATCCTGCTGCTCGCCGTCGCGCTGGCGGTGTCGGCGATCCCCGAAGGGCTGTCGATCGCGGTGACCGTTGCGCTGGCGGCGGGCACGCGGCGGATGGCGGCGCGGAACGTGATCGTCCGCTCGCTGCCTGCGGTCGAGGGGCTCGGTGCGTGCACGATCATCGCCAGCGACAAGACGGGCACGCTGACGCGGAACATCCTCTCTGTGGAAAGGATATTGCTCGCCGACGGGCAAACTTTCGGGGGTGCCGACTGGGGCGCGGATGCTCTGGCGGAGATGCGTCGTGCCGTCGCGCTCTGCAACGAGGCGTCGATCGGACCCGATGGTGTGCCGGTTGGGGATTCGGTCGACGTCGCTTTGCTGCGGTTTGCGGGCGAGGGCGACGAGGATCTTGCCGCGCTGCATGCGGTGGTGCGGACCGCGGCGCTTCCTTACGAACCGGTCCGCAAATTCTCGACCGTCGCGGTGTCCGAGGGGCAGGGCGTCCGCGTGTTCGCCAAGGGAGCGCCCGAGATCATCCGGCAGATGTGCCGCGCGATCGATCCCGCCGCGTTCGCCGCCGCCACCGCGATGGCCGGCGAAGGCTATCGCGTGATCGCGGTCGCTGCGTCGGACGGTGCGACGACCACCGACCTGACCTCGCCGACCGATCTCGTCCTGCTTGGCTGGATTGGGCTGATCGATCCGGTTCGCCCCGAGGTCCCCGCAGCGATCGCGCGCTGTGCCGAGGCTGGGATCGGCGTGCGAATGGTTACCGGCGATCATCCCGGCACCGCGTTGACAATCGCCCGCGGGCTCGGGCTTGAGGTCGCGGCCGAGCAGGTTGTCACCGGTGCGCAAATGACTGACCTCGGGAACCAGCCCGAACGGCTCGCCGCACTCGTGCTCGGCGGGCGCGTGTTCGCGCGGATCGAACCGGTGCAGAAGCTCGAGATCGTCCGCATCCTGGCCGCCAGCGGTGAACTCGTCGCGGTCACCGGCGACGGCGTCAACGACGCGCCCGCGCTTCAGGCCGCGCATATTGGCGTGGCGATGGGCGTCGCCGGTACCGACGTCGCGCGCGGCGCTGCCGACCTGGTGCTCGCCGACGACAATTTCGCGTCGATCGTCGCAGGCGTCGAGGAGGGGCGTGTGACCTATGCCAACGTCCGGCGAATCGTCATTATCCTGCTCGCGACGGGCGCCGCCGAGATCGGCATGTTCATCGGCGCGGTAATGCTCGGTCTGCCGATGCCGCTGACCGCGGTGCAGCTATTGTGGCTCAACCTTGTCACCAACGGCGCTCAGGACGTGATGCTGGGCTTTGGTCGCGGCGAGGGCGACGAACTGCGCCAGCCACCGCGTCCGCCGAGCGCGCCGATCCTCGATCGAAGCGCGATCGCGTTGATGATCCCGCCGGCGCTGCTGATGACTGGGCTCGCGCTGTATCTCGTGGCGCAGATGCGCGGCGAGGGGCGACCGCTCGCCGAGATCCAGAATGCTGTGCTGCTGATGACGGTACTGTTCCAGAACGCCTATGTGCTGTGCATGCGCAGCGAGCGCCGCTCGATTGTCCGAGAGCCGCTGTTCTCGAACGTCTGGCTGCTGCTCGGTGTCGGCATCGCGCTGGCGTTGCAGGCGACCGCGATGCTGTGGCCGCCGCTCGGTAGCGTGCTCGGGACGGCGCCGGTCTCGGCTGCGACGATGCGGTTCTGTGTCGTCGCGGTCTTCGGGACGATCGTCGTCACCGAAGTGACCAAGCAGGTGGTTGCGCTATGGCAACGCCGCGCGTGACCACCTTCGTCCCGAAGATCGTCACGGCGATGCGCGAAGGCTATTCGCTCGCCACGTTGCGCGCCGATGCGATCGCCGGCGCGACGGTCGCGGTCGTCGCGCTCCCGCTCGCGATGGCGCTTGGCATTGCGAGCGGCGCTTCACCCGACAAGGGGCTGATCACCGCGATCGTCGCAGGCTTCCTTGTGTCGGCGCTCGGCGGATCGCGCGTCCAGATCGGTGGCCCCACCGGGGCGTTCGTGGTCGTGGTGTTCACCGTGATCGCGCGGCACGGTTATGACGGCCTGGTCCTGGCGACGTTGCTCGCCGGCATTATCCTGATCGTCGCTGGCTATGCCCGGTTGGGGGCGATGATCCGGTTCATCCCCTATACCGTCGTCACGGGCTTTACCGCAGGCATCGCGGTGATCATCGCGTCGAGCCAGGTTCGTGACTTCCTCGGGCTGGCCATGGCCTCGGTGCCCGCCGACTTCGTGCCGAGATGGGCGGCCTATGCGGGCGCGATCCGGACCATCGACGCGCCGACCGTCGCGATCGGCATGGGCGCGCTCGCCGTCATCCTGATCCTCAAGCGGATCGCACCGCGCGTGCCGGGGTTCCTGGTCGCGGTCGTCCTTGCTTCAGTCGTCGTCATCGCGAGCGGCGCGTATGTCGCAACGATCGGCTCGCGTTTTCCGGCGATGCCGAACGGGATAGCGATGCCGGCTTTCCCCGTCTGGACGCTCGCGAAGCTTCAGGCGGTGCTGCCCTCGGCGTTCACGATCGCGTTTCTTGCCGGTATTGAGGCGGTGCTCTCCGCGGTCGTCGCGGACGGGATGATCGGATCGCGGCACCGGTCGAACCAGGAACTGGTCGCGCAAGGGATCGCCAACATCGCGTCGGCGCTGTTCGGCGGGCTGCCCGCGACCGGCGCGATCGCGCGCACCGCGACCGCGATCAAGGCGCGCGCGCGGACCCCGGTCGCGGGGATGCTCCACGCGGTGTTTATCCTGCTGTTCGTGGTGTTCGGCGGGCGGCTGATGGCGTTCGTCCCGATGGCGGCGCTCGCGGCGATCCTGTTCGTCGTCGCCTGGGGGATGAGCGAGCAGGAGCGCTTCGTCGGCCTGTTGCGGATGCCCAATGGCGACCGCGCGGTGTTGCTGCTGACGTTTGGCCTGACGGTGCTGGTTGACCTGACGGTGGCGATCGGCGTCGGCGTGACGCTAGCCGCGCTGCTGTTCATGGCGCGAATGAGCGAGACGGTCGCGATCATTGGCCCCGAAGACGACGCGCCCACCGAACGCGCGGCGCTGCCTGCCGGCGTCGAAATGTTCCGGATCGACGGGCCATTCTTCTTCGGTGTCGCGGCCGGATTAATGGATACCTATCGCCGGTTGGGCAGCGTGCCGCGCGTGCTGATCCTGCGGCTGGAACGCGTGCCGATGCTCGATGCGAGCGGCGTCGCGGCGATCGCCGAGCTGCTGCGGCGGGCGGGGATGACGCATACGCGCGTTATTCTCTGCGGCATGGCCGCGCAACCGGCCGCGATGCTGGGCCGCGCCGGCTAGGGCCGATGACCAGCACCGCCACGTATGCCGAGGCGTTGGCGATGTCGGCGTCAGGCTGACAGCGTCATCCGCAGCATCATCGATGCGGGATCGCCCGGGCAGGCGGACGCGATCCAGCCGCGTTCGCGTTCCAGCTCGATTGCCTGGTGATTGTCGCGGCTCTCGATCGATTCGAGCGTCGCGATCCCCTTCGCGCGGGCGAATGCCGCGACGTGATCGAGCAAAGTCCAGCTGATCCCGCGGCGCTTGAAATCGGCGCGGATCGCGACGGCGACTTCGGCGCGGGTCAGGCTCTCGTCCGCCGCCAACATCGCGGTCGCGACGATCCGCCCGGTCGCAGGATCGAATGCGAGGAAGTTCTCAATATGCTCGTGGTCGACGGTGACGAGCGCGCGGAGCTGGTCGTGACCGACCTTGTGGATCGCGCTGAGGAAGCGGAAGCGGAGGTCCTCCTTGTCGACATGCTCGAAGAATTCCGCGAGCGCGGGTTCGTCGGCGGGCGAGGCGGGGCGGACGTGGAAGACGCAACCGTCGCGTGTCGTCAGGTCGGCGCTCCACCACAGGGCCGGGAGTGTACGCGGGGCGGCTGCACGCTCGCTGACGAGTTCGACCATGAGAAATCCTTTGCGATTGCGCGCCGTCGATGGCGATGCACGTCGTGCTAACCGCAAAGCCCGCGTCCCCGCAGCGTCGGGAAACACGTAGTTTCCGACGCTACCGGGCCGGTTGGTGCGCGCTAGGCTGCCTCCCAAGGGCGATCTCCGCCCATCGAGGAGACCGCATGACGATCGATATCCAGCGGATGCAGGATCTGGCGCACGAGATCGTGCGGCTTCAGGGCGAACTCGATCGCGAGATCGAGAACAGGCGGCGGGCACTCGGCGTCGAACTCACCGGCCGGATCGTCGGGTTCGAACACGGCGTGCTCGATGCGCAGCGGCGGCTGAAAGTGTCGGTGCTGCGGTTCGTCGCGCGGTCCGACCTGGTCTCGATCGTCACCGCGCCGGTGATCTATTCGCTGATCGTGCCGCTGGTCATCGTCGACCTCTGGGTCACCGCGTATCAGGCGATCTGCTTCCGCGCCTACGGGATCGCGCGGGTGCGGCGGCGCGACTACATCATGTTCGACCGCGCGCATCTCGGTTATCTGAACCGGCTCGAGGCGCTCAACTGCGCCTTTTGCTCCTATGCCAACGGCTTGATCGGGTTCGTCCGCGAGGTCAGCAGCCGGACCGAGCAATATTGGTGCCCGATCAAGCACGCGCTCCGCGTCAGCGATCCGCTCCACCGCTATTACGCATTCCTCGAATATGGCGATGCCGATGGGTATCGCGCGCGGCTGGCGGAGTTTCGCGACCGCCTTCGCGAGCGTGAGGTGGCGGATCGCACGGCCTGATTGACCGTCGTCAATGTCGCGCGCGAAATGGCGTGCGACCGCGGCTCATGGAGAGCCGCGATGACCGAGCATGACGAGTTTGCCGCGCGCGTCGTGCCGTTCGCGGCGCGCTGGCATGTCATCCACGAGCTCGATCTGGCAGGGCTGGTTGCTGCCCATGCCCGGCTGCGCGACGTGTGCGATCGGCTGGAGGCGTGCGCCGATGCGTTGCCGGGGCGGCTGTCCGATGCCGAAGCCAAGGCGATCTGCCGAGACTTGCGCGCGGTTGTCATCAGCCAACCGCGTGACGAGACTGCGGTGGTCGACGCGCTGTTCGCGCGGGATTTGGGCGATCCCCTCACGATGGCTGTGATGGCGCGCGTGCGGGCGCGTCATGCGAGCGAGGCGATCCAGGCCGATGACATTCTCGCCGCGCTGTCCGGCTTTACGACGCCCTGCGCGGAAGCGTTCGGCTATAATCTTGCGGAGCTTTTTCGACGGGGCCCGGCAGGCGATGGACTTCACCCAGCTCGCCATCCTGATGCTCGGCGCCGGACGTCTGACGCGTGGCGCACGCGGCATGCTGGTACGCGGGCTTTGCGAGCGCAGCGTGGTCTAGGCCGCCTCGGCGCGTCCTTGCAGTGCATCCGGGTCGGAGATCGTGATCGCGCGGCCCCCCGGTAGAGCGATCACGCCGGCAGCTTTCAACCGGGTCATCTGGCGGCTCACCGTCTCGATCGTCAGCCCGAGCAGATCGGCGATCTGGCCGCGCGTGAGCGGCAGGTCGAACGTCATCGGTCCGTCCGGCGTCGCGCGACAGCCGGTCGCCGTGGCCCGTGTCGCCATGTCGAGAAGAAAACCGGCGATCTTCTCCTGCGCCGACTGTCGGGCGAGGGACAGAATCCGCGTCCGGGCGACGCCGAGCGCCGCCAGCGTACGCTGCAACAAGAGCCGCTCCATCCGCGCGTGATCTTCCAGCACGCGTTCGAAGGCGTCGCGCGGGAAGATGCACAGCTCGGACTCGGTCAATGCGGTGATCGTGAAGTCGGCGTGGCCGGCATAGGGCTGGCCGACGAAATCGGCGGGATACAGCAGTCCGACGATCTGTTCGCGGCCGTTGGGCGTCGCCGCGACCAGCTTGAGCACGCCCGACAGCAGATTCGCGCATATGATGCTTTCGTCGCCCGCCCAGATCAACGTCTGGCCGCGCGCGATCTTACGACGACGGCCGAGCGTATTCAGCGCGCCCAGCTCGACGTCGCTCAGGCTGCTGCACAGCGCCTTGTCGCGGACCGCGCAATCTGTGCAGATGTCGTGGTGAGCCATTGATCGAGTATAGTATGAAGGCGCACGATATCCGCGCGAATTCTTTACGCGACCGTTACGAGTTCGCCGGAGCGTCCAGATCGTCTTCGATCGGCAAATGGAACTCATGCCAGATGCCGTTGAGAATGCCGAAGCCGACCGCGAGTCCAAGGCCGAGAACCCAGGTGAAATACCACATGATCAGATGTCCTGGGTGATCGAGGGTCAGTAGAAATCGGGGTTGGTCGCGACCTCCTGCGTGGTCACCCGGCCGAACATGACCTTGTACGCCCAGGCGGTGTACGCGACGACGATCGGCAACAGTACTGCGGTGACGAACAGCATGATCCCGAGCGTCTTGGCGCTCGACGACGCGTTCCAGACGGTGAGACTGGAATGCGAGTCGATGCTCGACGGCAGGATGAACGGGAACATCGACAGCCCGACCGTCGCGATGATTCCTATCGCCGACGCCGACGACCCAGCGAACGCGGCGGCCTCCGATCCACGCCGGATGCCGAACAGCGCGAGCGCCGCGCCGCCGAAGCCGAGGACGGGGGCGATCATCATCCACGGGTAGAGGCCGTAATTGGCGAGCCAGCCACCACGCGCGAGTTCACTGGTAGTGCGTAGCGGGTTGGAAGGCCCCGAGGGATCGATCGCGCCGACGATCCGGTAGCCGATGTCGCCATAGGTCACGAACGCCCAGCCGGCTGCGAACAGTGCGAGCGACGCGATTCCAGCGACCGTGCCGAACTTGCGCGCACGATCGTGTACCGGGCCATGCTCGACCTTGATCGCCAGCCACGCGCTGCCGTGCAGCACCAGCATCGCGACCGAAAGCAGCCCGCACAGCAACGTGAACGGCGTAAACAAGCCGAGGAAGCTTCCGTCGAAGAACGCGCGCAGGTCGCTATCGAGGCGGAAGGGGGCGCCTGACAGGACGTTGCCGACCGCTACGCCGAACACGAGCGCCGGCACGAACCCGCCGACGAACAACGCCCAGTCCCAGCGCGAGCGCCATGCCGCATCGGGCCGTTTCGAGCGGTATTTGAACCCGACCGGGCGCAGGATCAGCGCCGCCAAGACAAGGAACATCGCGAGGTAGAAGCCCGAGAAGCTGATCGCGTAGACGAACGGCCACGCCGCGAAGATTGCGCCGCCCGCGAGGATAAACCACACCTGGTTGCCTTCCCAGGTCGGCCCGATCGAATTGATCACCATGCGTCGTTCTGCATCGGTGCGCCCCACGAACGGGAGCAGCGCCGCGACGCCGAGATCGAAGCCGTCGGTCAACGCGAACCCGATCAGCAGGATTCCCATCAGCGCCCACCAGATCAGACGCAGCGTTTCATACTCGAACATCGTCGTGTCTCCTGTCAGGCAGCCAAGGGAAGGGGTGGCGTTGGTGCTTCGAGGATCGGGCCCGAAACCGGCTGTGGATCCTCGTCATGCTCGAAAGGCCCTTTGCGGATCGTCGCGAGGATCAGCCGCACCTCGATCACCGCCAGCGTGCCGTAGATCGCGGTGAAGCCGATGATCGTCGCCCACAGCACCCCGGGGGTCAGCGACGAGGCGGCAAGGAACGTCGGCAGCACCCCCTCGATCGCCCAGGGCTGGCGACCGATCTCGGCCAGCATCCAGCCAAGCTCGATCGCGATCCATGGCAGCGGGATCGCGATGACGGCGAGCTTGAGGAACCAGCGTGTCTGGGTGTGCAGCCTGAGCGAGGTCAGCACGAACGCGGCACCGAACAGCGCGATCATGAAGAAGCCGATGAACGCCATGATCCGGAAGCTCCAGAACATCAGCGGCACGTTCGGCACGACGTCCCACGCGGTCGCCGCGATCAGCTGTCGGCTCGCCATGCGCGGATCGGCGACGTGGCGTTTCAGCAGCAGCGCATAGCCGAGGTCGCACTTATGCGCCTCGAACCGAGCACGTTGGACGACATCGGTCCTGTCGACCTTGAGGCGCTGAACCGCGTCATAGGCGATGACTCCCGAGGTGATCCGCTCCTGCGCCTTCAGCACCAGTTCGGACATTCCCGTCACCTCCTTGTCGAGGCTGCGCGTCGCGATCAGGCCGAGCACCCAAGGCACCTGCACTTCGTAGCGGGTCTTGCGTAAGGCGACGTCGGGTATCCCGAACAGCGTCAGGCCGGCGGGGGCAGGGGCGGTGTGCCAGGCCGCCTCGATCGCGGCGAGCTTCATCTTCTGGTTGTCGGTCAGCGCATAGCCGCTCTCGTCGCCAAGCACGACGACCGACAACGAGCCGGCGAGACCGAACGCCGCGGCTACCGTCATCGATCGGCGAGCGACTGCAGTGTATCGGCCTTTCAGCAGCCAGAAGGCGGAGATGCCGAGCACCACGACCGAGGCGCAGACATAGCCTGCGCTGACGGTGTGAACGAATTTGGCCTGTGCGATCGGGTTGAACACACCGCGCCGAAATCGCTGACTTCCATCCGCATCGTGTCGGTGTTGAACTCGGCGCCGGTCGGGTTCTGCATCCAGCCGTTCGCGACGAGAATCCACAGCGCCGATAAATTGGTGCCGAGCGCGACCATGAACGTGACGAAGAGGTGGCCAAGCTTCGACAGGCGGTCCCACCCGAAGAACATCAGCCCGACGAACGTCGCCTCGAGGAAGAACGCCATCAGCCCCTCGATCGCGAGCGGCGCGCCGAAGATGTCGCCGACATAATGCGAGAAATACGACCAGTTGGTACCGAACTGGAATTCCATCGTCAGGCCGGTGGCGACGCCCAGCACGAAGTTGATCGCGAAAATGCGCCCCCAGAACCGCGTGATCACGCGCCAGATCGGCCGGTTCGTCATCACGTACACGGCTTCCATGATGACCAGCATCATCGACAGCCCGAGCGTCAGCGGCACGAACAGGAAATGGTACAGGGCGGTCAACGCGAATTGCAGCCGCGACAGATCGATGACCCCAAGGTCCATGGTGATGCTCCCCGCAAGGCCGTCGACGGCGCTGCCTGGACCCCGGGCTAGCCGCGGTCGGCGACGCGAACATTGACCGCGGTCAAAGACGCGCGCGGTCTGGGGCTCGATGGCGGCGGGCATGGACAGCCTTACCGAACGCGACGGTTCGAAACAGCGCGCGCGTGCGTCGAAAGCGTATCTGAGCGCGGTGGTCGCGGACGGCGGCGGCGCGCGCGGGTCGGCCAGCCTGTTGGTACTCGACAGCGTTGCGGCGATCGGCTTCGCGGCAGGGCTGGCGGGTGGAGTCGTCGCGGTTTCGGCGGGCGTCGCGGCGATGCTGCCCTGGGTGGTGCTCGCCGGTGTCTCGGCGATCGGGCGTGGCGTGTGCGCGATGCTGGCGGCGCGCGTCGGCGCGAGCGGTGCGTACCGGGCGAAGACGCGGTTGCGGCGGCGGATCGTCGACGCGGCGCTGCACCGCACGCCGGGCTCCGACGTGACCACCGGTACATTGATGACCGCGGCGGTGGACGAGGTCGATGCGATCGATGGCTATGTGTCGCGCTTCTTGCCCGCGCGGATGGCCGCATCGATCGCGCCGCTGTTGGTGCTTGCCGCGACCGCCATCGCTAGCCCGATTGCGGCGGCGATTTTGGTGGCGACGGTCTTTCCGTTCCTCGCGGCGATGATTCTTGCAGGCGGTGCCGCGGCGGACGCGTCGCGCCGTCAGTTCGTGGCGCTCGCCAGGTTGTCGGGACTGTTCGCGGATCGGATCGGCGCGCTGCCGATCATCCTTGCCTTTCGTGGCGAAGGGCGCGAGGCCGCGGTGCTGGGCGACGCTGCGGAGGATCTTGCGCGGCGGACGATGCGCGTGCTGCGCGTCGCGTTCCTGTCGTCGGGGGCGCTCGAGTTCTTCGCCGCGCTGTCGGTCGCGCTGGTCGCGGTGTATGCCGGGTTCAACCTGTTGGGCCTGCTCCCGTTTCCGGTGCCCGAGACATTCGACATCGGCCGCGCGTTCTTCGTGCTAGCGCTCGCGCCGGAGTTTTATGCGCCAATGCGGCGGCTGGCAGCCGCCTATCATGATCGACAGGCGGCGGAGACTGCGGCGGAGCGATTGGCGACGGTCGAGCAGGCCCAGACGGCGCCTTCGCTGGTCGTTCCCGTCTGGTCCAGTGCCACGCCGACGATCCGCTTCGAGTCCGTCGCGATCCGCTATGACGGCCAAGACCGCGCCGCGGTATCGGGCGTTTCGTTCGAGGTTCTGGCCGGCATGGTCGTGGCGCTGGTCGGTCCCTCGGGGAGCGGCAAGAGCAGCCTGCTGCATCTGTTGCTCGGCCTCACGCCCTTGTCCGAGGGGCGCGTTTGGATCGGCGACCTTAGCCTTGCCGAGATCGGCAGCATCGCGCCCGTCGCGGCGTGGATGGGGCAATCGCCCTTGATCTTGCCCGGAACGATCGGCTCGAACATCGCGCTCGCCGATCCGAGCGCCTCGGCCGAGCGCATCGCGGAGGTCGCACGGATTGCCGGGCTGTCGCCGGTGCTGCTCGCGCGTGGAGGGTTGGGTGCGGCGATCGACGCAAGGGGCAGCGGGCTGTCGGGGGGAGAACGACGCCGGGTCGCGCTCGCCCGCGCGCTGTTGAAAGCTGCGCCCGTATTGTTGCTCGACGAGCCGACCGCGCATCTGGATGCGGACTCCGAAGAGCGCCTGATCGAGGCAATCGCGCGGGCTTGTGTCGGGCGAACGACGATCATCGCAACGCACAGCGCGCGGCTGGCCGCGATCGCCGATGTCGTGATCGACCTGGGAGAGCAGGCGTGACCGCGTTCGAAGCGCTGATCACCGACGAGCGACGGCGGCAACGACGCGGGCTGTGGCGAGCGAGCGGTTATGCGGCGATTGTCGCAATGGCGTCGGTCGTGCTGCTCGGGCTGTCGGGCTGGTTCATCACCGCCGCCGCGGTCGCCGGGCTTGCCGGACCGATCGCCGCGCAGGGCTTCAACTATATGCTGCCGAGTGCTGGCATCCGTCTGCTTGCGATCCTGCGCACCGCCGGGCGCTATGGCGAGCGGCTGGCCAGCCACGACGCAGCGTTCGGCGCACTCGCCCGCATTCGCCCCGCGCTGTTCCTCGGTCTGGCGCGCGGCCCTGTGGATCAGGCGCTGGCGCTCACCCAGGGCGAGGCGACCGCACGGATCGTCCAGGACGTGAACGTGGTCGAGGCGCAGTTCGTCCGGTTCTCCGCGGTACCCGGCATGATCGCTGCGCTGGCGAGCGGCCTGCTCCTGTGTGCCTTGGGAGGGTGGCGGCCTGCGCTGGCGTTGGTACTGTGCCTGGTGGGTTTGTTGATGATCGCGACCGCGCTAGCGAGACGGTTGGAAGGACCGGGACGCGACGTGCAGCGCGCGAGCGGAGCGTTGAAGGAAGCGTTTGCCGGCATGGCCGATGCCGCCGCCGAACTCCGATGCTACGGAATCGAGGCGAACGCGATGGCCGCGATCGATGCCTGCAGTCTGCGTCTGGCGGCATCGCAACGCGCGCAGGCTGGCGTCGCGGGGTGGTTCGAGTTCATCCAGGCGGTCGCGCTTGGCATGGCAGGACTCGCGGCGCTGCTGCTCGCCGCGCCTGCGGGTGAACCGATCGCCGCGTTGTGTGCGCTGGCGGCAGTCATGACGATCGACGCGGCGGGGCCAGTGCTGCGCAGCCTTGCGCAGCGGAGCGCGGTGCGTGAGGCTGTCGCGCGGCTAGATCATCTGCTGCCAGCTGCGGTGGAGCCGGACGCCGCGATCGCGAGCGTAACCGCGCCGTCGATCGCTCTGCTCGGCGCGGTCCTGCCGGCGGGTACGCGCGTCGCGCTGGTCGGCGCATCGGGGTCGGGGAAGACCACGCTCGTGGAAAGTCTGCTCGGTCTTCGTTCGGCGGAGTCGGGCATGGCGTTCGTCGACGGCGAGGACATTGTCAGCATCCCACTCGCCATCCGCCGCGCGACCTTCGGTTGGGCACCGCAGGACGCGGCCTTGTTGTCGGGCACGATCCGCGCCACGCTCGCGCTCGGCGATTCCTTGGCCGAGGATGCGGCGATGTGGGCAGTGCTCGCCGACGTTGCGCTAACCGACGTGATCCAGGCCATGCCGAACGGTCTGGACAGCTGGATCGGCGAGCACGGCGTACGCTTGTCGGGCGGCGAAAGGCGGCGGCTTTCGCTTGCCCGCGCCTATCTCGCCAAGGTGCCGTGGCTGTTGCTCGACGAACCGACCGAGGGACTCGATACCGCCACCGAGCGACGCGTCGCCGACCGCCTGTCCGTGCGGCTCGCAAGAACCGGGCAGGGGCTGATCATGGTCAGCCACCGTCCGGCGATGGTCGCGCTGTGCGATCAACAACTCGCGGTCGCGCCGGCCTCGGATGCGATCGTCGCGCGCCCCACGGATGCCGGGCCGCGATCACGTCGGTATAGCCGAGATTGAACACCGTCGGGTTTTTGACCAGCCGTTCGCCGCGCCGATAGAGCGTCCCGAACACGCGGTCCGAGGCAAAATTGGTACTCCCGAAATTACCCGTGTCGTCGTGGAAAGGATGCTCCATGTGGCGCACCTTCATGGTGGCCAGTCATGCGAACCGGGGCTTGTATGCGAGGCACTGGATGCAAAACGCGTGCGGCGTCACAACCGAATGCCTAGCCCGAGGCCGAACACGAGCGGATCGAGGCTGATCGCGACCCGCTGCGTGCCGGCCGCGGTCGTCCGCAGCCGTGCGGTCGTGTCGATGTCAATGTATTTGACGTCGAGATTGAGGAAGACCTTCGGCGTGATGTCGATGTCGACGCCCGCCTGTGCCGCCCAGCCGAAACTGTCCTTCATGCGGACGTCGGTCGGTCCGACCGCGGCGGCGAGCCCAGACGACGCCTTCTCGTTCCAGAAGATCGTGTAGTTCAAGCCGGCACCGACATAGGGCCGGATCTTGCCCATCGGGTTCAGGTGATATTGTGCGGTCAACGTTGGCGGCAGGACCCAAGTCGAGGCGAGCTTGCCGATCGAGCCGGTCGTGCCGGTGCGGCCATCGGCTTGATGCTTGGTGGTCGCGGCAATCAGCTCGAAGCCGATATGGTTGGTCGCCATGTAGGTGACGTCGACCTCGGGCATGACGCTGTCGTTGACGCGTACATGCTCGCCGGGAAACGCGGGCAGGACGCTGCCCGAGGTCTCGTTCGGCGCTACCATGATCGCCCGGACGCGGACGAGTACGTCGCCGGCGGCGATGCCTTGTCGCGGTGCTGCGTCGGCCTGCGCGAAAGCGGGGGGTGCGACCGCAGTCACTGCGCATGCCGCGAGGGCGAGGCTCTTGATCGACGTCGTCATGGTCCGGCTCCTGTAATCCATACGGCCGGGCTATCTGCGCTGGAGAGTTGGGGCGTTGATCGCGGACAAGCAACGTGTTGACCGCGATCAAGGCGCCGTCCGGACCGCAGCGATGCCGAGCGTTTCCGGGCGGCCATCCGGCGCGCGTTCGAATGGTAAAATATGACAAAGAAATTAATTGTCGTATAATAATGGTAGGGCTAACACGGAACGAAGCACCAGGCTGATAAGGTGCCGGTTGGGGACTGCGACGGCCAAGAGCCTGCTGCGGAAAAAAGGGGGAGGATTTCATGAGCGCGCATATTCTTGACGTTGATCGGCGCCGCGGAGCCGTTGCTGCAATGCGGACCGGTGTATCCCTGGTCGCTTTGCTGACCGCTGGGGTAAGCGGCACGGCGTGGGCGCAGGCTGAGACACAAAGCATCTCCCCCGACACGACTCAGGCCGCCGTGCCTGGGCAGAATGTCGGCGAGCCCGCAGCGGACCAGACGGATGGTGACATCGTCGTCACTGGTCGCCGCGCCGCACTCGAGGCTGCCGACGAACGCAAGCGGCGCAGCGAGACGATCGTCGACTCGGTCGTCGCCGACGATGCCGGCAAGCTGCCCGACAACTCGATCACAGAAGTTCTGCAGCGCGTCTCGGGCGTGTCGATCGTGCGCTTTGCCGCGCTCGGCGATCCCGATCACTATTCGGTCCAGGGTTCGGGCGTGCAGGTGCGCGGCCTGACCGGCGTCGCTTCGCGCCTCAACGGCCGCGAAATCTTCAGCGCGAACAATGGTCGCGCGATCCTGTGGAGCGACGTGACCCCCGAACTGATGTCAGCAGTCGACGTCTACAAGGCATCGACAGCGGACCTGATCGAGGGCGGCACCGGCGGCCAGATCGATCTGCGCACCAAGCTGCCGTTCGACTTCAACGGCAAGTTCCATATCGCGGGCACCAGCGAACTCGCGCTCGGCGACATGGCGAACAAGGCGGATCCGTCGGGCTCGGTGCTGATCACCGACTCGTTCGATACGCCGATCGGCCGGATCGGCCTGCTCGGCGACGTCGCGTTCAGCCAGTTCAGCTCGCTGTCGCAGTTCATTCGCGTCAGCCCGTATTTCAAGACGACGCTTAGCGATGGCAGCGGCAAGTACGTCCCGAGCGGCTTCGCGTATGGTGACGAGACGTTCCAGTATAAGCGCTACGGCATCTATGGCGCGGCGCAGTGGCAGCCGGCAGAGTCACTGACCTTCACCGGCAGCTTCTTCCAGTCGCGCTACAAGAGTCAGTCGAGCGATTACGGTACGCAGCTCGATTCGCAGACGCTGGCGGTCGATCCGGCGAGCAGCACGTTCGACAGCAACGGCCTGCTGACGAAGACCGACGCGCTCTTCAATCGCGATACGGCCACGTTCCTGCCCACCGGCGGCGCGGTCAACAGCAGCGGCAACAAGGGGTTCGTGGAGAGTAACACGCGGACACGCGATTACTCGCTGTCGTTCGCCTGGGCACCCGTTGATAGCCATTTGTCGCTCAAGGGCTCGTTGCAGCGCGTCAACTCGCGTCAGATCTACGATCGCCTCGACATTTTTCGCGACATCGGCTTCGGCCAGAGCTTCGGCATGGATCTGACCGGCGACCTGCCGCAGATCACCGTCAGCCCGGCGACGCAGGCGTCGTTCGCGGATCCGGCGAATTATTTCTGGACGGCGTCGATGCCGCACAACGAACGCAACAAGGGCCGTCTCGACGCAGGGCAGCTCGATGCCGAATACAAGTTCGACAACAGCTTCTTCCGGTCGGTTAAGGTTGGTGGCCGTTATGCCAAGCGGACCGAGCGCGACCTGTCGAACGGCTATAACTGGACCGCGCTCGGCCGCGGCTGGAACGGCGACCCGCAGCTAACCTACGCCAACGCGGCGCCGGGCGACGTCGCCAGCCACGCGTTCAAGGACTTCTTCCGCGGCAACACGACGCTGCCCGGCAACCTGATGTTCGCGTCGGAAAGTCTGGCGGACCGGTTTAACGCCAACCGCACCGGGCTGGTAACGGCGCCGCCTGCCGGCTTCTGCACCGGTCGTGAGTTCGATTGTTCGGCCTCAGGTCCTCTCCCGGTCACCGGCTATGGCGGCCAGTTCAATCCGGACGGCACCCTGGCAATCAGGCCGGTCGGCTTCGTCTTGCCGGGCGATCAGGTCGAGAACCGCACCAAGAATATCGCAGGCTATGCGCTGGTGCGTTTCGGCCCCGAGGGCGACGCGCGCGGCATCTCCGGCAATATCGGCGTGCGGGTCGTGCGCATCGAGAACGAGGGCAGCGGCTTCATCCAGCAGAATGGCGGGACCGTCTTCATTCGCAATGGCGCTCAGGTGACGCTTGCGAACACCTTCCTCGCACGCGGCGGCAAGGCCGACTTCACGCGCGTCCTGCCGTCGGTCAATCTCGAATATGCGCCGACCGACAAGATCAAGGTGCGCGGCGGCTATAACATCACGATGGATTTGCCGACCTTCAACGCACTGCGCGCCTCGGGTTCGATCGGCGTGGCGACGACGCCCAGTCAGACTCCGGGCGGGATCGGGACGTTCAACAACTTTACCGCGGACACCGGCAATCCGTTGCTCAAGCCGACGCTGTCGAACAATTTCGATCTCTCGCTCGAATATTACGGACGCGCGGGCACGTCGTTCCACATCGCCCCATTCTACAAGCGGCTGACCAACCTGCCGATCTACGCGCTGACGACCCGGCAGGTGACGGTCCAGTTTACCGATGGAACGACGGAGAATGTATCGGCGTCGGCCACCGACTACAGCAACTCGACCAAGGCGGCGACCGTCAAGGGCGTCGAGGTCGGCGGACGCTTCTTCTTCGACATGCTGCCGGGTGCGCTTGCCGGGATCGGGTTCGAGGGCAACTACACGTTCATCAAGAGCAGCAATCCGGGCGACGTCTACCGCGACATTACCGGCGCGGTGAAGAGCGACGCGCCGCTGGTGGGTCTGTCGAAGCACAATCTGAACGCGACGCTGCTATATGAGCGCAATCCGATCTCGCTGCGGATCGCGTACTCGTGGCGCTCGCAATATCTGCTGTCGACCAACAGCAACGGCACGAACGGCACGTACCCCTATTACAGCGCGCCAGGCGTCGTCAGCAATCAGGATGGCGGCCTCGATGCCTCCACCCAGATCGCGCTGCCGATCTATGGCGGCAATTACGGGTCGATCGATGCCGGCGTCCGCTTCAAGGTGACCGACTATCTGTCGTTCGGCGTGCAGGGGACCAACCTGACCGCGTCGACGCAGCGTACGCTGATGGGCGGGTATCCCGGCGGCAAGCTGGTCGGGCGTAGCTGGTTCCAGGCCGATCGTCGTATCAGCACTGGTATCAACCTCGCCTTCTGACGATGATACGCCGCTCGTCGACACCGTGTCGGCGAGCGGCAAAGCGAGGCTGTGATGACCAAGCGGATCCTGATCGTGGGCGGCGGCACTGCCGGGTGGCTGACCGCAGGCTATCTCGCCAAGCGGCTCGGCGCTGATCTGCCGGGCGGCGTCGCGATCACGCTCGTCGAATCGCGTGACATCGGGATTCTGGGTGTCGGCGAGGGGACGTTCCCGACGATCCGGCGGACATTGGCGACGATCGGGATCGACGAGGCCGATCTGATCCGACGCTGCGGCGCGACGTTCAAGCAGGGTGCCAAGTTCGTCCACTGGCGCCACGCGCCGGGGCAGGGGGCGACCGATCATTATTCGCACCCCTTCCAGGTCGCGGACGCGAGCGACGGTCTCGACCTGCTGCCCTATTGGCTGCTGGGCCTCGGTGGCACGGAGAATTGGGACGAGGTCTCCAACCCGCAGAAGAAGGCGGCCGACCGGCACCGCGCGCCCAAATTACCGACGCATCCCGATTATGTCGGGCCGCTGAACTATGCCTTCCATTTCGACGCAGTCGCGCTTGCCGGCCTTTTGCGCGAGCAGGGCGTGAAGAACGGCGTCCGCCACCTGACCGACACCGTGAGCGAAGTGCTGCTTGATGCGGACGGCGCGATCGGTGGCGTTCGGACCGAGCGGAACGGGATACTCGACGCCGATCTATACATCGACTGCACCGGCTTTCGCGCTGAGCTGATCGGCAAGGCGATGAAGATCCCGTTCCGGTCGTGCCGCGACGTGCTGTTCTGCAACCGCGCGATCGCCGCGCAACTACCCTATACGCGGCCCGACGAACCGATCGCCTCGTACACGATTTCAACCGCGCAGGAGGCGGGCTGGATCTGGGACATCGGGCTCGATCGTCGCCGCGGCATCGGCCATGTCTATTCGTCCGACCATAGCGAAGACGATGCTGCCGAGCGTGTGTTGCGCGGCTATCTGGGCGCGGCGGGCGAGACCGCCGACGTACGCCATTTCAAGTTCGAGGCCGGCTATCGCGAGGTGAACTGGTACAAGAACTGCGTCGCGGTCGGGCTGTCGAGCGGCTTTTTCGAGCCATTAGAGGCGACCGGAATAGCGTTTGCCGAAGTGTCCGCCGGTATGATCGCTAACCTGTTCCCTTGGGGCGGCGATTACGAGACGTCCGCGCGCCAGTTCAACGCCAACATGCTGCGCCGCTACGAACGTGCGCTCGATTTCATCAAGCTGCATTATTGTATCTCGGAACGCCGCGACACCGCGTTCTGGCGCGACAACGTGGCCGACGCATCGGTGCCGGACCGCCTGCTGGAGATGCTCGATCGCTGGCGGTTCCGGCCGCCCAACGAGCTCGACATCGACGGGCAGGTCGACATCTTCACCGAGGCAAGCTGGCAATATGTTCTGTACGGCATGGGCTGGAAGACCGACCTGAGCGCCAAGGCCGGCGCGCTTCGCTACGGTGAGGATGCACGCCGGGCGTTCGCGGAGGTGCAGCGCCAGGCGCGTTATGCGATCGCCAACCTCCCGTCGAACCGCGATCTGGTATCCTACGCCCAGTCCCACAGCTTTGGCGCGCGGGCCGCAGCGTGACCGTCACCCGGCCCGGGAAGATCACAAAGGTCGTGATCGTCGGCGGCGGCACGGCAGGCTGGATGACCGCGGCGGCTCTGTCGCGACTGGTCGCCAGCGGCGTTTCGGTCACCTTGGTCGAATCCGAGGAGATCGGCACGGTTGGTGTTGGCGAGGCGACGATCCCGTCGCTGCTCGATTACAACCGCATGCTCGGGATCGACGAGGACGCGTTCGTCCGCGCTACCGGCGCGACGTTCAAGCTGGGGATCGAGTTCCGCAACTGGACGCGGCTCGGCGACTCCTATCTGCACCCGTTCGGCACGCACGGCCGCGACATCGACGGCGTTTCCTTTCACCAGCTCTGGCTCCGGCAGGCTGCCTCGGGCAACGCCGATCCGGGACCAATCGGCGACTATTGCCTGTCCTCCGTGGCGGCTCGGCGCGGGCGGTTCACTCGGCCGAGCGCCAATCCGCAGTCGGTGCTGTCGACCTTGTCGTACGCGTTCCATTTCGACGCAGGCCTCTACGCGACGTTCCTGCGCGACATCGCCGAGCAGGATGGCGTGGTCCGCGTCGAGGGGCGCGTGATCGCAGTCGATCGGAATGCCGAAACGGGGTTCATCGAGGCGGTGCGGCTCGAAGGCGACCGCCGGATCGAGGGCGAATTGTTCATCGACTGCAGCGGTTTCCGGTCGCTGCTGCTCGGCGATACGCTAGGTGTACCGTTTGCGAGCTGGAAGCAGTGGCTGCCCTGCGACCGGGCGTGGGCGGTGCCGAGCGAACGACAGGGGCCACTGACGCCCTATACGCGGGCGACCGCGGATAGCGCCGGATGGCGCTGGCGGATTCCGCTCCAGCACCGGGTCGGCAACGGCTATGTCTATTCCAGCGCGCATATCGACGACGACGATGCCAAGCAGGCGCTGCTGGCGGGGCTTGATGGCGCGGCGTTGGGCGAACCCCGCCAGTTGCGTTTCGAGGCCGGGCGGCGCAAGCGGCTCTGGGACCGGAATTGCGTGGCGATCGGGTTGTCCGGCGGTTTCCTCGAACCGCTCGAGTCGACCAGCATCCACTTGATCCAGTCGGGGATTGCGCGGCTGATGACCCTCTTCCCCGATCGTGGTTTCGATCCGGTCGAAATTGACGAGTACAACCGTGTCATGCTCCGCGAATACGAGCAGGTCCGCGATTTCATCATCCTCCATTATCATGCGACCGAACGATCGGATTCGCCATTCTGGGACCATTGTCGGACCATGGCGCTGCCGGAATCGCTGCAGGGCAAACTCGCGTTATGGCGAGGCAAGGCGCGGGTGTTTCGCGAGCAGGGCGAATTGTTCACCCCCGATAGCTGGATTGCGGTGTTGCTCGGCCAGAATGTGCAGCCGGCGTCCTTCGATCCGTTGACGGGCGGGTTGCCGCTTGGCGAGGCGACGCGGTTCATGGCCCATATTCGAGAGATGATCGGCATGACCGCCGAAGCGATGCCCACGCACGAGGATTTCATCGCCCAGCACTGCGCGGCACCGATCTTCCGACAAGCGTGATGGGGACGCGCTATTCGGCCGATGCCGAGGCCATGTGTGGGGTGGATGAGATACAGTCCCGGCGAGGCAATTGGCGCGCTCATGATCTTCGCAGCGTAAAAGTGAGTACCTGTCGTCCGATATGCAGAGGGACGCTTGTAGCGGTCACGAATTTGGGCGACCAAGCCCTATGACCGAACTCAAGCCCACGAAGGTCCGCACGGCGCTGGGCCGCAATCTGACTTACGGTATGCTCGACGCCGTGGGTCGCGCGATCGTCACCGGCCATTACGACGGAAAGCGTTTTCCTACCGAGGCGGAACTGGCAATCGAGCACGGCGTGAGCCGGTCGGTGACGCGCGAGGCGGTCAAAATGCTGACCGCGAAGGGTTTGCTTTCCGCGCGTCCGCGGCAGGGTACCATCATCCAGCCAAATTCGACCTGGAACCTCTTCGACACCGATGTGCTGCGTTGGCTACTCGAACGGCAGTTTACCTTGCCGCTACTCCGCAGCTTCAACGAGCTGCGCCTTGCAGTCGAGCCGATGGCGGCGCAGCTCGCCGCACTGCACGCCACGCCGTCCGGCATCGCGATGATTGCTGCTGGCTATGCGCGCATGGAGGCGGCCGAGCGCGGCGATGACGATGCGCTCGAGGCCGACATCGTGTTCCACGTTGCGATCCTGCGAGCGTGCGACAACCCATTCTTCGCACAGTTCGAGGATCTTGTGTCGACGGCGCTACGGACCTCGATCCGCTTCACCAACCGGTTCAAGGGGCGCAGCGCAAGCCTGCCCGCGCATAAGGCCGTGCTCGAGGCGATCGCTGCGCGCGATGCGGCTTCCGCCAGCGCCACGATCCGATCGATCATCGAGGACGTCATGATCCTGATCCGTCAGGCCGAAAGCGAGGGCGCGGTGGTCGATCGCGGAGCGGCCTTGCTCGGCTGAGCAGCGTTCCCAATCGTATCAGCGTTGATCCGGAGTCCGTAAGGTGCGGCCCGAAATGGTCAGACCAGGCCTCGGCCTTCGATCTTCAGGACAGGGACGAACCCGCCGCCCGGGTTCGCGGGCATCGTCAGGTGCAGGCCGCGCGCATCGCGGCGATGCGCCATGCCGCCGCCGCCGAGCAACGTCACGAGCTCGACCACGCCATCGGCGAAGCGGTTGCGTCCCAGTGCCTTGATCGTGACGTCGCCCTGCGGCCAGCCCAGGAACAGCGCATAGAGCGCCCCCTTGTTGGTGGTGAAGCGCACGTCGCGCGCGGTGAACACGCCCGACGACTGCTCGTTCTGCATGCCGGCCTGCAATTTGGTCGGGCCTTCGCCATAGATCCGCCATGGCCGCGAGCCGAAGATCGCCTCGTCGTTGACCGCGATCCAGCGGCTCATGCCGTCGAGGATCTTTTCCTCCTCGCCGTCGATCGAGCCGTCGCCGGGCTGCGGTATCGACAGCAGCAGGTTGCCGTTCTTGGACACGACATCGGCAAGCCGCTGGATCACCTGTTCGGCGGTCTTGTAGCTCTTGTCGGTGAGCCGCGCGACGTTGTAGAACCAGTCACCGACGCATGTATCGGTCTGCCACGGCTCGTCCCACAGATGATCGGTGAAGCCGCGCTCGACATCCTGCACGAGGCCGAACCTCGCAGAAGGCTTTAGCTGCTTGGCGGTCAGCACGACGTTGATTTCGCCGTGCCACGCGATCGAGCGGTTATAGTAATCCGCAGCCGCCTGGAGCCCGATCGGCCCGAATGGCAGTTCATAGTCGTCGAAGTAACAGAAGTCGGGCTTGTACTTGTCGATCAGGTCGGTCTGGCGCAGCAGCCATTTCGCCGCATAGCCCGGATCGTTCGGCGGCGGCGTTTCGATCCACTGGCCGTCGTTCGCGTCGTGCCACGCGTTCATCGCGGCGATCGTATCGATGCCGTTCGGCAGGACCGCGTGCGCGCCGGTGTAGAGCTGTTGCGGATCGAGCCCGTCCCACCATGTGCCGCGGCCGTCGGCGGTGCGCAGCGTGAACCCGTCGTAGCGCTGGCCCTTCAGCGGCCCTGTCGGATCATAGCCATAAGCAGTTTGATACCAGTGCCAGCTATGCGCAGCGTGGTTCGAGACGCCGAACTTGAGCCCGGCTTTACGCGCGGCCTTTTCCCAAGTGCCGACGACATCACGCTTCGGCCCGACGCGGAGCGAATTCCAGGCGTGATAGCGGCTGTCGTAGCAGTCGAGATTGTCGTGATGATTGGCGAGCGAGACGAAATATTTCGCCCCCGCCTTGGCATAACGGGCGATCAGCGCGTCGGGATCCCAGCGCGCCGCGGTCCAGCGGTTCATCACCTCCATCATCCCCGACTTGGTCGGATGGCCATAGGTCTTGAGGTGATGTTCGTACGCGGGATGGCCCTGCATATACATGAAGCGGCCGTACCAGTCGCCTTGCTCGGGCACCGACTGCGGGCCCCAATGCGACCACAGGCCGAGCTTCGCGTCACGGAACCACTCGGGGTAGCGATAGTGATCGACCAGCGATTGCCAGGTCGGTTGCACCGGACCGCGCGCCAGCCCCATCGGGCTCTGCGCGAGCGCGTGCGTCGCCGGACCCAGTGCGGCGATTCCGGCGAGAACCGAACGGCGGCTGAGATCGATACTCACTTGGCTGCGATGGTCCGGCGGATCGCCGCGAGGGCCAGCGGGCGCATCACCGCATAGCCGGCGGGAGTCGGGTGGACGCCGTCGCTCGCCAGCCCCGGCTTCATCGCGCCTTCGGGTGTGGCTAGCGCGGTGTAATAATCGACATAGGTGAAGCCGTTCTTCGCCGCATAGGCCTTCAGCCAGCTGTTGAGCGCGCGAATCTGCGGCACCGGCTGCTTGTCCTTGCTCCACGGAAAGGCCGCGGCGGGCGGGGTCGAGGCGATGATCACCTTGATACCGTTCGCGCGCGCGAGGTCGGCCATGCTGGCGATGTTGCCCTGAACGATCTCCATCGTCGAGGCGCCGGTATTGCCGGCGATGTCGTTGGTACCTGCCATGATGTGGACCGCACGCGGTTTCAGCGCGACCACGTCCTCGCGGAAGCGCACCAGCATCTGCGGCGTGGTCTGCCCGCTGATCCCGCGATCGACCAGTCCGCCGGTGAACAGAGTAGCATCCGCACCGATCCAGTTGTCGGTGATCGAATCGCCCATGAAGACCACGCGGACCGGCGTGTTCGAGGCCTTCAACTGTTCGTTCTGCTCACGGTAGCGGCACAGTTGGCCGAAGTCGCGCGTGAGCGAATGCAGCTTCCATGCCTCCCATCCGGCTCCATCGGTCGGCGACGGATGCGCAGGGCAGGGGGCCGCGACGATCCCGACCGGATCGCCGGCATAGGGATCGCCCGGGACATTGGTCTGCGCGGCCACCGGTAAGGTGACCAACGTCAGTGCGGCGATGAAGACTGCGCGGATCACTTCGAAGAGACGATCTGGACCAGCGATGCGGCGTCCTGCCCGGTCGGCAGCTTGCCCGATGCGGTCAGGCGCCGGGTCTTGTCGTCCCAGCGCAGCATCGCCTTGCGCCCGCCCTTGGTCCGATAGTCGTTGGTCACGCCGTCATCGTCGTACAGCGCGAAGCTCGCATCCGCACCCGGATAGACGCGGATGCTCTCGAGCGCCTGCGCGGTCGCCGTGCTTGGCACCTGGACGCCCATCGGTATGATCGACCCGGCGCGCACGAACAGCGGTATCTTGTCGATCGGTGCATTCGCGGTGACGGTCTGGCCGCCTGTGAACCGCTGGTTGGTCCAGTAATCATACCATTCGGCGCCGGCCGGCAGATAGACCTGGCGGCTGGTCTTGCCCTGTTCGGTGACTGGCGCGACCAGGAAGGCCGGGCCGAACATATATTCGTCGCCCATGTCGGCGACGTTGGGATCGTTCGGGAAATCCATGAACAACGCGCGCATCATCGGCGCATTGCTTTCGTATGTGTGGCGGCCGAGCGAATAGATGTACGGCATCAGCGAGTAACGCAGCTTCAGGAAGTTCGCGAGGACCGGCTCGGCCGCGGTGCCATATTGCCAGATCGCGGTGGCCGGGCGCTGGCCGTGGATCCGCAAGGTCGGCGTGAACACGCTATAGCCGAACCAGCGCGTAAACAGCTCGGGATAATCCGCGTAATCCGGCGCCATCGCGGTCGCACCCGCAGGATCGAGCAGCACCGGGCGTGTCGCCTTGGGCCCGTTCGGCCATTGCCAGCCGCCGATGTCGCTGCCCCAATAGGCCATGCCGCTCGCGGTGAAGCCAAGCCCCGCGGGGACCTGCCGATGCAGCGCTTCCCAGGTCGACTTGATGTCCGACGACCAGAACAGCCCGCCGTTGCGCTGGGCACCCAGATACGCCGCGCGCGACAGGATCAGGTTGCGCATCGTGGGACGGTCCTTGGCCGACCCGTCCGCGACGCTCATCGTATGGAGCAGCGGGAAGACGTTGTGATAGCGGTCGCCCGAGCCGATCGAATAGAAGCTGCCGTCGGGCACCAGATCGGGCTCGGTCTCGTCGAGCCAGAACCAGTCGAAGCCCTGGCTGGCGATGTTGTCGCGGATACGGTCCCAGAACCAGTGGCGCGCATCGGGGTTGGTGCTGTCGAGCAACGCGCCCGCGCGATCGGAGCGGATCGGCAGGCCGTCGACGACGTTGCCGTCCTTGTCCTTCAGCAACAAGCCCTTGGTCGACAACAGGTCGAAATACCGCGATTCCTTCTCGAAGCGCGGCCAGACGCTGATGATCGAATGCATCCCCATCGACTTCAGCTTGTCGTTCATGCCCTTGGGATCGGGGAAATAATTCCGGTCGATGTCGAGCTGGCCCATGCGCGACCAGTAGAACCAGTCGAGCACCATGATATCGAGCGGCAGGCCGCGGCTGCGATATCCGTTGGCGACGTCGAGCAGTTCCTTCTCGGTCTCGTACCGCGCCTTGCTCTGGATGAGGCCGAACGCGGCCTTGGGCGGCAGCGGCGTGGTACCGGTCAGCGTCGCGTAGCCGGCGTAGATTTCATCGGTAGTGGCGCCTGTGATCACGAAGAACGAGACGCGTTCGCCGACCTCCGACTGCCAGTGTGTCGAACTATGCAGGCCGGGGGAAACGACGGTCGAGGACGGGTTGTCCCAGACGATGCCATAGCCCTTGTTGGTGACCATGAACGGTACGCAGACCGTCTCGCCCGCGGGCGCGTCGTAATTGTGGCGGCAGTCGATCGTGCGGCCGCGCAGGTCGAGCTTGCCCTCCTGGTTCTGGCCGAGCCCGTAATAATGCTCGTCGGCGGGCGAGGCGAAGCTCGCGCCGACGCGGAACGTCTTCTCGCCGTTGACGGTATGCGGCGCCATTTCCCAGCCGGTCATCTGCGTCAGCATCGTGCCGTCCGGCTTGCGGATCGTCACCGACACCGGTGGCAGCGACGGCGCGAAATAACGCTCCATCTGCGTCGGCGCCTTGGGCCAGGGCTTCGCATCGACCGAGAGCGACAGCGCCGCGGACGCGAATACATCGGCGCCCGCATCGTTACGATGCGTCCAGCCGGCGGCATCGGGCTTTGCGTTGGGGCCATCGCCTGGAGGCGCATCGACCTGTCCGCGGTCGGTCGCGATCGTCACGCGGACGATGTTGGGCGCATAGGCCTCGACCGAGACGAGGCTGCCGTTGCGATCGACCGTCGCGATCGGTGCGGCAACCGCGGCGGAACCGAGCGTCGCCAGCGAAACCCCCATGGCCAACCGTGCGACCAGCCGTGACGACCAGTCCCATCGCGACGTGGTGCGGGACTGGTCAGACGATTGCACTTCGATACGGGCTGGGGAAATGTACATCGAATCCTCTCCACGGGTCTATGCCCTGACGGTAGCGCTATCTTCGCCGAAACGGCAATTTTGTCGTATAATTGCAGATACGGCGCGCGGATCAACCGTATTCCGCGTCGACGCAAGGCGAAGACCCGGATTGGTCACTTATCGCGCGTCGTTATTGGAGCAGCGCCACGCCATACGGCGGAAGGTCGAGCCGATCGGTATAGGCTTTGCCGCTTAGAATATCGTGCTGCTCGCCTGCCAAGGCCACACGCGCAGGCGCGGTGTTCGTGTTCACGTACAGCGTCCGCCCATCGACGATGCGCGCGACCACGCCCGGCGGAGTGACCGGGCCACGCTCGATCCCGAGTTCGGTATAGAGCGATCGCACCAGCGGATCAAGAAACGCGCCTAGCGCGGCGGTCGCGAGGTAGATCGCGCGGCCCTTGCCGAAGCGGTTGATGGTGATCGCCGGGCCGGGCTTGGGCGTGTTGGTGAACATCGCCAGCGGTTTGGCCGTGCTCGGTTCGAGCACCTCGTAATAGGGATCGCTACCAATCTGCTCTTTGCCGTCGAACATGATCTTCAGCGGTTGCTCGGCGCGATAGAATTCGTTGGTCCGCACGCCGAACACGTCGGTCAGCCGGCCGGGCAGGGGCGTCTCGAACCATTTGCCGGTCTCATCGACCTTGGCGGAATAGCCGGTCATGATCACCGTGCCGTCGTTCGCGACATAGCGCCGCACGGCCTCGGCGGTTTCCTTGTCCATCATGTATGCGCTGGGCAGGATCACGAGCTTGTAACGGTCGATCGCGTCGTGGCCGATATCGATCACTGCGGTGTCGATATTGTCGGCGAACAGCGGGGCGAGCGCGGCCTTGGCCTGATCGGGATAGCTGGTCTTGAAATATTCCTGCATCGTGTTCGGCCCAGGCGGAGGCGAGGTCAGCCAGTTGGTCTGGAACGAATAGGCGATCGCCACCTCGGGCTTGCGGTAGCGCGGGAAGCCCATCGTCTTCAGCTTGGCGAACTCGCTGGCGATCTGGCCGAACTCGCCGACCTTCCACGACGGGCGGCCATCATGGTCGACGAGCCCGAACAGCCCCTGTTCCTCGCCACCGCTATGCGAGTTGAAGGTCCAGGCGAGGAACGTCTGCGCGTAATAGATCAGCCCGAAATACGCCCACATCCGCGACCGGCCCGGTGTGCCGTAATAGCCGCCACCGCCCGCGGTGAACTCGTTCAGCCACATCGGCGTATCGTGGCCTGCGCGGTTGCGCGATACGTCAAGTGCAGCGCCTAGCGGCTCGCCCGGATAGAAGCCTTGGCCGCCATAGGTCGAGACCTTGTCCCACGACCGTAGATAATCGAACCCCTTGGTCCAGGCGTCGGGCCAGAAGTTCGACGCGACGGGCAGGTTGGGCGCGTATAGTTTGCGGACCGCTTCGAGATCGGTGAGCGCGCCGATCGTGTCGTCGGACCAGAAGCGGCGAAGGTCGAGATTGCGCTCGTTCGGGCCGGGTCCGTTGCCATAGGGGAGGTAGACCTCGTCCCAGCTGTTGATCCGACGCGACCAGCGCTGCGTCGCCCAGGCGGTGTTGAGCGCCGCGATCGTCCCGTATTTCTTCTGCAGCCAGCCGACGAAACGTTTCCGATCAGCCGGCGAATACGACATCTGGCCGTTGCCGATCTCGTTGGTGTAGCCGACCGCGATCACCGCGGGATTATGCGCGTACCGCTTGAGCATCTGCTCGGCGAGCCGCCGGACCAGCCGGCGATAATCGGGATCGCTGATATTGTCCCAATAGCGCGTCGCGGCATTGCGGCGGACGCCGTCCTGCGTGACGAGATCGACGCCGGGATATGTCTTGTGCAGCCAGGTCGGTACCGGCTGGCCGGGAATGTCGAGGAGCACCTTGATCCCGGCGGCATGCATCTGGTCGAGAATCGCGTCGAACCATTCGAACGTGAAATGGCCTTCCTGCGGCTCGAACGAATCCCAGGACAGGTCGCCCATCCGGACCATGGTGAACCCGGCCTTCTTCATGATCGCGATGTCTTGGCGGATCTGCTCGGGCGAACGGTCGATCGGCTGGTAGCAGGCGCCCACGAACAGGTCGCCGCGGCCCGGCCATTCGGGATGCCCGACGGCGGTCTGCGCCTGCGCTGGAACGATGCTGGCAAGCGGAACAGCCAGCGTAGCCGCCGCAAGCATCGCAAACCGCAGGGCGCGGATCAGGGGGTGTTTCAAATAGCCTCTCCAAGCTCGTGTTCGATCGACGCACACATCGTGCACGTGCGGTATTTCTCGTCAGGCGAAATCGATCGCGAACGCGCTCGCGTGTCGCGTCGGCAACGTCGCGGGTAGATCGATCACGAGAGCCTGTCCGGTCTGGCGAAACGCGATCGCGCCGGGGCG
This sequence comes from Sphingomonas sp. PP-CC-3A-396, assembly GCF_004343105.1. Lineage (NCBI taxonomy): Bacteria > Pseudomonadati > Pseudomonadota > Alphaproteobacteria > Sphingomonadales > Sphingomonadaceae > Sphingomonas > Sphingomonas sp. PP-CC-3A-396. The sequence continues at coordinate 50,389 of NZ_SLYF01000005.1, read as the reverse complement.
GCCGAGCAGGCGCACTGCGCGTACCCGGCGTCGTTCGTGCGGGTTGGGCTGGGCCAGCGACGTGATCGCGGTCTGCCCCCGAGGCATGCCGAGCGTGATCGCGTACAGCGTCTCGCCCTTGGTCGTGAACCGGATGTCCTGCGCCGTGTAGCTGGTCTTCTCCGCAAACGCGCCGGCGGCGGCGGTGGTCGGACCCTCGCCGTAGATCGTCCAGGGGCGCGTGCCGTGGATCGCCTCGCCATTGGCGGCTATCCACGGCGCCAGGTCGGTCAACAGCCGGTCGGACTCAGGGGGCAGGCTGCCGTCGCCGTGCATCACGACGTTCAACAGGAGGTTGCCGTTCTTGCTGACGACGTCCGCGAGCATCGCGACGACCTCGTCGGTGGTCTTGTAGGTGTCGGTCCGGTTAAAGAACCAGTCGCCGTTCGATGTGTCGGTCTGCCAGGCGTGTGGATTGATGCCCTTGAGGACGCCGCGCTCGACGTCCTGCACCGCCCAGTCCGTGCTGAACGCGCCCGAGCCCGTATCCTTGCAGTTGTAGACCGCGTCCAGCTTCCCTGTGCGCCTCATGCTGCTGTTGTAGAAATGCGCAAGGAGCGAGCGTCCGACCTCGCCGAACGGCAGGCCGCCGTCCGAATACAGCAGGTCGGGCTGGTAGCTGTCGATCAGGTCGCGGATCCGGTCGAACCACATCGCGTGATATGTCGGGTTGGTCGTGTACCAACTCGCGGGCGTGTTGATGAACGGCTCGTCGCGGTTGGTGTGATAGAGATCGGCATAGCGCGGATCGGCGCCGTCATAGGCGACCCCGAGTTTGGGCCAGAACTGATCGTAGAGGTGGTTGGGGTACCACCAGCTATAGCTTGCACCGAGATGCTCGGACACGCCGAAGCGGAGCCCGCGCCGCGTGGCAGCCGCCTTCCATTCGCCGACGATGTCGCGCTTCGGGCCCATCTCCACGGCGTTCCAGCGATGATGCTTCGACCGCCACAAATCGAAATTATCGTGATGCACGCCCATCGAGACGAGGTAGCGCGCGCCTGCGGCGGCATAGCGTGCGGCGAGTGCGTCGGGATCGAACTTTTCCGCACGCCATAGCGGAATGATGTCCTTGTAGCCGACCTTCGAAGGGTGGCCGTAGGTCTTGATGTGATGGTCGTAATGCGGGTGGCCGGGGACGTACATGAAGCGTGCGTACCAGTCGCCCTGGCTCGGCACCGCCTGTGGTCCCCAATGCGCCCAGATCCCGAACTTGGCGTCGCGAAACCAGTCAGGCGCGCGATAGCCGGCGAGCGACTGTGCGGTGGAATCGAACCGGCCGGGCGTTATGGCGCGGCTGGCAAGCGGCGACGGTTTCGTCGCCGCTGCCGATGCGGCGGCACGCGACAGCCCGCTCAAACCCAACGTAGCTGCCAGCGGTGCTCCCAGTATCTCGCGTTTGCTGAACGTCATTACGCTTCTCCCCACACGCGGTTTCGACAGTCCGGAAAGAGCGTCGATGAAACTGACGCCATTATTACGAAGGTCGATATTTAAGTCCTACAATTACAATTTGATACGTTACCTTGCTGGAAGCCTACACTAGCACCGCAAGTCAGTTTAGGACCGATTTGGTCAGATATTACCGTGATTTGACGAGCCCACCCCGAGTATCGTCATTCGATGTGCGACATTTTTGCCATCATACCGGATGAATTGTCCGCGTAAATCGAATTAGCATATAAATGATCTAAATCATTCGCTAGGCGCCGCTGACGATACGGTAGCGGCGTGGCCGCGCACGATATCCAAGAGTGAACCGCAGGCGGTCCGTAAGGATCAGACCTGCTGGAGCAGAGTGTGATGAAGCGTTCCAAGATTAGCGTTGGCAGCATCAAGGGTCTGAGCACGACCGTGTCGCTGCTAGCACTCGTGATAGTCGGTTCGGTAGCGCAGGCGCAGGTCGCGGCACCGCAGGATGGCGCGCCCGCGCCGGTTGCGGATGCTCAGCAGACCAGCGGTACTGCCGCCCCGAGCGCCGATCAGGGCCAAGCAGTCGATACCGCGCCCGTCGCCGCAGAGGCGGGCGATGACATCGTCGTGACCGGCGTCCGTGCGAGCCTTCAGTCCGCCCAGAACATCAAGCGCAACTCGGCGCAGATCGTCGACTCGATCGTCGCCGAAGACATCGGCAAGTTGCCCGACCGCAACATCGCCGAAGCGCTGCAGCGCATCTCGGGCATCCAGATCCAGCGCAACTTCGGCGAAGGCAGTTCGGTCGCGATCCGCGGCCTGACCCAGGTCCGCACCGAGCTGAACGGTCGCGACATCTTCACCGCGAGCGGGTCGAGCAACGCGCTGAGCCTCGAGGACGTACCGTCCGAGCTGCTCGCCGGGATCGACGTCTACAAGAACCCGTCGGCGGACCTGATCGAGGACCAGCTCAGCGGCACGATCAACTTTCGTACGCGCAAGCCGTTCGACTTCGACGGCTTCAAGATCTCGGGTTCGGCGACGAACACCTATTACGATCTGATCAAGAAGAGCCAGCCGGCCGCATCGCTGCTCGTCAGCGATCGTTGGAATACCGGCATCGGCGAAATCGGCATCCTGGCGAGCGCGTCGTATCAGAAAACCAATTTCCGCCAGGACACGATCTCGACCGAGCCGTTCTACACGCTCGACGAAAGCAATCCCGGTGACGCCGCCACCGCCGCGCTGCTCGGGCGGACCGGCCAGACCACGACGCTGCCGCATGGCACCGGCATCGGCGAAGTGTTCGGCGACCGCCGTCGCCTCGGCATCGACGTGTCGCTCCAGTGGCGCCCGACCGATACACTGGAGTTCACCGGCGAGGTGTTCCGCAACGATTACAAGCTGCGGTCCTATGGCTACAGCTATTTCGCGTACACCAGCGGGGCGTCGATCACGCCGCTGGCCGGCGCGCCGTTCACCTATGCACCGAACGGCGATTTCCAGAGCGGCACGTTCACCGACGTCCCGATCGGCAACAACACCTCGCTCGGTTCGCGGCATTCGGTCACGACCGATTATTCGCTCAACGGCAAGTGGAAGCCGACCGCCAACCTGACGATCACCGGCGATCTCCAATATGTCGATTCCAAGACCGACAACCTGAACTCGATCGTCGGGCTGAGCGGCGTCGCCACCACGCTGACGCAGGATATTTCCGGCGAGATCCCGTCGTTCCAGATCACGTCGGCCGATGGCCTCGCGAACCCCGCGACCTACAGCAACGGCTTCTACCTGGATAACCTCAACAACTCGAAGGGTACCGACAAGGTCGGCCGCCTCGACGGCGAATATCGCTTCGATGGGGGTATCCTAAGCTCGATCAAGGCGGGCTTCCGGTTCGCCGATCGTCGCAACCGGACCAGCGATACCGGCTATCGCTATACCGGGCTGACCGGCGCTGCGACCAATCTCCGTTATGTCGACCTCGGCGGCTTCTTCCGCGGCCAGGCCGACCTGTTCGGCGACATCCAGGCGTTCTCGCTGCCGACCGTCCTCGACTACGACGCCACGCGAGCGTCGCTCGGCATCGCGACCACGCCGAGCTATGTTCCGAGCGGGACCAACACGCAGGCGCAGAAGACCTATACCGGCTATGCCGCGGCGTTCTTCAAGGCGGACGACCTGCCGGTGCCGATCGACGGCAATATCGGCGTGCGCGTGGTCCAGAGCAAGGTAGCGGTCTCGGGCTTCTACCAGCAGGTCGACCTGATCACCGCGCCCGACGGCACCCAGTCGACCGCGGCGCCGACCTTCACCGAGGTCAACGAGGCGACCAAGTACACGTCGGTCTTGCCGAGCCTCAACGTGCGCGGGCGCCTGACCGACCGGCTCCAGCTGCGTTTTGCCGTGTCGAAGAATATCTCGCGCCCGAACTTCAACCAGCTCAACCCGAGCCTGACGATCACCGAGCCCGGCACCGCGCAGATCGACCAGCAGCACGTGACGTCGACCGGCAATCCTTATCTCAAGCCGATGAAGTCGACCAATTTCGACGCCTCGCTCGAATGGTATTTCGCCAAGAGCGGATCGCTGACGGTCGCGGGATTCTACAAGGATATCTCGAATTACATCCAGACGGTCATCACGCCGCGTGACGTAACCTTTACCGACGGCGTCACCGCTACCTACGACGTGACCACCTACAGCAACGCCGCCAAGGCCAAGGTGAAGGGTGCGGAAGTCGCGTATCAGCAGTTCTTCGACTTCCTGCCGGGGCCGCTCGCCGGCCTGGGCGTGCAGGCGAACTTCACTTATGTCGACTCCGAGGCGCCAAGCCCGGCCAGCGACGGTCCGGTGACGCAATTGTCGCTCGAAGGGCTGTCGAAGTATAACTACAACCTGATCGGCATCTACGAGCGCGGGATCGTTTCCGCCCGCGTCGCCTATAACTGGCGCAGCGAGTTCCTGGTAACGACGTCGGCCAATGGCACCGGCAACCTGCCGCAGTTCCAGAAGGCATCGGGGCAGCTCGATGCGTCGATCACCGCCAACGTGACCCCGCATCTGTCGCTGACGCTGAACGGCACCAACCTCACCAACACGGTGCGGTCGACCTATTACGGCATCACCACCCGGCCGCGCGATTCGATCATGAGCGACCGGCAGATCAGCGGCGTGGCGCGGATCACCTTCTGATCCGGCAACGCTGGACGTCAGGGCTGGGCTCGATCTTCGGATCCGGCTCAGCCCCTGGCTGGCAGGGAATGGCGGACACTGTTGTGACAGAGCCGCTGGCTTCGGATACGCAAGCGTAAAGCATGGCCGCTATATGCGCGCTTCGGAGGGGGAAACGATGAAGCAGGACCAGCCGACGACCCGGATCAGCCGCCGCCTGTTTCTTGCAAATGGTGCAGCGCTTGGCGCGGCGGTAGGTCCGGCTCAGGTCGCGCGCGCCGCAGTGCGTTCCGCCGAACCCGATGCGGGCGCGCTGCCTATGCCGGCGACGCGCGATGCTCTGCCGCTACGCGCGCCGGTCGAAGATCCCGGCCGGCTGCTGCTCGACGGCGGCTGGCGGTTTCATCTCGGCGACATACCGATGCCCGAGATTCGCGGGCATGGCTGGTCCTACAACAGCGCAAAGGCCGGGCAGGCACAGGGTGCCGCGGCCATATATTATGACGATTCGGACTGGCCCGAGGTCGCATTGCCGCACGATTGGGCCATGGCGATGCCCGTCGCCGAAAGCGCCAACGTATCGCAGGGTTATCGCCGTCGCGGTTTCGGCTGGTACCGGAGGGCGCTGCGGCTCGATCCACAGGATCGCGGGCGGTATCTCGAAATCCAGTTCGGCGGGATCGCGACGAACGCGACGATCTGGTTCAACGGATCGGTCGTGGCGCACAACTGGAGCGGCTACAATTCGGTGTATGTCGATATCACCGATCTCGCACGCTATGGCGACGACCTGAACACGATCGTCGTGCGCGTCGATGCGCAGACGATGGAAGGCTGGTGGTACGAGGGCGCGGGCCTCTACCGTCACGTCTGGCTGGTGAAACGCGATGCCACCTATATCGCCACCGACGGTATCCACGCCGATCCGCGCCGCGGACCCGACGGCGCATGGTCCGTCCCGGTCACCGCGACGCTTGGCAATATCGGCAAGGACGCGGCCGCGGTCACGATCGAAGCGACGCTGATCGATCCCGACGGCCGCGTGATCGCGACGCAAACCGCCGGCGGGACGGTGCCGTCGCTCGCCCCGACCGACGTTGCGCTCACTCTCCCGGTAGCGACTCCCCGGCTTTGGTCGGTCGAGACGCCGACGCTCTACACGCTGCGCACGCGGTTGATCCGCGCGGGAAAGACGGTCGACGAGCGGACGCTTCGGATCGGCTTCCGGACGCTGCGGTTCGATGCCGCGACCGGGTTTTACCTCAACGACCGCCCGCTCAAGATCAAGGGGACGTGCAACCACCAAGATCATGCCGGCGTCGGCGTCGCGGTGCCCGATGCGCTGTGGGACTGGCGTCTGCGGCGTCTGAAGGACCTGGGCTGTAACGCGATCCGGTTTTCGCACAACGCGATCGCGACCGAGGTGCTGGATGCCTGCGATCGCCTGGGTTTCCTGGTGATGAGCGAGAACCGCAACTTCAACACCAGCCCCGATTACATCGCGCAGCTGCAATGGCTGGTGAGGCGCGATCGCAACCGGCCCAGCGTCATCATGTGGTCGGTCTTCAACGAAGAGCCGATGCAGGGCACACCCGCCGGCTATGAAATGGTCCGGCGCATGTCGCGGACCGTCAAGGCGCTCGATGACAGCCGCCCGGTGACCGCGGCGATGAACAGCGGGATGTTCGCACCCGTCAACGTCAGCCAGGCGGTCGATCTGGTCGGCTTCAACTACCAGCGTGACCAGTATGACCGCTTCCAAGCCGCCAATCCGACACTGCCGATGATCAGTTCGGAGGATACGTCGAGCTTCATGACGCGCGGCGCATGGACGACCGACCGGGCTGCGCACGTCATGGCGTCCTATGACGAGGAGCCGGCTGACTGGGGCAGTACGCACCGCGCCGGCTGGAAGTCGATCGCCGAGCGGCCGTTCGTCGGCGGGACGTTCGTGTGGACCGGGTTCGACTATCACGGCGAACCGACACCGTTCGAATGGCCGTCGGTCAGCAGCTATTTCGGGATCATGGACCTGTGCGGGTTTCCCAAGATGGCCTTTTATCTCCACCGCGCGCAGTGGATCGACGACGTGCCGCTGCTCGACCTGATGCCGCACTGGAACTGGCCGGGCCGCGAGGGCCAGCCGGTCAAGGTGATGGCGCTGACCAACGTCGATACGGTGCGGCTGCTGCTCAACGGTACGGTGGTCGGTGAGCAGGCGGTCGATCGTTTCACGATGCCGCAGTGGCAGGTTTCCTATGCGCCGGGGCGGCTGGAGGCGATCGGCTATCGCGGCGGGCGTGAGGTCGTGCGCAGCGTGGTCGAGACGACCGGCGCGCCGGTCGCGCTTCGGATCACGCCCGATCGCCGTGTGATGGCCGCCGATGGCGAGGACGTGCAGCCGTTTACGATCGATGCGGTCGATGCGCGCGGACGCCATGTGCCGACCGCCAACCTCCCCGTCGCGTTCGCCGTGACCGGGGGTACGATCATCGGGCTCGGCAACGGCGATCCGATCAGCCACGAGGCGGAGCAGGGTGACAGGCGCGCGCTGTTCAACGGGCTGGCACAGGTCATCGTTCGTGCCAGGCAGGGCGGGGCAGGGGCGCTGTCGCTCAAGGCGACGTCGGCCGGTCTGCGCAGCGCGACGACTACGGTCCGCCTGCTGGCAACCGCACCCCGGCCGAGCGTACCGACCACCGCAGCGACGCTCATGGTGCAGGACTGGCGGCAATCGCCGGCGTTCGAGACCCGGCCGTCGCCCGACATCGTGCTCGCGGACAACGACATGAACAGCTGGCTGTTCGTGCGGGCGGGCGAGATCCAGCCGGCGCAGGGTCGAGGGACCTGGAGCGTGTTGCGCGCCAAGGTCACGCCGCGTCGGCCGGTGCGGGAACGCGGCGGTAAGCTGGTCTTCCAGGGCGTCGTCGGTCGTGGCGAAGTTTGGATCGACGGCAAGCGTGTCGGGACGAAGGCCGGGTTCGCACCGGCGACCGTCATCGTGCCGATGCCTGCGAGCGAAGGCGAACGGATCGTTACCGTCCTGCTGGAAAGCAACGGCACGCAACCGTCGGGGCTGGGGGGCATCGTATTCGTAGAGGAATGACGCGGTGTGCCCGCGTGCGTCACGCCGATAGCCGGTACGGAACGCAAGTAATTCGGTGTCGATCGGCAGGGGATTTCCGGTCGGCGCCGCTTCGACAGAGAAGGATTCGGTGATGGTTCGTATGAAGAAAATGGTTGTGGGCTTGGCCCTGTCGGCGGCCCTGATCGCCGGTATCGCGTCGGCACAGACGACGACCGAGGTTCCGCGGATCGTCACCAAGGGCGGCCGGCATGCGCTGATGGTCGATGGCGCGCCGTTCCTGATGCTCGGCGCGCAGGTCAACAACAGCAGCAACTATGCGTCCGCATTGCCGCAGATTTGGCCGATGCTCGACCGGATGCATGCGAACACCGTCGAGATCCCGATCGCGTGGCAACAGGTCGAGCCGGTCGAGGGCAAGTTCGACCTGTCGTTTCTCCAGACACTGCTCGATCAGGCGCGCGCGCATGACAAACGCGTCGTGCTGCTCTGGTTCGGGACGTGGAAGAACACCTCGCCCGGCTACACGCCCGACTGGTTTAAGGCCGATAACAAGCGTTTTCCCCGGATGAAGCTGAAGGACGGCACCGATCATTATGTCCATTCGCCGATGTTCCGCGCGACGCTGGAGGCGGACAAGCGCGCGTTCGTCGAGGTGATGAAGTACCTCAAGGCGCATGATCCGCAGAACACGGTGATCATGGTCCAGCCCGAGAACGAGGTCGGCAGCTATCGCTCGCCGCGCGATTACGGTGCGCAGGCCAACGCCGTGTTTGCCAAGCCGGTGCCCGCCGAACTGGCGAAGGCGCTCAAGAAGCCGGGCGGAAGCTGGACGCAGATGTTCGGTGCGCAGGCCGACCGCGCGTTCAACACCTGGCATACCGCGCGGTTCGTCGATGAGATCGCGGCGGCGGGGAAGGCGATCAAGCCGCTGCCGATGTACGTCAACGCCTCGCTCGCCGGACCGTCGAACGTGCCTGACCCGACCGGCGTGGCAAGCGGCGGTCCGCAGCAGGACGTGCTGGATATCTGGAAGGCGGCGGCGCCCGCGATCGATTTCCAGGCGCCCGACATCTACGATCGCGATGCCGCCCACGTCGCGCTGTACCTCGACGCCTATGCGCGCCCCGACAACGCGCTGATGGTCCCCGAGATCGGCAACGCGAAGGAATTTGCGCGGTTCTTCTACGCGGCGCTCGGCCGCGGCGCGATCGGCTATGCGCCGTTCGGCATGGATGAGACCGGGTATTTCAATTACCCGCTCGGCGCGAAGGCGCTCGACGACGAGACCGTCGATGCGATCGGGCTGAAATACGCGGCACTGTCGACGATGGCGCGCGACTGGGCGAAGATCGCGTTCGAACATCCCACCTGGGGTGTCGCCAAGCCTGACGAAAGCGCGGGGCAGGCCGCAGTCCAGTCGGTCACGATGGGCGACTGGACGATCGGCACCAGCTATGGCGAATGGCAGTTCGGGCAGAAGGACTGGACGTGGATCAAGTCCGAGCCGCCGGTCTGGGCGAAGGAGCCGGTCGGCGGTGTCGCGGTCGCGCATCTGTCGCCGAACGAATTCCTGGTGGTCGGCGATCACGTCCGGCTGAACTTCGGGACCGCAAAGGGTGGCCCCGCTAACGGTTCGGTATTCCGCGTCGAGGAGGGCCGCGTGGTCGACGGACGCTGGGTGATGAGCCGCGTGTGGAACGGCGACCAGACCGATTACGGGATCAACCTGCTCACCCCGGTCATTCTTAAGGTGACGATGGGGCGCTACAAATAGCGATCGCGGCGCGGCTGATCGTCGCGCGGGGACGCGCTGAACGCTATCCGTTTTCTGGTGCTGCCGGCAGGTCAGGCAGCACCAGAAGCTGACGCGTGCGTCTGGACAACCGGGCACGGCGCGGCCTTCAGACGAAAGCAGATGGGAAAATATCGCGTCCGTCGCCTGAACGCCAGCGGGGCGGAGAGAGGGATCGACGGCAAGGCTAGGGCCCCTGCCGTAAGCGTTAACCTTGCGTGAAGCGCCCTAGAATGCCATATCCGGCATGGATAGTCGCCGCTTACCATAGACATGGCGACACCCAGACATTCCGACGACAGATTAGGCGAGGACTTGGAGCATCAGCTGTGCTCGGTCGTCGGCCTCGTGCTGTCGGTTCCGTTTCACACATGCTCCCGACGATAACCAGGTGATGGACGATCGCCTTTCGCCGTTTGACCGGTGAAAAGCGCGCGAGGCCAGCCGCAACGAGAAGGTAGCATGGTGCCGCGCGACATGAACAACGATAACTCACATTCCACGACCATTTCGGCCTCAGATCCGGCCGGTGCCGCGGCAGGCGTAACGCGGCGCGGCCTACTCGGCTCCGCGATCGGCGCGGGCATCGTTGGCGGGGCTTCGATGCTACCGCTGGCGCAAGCCGATGCCGCGACGACCGAGCGCAACGTCGACGTGCTGCTGGTCGGCGGCGGCATCATGAGCGCGACGCTCGCGGTGCTGCTCCACCAGCTCGAACCGACCTGGACGATCGAGCTGATCGAGCGTCTCGACAAGGTCGCCGAGGAGAGCTCGAACGGCTGGAACAACGCCGGCACCGGGCATTCGGCGCTGTGCGAGCTGAACTACACGCCGGTTAACGCGGCGGACGGACTGGTCGAGATCAAGAAGGCGATCGAGATCAACGAGCAGTTCCAGGTCACGCGCCAGTTCCTGAGCCATCAGGTCAAGGCCGGGATGCTCGCCAACCCGCGCTCGTTCATCAACTCGACGCCGCACATGAATTTGGTGTGGGGCGACGCAAACGTCGAATTCCTGCGCAAGCGCCATGCCGCGTTGCAGGCGAGCCCGCTGTTCTCGGGGATGGAATTTTCGACCGATCGCAAGCAGATCGCACAGTGGGTGCCACTGATGATGCAGGGCCGCGACCCGGCGATGAAGCTCGCCGCGACGCGCTCTCCGCTCGGCACCGACTGCAACTGGGGCGAAGTGACTCGCCAGTATATCAAGACGATGACCGCGCAGCCGGGGTTCACGCTGACCACCGGGCATGAGGTCCGCTCGCTCGAGCGTAGCGCCGACAAGCGCTGGCGCGTCACCGCGCGCGACATGAAGAGCGACGAGAAGCAGACCATCAACGCGCGCTTCGTGTTTGCGGGTGCTGGCGGCGGTGCGCTGCCGATCCTGCAGAAGTCGGGGATCCCCGAGGCCGACGATTATGCCGGCTTCCCGGTCGGCGGGTCGTTCCTGGTAACCGAGAAGCCCGCGGTCGCGCAGGCGCATCTCGCCAAGGTGTACGGCAAGGCGGCGGTCGGTTCGCCGCCGATGTCGGTGCCGCATCTCGACACGCGCTATCTCGATGGCAAACAGGCACTGCTGTTCGGGCCGTTTGCGACCTTCTCGACCAAGTTCCTCAAGGAAGGCTCGTATTTCGATCTGCCGGCGTCGGTGACGCTCGACAATTTCCGGCCGATGATCGCGGTCGGCTGGGACGATTTCGACCTGGTCGAGTATCTCGCGGGGCAGCTGATCATGTCGGATGCCGACCGGATGACGGCGCTGCGCGAGTATTTTCCGGGCGCGAAGGATGGCGACTGGCGGTTGTGGCAGGCGGGCCAGCGCGTGCAGATCATCAAGCGTGATCCCGAGAAGGGCGGAGTGCTCAAGCTCGGCACCGAGATCGTCGCGTCGAAGGACGGCTCGATCGCCGCGCTGCTCGGTGCGTCGCCGGGTGCGTCGACCGCACCGTCGATCATGCTCGATCTATTGAAGAAGGTGTTCCCGAACCATCTCGCGACCGCGGCGTGGCAGGGCAAGATCCGCGAGATCGTGCCGAGCTATGGCACCGCGCTGAACGATAATCCGGAAGCGATCGCCAAGACTTGGGCGTCGACGGCCGAGACGCTGCAACTGACGGTGCCGTCGCCTGCGGTGTCCGTCGCGACCCAGCCGAAGCCGGCGGCGACGCGGGTGAAGGTGGACCGGAGCCCTGATCTGGCGCTGTAGTGCGCGGAACGGTCCAAGCACGCACCTCACGTCATCCTGACGAAAGTCAGGACCCAGAGCCAAGCAGCGCTCTCCTTGGTATCCCTGGGTCCTGACTTTCGTCAGGATGACGGAGGGGTGGCGGCACAATCCAGCCAAAAAAAAGGGCGCTGCCGGTCGAACCGGCAGCGCCCTTTTTCGTAGTGGTCGCGGCTGAGGACCCGCCGCGACCTTGCGTTCTTACACGCGGCGACGGGTCGCTGCGGTTGCGCCGAATGCAGCGGCGGCTGCACCGATCAGGAGCGCGATCACGATCGTGAAAGACGTCCCTGCAGCAGCACCGGCAGCCGTATCGGTTGCCGACTTGGCGGTTGCGATCGCCTTGTTCTTGCTCTGAACGAACTGCGCCTTGGCGCGGGTCACCTGGGCCTGGGCTTCCGGACGGCTGATCTTGCGCTGCGCTGCGATGATGTCGACGATCCGGCTCTCGGCACGGGCGCCATCCTGGCCACCAGCGGCGAGCGCGGGCAGTTCCTGGGCGATTTCCTTCTGCGCCTGCTCAGGCGTCATCTGTGCGGGATCCGACGGTGCGGTCGAGAAATACTGCGCCGCTTCGTTGCGCACGTCGCTGACGTCCACACCGGCGACGTCCGCCACCTTGGGAGCCGCCGCGCCGATACCGGTGCCGGCTGCCGAGGCGACCGAACCGACGGTGCGGAAGGCGCCGCCGACGATGCCGCCGACTGCCGAGGTGAGCAGGTACAGCGTCAGGATCAGCGTGACGCCCCACACGACCAGGCCGTGGACCAGACCGTCGAAGCGGTCATGGACGCCGGCGACGCGTGCTGCGGTGTAGCCGCCTGCGCCGAGCGCGATGACCGTGGTGATCAGCCAATAGATGCCTGCGCCGATGCCGAACCCGGCTGCCCCCGGCGTCGTGCCCTCGACCGGATCGACCATGCTGAGGCCAATCCCAGTGCCGAGGATGCCGAGCACGAGCTGAACCGCGATCGCGAGGACGACGCCTGCGAAGATCGCGCCCCAGGATACGCGGGTGACGGACTTGCCGTAGCGTGCGTCTTCGGCCGGCACGTAGCCGGTGGTATTGTTGATCATAAACACTCCTGTTGAAACGAAAATCTGTCGGTCGGCGTCAGTGCGCGCCGTCCTTTTGCCCCGTGCGCCTGCGTCCCGATGTCGGACGGGAATCAGGCTTCGGCTCAGGGGAAGACTTGGTACGCGGTGGCGCTGCTTTGGCGTCGGCCCCATCGGCCTCGCGCGCGCCGGCTTCGCTTTCGCTGGCGCCGCGCTGCGTGACAGTGGTATCGCCGATCAGCTTGCCGATCGCCTCCTGCACGGAGCCCTTGGCCTGCCGCACGCGGCCCTTGTCGGTGTCGCGAGTCATGCGGCGACCTCCTTGATATTGGGAATGACGACCGAGTCCCCGTCGAACCCGCGTGCACGCGCCCAGGCCGCGGCGGCGTTGCGACGGTTGACGCCGATCTTCGAATAAATCCGCGCGACATGGTTGCGCACGGTGTTGGCCGAGACGTCGAGCGTCCGTGCGATCGACTTGTCGTCCAGCCCGCGGCAGATCAGCGCCAGCACCTCGCGCTCGCGCTGCGTCAGTTCGCCGAGACCGACACCAGTCGTTTCGGCTTGCGGGGTACGGATCCGCGCGAGCTTCTCCATGATCGAGCGGCTGAGCCAGCTCGTATCCTGCATCACCGCCTCGATCGCGTTGACGAGTTCGCGCTCCGACGTTTTTCGCGTGGTGATGTCGCGCATCGCCCAAAGCACGCACTTCTCGTTCTCGAGCATGATCGGCTCGGTCGAGACGATGCCGTCGATCACCGTGCCATCCTTCAGCTTGATCCGGACCTCACGATCGCGGATCGGGCGACCTGCCGCGATCTCGTCCTCGAGTTCGTGACGTTGTGCCGCAGTTTCCCATAATTCGACATCGCCGAGCGGCGTGTCGGTGATGTCCGATGCGGCATAGCCGGTCAGCTCGGTGAACGCCGCGTTGACGTCGCACAGGCGATGACCGTCGAGCGTGCCGATCGCCAACGCGACGGGAGCGAGCGAGAAGGTCCGCATGAAGCGTTCCTCGCTCTGGCGCAGCGCGGTCTCGGCCTTTCGACGCGGCTCGAGATCGGCGAAGGTGAACAACATGCAGGGCTGATTGCCCATGTCGATCGGCTGACCCGCGACGATCACCAGCTTCGACGTTCCGTCCGGCAACGCCAGTTCGGCTTCCATCTGCGGGATCGTCCGACCCTCGGCAAGGCGTTCCTTGGCCAGATCGCGTTGCTCGGCGCGTTCGAGCACGTCGATGTCGTACACCGTCCGCGCAAGCACGACCTCGCGCGCGTGCCCGGTCATGTCGACGAACCCCTGGTTCACCTTCACGAACCGCAGATCGCATAGGCGACAGATGACCGCAGGCGCGGGGTTGGCGTTGAACGACTGTTCGAAGCGATCCTCCGCCTCGAACCGTGCCGAGACGTCCTGAATGATCATCACCAGGCATTCGGGCTCGTCATGATCGTCGGTTAGCACCAGACTGCGAACCTGATGGACCCAGCGCGGTTCCTCCTCGCCCGCAACCGCCACCTCGACGACGACCTCTGAAAATGCCTCGCCGGAAACGACGCGCTCGATCGGATAGTCGGCGTTATCGAGGCGGTGGTTGTTGCGATACCGCAGCTGAAAACGGTCCCGATACTCGTCGACCGTCTCACCGAGCTCGGCCATCGACTCGACGCCGTGCATCCCGAGGGCAGCGGTGTTCGCCCACAGGATGCTCTGATCGGGATCGATCAGAATGACGCCCTCGTCGAGCCCTGCGATGATCTGACGCAAATGCATCAGATCGGCAGAGTCGCGCAGCGATTTCAAGGCGGTCCGGGTCGCCAAGGTCTCAGTCGCGCGAACCGTGGACGAGCCAGGCGAGGCCGTAACCGACTGCCGCTGCGCCGAGCGCCCAGAGCAATGGCGCGTCCTTGGCAGAGTCCTGTGCGGTCTGCGCACTGCGGCGTGCGACATCCGCAGCGCGATCAGCGACGTCACGCGCGTCATGGCTTAGCTTGTCGGCGAGCTCGGGGGCGCCATCGACGATGTCACCAACCGCCGACTTGGCACGGCCATAGAGGTTCTGCGCGCCACCAGCGACTTGATCGACGACGCCGTCGACCTGCCAGTCCCGGCTGCCGACCACATCGCCCACGCCCTTTTCGACCTTGCCGCCGACATAGCGCGCGCCGCCATGGAATTCGTCCTTGTTCATGGTCATTACCTTTGCTTGAGGTCTCGCCGACGCACGCCACCGATCTCGTCGCGATTGATGCGACAAGGGCCGATGACGGACTGCCGATAGAGTTTCGTCAAATCTTGCCAGGACCGGTCGCATAGATACGTCCGGTGTGGACGGATAAACCCCGTCCCGGTCACTAGGTTCCTGGTATTTCTAACGAATTTCTTAAGCGGAATGTACCAGCTCAGGACAATGCACGGGCGTGATACAGCTTTGCGAAGCGCAAATGGAGCGATCGCGTGCTGTCGTCGGTGGCCATTTGCGCACGATTTTCGTGCCACTGTGCGCGGCTCAGGAAATAGGGCTTGTCACCCTCGCCGACGGATTGGGTGTAGTTGGTCTCGTCTAGCGTCACGCTTGGCATCCATCGCAATGTTGCGCCTTTATACCCGGCCTGACACGCCGCGCGTGATCGGGAAGGACTAGACCATAGGGTGTTTTGGACAGTCTCGCAGACCATCGTGCCAACTTGTGAAAGGCGATTGGCGCGCCCGGAGGGGTTCGAACCCCCGACCGAGGAGGTAGAAGCTCCTTGCTCTATCCAGCTGAGCTACGGGCGCGCGCTACGGCGACGACTAGCGCGGATTGTGCGGGCTTGGAACCTCGATCATAACGCGCGCATGGAAAATGGAACGGGCATTGGGAATGCGCGCGAGCGGGGGCTCGAACCGGTCGACGCGAATGCGGTCGGCGGCACGCACTTTCGCTATTTCGATTTCGTGATGGCGGCGTTCGTCACGATCCTGCTGCTGTCGAACGTGATTGGCGCGGGTAAGCGTGCGGTGATCGACCTGCCGTTCATCGGCGCATGGCCGTTCGGCGCGGGCATACTCTTCTTCCCGGTCAGCTATGTGATCGGCGACGTCCTGACCGAGGTGTACGGGTACGCGCGGGCGCGCCGCTGTATCTGGGCAGGGTTTGGCGCGATGTTGTTCATGGTGTTCATGTCGGCGGTGGTCGTCGCCTTGCCGCCCGACAAGGGGTGGACGGGGCAGGCGGCGTACGAGTCCGTCTTCGGTCAAGTGCCGCGGATCGTGTTCGCGTCGATCTGCGCGTTCTGGGTCGGCGAATTCGCAAACAGCTTCGTGCTCGCGCGGATGAAGATCTGGACGCAAGGGCGGATGCTGTGGACCCGGACGATCGGCAGCACCGTGGTCGGGCAGGCGTTCGACAGCCTGATCTTCTACCCGCTCGCGTTTTATGGCGCACCGGACTGGCCCGTCGAGGCGATGCTGATGGTGATGGTCAGCCAGTTCTTGCTGAAGGTGTCATGGGAGGTGCTGCTGACGCCGCTGACGTATGTGGCGGTGGGGTGGCTGAAGCGGCGCGAAGGGGTGGATGTGTACGACCGGGGGACGGACTTCTCGCCGTTCCGGACTCGGGTTTGAGGGCTTATCCCGCCTTCCTGTTCTCCCGCGAAGGCGGGAGTCCAGGGTTACAGGCGCTGAGGGTGGTATCCTGGACCCCCGCTTTCGCGGGGGAACGGGTAGTGGTCAGGCGCTGACCGCCTCCAGCAGACCTTCGAACAGACGCCGGCCATCGGTGCCGCCGTGCGCCGCTTCGATGCGACGCTCCGGATGCGGCATCATGCCGAGCACGTTGCCCTTGTCGTTCAACAACCCGGCGATGTTGCGTGCCGAGCCGTTGACGCTCTCCGCATAACGGAACGCGACGCGGTCTTCGCCTTCGAGGCGGTCCAGCGTCTCGGTGTCGGCGAAGTAGTTGCCGTCGTGATGCGCGACCGGGAAGGACACGCGTTCGCCGGCCGTATAGCCTGACGTGAAGGTCGAGCTTGCCGTCTCGACCGTCAGCGCGACATCGCGGCAGACGAAGTTCAGCCCCTCGTTGCGCATCAGCGCACCGGGGAGGAGACCTGCTTCGGTCAGCACCTGGAAGCCGTTGCAGATGCCGAGCACGGGCAAGCCCTTGCCAGCCTGCTCGACCACAGCTTGCATGATCGGCGAGCGTGCGGCGATCGCGCCCGAGCGAAGGTAATCGCCGTAGGAGAATCCGCCCGGCACCGCGATCAGGCCGACATCCGACGGCAAGTCCGCATCACCGTGCCAGACCATGAGCGGCTTGACGCCGGTCACTGCCTCCAAGGCGACGGCGATGTCGCGGTCGCAGTTGGAGCCCGGGAAGACGATGACGGCGGTCTTCATGCGCGCTCGACCCGGTAATTCTCGATCACCGTGTTGGCGAGCAGCTTGCGGCACATGCCGTCGATCGTCGCGTCGTCGGTGTCGTCGGCGACTTCCAACTCGATCAGCTTGCCCTGGCGTACGTCCTGCACGCCGTCGAAGCCGAGGCTGCCGAGTGCGTGGTGGATCGCCCGGCCCTGCGGATCGAGCACGCCGGGCTTCAATGTCACGAAAACCTTGAGTTTCATTTACTTGCCCCGGTTCTTGCGATGCTTTTCGAGGTCGAGGACCGAATTGTCGCCACCCTCGGGAAGCAGGCCAAGACGGCGTGCAACCTCTTGATACGCCTCGACTTCGCCGCCGAGATCGCGACGGAAGCGGTCCTTGTCCATCTTCTCGTTGGTTTCCATGTCCCACAGGCGGCAGCCATCGGGGCTGATCTCGTCGGCGAGGATGATCCGACCGAAGTCGTTGTCGAAGATGCGGCCGAACTCGAGCTTGAAGTCGACGAGGCGGATGCCGACGCCGGCGAACAGCCCGCACAGGAAATCGTTCACGCGGATCGCGAGGTCGGCGATGTCGTGCATCTCCTCCTGGCTCGCCCAGCCGAACGCGGCGATGTGCTCGTCGGAGATCATCGGATCGCCGAGCGCGTCGTCCTTGTAGTAATATTCGATGATCGTGCGGGGCAGCTTGGTGCCCTCCTCGATCCCGAGCCGCGTCGAGATCGAGCCCGCGGCGACGTTGCGCACGACGACTTCGATCGGGACGATCTCGACCTGGCGGATCAACTGCTCGCGCATGTTGAGCCGACGGATGAAGTGCGTCGGCACGCCGATGTGATCGAGCAGCGTGAAGATGTGCTCGGAAATCCGGTTGTTGAGCACGCCCTTGCCGTTGATCGTGCCCTTTTTCTGGGCATTGAACGCGGTCGCGTCGTCCTTGAAATACTGGATCAGCGTGCCCGGCTCGGGACCCTCGTAGAGGATCTTGGCCTTGCCTTCGTAGATCTGGCGGCGGCGAGCCATGCGCGGTCCCCTGGAAATCGAGCGGTGAAAATCGAGCGGCCCCAGCCTACGCGATATACACCGCGAAGCCGAGGCCGGAATAGGCCGCGCCTATAGGCGAAGGGTGCGGGGGGTGCAATCGGATCGGTGCGGTGAGGCGAAACCTATTGTCGGGCGGCAATTGTCGGCACGGCCGTACGGGCAAGAGAGGCGGTTGCGCGCTCGCTGCTTTCCTCCGTGCAACCAAGACGATAGGAGCGCTCAGATGGAGCCACTCACTCGCGATCGCCCAGACGAACAGACGCGCGCTCGCCCGGATTGCCACCAGGCGATCTCTATTCTCGACCTGTTCACGATCGGAATCGGGCCGTCGAGTTCCCATACCGTCGGGCCAATGCGTGCGGCGTGGCTGTTCGCCGATCTCGTGGCGGACGAGCATCCGGTGGCGGTGCGGGTCGATCTATATGGCTCGCTGGCGCTAACCGGGCGCGGGCATGCGACCGACAGCGCGGTGATGCTGGGGCTCAGTGGTGCGCAGCCGGAGATGATCGATCCGGACCTGATCCCGGTGCGTCTTGCCGCGATCCGCTCGAGCGGGCGGCTGATGCTCGCCGATCGGGTGGAGATCGGGTTCGAGGAGAGCCAGCATCTGCTGTTCCATGCGCAGACCTTCCTGCCAGGGCATCCCAATGCGGTGACCTTCACTGCCTCAATTGGTGAGGGGCGCACGGTCGAACGCACCTATTTCTCGATCGGCGGCGGGGCGATCGTCGAGGCGGGCTCGGGGCCGGTGAAGGCGAACATCCTGTTGCCGCGGCCATTCTCGTCGGGGGCGGAGCTGCTCGCGACCGGCGATGCGACGGGGATGACGATCGCCGACATCGTCCGCGAAAACGAGATCGCGTGGCGGCCGGAGAGCGAGACCGACGCGTTTCTCGATGCCGTCCGTGGCGCGATGTTCGCGTCGATCGATCGCGGCTGTCGGCAGGGGGGTATCCTGCCGGGCGGATTGAAGGTGCCGCGGCGGGCGAAGGCGTTGTTCGAGGGGTTGCAAGCGCGCGATACCGCGGCCGATCCTTCCGCGGTGTTCGAGTGGGTGAGCTTGTATGCGCTCGCCGTGAACGAGGAGAATGCCGCGGGTGGCCGCGTCGTGACCGCGCCGACCAATGGTGCGGCGGGTGTGTTGCCGGCGGTGCTGCGGTTCTACGAGACCTTCACCAAGGACCCGACGGCGAAGGGCGCGCACGACTTCCTGCTGACCGCGGCGGCGATCGGGTTCCTTTACAAGAAACGCGCGTCGATCTCGGCGGCGGAGATGGGGTGCCAGGGCGAGGTTGGCGTCGCATGCTCGATGGCGGCGGGGGCGCTGGTGGCGGCGCTCGGCGGGACTAACGAACAGATCGAGAATGCGGCCGAGATCGGCATGGAGCACAATCTCGGGCTCACCTGCGACCCGATCGGCGGGCTGGTCCAGATCCCGTGCATCGAACGCAACACGATGGGTGCGATCAAGGCGATCAACGCCGCGTATCTGGCACTTCGCGGCGATGGTCGCCATATCGTCAGCCTCGATGCGGTGATCGAGACGATGCGCCAGACCGGTGAGGACATGCGCTCGCAATATAAGGAGACGTCGCTTGGTGGCCTGGCCGTCAACGTCGTCGAATGCTGAAGGATTTCTCATGACTGCCCCGACGAACCCGCTTCTCGATACGCTGTCGCTGCCCCGTTTCGCCGAGCTGTCGCCGGACCAGATCGCGCCCGCGCTGGACGAGGTGATCGCGCGACACGAGGCGATGGTCGAGGCGCTGACGACCGCGCGGCCGACCAATTTCGCGGGCGCGTGGCTGCCATACGAGCGGGCGAATACCGAGATCGGCGCGATCTGGTCGGCGGTGTCGCACCTGCACGGCGTCGCGGACACGCCCGAGCTGCGCGCGGCGTATTCGGAGGGGCAGAAGCGGCTCGTCGAGAACGACATGAAGGTCGGGCAGAACCGCGATTTGTACGAGGTGTTCGTAGCGCTGAGCGTGTCGCCCGAGTTCGCCGACCTGCCCGTTGAAGATCGCGTCGCGGTCGAGCAGGCGATCCGCGACTTCACGCTGTCGGGCGTGGCGCTGGAGCCCGAGGCGCGCGACCGGTTCAGCGAGATTTCGGTCGAGCTGTCGGGGCTGTCGAACGAGTTCGGCAGCGCGGTGCTCGATGCGACCGATGCGTGGTCGGAGCTGGTGACGGACGAGGCTGACCTCGCGGGGATCTCGGACGCGGACAAGGCGATGTTCGCGGATGCCGCCAAGACGAAGGGGCAGGCGGGCTGGCTCGTCACGCTGCAACAGCCGAGCGTCAATGCGGTGCTGACCTTCGCCGAGAACCGTGAGTTGCGCGCGCGCATGTATCGCGCGTTCGCGACGCGGGCGTCGGATCAGGGGCCCAATGCGGGCGAGTTCGACAATACCGCGCGGATCGCGCGTATTCTTGAGTTGCGGCACGAGGGTGCAAAGCTGCTCGGCTTCACCGATCCGGTCGCGTGGTCGCTGGAGACCAAGATGGCTCCGAACGGCGCCGAAGTGATCGCGTTCCTGCGCGATCTGGCGCGGCGCGCGAAGCCGGCGGCGGAGCGCGACCTCGCCGAACTCAAGACGTTCGCGGCCGAGCAGCTCGGGATCGCCGATTTCGAGCCCTGGGATGCAGGCTTCGTGTCGAACCGGCTGCGACAGGATCGCTATGCGGTCGATGCGCAGGTGGTGAAAGCGTATTTCCCGGTCGAGCGCGTGATGGAGGGCTGGCAGACGCTGATGCAGCGGCTGTTCGGCATCAAGCTTGTCGAGCGCGACGACGTGTCGCTGTATCATGACGATGCGCGGTTCTTCGACGTGGTGGACGAGAGCGGAACGGTGTTCGCCGGGCTGTATCTCGACCTGCATGCGCGCACCGGCAAGCGTGGCGGCGCATGGATGGCGCAGGCTCGGCCGCGGTTGCATGACGGCAACACCGTGACGGTGCCGGTCGCGTACCTCGTCTGCAACTTCGCGCCGGATGGTGGCGAGACGCCGTCGCTGCTGAGTCACAACGACGCGACGACTCTGCTGCACGAGACCGGCCACTGCATCCATTTGCTCTTCACCAAGGTGAACCGCCCGAGCATCGCCGGCACCAATGGCTTCGAATGGGATGCGATCGAGCTGCCGAGCCAGCTGATGGAGGATTTCGCCTGGGACAAGGACGTGCTGACCGGCATGTCTGGCCACTACAAGACCGGCGAGAAGCTTCCCGCCGACCTGTTCGAGCGGATGGTGAAGGCGCGGCATTTCCAGGCGGGGATGTTCATCCTGCGCCAGGTCGAGTTCGCGCTGTTCGACCTGTTGCTGCATCTCGGCACGATGGGCAGCGATCCGATCGAGGTGATCGAGGCGGTGCGCGACGAGGTGGCGGTGATCCGTCCGCCCGCATGGCACCGCTTCCCACATGCGTTCAGTCACATTTTTGCGGGCGGGTACGCGTCGGGCTATTACAGCTATCTCTATGCCGAATTGCTCGCGGCGGATGGCTTCGAGGCGTTCGCGGAGGCGGGGCTGGTCGATCGCAAGACCGGCGACCGGTTCCGCGAGGAAGTGCTCGCGCGCGGCGCGACTCGTCCGGCGGCGGAGAGCTTCCGCGCGTTCCGCGGGCGTGATCCCGAGCCGACCGCGATGCTGGTCCGTCACGGGCTGCAAGGGTGACGAAGCGCGTCGACCGGCGCTGGTTGTCGGAGGCGGTGCGGCGGATCGAGGCGGACTATAACCGGTCCGCCGACACGCATCTGATCCGGGTGGATTTGCCGCGGTATCCCGGCATCGTGCTGTATTTGAAGGACGAGAGTTCGCACCCGACCGGCAGCCTCAAGCACCGGCTCGCGCGGTCGCTGTTCCTGTACGCGCTGTGCAACGAATGGATGGGGCCGGAGACGACGGTGATCGAATCCTCGTCGGGATCGACCGCGGTGTCGGAGGCGTATTTCGCCAAGATGCTGGGGCTGCGGTTCATCGCCGTAGTGCCCGCGACCACCGCCAAGCCCAAGCTCGACGCGATCCGCTTTCACGGGGGCGAGATCCACATGGTCGACGATCCGCGCACCGTCTATGCGGTCTCGCACCGCCTCGCGGCCGAAACCAGCGGGCATTATCTCGACCAGTTCACCTACGCCGAGCGGGCGACCGACTGGCGCGGCAACAACAACATCGCCGAAAGCATCTTCGCGCAGATGGCCGAGGAGGAGCATCCGTGCCCATCCTGGATCGTGTGTGGCGCGGGGACCGGCGGCACCTCGGCGACGATCGGGCGCTTCATCCGCTACTGCCGGCACGACACCAAATTGTGCGTCGCGGACCCGGTACACTCGGTGTTCCACCGGCATTTCGAGGACCGCTCGGTCACTGCGCTGCCTGAAGGGTGCGCGTCGCGGATCGAGGGAATCGGGCGGCCTCGTGTCGAGCCGAGCTTCGTGCCGAGCGTCATCGACCGGATGATCGCGGTCGAGGATGCCGACAGCATCGGTGCGATGCGCGCGCTATCCGACCGGCTCGGGCGGCGTGTCGGCGGCTCGACCGGAACCAACCTCTGGGCGTGCGCGCAGATCGTCGAGGAGATGGCTGCGGCGGGTGAGACGGGCAGCATCGTCACGCTGTTGTGCGATGGCGGCGATCGCTATGGCTGCACCTATTACGATGACGCATGGCTCGACGATCGCGGGGTCGCGTGGACCGGGGCAGCGGCGCGGATGGCGCAATTTCTGGGCTGAGTAACCGATGACCGCATGGCAGTTCTGGATCGACCGCGGCGGCACGTTCACCGACGTCGTCGCGCGGCAACCGGACGGGCGGATCGTCACCGCCAAGCTGCTGTCGGAAGATCCCGAGCGCTATGATGATGCCGCGGTCGAGGCGATTCGGCGACTGACCGAGGGGGCGGACGTGCCGCTCGAACTGCGGATCGGGACTACGGTCGCGACCAACGCGCTGCTCGAGCGCAAGGGCGAGCCGACGTGTCTCGCGATCACCTGCGGATTTGGCGATGCGCTGCTGATCGGGCACCAGGAGCGGTCCGATATTTTCGCGCGCGACGTGAACCGCCCACCGCCGCTGTTCGCGTATGTGGTGGAGATCGACGAGCGGGTCGGCGCGGAGGGCGACGTGTTCCGGCCGCTCGACGTCGACGCGGCGCGCGCGGGCTTGCAGGCTGCTTTTGATAGCGGACTGCGCGCCGTCGCGATTGTTCTTGTGCACGGCTATCGCTTCACGGCGCACGAGGAGGCGCTGGCGGCAATCGCGGCCGAGATCGGCTTCACGCAGATTTCGGTCAGCCACCGCGTCGCACCTCTGATCAAGCTGATTGGGCGCGGTGATACGACCGTCGTCGATGCGTATCTGTCGCCGGTCGTCGATCGCTATGTCGCGGGACTTAGTGAGGCGCTGGGGCAGGGTGCATTGTTCATGCAGTCGTCGGGCGGACTGGTCGACGGCGCAGGCTTTCGCGGCAAGGACGCGATCCTGTCGGGGCCGGCGGGCGGTATCGTCGGCATGGCCGCGACCGCGCGCGAGGCCGGGTTCGCGCACATCATCGGTTTCGACATGGGGGGCACCTCGACCGACGTCTCGCACTACGCCGGCACGTACGAACGCGACACCGAGACGCTGATCGCCGGCGCCCGCATCCGCGCGCCAATGCTGCGGGTCCACACCGTCGCGGCGGGCGGCGGTTCGATCTGCCGGTTCGACGGCGAGCGACTGATCGTCGGCCCCGAGAGCGCGGGTGCGGTGCCGGGGCCGGCGTGTTACCGCCGCGGTGGGCCGCTGACCGTCACCGACTGCAACGTGATGCTCGGAAAAGTGCGCCCTGAATTCTTCCCAGCGCTGTTCGGACCGGCAGGAGACCAGCCCCTCGATGCCGAAGCGGTGGCGGCCCGGTTCGCGGAGTTGCCGCTCGATCCGCAAGTCGCCGCCGAAGGGTTCGTCGCGGTCGCGGTGGCGAACATGGCGAACGCGATCCGGACGATTTCCGTCGCGCGGGGGCACGACGTGACGCGCTACACGCTCGCCTGCTTCGGTGGAGCCGGGGGGCAACATGCGTGCCTTGTTGCCGATGCGCTGGCGATGGACCGGGTGATGATCCATCCGCTCGCCGGCGTGCTGTCGGCGTACGGCATGGGGCTGGCCGATCGCCGCGTGCTCCGCGAGGCGACCTCGGGTGCTGCGTTCGCGAATTACGCTGAGATCGCCGCTGCGTTGGACGAGCTAGCGGAGGCTGCCCGTGAAGCACTGGTCGCGCAGGGCGTCACGGCGGACGAGGTCCGGATCGAACGCCGCGTGCATCTCCGCCGAGGCCAGACCGACCACACGATCGAACTCGATCTCGCCGACCCGGCAGCGATGATCGCCGCGTTCGATGCCGCACACATCGCCCAGTTCGGTTTCGCCAGCGAAGCGCCGCTGATCGCCGACCGGATCGTCGCCGAGGCGATCGCCGCGAGCCCGCCGTTCGATGCCGCACTGGTCGCCTTTCCCGAAGAGCCAGCCGCGCCGCTGTCCGTCGCCCCCGTCTATATGGCCGGTGCATGGCACGACACACCGGTGCTTGCGCGTGAAGGCCTCCCTGCCGGACACGCCATCGACGGCCCCGCGCTGATCCTCGACAGCGTCTCGACCACCATCGTTGAGCCCGGCTGGCGCGCGCGCGTCGATCCGATCGGCAATCTGATCCTCGACCGCATCGGCCCCCGTGTCGGCGCGAGCATCGGCACCGAGTCCGATCCGGTCCGGCTGGCGATCTTTGCGGGCCTGTTCATGAGCATCGCCGAGGAAATGGGCGCTGCGCTCCAGCGCTCCGCCGCGTCGGTCAACATCCGCGAACGCCTCGACTTCAGTTGCGCGCTGTTCGACGCGCACGGCAACCTCGTTGCCAACGCACCGCACATCCCGGTGCATCTCGGCTCGATGGGCGAAAGCATCCGCACGATCATCGACGCGCGAGGGAATAACGCAGACGGCCGCGGTATCCGCCGCGGCGACGCCTACGCGCTCAACGCGCCGTATCGTGGCGGCACGCACCTGCCCGACATCACCGTCATCATGCCGGTCTTTGCAGACGACAATGACGCGCCGGCGTTCTTCGTAGCCGCCCGCGGCCACCACGCAGACGTCGGCGGGATCACCCCCGGATCGATGCCGCCCGAGAGCCGCTCGGTCGAGGAAGAGGGCGTGCTGCTCGACGACGTGCTGGTGGTCGACGAAGGACGGTTCCTCGAAGCCGAACTCCGCGCTGTGTTCGCCAGCGGACCGTATCCCGCCCGCAACATCGACCAGAACATCGCCGATCTCGCCGCGCAGTTGGCAGCCTGTACGCGCGGAGCGACTGGTCTCACACGGCTCGCGAACGAGTACGGCACGGACGTCGTCGCAGCCTATATGGAGCACGTCCAGGCCAATGCCGACGCTGCCGTCCGCCGCCTGATCGCGACGCTCGACAACGGCGCGTTCGCCTACGAGATGGACGATGGCGCAGTCGTCCGCGTGGCGGTCCGCGTCGATCGCGATGCCGCGACGATGGAGGTCGACTTCGCCGGCACCAGTGAACAGCCCCCGACCAACTTCAACGCCCCCGTCTCGATCGTCCGTGCCGCCGTCCTCTACGTCGTCCGCGCGCTGATCGACGAGGCGGTTCCGCTCAACGACGGTTGCCTGCGCGGCGTGACGATCAGCGTACCCGAAGGCTCGATGCTCAATCCGCGCTACCCCGCTGCGGTCGTCGCGGGCAACGTCGAAACCAGCCAGGTCGTCACCGACGCGCTGTTCGGCGCGCTCGGCGCGATGGCGGCGAGCCAGGGGACGATGAACAACTTCACCTTCGGCAACGACACGCACCAATATTACGAGACGATCGCCGGCGGTGCAGGCGCAGGCCCCGGCTTCGACGGCGCGTCGGTGATCCAGACGCACATGACCAACAGCCGGTTGACCGATCCGGAAATCTTCGAAACGCGTTTCCCCGTGCTGCTGGAAGAATTCTCGATCCGCCGCGGCTCGGGCGGGGCAGGCGCGCATCACGGCGGCGACGGGGCAACGCGGCGCGTGCGCTTCTTCGAAGACATGACCGCCTGCATCCTCGCCAACCGCCGTCGCATCGCGCCGTTCGGCATGGGGGGCGGTGCAAGCGGCGGGCTGGGATCAGCAACCGTCGAGCGCGCCGATGGCAGCGTCAAGCCGCTTGGTTCCACCGCCAAGGTCCACATGAAAGCTGGCGACGTATTCGTCATCGAAACGCCCGGCGGCGGCGGGTTTGGGAGAGACGAATGACACACGGCATCGATCAGGCGACCGCGGCGCGGTTCGCGACGCTGACACTGGGGCATCTGACCCGCGAATGGCCGTACAAACTCGACCAGACGCTGGGTGGTCCCGGCGATCTTGCCTTGCCCAAGACGCTGCATCCGATCTTTCACGGCAGTTTCGACTGGCATAGTTGCGTACACGGCTGGTGGCAGGTGATGCGGCTCGCACGCCTGTACCCGGCCATGCCCGAGGCGGTGGCGATCGAGGCGCTGGCGGACCGTATGCTCGTGCCGGCGTTGGCGGCAGGCGAACTCGCCTATCTGGCAAGGCCGACAGCGGGAAGTTTCGAGCGACCGTATGGCTGGGGCTGGCTGCTCGCGTTGCATGACGAACTGGCGCTTCGGACCGATCGTTCCTGGGCGGCCGCGCTCGCGCCGCTCGCACACGCATTCGCCGCTCGGTTCGCCGGGTATCTGCCGAAGCTTATTTATCCGGTACGCAGCGGCAAGCATGACTGCACGGCATTTGCGCTGGTCCACGCGCTACGCTGGGCGCGTACGCATGACGCGGCGCTCGCGGCGTTGATCGAGACGCGTGCGCGCGATTGGTTCGGGGCGGATCGCGCGTGCCAACCGTGGGAGCCAAGCGGTGAGGATTTCTTGTCCGCGACGTTGTGCGAGGCGGTGCTCATGCGTGAGGTGCTTGGTGCCGACTTCACGGCGTGGCTGACCGCATTCATGCCCGATCCGTTCGGCGCGGCAACCACCTGCCTGCGAACGCCGGCGATCGTCAGCGACCGCTCGGATGGAAGGCTCGCACATCTCGACGGCGTGAATTTGTCGCGCGCATGGGGGTGGCGGTCGATTGCCAAGGCACTACCCGACCCGAAGCGGGCGTGGTTGGTGGCGGACGATCACCTCGCCGAGGCGCTTCCGCATCTTGCCGACGATTATATGGGTGAACACTGGCTGGCGACGTTCGCCCTCCTCGCCCTCGATGCCGAATCATAAGACGATACCGGACCCTGCGATGGCTTTGTGTCGTTACGCACCCGAAATGGACCCTTCTCCGGTGATGTACTGGCGATAGTCGATCGGTGTCGCTGCTGATGGTCTGACGTACGGAGCTTTGGGATTGTGTTGATACGGCAAGGGTTTCCGGACCGGTCCTGCCTCTGTCGCTCTGACCCCTGCTTAAACTCTGCCTCATCTATACCCGATCGGATTGCGGGCTGAAACCGATCGACGATTGACCGCTCGAAGCGGGCGTGAAAGCGTCTGTTCAAGGAATTCTGCAGGAGGCGGCGATGCTAGTTCTCGCTCTCGTTATTGGTATCGTCGCCGGGTTGCGCGCGATGATGGCGCCGGCCGCGATCGCCTGGGCAGCCTCAACCGGGTTGGTGCCTCTGCAGGGGACATGGCTGGCCTTTCTCGGATGGCGTTTCACGCCCTGGGTAATATCGTTTTTCGCAGCCGCCGAACTCGTCACCGACCAACTGCCCTCGACGCCAAGCCGGACGGTACCGGCGCAGTTCGGCGTACGGATCGTCACGGGCGGAATTTCGGGCGCGGCGATCGGTTATGCCTTGGGGGCGCCGCTTTTTGGACTGGTGCTCGGCGTGATCGGCGCCGTCCTCGGGACGCTGGGCGGTGCGAGATTGCGCGCGCGGCTGGCGGCATCATTCGGCAGCGATCGTCCCGCCGCGTTGGTTGAGGATGCGCTGGCGATCGGCCTGGCTGTGCTGGTCGTCGCGCTGTCGTGATGCGGCGGTTCGACGCGATCATCGTGGGCGCCGGTCAGGCGGGGCCGCCGCTCGCGGGGCGTTTGACCGAGGCCGGGATGACGGTGGCACTGATCGAGCGCAAGTTGGTCGGAGGTACCTGCGTCAATACCGGGTGCATGCCGACCAAGGCGCTGGTTGCAAGCGCCTATGCCGCCCATCTGGCTCGGCGGGCTGCGGAGTTCGGCGTGCGGACCGGCGAAGTCGGCATCGATATGCGGGCGATAGCGGCGCGCGCGCGCACCATCGTGATGAATGCACGTGCGCGTAACGAAGCCTGGCTGGAAGGCATGGCCGGGCTGACCTTATTGCGTGGTCATGCGCGCTTTACCGGCCCCGGTACGATCGTGGTCGACGGGGAGGAACTGACCGCACCGCGGATTTTTCTCAACGTCGGCGGACGCGCGAGCGTGCCTGATATGCCGGGCGTAAGCGACGTCCCCCATCTGGACAACACCGACATGGTCGCGCTCGAGGCCGTACCCAAGCATCTGGTCATCGTCGGCGGAAGCTATGTCGGGCTTGAGTTCGCGCAGATGTATCGACGGTTCGGTGCTGCGGTGACCGTGGTCGAGCGGGGCGAGCGGTTGATCGCGCATGAGGATGCCGACGTGTCCGAGGCGGTCCGTGCGATCCTTGAGGATGAAGGCATCGTCGTACGGACCGGCGCGACCTGCATCGCCTTCGCCGCGCATGAGGCCGGCGTCGCGGTATCGGTCGATTGCACAGCGGGCGACCCGGTGGTGATCGGCAGCCATGTGCTGCTTGCGGTCGGGCGGCGGCCGAACACCGATGATCTCGGGCTCGAGCTTGCCGGGGTCATGACCGATGCGAAGGGCTATGTGATCGTCGACGATCTGCTCCAGACCAACGTGCCGGGGGTCTGGGCACTCGGCGATTGCAACGGGCGCGGCGCGTTTACGCACACCGCCTATAACGACTTCGAGATTGTCGCGGCCAACCTGCTCGATGGCGACGAGCGCAGCCTGAGCCAGCGGTTGGTCGGCTATGCGCTGTACACCGATCCACCGCTCGGACGGGTCGGGATGACGCAGGCGGACGCCGAGCAGACCGGGCGGACGATCCTCGTCTCGAAGCGGCCGATGTCGCGAGTCGGGCGGGCGATCGAGAAGGGTGAGACCAAGGGTTTCATGAAGATCGTCGCCGATGCGGAGACGCAGCGGATTCTGGGTGCGGCGATACTCGGAACGGGCGGCGATGAGGCGATCCACGGTATCCTCGACGTGATGAACGCAGATCAGCCGGTGTCGGCGTTGCGCTGGGCGGTGCCGATCCATCCGACCGTATCTGAGTTGATCCCGACACTGCTGCTCGGTCTCGAACCGGTGGAGCCTCGATGACCACGACCGGCAGCGTCGCCTCGCGCGAGCACCAGATGTTTCCGGTGCTCGACGCCGACCAGATCGAGACGGCCAAGCGGTTCGCGAGCGGCCCCGCGCGAAAATTCGCAGCGGGCGAGCAGGTCTATGCGATCGGCGAACAGGGCGCGCCTGCATGGCTAGTGCTGGCGGGATCGATCAAGGTCATCCGCCGCGACGGGCTGAGCCACGAGGCGCCGATCACCTCGCACGGAGTCGGACAGATCACCGGCGAGGTAAACCAGCTCGCCGGACGCCCCTCGATCGCGGGGGGCCGCGCCGGCGCCGATGGCTGCACCGCGCTGCCGTTCGATCCGGCGCATCTGCGCGCGCTGATGGTCGGCTCGGCGGACGTCGGCGAAGTCGTGATGCGCGCGCTGATCCTGCGCCGCGTCGGGCTGATCGAACAGGGCAGTGGCGGGACGGTGATCGTCGGCGTGCCGGGCAGCCCCGATATCGTTCGGTTGCAGGGTTTCCTCACCCGGTCGGGCTATCCCAACATCGTGCTCGATGCGGCGTCGGACGAGGAAGGGCGTGCGCTGGTCGAGCGGATCGGCGTGTTACGCGCCGATCTGCCGCTGGTGGTCTGTCCGAACGGGAAAGTCCTCAAGCGACCGTCGGATGTCGAGGTTGCCGCGTGCCTGGGGATCACGCCCGATCTCGATCCGGACGTGGTGTACGACGTTGCGATCGTCGGCGCGGGGCCGGCGGGGTTGGCGGCGGCGGTGTATGCCGCGTCTGAGGGACTGTCGGTGGTCGTGCTCGACGAGCGCGCGATCGGCGGGCAGGCGGGCGCGTCCGCGCGGATCGAGAATTACCTGGGGTTTCCGACCGGCATTTCAGGGCAGGCGCTGGCGGGCCGCGCGTTCAACCAGGCGCTGAGGTTCGGCGCGGAGATCGCGGTGCCGCTCGAGGTCGCGCGGCTCGACTGCGATGACGCGCGGCCGGCGGACGATCCGCTGGTGCTCGCGCTGCCGGATGACACGCGGGTCCGGTCGCGGACGGTGATCGTGGCCTCGGGCGCCCGCTATCGCCGGCCCGACATTCCCGGTCTGGCGATGTTCGAGGGCGCGGGCGTCTCCTATTGGGCGTCGCCGATCGAAGCACGATTGTGCGAAGGCGAGGATGTCGCGCTGGTCGGCGGCGGCAACTCGGCCGGGCAGGCGGTGGTATTTCTCGCGCCTCGCGTGAAACACCTTCACCTGATCGCGCGACGGCCGCTGGCGGCGACGATGTCGAAATACCTGATCGACCGGATCGCGGCGCTGCCCAACGTCACCCTGCATGTCGGCACCGAGATTATCGGTCTCGAAGGCGACCGCGCGACCGGGCTCACGGGGGCAATGTTCCGCCAAACAGACGGCTCAACCAAACAGTGCGCGATGCGTCACCTGTTCCTGTTCATCGGCGCCGATCCTAACGCCGGATGGCTGCAAGGATGCGTCGATACCGACGACAAAGGGTTCATCGTCACTGGCAAGGCTGCCCTCGCGTTACAGACGAGCCGCGAGCGCGTGTTCGCGATCGGCGACGTGCGCGCTGGCTCGACCAAGCGCGTCGCGGCGGCGGTCGGCGAGGGGGCGGCGGTGGTCGCGCAGGTTCATGTCGCGCTGGCCGACATGGCCGAACGGGAGGCGTCATGAGTTACGGCTGCACGCATATGGAGACGATCCGGTCGATCACGCCGAGCGCCAAGGGGTGCGAGGATTGCCTTCGGATCGGCAGTGAATGGGTCCATCTGCGGCTGTGTCGGGCATGCGGGCATGTCGGCTGCTGCGACGACTCGCCACACCGCCACGCGACCGCGCACTTTCATGCGACGCGGCATCCGATCATCGAGGGCTATGACCCACCAGAGGGCTGGGGTTGGTGTTTCGTGGACGAGTCGATGGTCGACCTGCCCGACCAAACGCCGCAATGGGGGCCTATCCCGCGGTATGTTTGAAGAGGGGTAGGCTTCGTTTGCGTCGGTTCAACCACGTGTAGCACCACCCCGGCGGAGGCCGGGGCCCAATCGGCAAAGCCGCAGTAATAGCGGGCGATCCTTTGTTATTGCCGTCCCCCAATTGGGCCCCGGCCTGCGCCGGGGTGGTGTTGGTCAGCGCGGCAACGACCGTCGATGCAACCACACCGTTGATCACCCTCGCTTGCTTCGCCCGACCCTGACCGCTAGCCGACCTTCATCGGTAAAGGCGTGAGTAGTCGAACATGCGGCGTGTGATGATGGGGCTAATGGCCGTTGCGGCGCTCGCTACGGCGGGATCTGCGCAAAAGCCGAACCGCGCAGGGCCGAAACCGGGCATCGTCCGCGTTCGTCTGGTGACCTCCGAGGGCCCGATACTGCTGGCGCTCGACACCCGTCACGCGCCGAAGACGACCGCAAATTTCCTGGCCTATGTCGATGACGGGCGGTTCGACGGGACCGACTTCTACCGCGCGAGCCGCCAGAAATCCGCGCCGAAGCTCGGCTTCATCCAGGCGGGCATCCGCACCGACGCGCGGCGGATCCTGCCGCCATTCCCCCTTGAGACCACGGCGATGACCGGGATCAAGCATCTCGACGCGACGATCTCGATGGCGCGGGGGATGAACCCGGCATCGGCGGGCGGCAATTTCTTCATCACCGTCGGCCCGGCGCCGGCGATGGACGCGCGCGCGGGCTATCCCGGCTATGCGGCATTCGGGCACGTCGTCGCGGGGATGGACGTGGTGAAGCGGATCCTCGCCAAGCCGACCGGCGGCGGCATGGATGCGTTCAAGGACCAGATGATCCTGAAGCGCGTCGCGCTGGTAAGCGCGCGCCGGCTCGACGGGGTGGCGAAGCCGACGGGATTGCCGCGGGCTTGGCTGATCGAGACGGGGCTTGGTCGGAAGAAGTGAAGTATCCGTCGCCCCAGACTAGTTTCGGCGCCTATCCCCTTCGAACACGTGCCGACGATGGTCGTACGGTACCACGTCCTTCCTTGTTCTCCCGCGAAGGCGGGAGCCCAGACTGGATCCCCGCCTTCGCGGGGAAACAAGCTTTACTTACAGGACGGAGGGTCCCGCAGTCAGGCTGAGCGCTACCGCTTCCGCGACTTTGATCCCGTCGACTGCGGCGGAAAGGATGCCCCCTGCATAGCCGGCGCCTTCGCCTGCCGGAAACAATCCCGCGGTGTTGAGGCTCACGAAATTATCACCGCGCGTAATCCGAACCGGCGACGAGGTCCGCGTCTCCACCCCCGTCAACACCGCATCGGGATGATCATAGCCAGGAATCTCGCGCCCAAACGCCGGCAATGCCTCGCGCAACGCGGTGATCGCGAACTCCGGCAGGCATTCCGACAGGTCAGTCATATGCACGCCCGGTTTGTACGACGGGATCACCGAGCCCAGCGCGGTCGACGCACGCCCTGCGAGCAGGTCGCCAATGCGTTGCGCAGGCGCCTTGTAGTTCGAGCCGCCGGCGACATAGGCGCGCGATTCCCAGTGGCGTTGCAGTTCGATCCCCGCCAGCGGGTGGCCGGGATAATCGCGCTCGGGGTCGATGCCGATGACGATCCCCGAGTTCGCGTTGCGTTCGTTGCGCGAATATTGGCTCATGCCGTTGGTGGCGACGCGGCCCTCTTCGGACGTCGCGGCGACGACGGTGCCGCCTGGGCACATGCAGAAGCTGTACACGGTGCGGCCGTTCTTGCAGTGGTGCGACAGGCTGTACGCCGCCGCGCCGAGATCGGGGTGGCCTGCACACGGCCCGAACCGTGCTTCGTCGATCCAGGATTGCGGATGTTCGATGCGGACTCCGATCGAGAAGGGTTTCGCCTCGACGTAAACGCCCTTGGCATGGAGCATCTCGAACGTGTCCCGCGCGCTGTGGCCGACCGCGAAGACGACGTGGTTGGCTTCGAGATAGTCCCCGGTGCTGAGATGGAGACCGCGGAGTTGGCGGGTACCTGCCTCCTCGACGATGTCGAGACCGTCGACGCGCGTCGAGAACCGGTATTCGCCGCCAAGCGCCTCGATCGTCTCGCGCATGCTCTCGACCATCGTGACGAGCCGAAATGTGCCGATATGCGGGTGTGCTTCGGTGAGAATTTCGGGTGGGGCGCCGGCTTTCACGAATTCGGTCAGGACTTTGCGGCCCAAGTGGCGCGGGTCCTTGATCTGGCTCCAGAGCTTGCCGTCGGAGAAGGTGCCGGCACCGCCCTCGCCGAACTGGACGTTGGATTCGGGGTTGAGGACGCTTTTGCGCCAGAGACCCCAGGTATCCTTGGTGCGTTCGCGGACGACCTTGCCGCGGTCGAGGATGATCGGGCGGAACCCCATCTGCGCGAGGATCAGGCCGGCGAACAGCCCGCACGGGCCGGCGCCGACCACCACCGGGCGGGGGCCGGTGTAGCTCGCGCCGCCCTTGGTGACGAAGCGGTAGCCGGTGTCCGGGGTGCGCTGGACGTGGCGATCCTTGCGGAAGCGCGTGAGGACGGTGTCCTCGTTCTTCAGCGTGACGTCGACCGAATAGACGAGCTGGATGTCCATCTTGTCGCGGGCATCGTGCGCGCGTCTGGCGATGGTGTAGCGGATCAGGTCGCGCGGGGTGACGCGCAGGCGATCGCGGATCGCGGCGGGGAGCGCTTCGTCGGCGTGGTTGAGCGGGAGCTTGAGGTCGGTGATGCGGAGCATGTCGGTCGCTCTAGCGCCGCGCGGCGCGATCCGCCATCGGCAGTACAGGGCGCGAGCGCGAGAGGACATGATCATGCGGACCGACGACGAGCAGAATGCCAAGAGCGCCAAGCGCAAGGAGGTCCATGATAAGATCGTCGCGAGCAAGACGATCGAGAAGGGCCTGATCATCGTCCACACCGGCAAGGGCAAGGGCAAGTCGACCGCGGCGTTCGGCATGGCGGTGCGGATGATCGGGCATGGGCGCAAGGTCGGCTTGGTGCAGTTCGTCAAGGGCGCGATGGCGACCGGCGAGAAGGCGATCTTCGACGCGTTCCCGGACCTGTGCGAGTTCAAGCCGATGGGCGAGGGCTTCACCTGGGATACGCAGGATCGCGCGCGGGATATCGCAGTGGCGCGCGAGGCGTGGGACGAGGTCAAGCGAATGATCGCGGACCCGTCCTATGCGATGGTGGTGACGGACGAGCTGAACATCGTGTTGCGCTATGAGTATCTGCCGGTCGACGAGGTGCTCGCTGTGTTGGCGGCAAAGCCGGAGATGACGCATGTCGTGATCACCGGGCGGAATGCGCCGGATGCGCTGATCGAGATGGCGGATCTTGTGACCGAGATGACGCAGGTGAAGCATCCGTTCCGGTCGGGGGTGAAGGCGCAGGCTGGCGTGGAGTTCTGACTTCTTGATCCTCCCCTTGCGGGGGGAGGTGGCTGGCGCTTGCCAGACGAAGGGGTATTGCGATCACGACGGCGGGTCACCCCTCCGTCAGCCCAAACGGGCTGCCACCTCCCCCGTCAGGGGAGGATTAGAGGCGGCTTGTCTACGGTCGATCGTACGCGTATCGCTCAACCCGCGACAGGTTTTCCCGAGGCGGCAACGCGTAGGGAAATGAAAACG
This sequence comes from Sphingomonas sp. PP-CC-3A-396, assembly GCF_004343105.1. Classification (NCBI taxonomy): domain Bacteria; kingdom Pseudomonadati; phylum Pseudomonadota; class Alphaproteobacteria; order Sphingomonadales; family Sphingomonadaceae; genus Sphingomonas; species Sphingomonas sp. PP-CC-3A-396. Next base: position 15,219 of record NZ_SLYF01000005.1, on the reverse strand, counting down.
GGAACGGGAAACACCCGGCTGCCCCTGCAACTGTACGCGGCGAGCCATCGTGCCTCATGCCATTGGGATACTCCCGAGAAGGCGGCGCGGACGGCGTTGACCCGCGAGCCAGGAGACCTGCCCGTCGCGGTCGTCTTTCGTCCGGCCAGGGTGCGCCGAACGGACGGGTAACACCCCGAGCGACGACATCGCTTCGCGTCGCGCGGAGGCTGGAGGCGTGCGCCTTTCGCCCTTCGCGCGGTGCGGGATCGACTGTCCGAAGGGGTTCCTATGCCTAGTATAAATCGTTCTGTGATCGTCCGGGAACGGACATGTTGAAGCCGGTCGAAGGCGGCGTCGCGGTGGTCGCGTGCAACACGTGCCGCCATTCCGCCGATGCGCGTGACGACGGCGAAGGCGTTCGCGGCGGCGCGCGGCTGGTCAGCGCGTTGAAGGCGGTGCAGGCGAGCGATCCGGCCTATGCCGACGTCGCGGTGCAGGAGATGCCGTGCCTGTTCGCATGCCAGGATTTCTGCACGATCCACCTGCGCGCACCCGCCAAGGTCGGCTATGTGCTCGGCCGGTTCGAACCGACCGAAGACGCCGCGCGCGCGATCCTCGATTACGCGCGGCTCTACGGTGAGAGCGCGTTCGGGCAGGTGCCGTTCAAGCAATGGCCGCAGGGCGTGAAGGGGCATTTCATCACCCGCACGCCGCCCGCCGGCTTCGTCGTCGAATGACCGCGTTCGCGACGCCTGCCGGGTTTCTGGCGGCCTTGCGCGGCTTGCCGCAGGCGGACGCGGCGGCGCGATCCGCGGCGATCGTCCGACAAGGCGAACTGACCAAGCCGCCGGGCTCGCTGGGGCGGCTGGAGGATATAGCGGTGTTCATGGCCGGCTGGCAGGGTAACCCGCTGCCCCGGCTCGATCGCGGGAGCGCGGTGGTATTCGCGGGCAACCACGGCGTCGTCGCGCGAGGTGTGAGTGCGTTTCCGGCCTCGGTCACCGCGCAGATGGTCGCCAATTTCGAGCATGGCGGCGCGGCGATCAACGCGCTGTCGCGGGCGGCGGGCCTTGAGCTGAAGATCGTATCGCTCGATCTCGACCGACCGACGGCGGATTTCACGCAAGCCCCGGCGATGTCGGAGGACGAATGCCTTGCCGCGTTGAACGCGGGCGCGGCGGCGGTCACAGATGCGCCGGACCTGATTGTACTCGGCGAAATGGGGATCGGCAATTCGACGACCGCCGCGGCGCTGTGTCTGGCGAGCTTCGGCGGGTCGGCGAGCGACTGGGTCGGGCCGGGCACGGGGGTCGACGATGAGGGCATCGCGCGGAAGATCGCGGTGGTCGAAGCCGGGGTCGCGCTGCACCGGGACGGGCTGAGCACGCCGTTCGAGATCTTGCGGCGGCTCGGTGGGCGCGAGTTGGCGGCGATCGCAGGCGCGGTGGTTGCCGCGCGACTGGCGGGCGTGCCGGTGATGCTCGACGGGTTCATCTGCTGTGCGGCGGTCGCGCCCTTGGCTGCGGCGTGTCCCGACATTCTCGCGCATTGCCTTGCCGGACATGTCTCGGCCGAGCCGGGGCATCATCTTTTGCTCGAGCGAATGGGGCTCGAGCCGTTGCTCTCGCTCGGGATGCGGCTGGGCGAGGCGAGCGGTGCTGCGACGGCGACGTTGCTCGTCCGGGCCGCTCTGGCCGCGCATGCAGAGATGGCGACGTTCGCCGAGGCGGGCGTTTCGGCTGCGTGAGTGCGTACATGCTGCACCTGATGCGGCACGGGGCGCTTGAAGTGGCGGGGCGAATGCTCGGACGGACCGACGACCCGGTGACCGAGGGAGGGATTGCCGCCTGTATGGCACGCGCCGAGAGTCTTGCGATCGAACGGATCAAGGCCTCCGATCTGATCCGCGCACGCGCCTGTGCGGCGGCGATCGGTGAACCGCGAGGCGTTGCGGTCGAGGTCGACCCACGCTGGCGCGAACTCGATTTCGGGGCATGGGACGGGCTGGCCCCGGCGGCAATCGATCCCGCCGAATTGGCCGCATTCTACGACGATCCCGATGCGTCACCACCGCCGGATGGCGAACGCTGGTCCGCGTTGCAGGACCGGGTCGCGCAGGCACTGGCCGCGATGCCGCAGGTCTCGACACTCGTCGTGACGCACGGCGGCGCGATCCGGGCGGCGCTCGCGGAGTTGTGCGGGTTCGATCGAAGGCAGAACTGGGCGTTCGACCTCCCCTATGCCGCGCTGGTGTCGCTGCGGATATGGCCGGGCCCGACGCGGACCGTGCAGATCGTCGGCTTGGCGACATGAAGCGGTTGATCATCGCGTTCGGCTTCCTCACCCGCCTGCCGATGCCGCGCGTCGACGTCGAGGCAGAGGATTTCGCGGCAGCGATCCGGTGCTACCCTGTCGTCGGTCTCGCGATCGGCCTGATCGTCGCGGCGGCCGGCTGGCTGGGTACGCTGGTCGATCCTTGGACGGGGGCCTGCGCTGCGTTGCTGGCTTGGATCGCAGTGACGGGGGCGCTGCATCTCGACGGGCTCGCCGACCTCGCGGATGGGTTGGGCGCGGCGCATGGCGATCGGACGCGGCTGCTCACGGTGATGGCCGATCCGTATATCGGGAGCTTCGGCGTCGTCGCGATCGTCGGTCAGGTGCTGGCCAAGCTGGTATTGCTCCACGCGGCGGGGATGGGCTGGACGCTGATCCTCGTGCCGTGCGCGGCAAGGATGGGACCGCTCGTCTGGGCGAGACTGTTGCCGCCGCTGCGGCCCGGCGGGCTGGGCGCGGCCGTCGCCGGCGCGGTCCGAACGCGTGACCTGCTGGGGTGGGGACTTGTGCTTGCGCTCGCGGCGGTTGCGGTGCCTGCACTGGTCGCCCTACCGCTGCTCACGTTAGGCGTCGCGGCATGGTTGCGGCGGACGCTGGGCGGCGTGACCGGCGATGCGCATGGCGCCGGGATCGAGATCGTCGAGACCGGGCTGCTAGTTGCGCTCTCGGTGGCCGGCGCGCTCGCTTAGCGCGAGTAGCGCATCGAGATCGACATGGCGTTCAAGCGTCGCGGCGATCGCATCGAGCGCGGCGTCGATCGACGCGCCATGATCGGGTCCGCTCGCCGCGACGCCGAGCCGAGCCAGCCACGCCGCGCGTTGCTCGGCCAGCGCGAGCAGGCCGTGGACGTAGCTGCCCGAGATCAGTCCGTCCGCACTCGTCGCGCCTTCGGGGCTGCCATCGGCGCGGTGGCCGACCGGGTGCGCGGTGGCGGGTCCGGTGGTCGCGCCCATGTGCATCTCATAGCCCTCGAATGCCGCGCCCTGTGCCCGGCCGCGCACCCGCTCCAGCGTCTTGCGGCCGGTAAGGACCGTGTCGATGTCGAGCATCCCGAGCCCGTCGACACGACCCGCCCGCCCCTCGATCCCGTCGGGATCGGCGATGCTGCGGCCGAGCATCTGGTAGCCCCCGCAAAGCCCGAGCACCGGCTTGCCGCGGCGATGATGTGCGCGGATGTCGATGTCCCATCCCTGCGCACGGACGAAGGCGAGGTCGGGGATCGTCGCCTTTGATCCGGCGAGTACGATCATGTCGACGTCGGGGATCGGCGAGCCCGGCGGTACCATCATCAATGCGACACCCGGCTCCAGCCGAAGCGGATCGAGGTCGTCGAAATTGGCGATCCGCGGCGTGATCGGGCAGGCGATCGTGACGCGGCGCTGTGCGCTAGCGGCGGGGCGTTCGAGGATCACGGCGTCCTCGCTCGGCAGCCGTACCGCATCCGCCAGCCACGGCACGACGCCATACCCGCGCCACCCGCTGCGCGCTTCGATCGCGCGATATCCGTCGTCAAACAGCGCGGGGTCTCCGCGGAACTTGTTGATCAGGAAGCCGTGGATCATCGCCGCGTCGGCCGGATCGATCACCGCACGCGTGCCGACGATCGCCGCGATCACGCCGCCGCGGTCGATATCGCCGACCAGCACCACGGGAACGCCGGCAGCGCGCGCGAACCCCATGTTGGCGATGTCGCCGGCGCGCAGGTTGATCTCCGCCGGGCTCCCCGCGCCTTCGACGACGACGAGATCGCAGCCTGCCGACAGTCGCTCGAAGCTGCCGAGAACATCGACCAGCAGCCCTTCGCGCCCTTCACGCCAGCGCGCGGCGGCAAGCGTGCCGCGGACCTGCCCGCGGACGATCAGTTGCGAGGTGCGGTCGCCCTGCGGCTTCAGCAGCACCGGGTTCATGTCGACGATGGGTTCGACGCGACAGGCGATCGCCTGTGTCGCCTGCGCGCGACCGATCTCGCCGCCATCGGCGGTGACGGCGGCGTTGTTCGACATGTTCTGCGGCTTGAACGGGCGCACCGACAGCCCACGATTGGCGAACGCGCGGCATAGCCCGGCGACGAGCACCGACTTGCCGACGTCGGAGCCGGTTCCCTGGAGCATCAGAGCGCCCATGCGATCCCTCCGGCAATGACAAACAGGAGCACACACGCTCGGCGATAGATGCCGAGCGCGGCGCGTAGATCGGCGGCGGTAGCGTCCGCACGGCCATCGCCGATATAGGGCTTGGCGACGCTCACCCCGTCATAGGCGATCGGCCCGGCGAGACGCAGGCCAAGCGCGCCCGCCATTGCCGCCTCTGGCCAGCCGGCGTTCGGCGAGGCGTGGTTGCCGGCATCGCGCCACATCGTCTGCCAACCGCCGAGCCCGGCGACGCACAGCAGCACGCCGCTCAGCCTCGCCGGGATCAGATTGGCCAAATCATCGGTCCGTGCCGCAGCCCAGCCGAACGCACGCCAGCGCTCTTCACGGTGCCCGATCAAACTGTCGGCCGTGTTGATCGCCTTATACGCCCACAGTCCCGGCAGCCCGGCCACGAGCAACCAGAACAGTGGCGCGACGACGCCATCGCACACGCTCTCGGCAAGGCTCTCGATCGCCGCCCGCGCGACGCCGGCTTCATCGAGCGACGCGACATCCCGCCCGACGATCATGCCAACGCGGTCACGGGCAGTCTGGAGGTCGCTCGCTCTCAGCGCATGCGCCACGGGAACGACATGATCGTGCAGGCTACGGATCGCGAGTCCCGGCGCGGCTAACAAGGCGATCGCGATCCAGGCGGAAGACCCGAGCAGCATTCGCAGAACGACGTCTAGCGCGAGCGCGATGACGACCGCGACCCCGACGACGACTATCATCGTCAAGACACCCGCCGCCCGACGGGTCGCAAACGATGTTCGCGGATCGTTCCAGCGTGCCTCGGCGGCGCCGATCAACCGCGCGAACCCGCCTACCGGATGCCCTATCCGTGCATAGAGTGCGGCCGGCCAGCCGATCGCAGCGTCGATCGCTATCGCTAGGACCGCTATCGGCTCAGCCATGCGCCAGCGCTCGGTCCAGCCGGTCGAAGGCGATGTCGTCGCGTGGCAGGCCGATCCGCAGCCAGTGTGGCGCATGGTCGAACGTGCGCGTCAGTATCCCGGCATGCGCCAGACGGTTGAATATCGCGGCTGCGGCGCTGCTTTCCACGAGCCGGAACAGGGGGCAGGCACCGGTCGCGTGCAGCCCGTGGCGCGCCAGCATCGTGTCCAGTCGTGCCGCCCGGGCGATGCAGGCGAGACGGGTCGCATCGATCCAGGCGCTATCACGGTAGGCGGCCGTCCCATAAGCCACTGCGCAGGCGGAAACCGGCCAGCTTCCCAGCTGGTGGCGCATCGCGGCAACCTGTGCCGGCGGGGCGATCATGAAACCGAGCCGGACTCCGGGCAGGCCGAACGTCTTGCCGAACGAGCGAAAAACGATGACCCGGTCGGACGGCCGAAGATGCGGGACGATGCTGTACGATGGGACCAGGTCGACAAACGCTTCGTCGACTACCAGCCATGCGCCGTTTCGCGTCACGGCGAGCAGGCGCTCTGGTTTGGCGAGTAGTCCATCCGGATTGTTCGGGTTTGCGAGCAGCAGCGTTCCGTCTTCGATGTTATCGATGGTCGGTCGCATAACTGCGCTGGCGTGTCCGAACACTTCCGCATGGGTTGCGTAACTCGGCGCTACAAATCGGGCGGGCCGTGGCAGATCGAGACCGGCCAGCAAGCGTAGTCCGATCTCGCTGCCCGGCAACGCGAGAACACACGCGGAATCGGTTCCGAACATTGCAGCCGCCGCTTCTTCGAGCACCGCGATCGATGCCGGCGATGGTAGTGTCGTGAGATCGACGGGCGGCAACGGATCGGACCGCCAGGCGCACGGGTTGATCCCGGTCGACAGATCGATCCACGGGGTGGGGGCATCGGGGTACAGGGTTGCGGCGAGATCGACCCTCCCGCCATGCGCGCGCAACCCCGTCATGATATCCTTTCGCTTGATCTTGCGCCGCTCATCGTCATTCCGGACGCGCGCTGCAAGCGCCAAGGAGAGACCATGCCGCCATTACAAACCAGCCCGTCGTTCGGTAGGAGCCTGTTCGTGCTCGGCGGGGCGCGGTCCGGCAAGAGCCGTCATGCGCAGGCCGTCGCCGAAGCCGCCGCGGCATCATCGGCGGGGCCGCTGGTGTATATCGCGACCGCGCAGGCATTCGACGACGAGATGCGCGATCGGATAGCGCGGCATCGGACCGACCGCGATGCGCGGTGGCAGACCGTCGAAGCCCCAACCCACCTTGCCGCCGCATTGCGCGAGGTGGATGGCGCGAACACGGTCATCCTCGTCGATTGCCTTACTTTATGGCTTTCCAACCTATTGCTCGCCGATATCGACATCGACCAAGAAGTCGATGTTTTGCTAGCGACGCTCGCCTGCGCGGAGGCGCGTATCATTCTCGTCTCGAATGAAGTCGGTCTCGGTATCGTCCCCGACAACGCGCTCGCGCGGCGCTTTCGCGACGCCGCGGGATTGTTGCACCAGCGGCTTGCGGCACAGGTGGATTCGGTCGACGGTCTGATCGCTGGTCTTGTCCAGTCTTGGAAACGCCCGGTCTGAGCGCGCCTGGGCGACGCACGACGCCGCGCGCACCGACCGCAATTGGCATCTTGCCTGCCGACACCGGGAATGGTTAATCATCGCCAACTGCACCGAACTGGTCGCAACGACCATCATGCGTGAACGGAGGCCGGAATGCATAGCAAAGCGCAGGCAGTCGCGCGTTTAAAATCGATGGTCTTCCTGATCGAGGAAGCGCTGCGGATCGCCGATGAGGGCGACAATCCGCTATTCGGTGCCAAGCTGAGCGATTGTATTGATTGTCTGCAAGGCGCATTGGATGAAATCAGCAGCGCGACATCCGTCAAACCGTAACGCATCACGTGATCGATATCCGTATGGATAAAACGCTACGGCGCAAAGGCAATGTCCCGACAGGCCAGTATAGTCGAAGATGCTGGCAGCATCGCCTTCGATAGACCCGGGGTCATAGCTTATCGATTTTAACGCAGGTTTATTTTGCGTGAAGACCAAATGTTACGATAAGCCTTATCCGAATATGTTATCGTCTTTTACCGACAGCCGATCCTTGGGCGCTGACGGCCGAGAGAGGCATGTGCTCCCGCCCCGATTTGTGCGGGAGAACGCATTTGAACGATGTTCTGACGGATCATGGTGCTGTGATTTCCCCTTTGGCCCCCTTGGCTTTGATGGTGCGAAAGCTCGAAACACACGCGGTTCTGCACGAAGCTGATCGTCGCGCATTGCTGGCGTTACCGTATACGCTGCGAACCTACGAACCGTCGTCCTACCTCGTCCGCGAAGGCGACGCGCCCGAGCAATGCGCCGTCTTGCTGTCCGGGTTTGCATACCGCCAGAAGCTGACCGGCTCGGGGATGCGACAGATCGTGTCACTGCACGTGCCGGGGGAGGCGCTGGACTTCCAGCACCTGTTTCTCGACGTCGCCGATCACAATGTGCAGACGCTGACCCGCGCGGACGTCGCGACGATCTCGCGGACCGCATTGCGCGATCTCGCCCGGACGCGAGCGTCGATCGGCAATGCAATCTTCGTCAACACGCTGGTCGAGGCATCGATCTTCCGCGAATGGATCCTCAATATCGGCCGGCGCGATGCGCGGTCGCGGCTGGCGCATTTCCTGTGCGAATTCGCGATCCGGCTCGATATGCAGGGGCTGGTCGACGAGACCGGCTATGAGCTGCCGATGAGCCAGGAACAGCTCGGCGATGCGCTCGGGCTGACCGCGGTGCACGTCAATCGGACGATCAAGTCGCTCGAAGCGGACGGTCTGATCTCGCGCAACCGGCGGCGGATCAGCTTTCCGCGCTGGGATGCGTTGCGCGAACTCGCCGATTTCTCGAGCCGCTATCTGCATCTGTCGCAGCAGAAATCCTGACGCGGTCAGCGTTCTCGGCTGTGTTCGAGCGAGTCGATGATCCGCCCGCCTGCCATGAAGACTGCGATCGGGCAGGCGGCGAACAGCATCCAGCCGCCATAGCCGGGATATTGCTGGAGATAATGGATGCCGCGTTCGACCGCGCCGAGCCCGAGGCCGTAGATGACGAGGAATGCCTCGAACTTGGTCTTGATGATGAAGAGGCGGGCAAAGCGAGTCCACATGGCCGCGACCTAGCAAGACCGGTGCCAATGGCCGATTTCCGCGGTTTAGCCTTGCGCAAATATGGTTAAGTGTAAATTAACCCGACAGGGCAGAAGTCTGCGCTTCTGACGCGAGAATACCGGAAAACCTTCACTGTTTCCACCTAGACAAAGGGTGTGAAATGGAAAACCGTCAGAGCCTCATTCCAGTTAATTTTTCCGGCGCGACTCGGGGGTTCGATCTGATGGCGATCGACAACCTGTTCGCCCGCGGCGCGCGCATGCTTCACGAAGATGCGGTCGAGATGACGCTCGCATCGCTCCGCGCGTACTGGCATCAGCACGAGCATGTCGCGGTCGCCTACAGCGGCGGCAAGGACAGCACGGCAACGCTGACGCTGATCATCTATCTGATCGACGCCGGCGAACTGCCCCAGCCCGAGCGGCTCTACGTGCTGTACGCCGACACGCGACAGGAGCTTCCGCCGATCCAGGCCGCTGCCGAGATGATCATGGCGAAACTGGCCGAGCGGAATTGGATCGAGGTGATCGTCGTACGTGCGCCGATCGAGAAGCGGTTCATGCCGTACATCCTCGGTCGCGGCGTCCCGCCACCCAACAACAACACGCTTCGCTGGTGCACCCGCCAGATCAAGGTCGACCCGATGGCCGCGGCGATGGCGGAAGTACTGGAGCGGCTGCCGGGTACGCTACTGACGATCACCGGCGTGCGCGAGGGAGAGAGCGCAGTGCGTGACGGCCGGATCCGCATGTCGTGCTCGAAGGATGGCGCCGAGTGCGGGCAGGGTTGGTATCAGCAGGTCCTTCCAAACTCGCCGGGTATCCGCGGGCGGATCGCGACGCTTGCACCGATCCTCCACTGGGGAGTCTGCATCGTCTGGGATTGGCTCAAGGTCTACGCGCCGCGCGAGGAGTTCGGCGGCTGGCCTACGGCGATCCTAGCGGACGCATACGGCGGGGATGACGCTGTTGAGGTCAATGCGCGCACGGGCTGCACCGGCTGCCCGCCCGCCGCGGAGGATACCGCGCTCGCCGTCATCGTCGCGACGCCCGGCTGGACGCATCTGACGCCGCTGCTCGAGCTCCGTCCGATCTATCGGTGGATGCGGGTTCCCGCGCAGCGCCACCGGAAGTCCGGCGTCGAGCGGCTGAAGGACGGGTCGATCGCGAAAAACCCGCAGCGGATGGGTCCGCTGACGCTCGAAGCGCGCGCGATCGCGCTGGAGCAGATCCTCGACATCCAGCGCCGGGTCTGCGCCGGCGCCGTGGCGGCCGGGACGCCAGAGCGTGGCATTGACCTGATCAATGCCGAAGAGGAAGCGCTGATCCGCCGGCTGATCGCCGAGAAGACCTATCCCGACAAATGGCAGGGCGACGAGCCCAGCGCGGCGGCATGGCTGGACAGCGTCTACGGCGATGGCACCGAGCAGCCTATCCTCTTTCGTGATCTCGTGGGTGCATGACCGAGAACCTATGCGCCTTGGTGAGCGCTCGTTTGCGCCGTCCCGGCGCCTATCGAACTGAGGCCCCTGTTGCACGTTCGCCGGGTCGGGATAAACCCCGCCGACCCCCCACATGCATTGGGGGGCGTCGCATGGTCCCCGCGCTCTACGTTGAGACCGCCGGCAGCGACAATGTGATTAACCATAGACTTGATCAAACCTGTCAATTGGTTTGATAATTCAAGTCCTTGGCCAGTCACCATTCAAGCTTGTCCCAAGGTGAACCAATGGCTAATTTGTACAAACGGGAGATGGTAAAGCTTTACGTGCCCTCGTAGCAGCCCCGACATGCCACCGTCATCATTTGAACCAAGCGACCTATTACGCGCCGCTATTGCGTGGTCGCTGGATATCGCAAACGCTGAGGGTGAAACGGCGATCGCTGCACTGCTATTAGAAGCGCTTTCCCAAGCCGAGCACCGTGCTACGGCTTTATCCGTCCAAGACCCTGACACTCCGAGCTAGCAGGCGGTTCGACTAAACTCGCACCCGTAGTCGAAACCGTTGCGCCGTCTAACGTACGCGTCTTTGAACATTACGCCAGAGCACTTCACTCGTATCGTTGTACCTAACTCGAGGCGTTGTTTGGACTCGATCGTGAAGCCACTGGCCAACAGATTTCTGATGGCAATTCCATACGTATTGCCATCCGCTGTAATTAGGCAGCCTTTAAACGAGTTCGCGACGAGATCGCGCGTTCGCTGCTCATGACCGGCAAAGCGGTCATAACATAGGTTGACTGAGGCAACTGGCATTGGCAATTCACTCGTGTGGATCATACCCCTGCTGGAAAATTGTTACGTTGGCGTGAATACTGGTCCCCCCGCTAGAGACCGGCAATTTGCGGTGTAACATTGAACGGGCCGCGATGGTGATCATCGACACCCTCTATCCCAACCTCAGGAGCGCGAGGACATGACGAAGCCATTCCGATGGGAAGCCGAAGCGCTTGCCGACGACCCGTTCGCTGGTGACTTCGGCAACGGGGAGGTCGCCATTTCCGGCAAGATGGTCACGACGCGGGGAGGTGGCACCTGCCATACCTGCGCCGGCGAATGCATGCCGGGGACGCGTAACCGGGTGTTGACCGAGCGCAGGGATGAGGGCCTTCAGACCTTCCGATGGTGTCAGTCGTGCTGCTTCGCAATGGCGGTTTACGGGGTCCGTCCGAGCATTGGAGATCGCAGGTTGTCGCTAGGCGAAGAGCGCCGCGCGGCTTGTCGTATTGCGTGGGGCGTAGGGGCGTGTAGCCTAGCGTAATGGCTGGACCTGACCAGGAGTATAGCACCGTAGGATCAAAACTACGGCCGTTTCAAATCACCGAACCCATGTTCACGGCAATGGGACGGTTGCTACGGGCATGCGCTGATATTGAAAACGTGGTTACTATGCACCTTGGCAGGCTTGGGGGCTTCTCGGAGGGCCAGTTGCTCGTTCTAATTGGCCGATCATCGATAACGAAGAAGGTCAAAGCTGCTCGTCAGTTCGCGCTCGCCCATGGCCCGGATCAAGTCGCTACCCACGACATGTGCTTCGACAACCATGCCTTTCGTGCAATAATACGCGGCCGCAACGTTGCCGCTCATGGCGTTCTTTTAGGGCTTACAGATGACGACCGCGTCGCCTTCCGCATCGAGACCGAGCCGAAGGTAGATTCTGATATGGTGTCGATAGAAACACTGACTTTTGCTCAAGACGCATTTGCTACATTGGCAGCTACTGCAGAGAGTGCGGTTCCTCGCCTGAAGGCCGAGCTTGAACTTAAGCCCGCTTTCGAAGCGCGTGAGGGCCTTGGGTTGCACCCGAGTAGGAAAGCGAAATCAACGCAGACTCGAAAGCGTGATGCTTAGCGGGCGGACTATCTAAGCCGCGAACTTCGGCCCTTCCTCATCAGGATAGAAGGTTGATGACGGATAAGGTTGTTACAAAAGCGTCCTAAACAAAGCCGGTTAACGCGTTCTTCAGCCACACGTGCGACGGAAGGCCGATGAGCTTTCATGACCATCCGTCGCGCAAACCAAGCTGGCTGCCAGAAGATGAGCGGACCGCCAGTCGAGCGCTGATCCATCTTCCCGCGTTTTTGATGGCGCCAGGAGGTGAGCCATTTTCCGCCACTTTGATCGACATCGCCACCCACGGTTTCCGGGTCCGGACGGGCTATCCCGCTAAAACGGGGCAATTCTTAGCGGTAGAAGTGCCAGCGTTCGCCCGTTATTCGGGCTGGGTCGCTTGGGCGCACTCCGGCGAGTTCGGTTTCGACGTAGCTAATCCACTGCCCGAACCGGTGGTAAATCATATTCTTGGCTTAGCGTTGAAGGATTAGGCTTCGGACTCCTGCCCTTCCTCATCAGGATAGAACGCGGGGAGGTCGGCAAATCGAGTCGACGGCTTCTTCCTTTCCGCCGTCGACGAGCTTCAAGCTAGGTTCGCCGTGATGTGCTGGCCGCCCCGCAGCGTGCAGAAGTGCGATCGCTCGCTCTCTGTAAAACTGGGCGAGGTTCATATGAAATTCCATCACCGGTACGGTTACGGCCAACGTCGCCAGCATAATGTGATGTCGCCGCGCAGTCTCGAGGTCGATCAGATTGAAATCAGGCGGGAACAGCATGCGGGCTATCTAGCGCGTCGAGATTAACGCGACAGAGATGGTGACCGGATTCGCGGGTAACCAAGGTCGATATGGTCGGAATTGTAAGCAATCGAGGCAGGCGATAGGCCTATGCATCCAGCCCCTGGCGACGATATGCTGCGATATGCCCCCTCGCAATGATCCAAGCGCTCCGTCGCGAGCATCGATATATTTCATCGAGGGGGAGGACGTTGGTCGGGCAGGCGGGGTGTCGCGGGATTGCCGCTATTTTAAAGGGTCGATAGCCTTTACGGAGTGGATGGCGGGCTTTCGCGAAGGATGCGCGGCTCACTTCGATCTCACCGACGAGATGGTGATCGGATCTTCCTATGCTCCGAACTCGGGGCCTTCTTCATCAGGATAGAACACGACAAACCGTGTTAACATACGTCAACCTGTTCGGGGCTAAGGGCAAGAAAGACCGTTACCCTGTCATTGGAGAAACCCGATGACAGCACCGTTAAGTTGTGAGGCGTTCAATGTCTCAGCAAGCGAAGGCATGGTCCTCGTCGAGGCACCGGGAGTCGTTGCCACGATAGATATTGAGGCGGCGTCGACTCTGTCCGACCAGCTGCTCTCCGCATGCGGATCGGCACGGTTGCAACAACACCGCGCAATCTGTCAGGCTCCGAACTCGGGGCCTTCTTCGTCCGGATAGAACGCGTGGGGATCGTACACCGGGGGTCAGGTCAGGTTGAGTTCTCGGTAACCGCGGCGCGCGGCGGGCGCGACCTCAAGCAGCGCAGCACGCATTGCTTTGACCGCATCCCGTTTGCCGTCGCTATTTTTGCGGGCCGAAGCGATCGCGGCGAGTTCGTCAGATTGCAGGGGGCGACCCAACATGCGCTCATAGTGCGAAACGAATTTGCTGGGTTTCATTCTTCTGACATAGGTGAAGCCCGGCCGACAACCTAATGTTAAGCGCCGAACTCGGGACCGTCTTCGTCTGGGTAAAAGGCCTGAGGATCGTACACTGGTCGCCGCGCTGGCCGCATCTGGCGGGGAGGAGGGCGTTTCTCGACGTCGGGGACGGGCGGGGGCAGGGTAGGTAACCCGTCTCCGAACCGTATCCGGATATAGGCCCCGTTCCCGTGCATCGCCTGGAAGACGGCGGTCGCGTCGTCTTCCTTCATCCGCTTGCCGATCAGGGGCGCACGCTCGGCGCTGACGTAGCCCAGCTGGGTGCCTCGATCGGACCAGACGGCAACCGCGTTCTCGTCGAACGGGTTCTTCGGCTCGTGCCTCAACTCCACCAGGTCACCCGGGGCGCACATCATGCACTCCATCCGCCTGTTGCTCTTGCTCGCGTCCCCGTTCGGAAAGTCGATGCCGACTATGGAGGTGGTGAGTTCGTCCACGTTGCCCGCCTAGCTCTCAATAAGAAATTTGATGAGGAGGACGCCAGCAGTGCCGGCCGCCGCATGAATGACGCCCCGCAACACTGACGACCTCCTGCTCGACACGGAACTGATGATCTCGATTACCACTGCAAGCATGCAGTACGCGAGAATTTGATATCGGCTCTCGACCGAGTTCTGCAGCGCTGCCCTGACGAGGCAGCTGACGACGAAGAAGGCGGTAGCTGAATAGCGGATTGGGAAGGCGATCATGGGAACAGTTTGCCCGAATCGGTCGACCGCGCATAGGCTCTCGACATGTCTGAGCCCTGCCACCCTTCACCCCTCCTTGCCGAATTGCAGCGGCTTCTGAACGCGCAGGACGCGATCGCGCTCATGCCAACCCCGATGCTGGACATGTCGGTCGGCTCTATGGGTGTCGATCCTATGGCCTCGTCCGCGATAGTTGAAATGCAGGGGGAGATTGGAACGCTGGTTGCCCAAGTGACAGACGCGGACTTGATCGCGGCTTATCAGGAAACTGGAGGTGAACCCTGCGCGCTGGCCGCTGAAACACTCCTTGCCGAGATCGAGCGGCGTAACCTCGACATATGACGGTTCGCAAAATCGTCCACGCGATCGCCGCGGACGCCACAAAGGACATCGCCGTTTTTGAGCACGATCTCGGCCCCGACGTGATTGTTCAGGTCCGCAGCGAGCGCGGGCGCGTCCTGAAGATGCGGGTCGATGTCTTGCCGGATCGGGTGCTCGTTCACTTTAAAGACGGAACGAGCGAAGAGTTGAAGGTCGTGATCATTGGCTAAGTCGGCGATGATGACGGACCGCGAGGTTTGGGTGCAGGCCGGAGCCATACTTGCCGAGCATGGTGAGATGACCGCGGAATATATCATCGACCAGTTAAGCGACGCACTAGGCGACCGTGTTGCCGTCGAAGATTGGCGTAGGGTCGCCGCAGCGGTCGACACAATCACCGGCGACCGAGGCCCTACTTCGAACTGCTGAATTCTGAATACGCACCCGAACGGCGCAGCTGGCGCACGATCCCATTGAACGAAGCGGTAACGTTCTGGCTACGGCCGATCTCGTTATCTTGCTGGGCACCTTCCCAGAACATCACGAGAGGCCAGCGTTCGGGGCAGTGCGACCAAAGGCACCGCAGCGCTAGACGAACGGCAACGGTGTCAAC